>JAIOIW010000046.1 GCA_019912385.1 Notoacmeibacter sp. | reverse complement strand
GCGGTCCTGGCGGGCATAGCCGAAATAGGGAACGACGGCGGTGATGCGGCGCGCGGACGAGCGGCGGAACGCATCGATCATGATCAGCAGTTCCATCAGGTGGTCGTTGGCCGGATACGACGTCGACTGCAGAACGAAGACATCCGTGCCGCGAACGTTTTCCTGGATCTCGACGAAGATTTCCTCGTCCGCGAACCGCCTGACGCTGGCCTTGCCAAGCGGGATGTTGAGATACCGGGCTACGGCTTCGGCAAGTTCTCGGTTGGAATTGCCCGCGAAAAGTTTCATCCCAGGTCCCCGGCAGTGATCGGTAATCCGGGCCTTTTAGCCGGGTCACGTCCCAATGCAAGCGCTGCTACCACGAATCCGCGCTGCAATCCCAAAAAAGGTGAATTGCCCGCGTTCCTACGCGGCATTCGCGGCGAGCCAGGCAGCCAACTGGCCCATGGTCGTGTCGGCAATCGATTCCATGATGGCGGGTTCCACGGTGTTCCAGGAATCGGTGCTCGAGCCAGGCATGTCGATGTTGGCGCTCGGCGAGACCGCCTTGCCCTGTATGCGGTGAAGACGGTTGCCCGATGCGTCAAGAACGTCCCAGACATAGACGACCGTTGTCTGCCCTTCTTCGGGCAGGGCGGAGAAATAGCCCTTCACGAGGTGGGTGGTGGTGGGATCGCCGCCGGCGTTGAGTTTGATGCCAAGTTCCTTGGCCCTGACCGACAGGCGGTGCGACAGGGGCGATATTGCCGTGATCGTGGAACCGACGATCGGAGCGAACTCGATGCGAGCCGATGTCGCGATCGATTGTCCGGGTGTCTCGGTCGTCGTCTCCTGCTGCGCGGTATCGATCGCGCTGGGATCGAGCGCCGTTTCCACGCTGGTGCATGCGCCAAGGGATAGCGCGGCCAGAAAACAAACGGCACCGGCGGCAAATCTGCCCAATCTCATAATTTCTCCAAATCGCCCTGGAGGCATGCTCCCGTCCCTCTTGTCATCGCATTCAGCGCACAATCAAGTCGAGACCAAGGCGCGAGAGGCGCTGCGGCGCGCCATCGTTGGTCAGATAGGTGCGACCCAGGGTCATCGCCGTGCCGGTATCGGAGTCCATGATGATCATGTGGGCAAACAGGGTCATGTCCGGCTGGATCACCTCCTCGTTTCCGGCGTAGAACATCGGCATGTCCATCCAGGACGGCGCGAAGCGGGCGCCGAGCGAGTAGCCGCAGGCGTTGAGCCGGTGCTTCGACAGGCCGCGCGCTTCCATCTCGCGCGCATGGGCATCGAAAACTTCGCCGAACGTCTTGCCCGGAACCATGGTGCCCTCGACGGCTTCGAGCGCGGCTGCCGCCGCTTCGTGCAGTTCGCCATGGCGCTTGCCGACCTTTCCGGTCAGCACGGTCTGCATCATGGCGGCATGGTAGTGATGGAAGACGCCCGCCCATTCGAGCGTCAGCTGGTCGTTCTTGGAGAGCTTGCGCCTTCCCGCCTTGTAGCGGCACAGCAGCGCATCGGCGCCCGAACCGATGATGAAATCGTTGGCGGGGTAGTCGCCGCCGCCGGCGAAGATGGCGCCCTGCATGGCGGCGAGGATGGCGCCTTCATCTCCGCCTTGGGCGATCAGGGGCAGGGCGGCGTCAAATGCGTCGTCGGCCAGTCCTGCGGCCTTTTTGACCTTGGCGATCTCGGCCTCGCTCTTGATCATGCGCAGGCGGGGCACGAGCGTCGAAGCGTCGGAAACCACGCCGAAGGTCTGGAGCATGTCGTCGAGCCGGTGGCCGTTGGCCGCAGTCAGGCCGTGCGTGTCGTATTCGACGCCGATGCGCTTGCCCAGCAGGTCGAGATCGTTGAGCAGGCTGCGCAGGTCAATCGCCGGATTGGCATTTTCCCGGTCCGCCCAGATCATGATCCGCTCGATATTGGACGTGTGGCGCGCCTGGCGCTGGTCGGCGGAGCGCGTGAGCAGGGTCATCGAACCATCCGCCAGCACGACAAGGCTCTGGAAGAAGCAGAACCCGAAGCTGTCGTATCCGGTGAGCCAGTACATGCTTTCCTGTGCGAACAGCAGGACGGCATCGAGTTTCTCCTCGGCCATCGCGGCCGTCAGGCGTTCGCGGCGAGCCTCGTATTCGGTCTCGTCAAAATGCAAAGCCATCAATTCTTCTCCAATACGATCGCTGAAATCTGCCGCCCATAATCCGGTTCGCCGCGATGGGTCTTGCGCCGGTAGGAATAAAAACTGTCTTCGTCATCATAGGTGCAGTGACCCGTGGCGGCGGCTGCGACGCCGGCGGCCAGAAGCCGGTCGATCGTATAGCGCTGGAGGTCGAACATGGCATGGCCGCCACGGGGCGAGGCTTCGAAGTATCGATCATTGCCGCGATCCGCTGCCAGGAAGCGGGCGACGAATTCGGGTCCCACCTCGTAGTTCGCCTGGCTGATCGACGGGCCGAGCACGGCGACGATGCGTGCACGCTGCGCGCCCAGCTTTTCCATCGCCGCGACGGTGTTCTCCAGAACGCCGTCAAGCGCGCCCTTCCAGCCGGCGTGGGCGGCACCGATGACGCGGGCCTGCCCGTCGGCAAACAGGATCGGCCCGCAATCGGCGGTGACGACGCCGATGGCGACGCCGGGCGTGTCGGTCACGATGGCGTCAGCCTTCGGCCGCTCGCCTGCAAAGGGTCCGCGCGCGACGACGGCGTCGGGCGAGTGGATCTGGTAGGGGGTTGCCAGGTATCCCGGGGCGACGCCGAGATGGGCGGCGACGCGGGCGCGGTTTTCGCGCACCGCGTCGGGATCGTCGCTGGAGCCCATGCCGACGTTGAGGCCGTGGTAAAGGCCGCTGGAAACGCCACCCAGGCGGGTGAAGAAGCCATGGCGCACGCCGTTTTCCGCCACGTCGGCAAGCAGGTCGGCGCTGAGCGGTGTCAGACCGGGTCTGTCGTTCATCTCTTCAAGCCGCCGAATTTGTCCGTGTTTGCGCGGGGATGGTGGTCCACGGGGCAGCTTGAGTCAATGCGACGCATCGGCGGGCCCGGTACGATTGCCTTTGCGCGGGGGGCCACTATCTTCAGGGGAAGAACGAAACGAAGCCGGCAGGCTTTTATTGACGGAGTTTCCATGAACGCGCCCCAGCCCGGCAACGGTCTTATCGGCTTCGACAACAGCTATGCGCGGTTGCCGGCGCGGTTTTTCGCGCGGCTCGACCCGACGCCCGTCAAGGCTCCGCGGCTGATCAGGTTGAACGAGCCGCTTGCGCGCGAACTCGGCATCGACGGCGGCTGGCTGGCTTCGGCGGAGGGAATCGAAGTGCTCGCCGGAAACCGGATCGCGGCAGGATCCCAGCCGCTCGCGCAAGCCTATGCGGGCCATCAGTTCGGCGGCTGGGTGCCGCAACTGGGCGACGGCCGCGCGATCCTGCTTGGCGAAATCGTCGATGCAGCCGGGCGTCGCCGTGACATTCAGCTCAAGGGGTCCGGCCGCACGCCGTTTTCGCGGTCGGGCGACGGGCGCGCGTGGCTTGGGCCGGTGCTGCGCGAATATGTGGTCTCGGAAGCGATGGCCGCTCTCGGCGTGCCGACGACCCGCGCGCTCGCGGCGGTGGAGACGGGCGAAGCAGTGATGCGCGAACAGGTCCTTCCGGGCGCGGTTCTGACACGCGTTGCGGCGAGCCATGTCCGGGTCGGCACGTTCCAGTATTTTGCCGCCCGCGGCGACCTGGAGGCGCTGAAGCTGCTGGCCGACCATGTCATCGAACGCCACTATCCGGAGGCGGCCGGAGCGGATAATGCCTATCTGGCCCTGCTGGAAGGCGTGGCCGCACGGCAGGCGGCGCTGATCGCGCAATGGATGGGGCTCGGCTTCATCCACGGGGTGATGAATACCGACAACATGTCGGTGGCCGGGGAGACGATCGATTACGGACCCTGTGCCTTCATGGACGCCTATCATCCCGACACGGTGTTCTCGTCGATCGACCAGTGGGGCCGCTACGCCTTCAAGAACCAGCCGGCGATCGCGCAATGGAACCTCGCCAATTTCGCCTCCTGCCTCGTGCCGCTGATCGACGACGACCAGGAGAAGGCGGTAGAAGGCGCGCAGGCGGCGGTCGACGCGTTCATGAAGCGTTATGAAGAGGCGCAGGCCGCGATCCTGCGCGCGAAGATCGGACTTGGCGTGGCCCACGAAGCCGACGAGGCGCTGGTCGGCGACCTGCTCTCCCGAATGGCGGAGGAATCCGCCGACTATTCGCTCGTCTTCAGGCGGCTTTCCGCCCTGCCGCAGGCTGGCGGACCGGAGACCGACGGGGCGGTGCGCACGCTGTTTGCCGATCCGTCCGCCTTCGACGGCTGGGCTGTCGACTGGCGGCGGCGGCTGGAGAGCGAAGGGCGCAGCGACGAAGAGCGGCAGGCGGCGATGCGGGCAGTCAACCCGGCCTACATCCCGCGCAACCACCGCGTCGAAGCGGTGATCCAGGCCGCGCTTGCGGGCGATTACGCGCCGTTCGAGGAACTGAATGCGGTGCTGGCGCATCCCTATGACGACCAACCGCAATACGCCGCCTACCAGCAGCCGCCGGAACCTGACGAAGTGGTCAAGGCGACCTTCTGCGGGACGTAAGGGCAGGATTCACGGCATCCACAGCGCGCCTGGCCTGCCAAGGGCCAGAACCTTGAACAGTTTGCCCATCTGGCCGGGGCCAGCGAGGCGTTCGACCTCGCTTCGGATGCGCTCCTGCGTTGCGCCATCCTTGCCCGCGCCAAGCCGGCCCGCGCGTTGCAGCAGGCCGAGCGCAAGCAGGAAATCGCCCTGCGTGGCGGTCCGGGCTTCCAGGCCCTTTTCCCGTGCCGAATTCTCCAGGGCCGCGAAGTCGACATGGCTGGTGAGATCGGCCTCTCCGGGATGGGCCAGAACGGGATCGTAGGCGTGGCCTTTCACGGCCTGCAGCGTGTCGCCGAGGCCGCTTTCGAGGCTGCCGTAGTCGATGAAGAGACCTGCCCCGCCATGCGTGGCAATCCGGGTAGCGATCTCATCCATGAGCGCCGTGCGCGCCGGCGCGATTTCGGCAATCGTGCCCTGCGGCGCGTCCGCGGCACCGGGCGGCAACAGGTCGGGATCGGGCGCGCCCGTGCCGACGGCGAAGGTCAGTCCGCCACCCGATTCGTCCACGGCCACCATGCGCTCGCGCCAACCCGTCGCGGTCTTGACGTATTGGCGGATCGGCAGGGCATCGAACAGCTCGTTGCCGATGATGACAAGGGGCAGAGCGGGGAGGTCGTGAATAGCTGCGAGCCATTGCGGCTGGGCCGGAAGGCCGGCCAGGGTCTTGCGCTGCACGTCGGTCAGGCGCTCGCTCGCCTCGATCATGCAGATGCTTGCCGCGTCCATGAAGGCGCCGCCGCCGATCCGCGACAGAGCGCGCGTCATGTCGGCCATCAGCGTGCCGCGCCCCGGGCCGATCTCGACGAAGGCAAAGCAGCCCGGCGCGCCGATCGCCTGCCAGTTCTGCCAGGCCCACAGGGCCAGCATCTCGCCGAACAACTGGCTTACCTCGGGCGCGGTGATGAAATCGCCGCCGCGGCCGAAGGGTTCGCGGGTCGTGTAATAGCCATGATCGGGGTCGAACAGGCAGGCCGCGAAATAGTCTGAAACTGTAATCGGGCCGGTGGCGCGGATCAGCCCGATCAGGCGCCTTTTCAGCGCGGTCATCTGCCGTCTTCGGGATTCGCCGCCGTCGCCATCGCCCAAATGCCGACAAGAACCATCGGCAGCGACAGGATCATGCCCATGGTCAGCCAGCCCGTGCCGGCGAGATAGCCGATCTGTGCATCGGGCATGCGGAAGAATTCGACGACGATCCGCGACAGGCCGTAGCCGGCGATGAAGGCGCCGCCGATGAACTTCGGGCGCCTGAGCTTGCCGCGCGCCCAGACAAGCCAGGCGAGCACGGCAAACAGCACGAGGCCCTCGAGCGCCGCTTCGTAAAGCTGGCTTGGATGGCGGGGCAGGAATTCCGGATCGGTGGGGAAGACAAAAGCCCAGGGCACGTCCGTCGTCCGGCCCCATAGCTCGGCATTGACGAAATTGGCAAGGCGCCCGAGGAGCAGGCCGACAGGCACGGCCGCAGCCACCGTGTCGAACAGCGACCACATGGAAATGCCGCGCGCGCGGGCGAACAGGATCATCGCAAGGATCACACCGAGGATGCCGCCGTGGAACGACATCCCGCCAGTCCAGATCCTGATGATGTCGGCTGGCTCGGCCAGGAAGCGCGGCAGGTCGTAGAAAAGGACATAGCCGATGCGCCCGCCGGCAACGACGCCGATCGCCGCCCAAACGACGAAATCGTCGATATCGGCAATGCTCATGGCCGGTTGCCCATGCGCCCACAGACGCTGCGTGGCGACCAGGCGGCGCGCGTACCACCAGGCGAACAGGATTCCCGCGACATAGGCGAGGCCGTACCAGTGAACGGCGATCGGGCCGACGGAAAAGATCACCGGATCGATTTGCGGGAAGGGCAGGGCGGCGAATGGGAGGATGAGCGGTTCGGGCAAGGCAGGGCTCCGCGCGGAATTCGGCGGACCATGCGGCAGGCATCCTGCAAGGTCAAGGCAGGCCGGTGCTTGCTTTTCGCTCGTCGCCGCCTTACCTCATGGACAAACGAAAGGCGTTTCCATGACCACGAGCGGACCGAACCGCATTCTCGACGAATTCGCCAAGCTGATGACCGACGCGGCGGGCGCCGCGCAGGGCGTGCGGCGCGAGGCGGAAAACGCCATGCGCGCACAACTGGAACGGCTCGTCTCGTCGATGGACCTGGTGCAGCGCGAGGAATTCGAGGCGATGCGCGACATGGCGATCAAGGCGCGTGCCGAAAACAAGGCGCTTGGCGAGCGTCTCGCCGCGCTGGAAGACAAGATCGCCGGCATGACCTCATCAAAGGGCGCCCGCGCGGCCAAGGCCGCCAAGAACGGCTGACCGCTTTTCCGCGGAATTTTATTCACAGCCGCTACCCGGCGGAAAACCGTTGGTTCGGAATCGCTTATGCTTGGCCGGTGAGGCGTTGATTCAAGCGCCATCCACATCGTTCTTGGTTGCGAAGCGAAAAAGGGCTGGCCACGCGAGTCAGCTTCAATACACTGATTCTCAAGCATGATTCGCAAGCCGACATGCGGACGGTGTGCCCGGGTGGGCATTTGCCGAGTTTCACAGTGTATTCAGGCGTAACAGCGGCGGAACCGGCGGCGGTCGCCTTCGAGGGATTACTATGAGCCTGATGGAAATGCAGGAATTTCGCGACAGCAACCCGGTCGATGTCATCGAGCAGGTGGCGGTGACGCAGGACTGGGCGTTCGAGCGTTGTGTGGATGACGAGATCGCGATCTCGGTTGCGGGCGCCTGGACCGACTACCACGTTTCGTTCTCGTGGATGGAGGATTTCGAAGCCCTCCATGTGGCGTGCGCTTTCGACCTCAAGGTGCCGGAAGCCCGCGTCGGCGAGGTGACGCGCCTTCTTTCGGTAGTCAACGAGCAACTGCTGTTCGGCCATTTCGACCTGTGGAGCAAGGAAGGCGCGATCATGTTCCGCCAGACGCTGATCCTGGCCGGCGGACTGGAGCCGACCGCGCTGCAGGTGGAAACGATGCTCAATTCGTCGCTCGAATCATGCGAGGTCTACTTCCAGGCGTTCCAGTTCGTCGTATGGGCCGGCATGGGCGCGGAAGAGGCGATGCGCAGCGCGATTTTCGAAACTTTCGGAACGGCGTGAACGTGCCCGTTAAGCCGGAAATCGGATTCGACGATTTTGCGCGGGTCGACATCCGCGCGGGGACCGTGGTCAAGGCGGAGCCTTTTCCCGAGGCACGCAAGCCGGCGATCAAGCTGTGGGTCGACTTCGGAGCCGATATCGGCGTCAAGAAGTCCTCGGCGCAGATCACCGCGCATTATTCGGTCGACGAGCTTGTCGGGCGCCAGGTGATGGCGGTCGTCAATTTTGCGCCGCGCCAGATCGGCAAGTTCATGTCGGAGGTGCTGACGCTCGGTTTCCCCGACACCAAGGGCGAAGTGGTGCTGGCCGCAATCGACAAGCGCGTGCCGGACGGCGGGGCGCTGTTCTAGCGCATCCGCCCGAAAACCGGAACCGGTCTTCGGAAAGCACGATGCGCGGATTCGATGACTTGCAGCGTCCCTTGTGCATCCCAAAGGACGCATGGCGCTGTAGCCGGGAATTCCCCCGGTCACGCGGGCAAGCGGACGATGGCGCGCAGGCCGCCGAGCGGCGAGCCCTCGAGCCTGATATCTCCGCCATGGCTGCGCGCGATGTCGCGTGCGATCGAAAGGCCGAGCCCGGTGCCGCCTGCATCCTGGTTGCGCGCCTCGTCGAGCCGGTAGAAGGGCTTGAACACCTCCTCGCGCTTGTCTGCGGGAATGCCCGGCCCGTCGTCGTCGATGACAATGGTTATGGAGCGTTGCGCATGTGTGATGCGGACGCTGACGCGCCCGGCGTAGCGGAATGCGTTGCCGACGAGGTTTGATACCAGCCGCGCAAACGCGGTAGGGCGGACCGTGACGTCTGGATTGCCGCCGACGGAGATGTCGAGTTCGATCCCGCGCAGATCCGCTTCCTCCTTCAGCTTGGCAACCATGTCTTCCAGGTTGAACGGGCCGGTATCCTCGGCGGCCTCGCTGCGCGCGAAGGCAAGGTAGCCCTCGAGCATGGACTGCATGTCGTCGATGTCGCGCTCCATCGCATCGACGTCCGATCTGGAGCCGATCAGGGCGAGTTGCAGCTTGAAGCGGGTGAGGATGGTGCGCAGATCGTGGCTGACGCCTGCGAGCATGGCGGTGCGCTGCTCGATCTGACGTTCGATGCGCTCGCGCATCAGTAGGAAGGCCGCGCCGGCGCGCCGCACCTCCTCGGCGCCGCGCGGGCGGAAATCGGCCGGCGTCGGCCTGCCCTTGCCGAAACTCTCGGCGGCTTCGGCGAGCTGCTGGATCGGGCGGATCTGGTTGCGCAGGAACAGGATGGCGATGATGAGCAGCACCAGCGAAGTGCCCACCATCCACAGCAGGAAGATGTGGGTGTTGGACGCGTAGGCCTGGGAGCGGCGGGCAAAGACGCGTAGCACCTTGCCCTCGAGCTGGACACGGATTTCCACGACGTTTGAGTTGCCGACCGTGTCGATCCAAAACGGGCGGTTGATCTGGGCGGTGATCTCGCTGGACAACGTGGTGTCGAGGATCGAGAAAAACGGTTTTGGCCCGGGTGGCGGCAGCGGATCGGGCGGCAGGATGTCGGCCTTCAGCGACAGGCGCTCCTGGGCGATGCGGATGACCTCGGCGTAGTTGTTACCGGGCGGGTACGTCTCGACCAGGTCGATGATGGCGGAGATGTCGCGCACCACCGCCATCGACAGGCGCTGCGTCACCGTCTGCCAGTGGCGCTCCATGAACACGAAGGCGATGACCGACTGAAGCAGGATCATCGGTGCGATGACGATGATCAGCGAGCGCGCGTAGAGCCGCTTTGGCATATAGCGCGAGGCGAGCCGCCAGAACCGCCGCCAGCGTTCACGCGCCACCGCGGCAAGCGCGGCGAGGCGATCGACAGCCTGCCGCTTCCTGCTGTTGCCGGTGGTTTCGTCCATCATCGACTTCGCCCGTTTTCACCCGCCCCCTATATAGGGCAGGCGTTCGCGGGCACGAATAGCACATGGCGGGAAGATGTGCAGCCCGCCGGGCAAGCGCCGCTTTTGTGCCGGCGTCCTCCCGTCGCGGCGGTTATGCCGCAACAGCAGTCGCGGCCGCCTTGCGTTGCGGCCGGGCCGCGAGCAGGCGGAAGCGGCCGACCAGATGACGGAGTTCTTCGGCCTTCTGGGCCAGCGAACGGCTGGCGGCCGTCGACTGCTCGACCATCGCGGCGTTCTGCTGGGTCACCTGGTCCATCTCGTTGACCGCGATGTTGACTTCGCCGAGCCCGTTCGACTGTTCGCGGGCGGAGCCGGCGATCTCGCTCATCAGGCCGGAGATCTCGGCCACCTGAGCCACGATCTTTTCCAGCGATTGCCCGGCCTGGCCGACGAGTTCGACACCGTGCCCGACCTGCTGGCCAGAGGTCGAGATCAGCGCCTTGATTTCCTTGGCGGCGGCCGCCGAGCGCTGGGCGAGTTCGCGGACCTCCTGGGCGACGACCGCAAAACCCTTGCCGGCTTCGCCTGCGCGCGCCGCCTCGACGCCCGCATTGAGCGCCAGGAGATTGGTCTGGAACGCGATCTCGTCGATCACGCCGATGATCTGACCGATCTGGCGCGACGATTTCTCGATTTCGGCCATGGCGGAAATCGCCTCGCTGACCACCTCGCCGGAATTCTTCGCATTGCTGCGGGCCTGTTCGGTCGCGCCGGAAGCCTGGACGGCGTTGCCGGCGGTGGTCTTGACGGCGGCGGTGATCTGGTCGAGGGCCGCCGCGGTCTGTGCCAGGCTTGCCGCCTGCTGCTCGGTGCGCCGTGACAGGTCGTCGGCCGCCTGGGTGATCTCGCCTGCGCCGCCACGCATGCCCTCGATGGCGTTCGTGATCGCGACCATCGCGTCCTGCAGCTGGTCGGCGGTGCGGTTGAAGTCGTCCTTCAGCTTCTGTGTCTTGGGCGCAAAGCAGACATCGATGCGGTAGGTCAGGTCGCCATCGGCGAGAGCGGCGAGACCGGTTGCGAGGTTGTCGATGGCGATGTGGTCTTCTTCGGCCTCACGGGCCTTTTCAGCCCCATTGCGTGCCCGCTCGGCCTCCACGGCGGCCAGGCTTTCGGCCGCTTCGCTCTCGACCTGCAATTTCTCGACCGCCGCCTGCCTGAACACCAGCACGGCCCGGGCCATCTCGCCGATCTCGTCCTTGCGGTTGACCGCAGGAACCTCGATCGCATTCTCGCCGGCGGCCAGTCGCGCCATGACCGAGGTCAGCGCGGTGACGTGCGGAACGATGCTGCGCATCACCACGTAGGCGGCCGCGGACATGAACAGGACGGCGAAGACCAGCGAGCCGCCCAGCACCATCGCATTGTCCCAGAACATGGTCCCGATATCGTCGGCATAGATGCCCGTTCCCACGACCCATCCCCAGGGGGCGAAACCGGCGACATGGGAGTATTTCTTCACCGGCTCGTCGAAGCCCGGCTTCGGCCAATAGTAGTTGACGAAACCCTTGCCCTGCGCCCGGACGACCTTGACGAATTCGACGAACAGCTGCTTGCCTGTCGGATCCTTCATGCCGGTCTGGTCCGTTCCGTCCAGTTCCGGCCTGATGGGATGCATGACGATGCGCGCATCCATGTCGTTGATCCAGAGATAGCCGTCCTGGCGGTAACGCATGGCGCGGATCGCCTCGATGGAGCGGGCCTGCGCCTCATCGCGGCTGAGCGCGCCCTGGGTCTCCTTCTTGTGGTACTCGGCAAAGATGGCGAGCGCGCCGTCGTTCATTGCGGCCAGCATCGCCTTGCGCTCGTTCGTGACCTTGTATTGCTCCATCACCAGGCTGAACAGCGTGCCGACCGTCATGATCGAGAGCGCAACGCCTACGAGTAGGAAGAGCCGCATTCCGATGCCGAGCCGGCCCCATGCGCGATCTGCCAGCCGGGAAGCCGGATTTCCCCCGCCTCGCCCCGATTTGCCGGTCATGCCTTTCATATGGGTCACCTCCGATCTCCGCACGCGCATCCTTGCGCCTGTTTTGCCGGCTGTCGGTCGGACGCGATCAAGGGGTGGATGGAAGGTCTGGCGAGGACATCGCTCCGGGCAGCCGCACAAGGCAAGGCAGCCCCCGGAACCGGTCCCAAACAATTCCCAATGCCCCGAACCGCGCGGCGACAACGAGTACCGGCGCGCATCAGGTGATGATCCGCACGGACCCCGCCTGTTTCGGTCACGAAAGTAGGCAGGGCGGATTAACGGACGGATAACGGCAGGCGGACCCAAGTGCGGCGAATGTTCGCATTGGCCGCTAGTGGTTCGTTTCCAACATTTGCATCCCGTTTGCATCGGCCGCGAGGGCAAATGTTGGAAGCAAGGAAGCCACCAGCAAGTTCATGAATCTAGTGGAACTTTCAAATTTGACATTCGATTTCGAGGTCGACGTCGAGCGGGTATCGAATGTCAAATTCGTTCCACTAGAAGAGGACAAACACGTAAGCCGCATAGCCTGCCAGGAACAAACCACCGACCAGTCGGCCGATCCTGCCGATCTTCAGAATGACGATTGCCGCCACCACTGAAACCGCCAGCATGACAGGGATGTCGAAGCGGGTCATTTCGGGTGCGATCGAAACCGGGTGCACGGCCGCCGTTACGCCGAGGATGCCCAGAATATTGAAGATGTTGGATCCGACGACATTGCCGATGGCGACTTCGCTGTGTCTGCGGAATGCCGCGACGACGGAGGTAGCGAGTTCCGGCAGGCTGGTGCCGACGGCAACGACCGTCAGGCCGATCACGGCTTCCGAAACGCCGAGCGAGCGCGCGATGGCGGTCGCGCCGTCGACGAGGAAGTGGGCGCCGCCCATGAGCGCGGCCAGCCCCCCGATCACGGCAAGCGCCTCCTGCCAGAGCGGTATTCTGACAAGCAATTCCGGGTCTGGATCGATTTCGCGGCGCGCGGTCAAGGTGGCATAGGCGATGTAAACCACGAGGACAAAGACCATCGCAGCGCCGGTCATGCGGCCGATGTCGGCAATCAGGCCCAGGGCGAGCATGACCACGGCCACCGCAACCATGACCGTGATGTCCCGGGATATGCCGGCGATCCGCACCGCGACCGGTGCGATCAGGGCGGAAACCCCAAGGATCAGGAGGATGTTTGCCGTGTTGGAGCCGACGACATTGCCGACGGCGATGTCTGGCAATCCAGCGAGCGCGGCCTGGAGCGAGACCATGAGTTCGGGCGTCGACGTGCCGAAGCCGACAACCGTCAGGCCGATCACGAGCGGCGGCAGTCCGAGGCGGTTGGCAAGGGAAACCGCTCCGCGCACAAGGGCCTCCCCGCCCGCAAACAACAAAACGATGCCCACAACGAGCAACCCGACTTCAGTGAGCATTGAACCGCACCATCGCGAGAATTGGAGAGAAGGCCGCCGAATAGCACGAGGCAGCCGATGCTGGGCAAGATGTGTTTGCGTGCCGGCGCGAATTCAATGGCTCGCTTCCGGTATTTTTCCGGCCGCATCTTGAACATCGTCGCGACGGGCAGGCATTCCCGGCGGAGGGATCGCGGAACCCGACGCGAGCAATTCCAACGAAACTCGTGACGATACGCGCCAGCCGTGGCTCGGCAAAAGCTGAATGCCGATCGATCCAAGTAGAACGAATTTGACATTCGATACCCGCTCGATGTCGACCTCGAAATCGAATGTCAAATTTGAAAGTTCCACTAGAATCATAAGCTTGCGCGTGGTTTCCTTGTTTCCATCATTTTCCCTCGCGGCCGATACAATCGGGATGCAAATGTTGGAAACGAACCACTAGTCCACGCTCAGCCGGTAACCGAGCCCGCGCACGGTCTGCAGCCAGACCGGATTGGCCGGGTCGCGCTCGATCTTGCGGCGCAGGCGGTTGATCTGCACGTCGATGGTGCGCTCGCCGACATCGGCTCCGTCGCCGATCAGCTCGTGGCGGGGGATGGTCTCGCCGACGCGATTGGCGAAAACGGCCAGGATGTCCTGCTCGCGGTCGGTGAGGCGCACCGGTTCTCCGTTCTTCTTCAGTTCGCGGCGCACGATCTGGAAGGTGTAGGGACCGAACACCACCTGTTCCAGCTTGGGCACCTGCGGCGCGGTGCGGCGTCGCAGAATGGCGTTGATGCGCAGCACCAGTTCGCGCGGGTCGAAGGGCTTGGCCAGATAGTCGTCGGCACCGGCTTCAAGGCCGGTTATCCGGCTGTCGGTCTCCGAAAGCGCTGTCAGCATCAGGATCGGGACATTCTTCTGGCTGCGCAGGGCGCGTGTCAGTTCAACGCCGCTTTCGCCGGGCATCATCACGTCGACGATCAGCAGGTCGAAATCGAGGCCTTCCAGCTTGCGGCGGGCCTCGGCGGCGTTGGCCGCAACGGTAACGCGCATGCCCTGGCCGGTCAGATAGCGCTGCAACAGGGTGCGGATGCGGGTGTCATCGTCGATCACAAGGAGGTGCGGCGCGTCGTCGCTCAATGCCGCCGTTTCGTGGTTCGCGCGCTCAAGCGTCGTCATTTGCATTCTCCCGGTGCTTTGCCGGCAAGCGGTCGATCTGGGCCCTGAGCTCCGGTTGCACCATGGCTTTCAGGAAACCCTCGACGGCCGTGCGGTTGCCGGGGCCCACCTCCTCCAATGCGCGGTGGATGCGGCGGGACTGTGGCATGGCCAGCGCGATCGCAAGTGCGCGACCGCGGGCGGTCGGGTACAATTCGCGTTGCCGCCGGTCCTTCGGTCCCTGAATCTGCACGATATGACCGGTCTCGATCAACTGCTTGAGGACCCGCGCCAGGCTTTGCTTCGTGATCTTGAGCACATCAAGCAGCTCGGCCACGGTCAAACCCGGCATGCGGTTGACGAAATGGACCACGCGATGATGCGCCCGGCCGAAACCGATCTCCGCGAGGATCGCATCGGGATCGGAGGTGAAGTCGCGATAGGCGAAGAACAGCAGTTCGATAACGTCGAAATCGACGCCGTCCTTTTCGGTCAGCGCTTCACGGATCGGCTCGCCCTGAGAAAGGTCACTGTCGTTCATCTCGTCTCCGGTCGCAAAGATATGTCAGTCTTATTGACATAAATTGGGTACGGTGGTACTAATAGTCAAGCTTCTCAGCCATTTGCGAACAAAAAGGACATATTATCGGGTTTTTCCGAAATTTCCTTTGCCTCGCCATGGTGTAGAAGACAATGGCAGGGACCTTCCGCCACCGCGCTGGCCGAAGGTATCAATCTATGGGTCCTGACCCTGGAGATATTCATGCAGGACGACGCGAGTTCGTCCGGGGAGGTTTGAATGGCTTCTGTTCCGTTTGATCAGTTGCAAGGCTACATCTGGATGAACGGCGAGTTCGTGGAATGGGCCGATGCCCGGATTCACGTGCTGACCCACGGGCTCCACTACGCGAGCGCCGTTTTCGAAGGGGAACGCGCCTATGGCGGCGAGATCTTCAAGCTGACGGAACATACGGAGCGTCTTCACGAATCGGCGCGCATCCTCGGCTTCAAGATCCCCTGGTCGGTCGAGGAAATCGACGCTGCCTGCCGCGAACTCCTGACCAGGCAGGGCCTTGAGGACGCCTATGTGCGCCCAATAGCCTGGCGCGGCTCGGAAATGATGGGCGTGTCGGCGCAGAACAACAAGATCAACACCGCGATCGCGATCTGGCAGTGGCCGAACTATTTCGATCCGGCACAGCGCCTCAAGGGCATCCGGCTCGACATCGCCGAGTACCGCCGTCCCGATCCGCGCACCGCTCCGTCGAAGTCGAAGGCCGCCGGTCTCTACATGATCTGCACGCTGTCCAAGCATGCCGCAGAGGCCAAGGGCTATGCCGACGCCTTGATGCTCGACTGGCGCGGGCAGGTCGCCGAGGCAACCGGCGCCAACATCTTTTTCGTCAAGGACGACATCATCCATACGCCGACGCCCGACTGTTTCCTGGACGGGATCACCCGGCGCACGGTCATCGAACTGGCGCAGCGGCGCGGTTACGAGATCGTCGAACGCGTGATCCAGCCTGAAGAGCTTGCCGGGTTCGAGCAGTGCTTCCTGACCGGCACGGCCGCGGAAGTGACGCCGGTGTCGGAGATCGGGCCGTATTCGTTCACCGTCGGCGAAATCGCGACGAACCTGATGAACGACTACATGGCCGAGGTCCAGCCGAAGAAGATGGCCGCCGAATAGGCGGCGCCCGGGTTTTCACGCGCCGCTTCCACCCGGCGGCTCCGGCCGTCTGCCAAACGAGAGAACCATCGGGAGTGCCGTCATGGGGCAACTCAACGCGGGGATCGTCCCCGTCACGCCTTTCCAGCAGAATTGCACGATCCTGTTCGACGACGAGACCAGGAAGGGCGTGGTGGTCGATCCGGGGGGCGATATCGACCGGATCATCGAGGCGCTGACGCAGAACGACATCACGGTCACCGAAATCTGGCTGACGCACGGCCATATCGACCACGCCGGCGGCGCCATGGACCTCAAGGACAAGCTCGGCGTGCCGATCGTGGGGCCGCATCGCGATGATGCGCGGCTTCTTGGCGGGCTCGAAAATCAGGCGGCGATGTTTGGCCTCGACGGTGCGGTGCGCAACGTCACGCCTGACCGCTGGCTGGAGGACGGCGACAGCGTTTCCTTCGACGGCCATGTCTTCGAGGTGCTGCATTGTCCTGGCCATGCGCCGGGCCATGTCGTCTATTTCAATCGGGAGGCCAGGTTCGCCCAAGTCGGCGACGTGCTGTTTGCCGGCTCGATCGGGCGTACCGACCTGCCCGGCGGCGACCACGCGGCGCTGATCGCCTCGATCAGGAACAAGCTCTTTGCGCTCGGTGACGATATCGGCTTCATCTGCGGCCACGGGCCTGGCGGGCGTTTCGGCGATGAGCGCCGGACCAATCCGTTCCTGACCTGATCTCCTCCATCACGGGCAAAAAACTCCCCGCCGAGGCGGGGAGGGATTGCGGCAGGGATCGCGGACAGGGTTCATACCACCGGTTCCATGCTGTGACTCATTTGATGGGCCGGTCCCGGATGGTCTGGCAAGGCGGCTTGCGCGGGTCGATGTGGTTCATCGGCCAAGCAGGCCAACGCAGCCAGGACGCCGGGATGGCCCACCGCAGGCCGGGCGTCCGGCCGTTCCGGCTTTGTCAAACCGCTCGGCCGGGCAACCAGCCCGGCCTTCTCGTTTCTCCGCGCCGGCTCCAGCCGGCCATCCCGGTCAAATGGGTCAGAGCATGGAACCGGTGGTATCAGTCTATCACGCAGAAATGGCGCCTGTTGTCGTAGCCCATGAAGGTGCCCGAGCGGGCGTCGAAGCTGCGGTAGCGCACAGCGCAGGCGCGGTACCATTCGCGGCTCCACGGTTCGAATGCGCCGGTCTCGCCGGCATAGACCACGTCGCGGTTGCGCGCGCGATAATCGCGCGCCGGCGCGGGCGGGAAATAGTCCGGTTCTGCGCGCCCGACGCGGCGCGGCAGATCGGGTTCCGGCGCGCTTGCCGAAGACGCGATCATCGCGCCGACGGCGAGGCCGACGATGCCGAGCGCGATCGCCGCGCCAAGATCGCCATCGTCACGGGCAACGGGGCGGCGTGCATGGCGGTCGCGACGGGCCTGGCGATCGCCGTGGAACTGGTGACGGTCGGCGCGCTCTTCCATGAAGCGATCGCGGTGGCGGTAGGGATCGGCGCTCGCGGCGACCGGAACGAGCGCGGTGGCCGCGACGGCGAGGCTGAGAATGGCGGAACGCAAATGACGGTTCATGTCTGGTCTCCGTGGATGGCCCGGGGTTCCGGACCGTTGGCTGGAGACTGGCAGGCGCCGGCTGAACCGAAGCTGAACGGCGCGTTCATGGAAGAGGCGATTTCGCGGCAGATGCGAAACCGCTCGACGCGGCGGCGGGCCGCCGCGCCGGAAACGCCTTTGCGGCCGCGCCGGCGGCGCGCCGAAACGGCTTACATCTGGGAGAGGTTGACGGCCTTGGGGCCCTTGCCGCGCTTGTCGGGTTCGACCTCGAAGGAGACTTTCTGTCCTTCATTCAGCCCGTCGAGGCCGGAAGCCTGAACGGCGGAAATGTGGACGAAGACGTCCTTTGCGCCGTCGTCGGGCGTGATGAAACCATAGCCCTTGTCGGCGTTGAAGAACTTGACGGTACCCGTCTGGCTCATGTCGGGATCCTTTCCCACGATGTTGGTTCGGCGCCCACAGGGGCAGTGTTTCCGCGCCTCGGTGAGCACGCGGAGGTGTCAGAGATTCACGGGGTCGGGGAAAGGGTCGTCTTCAAGCGCGTTCCATTCTCCGGGCCAGCAAATGCCCGAACGGCGAAAATATTGCATGAAACGGTGACAGCGGCAAGACGACCGGCCCTCGGTCGCGGCCCGCTCATTCCAGCCAGAAATCGGGGGTCATGACGACGATGGCGCCGAGCAGTTCCAGCCGCCCCAGGACCATCTGTACGGCCAGCAGGAATTTCACCACGTCCGGCAGGTCTGCAAACGTGCCCGCCGGGCCGATCACCGGGCCGATGCCCGGGCCGACATTGGCAAGGGCCGAGATCGATGCCGACAGCGCGGTCTCGATGTCGAGGCCGAAGGCGGCATAGACCAGCGCGAAGGCGGCGAAGGTGGCGGTGTAGAGAATTGTGAAGGCCAGCACGCCCTCGATCGCGGCGCTCGAAACCCGCCGGCCCTCGAAATGGGCCATCGCGACCCGGTTGGGCCTGAGCATGATGCGCAGCCGCGAGCGCACGAAGGACAGCAGGATCATGATGCGGAAGATCTTGAACCCTCCCGCCGTGGAGCCGTTGCAGCCACCCACGAAGATCAGCAGAAAGAAGAACGTGACGGCGAAGGAGCCCCACGCCATGTAGTCGGCGGTGGCGTAGCCGGTGGTGGTGATGATCGAGGTGACCTGGAAAACCGCCGCGGTGAAGGTGATCCAGGGATGCAGGCGGCTGTGGCTGTCCGCCGAGATTGCCGCGAACAGGAACAGCGACAGCGCCGTCACGAGGCCGAGGAAGAACAGGATCTGGCGGTATTCGTCGACGCGCCCCTTCTCCACCAGGGTGATCAGGAACAGGAAGGGCAGCGAGGAGGCCAGCATGAACACGATGGCGATCCAGTCGATCGTCAGCGAGGCGAAATGGCCAAGCGACTGGTCGGAGGTGGAAAATCCGCCGGTGGAGATGGTGGTGAAGGCGTGGTTGGCGGCCTCGAAGCCGGTCATGCCGGCGGCGTAGTAGAGCAGGCCGCAGGCCAGGGTGAGGGCCAGATACATGCCGGTGATGCGGCGCGCGAAATAGACGATGCGGCCGAACGGGTTGACCGTCTTTTCCGAGGATTCCAGCAGGAACAGCTGCTGGCCGCCGATGCGCAGCGCCGGCAGCAGCATGATGCCGATGCCGATGATGCCCAGGCCCCCGATCCACTGCAGCAGGGAGCGCCACAGCAGGATGCCGGGCGGCATGTCGTCGAGGCCCGCCAGCACGGTGGAGCCGGTGGTCGTCACGCCGGAGGCCGCCTCGAAGAAGGCATCGACGAAGCCGATTCCCAGTCCCGACCAGTAGAAGGGCATTGCCCCGGCAAGCGAAAAGGCGAACCAGGCGATGTTGACCAGCAGGAAACCCTCGCGCGCCTTGAAGGTGTAGGGCTTGCCGCGCAGCGCCAACTCCATCATCACGCCGACGCCGCCCAGCACGCAGGCCGCGGTCGCGAACACGCGCCAGTCCGGATTCTGCGACACCGCGTCGGCCAGGGCCGGCAACAGCATCAAGGCCGCGATGATGAGGAGAAACCTGCCGATCGGCAGGAAGATGGCCCTGAAATCCATGAACCGCGCCCGTGCTGATGCAGGTTGGCCCGGGTACCATTCCCGCCGCGCGGACGCAAGAGCGGGGCGTTTTCCGCCGGCTCAGGCAGACTTGTGTGGCCTCGCCAAAATATCGTCCGCGAAAATTGTCTGCATGACGCAGGTCTTAGCGGAAAACCGTGCGACACTTTTTTGAAACCCGCGTAGCATGGTTTGGGATGGCCAGGTCGCGCCAGGCCAGGTCGCGCCAGGGGGGTCGCCATGTCAACTGGACGCAGGATCGGCTTCGGGCTTCTCGGCGCGGTGGGAGGCGCCGTGCTCGGCGGTGGGACGGGCCTGCTCGGCGGCCTTGCCTGGGTCGAGCTCGCCGGCACCAGCGGCTTCGAGGGCTATTCCGGCTTCGTCGTGATCTACTGGGCCCTGGCGGGTATCCTCGTCGGGCTCGCCGCCGGCGCGGTCTTTGGCGCGAAAAGCGGGCGGTAAGGGCGCGCTTCGTCATCGCCACGCCCGCCATCGCGTCTGGCGGTTTCTCGTGCCCATGAGTCCTTGTCCGGACCCGGCTGCGCCGGTCCGGGGCGGTTTCCTGTTCCCATGGCTGCTTGTCCGCACACGGCCTTGCCGGTGCGGGCGCCATGGGTGGGAAAGAACACTCCCCTGATCGAGGGGAAAGACGGGCGGTCTCTTCACGCTCGTCTGAAACTTGTATGTGCGATCCGAAAACCGCCCGTCCCGGTGAAATATGATTATCGCTCGGCGGGTTCCCTTCCGGGATTTTGTCCCGTGGTCGCCCGCGTTGCCCGCGGAACCTGACCCGCCGCCCTATCTCTTCAGGGTTGGGCGGGACGCCGCAGACCTCGCTCACATCACCCGGCCAAAGGACGAGCTGTATCCACGCCTCGTCGCAACCGTAACGCTTCAGCCGCCGGGCCACCGGTCGCCCCCGCAGATCATCGGTTCATGACCCGCTCCCCGCGGAAGGCGATGGCGGAGATTATGGGAGCTGTTTGGAGGGGGTGGATAGAAAAACTTGGCGAGGCGGGGGGCGCTGCACGAATTGCTGACGAAGGCCGGATTGGGCGGGGAGCGGATTTTCGCTGCACTCCGCTCGAATGTCCGAAACGGGGCCGTAACTTCTCAGGCAGCTTGTGGGAACGAAGCGGGGGAAGCAGACATTCGGCGTTAAAACCTTGGCGCCGCTCCCGGCCCATTGCGGGCGTTGGTTGCCGTCTCGAACGACGTCAGCATCGCGCCCGATTTCGGTCATTCAAGCCGATCCGGCGAATTCTTGAAAGCTGCCGGTCTGTTTGGGTTATTGCAATGTCCGTGGCGGAGTGGTTGGCCGACAGTCCGCTTTCAGGAGGCGCTCCCGACGAAACGGCTATCGGCAAAATGCGCAGTGATCGGCGGCTAGGCGGGCCACTCGATTGTGCCCAAGGCCTGAAGACTTCGCTCCATTTCTTCACGTTGCGCAAGATCCTGATGGCGGAAAGCCCAACCACATTCAAGAATCTCCCCGATGATGCGCGCGACCAGCTTAGCAATCTCAGGAATTCCCGACACCTCGATCGACCAGCCCATCGGCTCAAAATGCGTGAATTGGTTCCGAATTTCCTCGTGAAAGCGCCGCAACCAACTCAGCTCCGATTCGCTGATCGCAACACCGGCAGTGTTGCCGCCCCCCCCTGCCGAATGAGGTTTTCTCACGGCTCTAAGCAGGTCTGGAAGACTCATCAAATAGGTCTTGGGCGGTTTCGCATTCGGATTGGTGCGCAAGCGCTCAAAATAGGCCAGCCACTCGCCGGCGTTGCGCTCGGTGACAGCACCCACCGGTGCCGCAGTCGTAGTGAGATGGCATACGCACGCGCCCTGCAGTGCCGAATGCAACGCGATCACCACCCACTTCCATGCCACGGGATCTTCGCCCACGAACTTGGCCGAGCGTATAACGTGGCGGATCGATGCCACCACATCCTCGGCCTCATCCGTTCTAATCCAATTTTCAGCCATCGCGGCCTCGCCGTCATTTCGCGCGTCGCGAGCATAGACCAACCAGTTGCGTTATGAAGGCGATTATATACTTGACAAACAGACAGAATTTGAGCGGGTCTAATCCCGTCCAGCCTTGCAGGCGGCAGCGCCATCCACATAACCAAGCTCATAGGCTTCGGTGTAGTCTTCGTTATCCCAGTCGCCCTCAATGAGGGTCGCTCGAATCTTACAGGTCGTATTATATCCGACGGCATAGCCGTCATCGTATCCAACGTCGGCGCGTTCCTCGGGATCAGGGCCACATGCGGATAGCGCGAATGCGCAGATGAGAGCAGCTGGAACTGCCTTCCAATTATCGACGATACGGTTCTGTTTCGCGATCCGCTTAAGCGCTTGATCCATCTCCGCTGAAGATGCCAGATCCCGGCTTTTAGACGCTGGTCAGCATGCTCTGCACTGATTACAAACATAACCGGCATTGACCGGCGCGACATTCTTACAGCACCAGCCATTTTCCGAGCCGCCGCAATCGTCGTTTTTCGTGCACAAGTTAGCACATCGAGCGGCGAGTGCCGTGGGCATTGACACAATCAAGCCGACGGCAACTGCGCGTAGCGCTGCGGATAGGATCTCACGACGGTTTGGAAGTACAGGGGAACCGGTCTCGGTTACGCTTCGGTTTTTCGCCCAATTAGCGGATCTTATGGAATAAATGGCAATGTGCATCAGCCACAGGCTTGTCAAAGCCACCGCTGTAATGCCGAAAAACATCAAAGATAGAGTTCCCGGCCTGGCCGCATGGACTGCGGCAAAGACCGCCCACGAACCCAAGGCGGCCATAAGCGACTGGCGCATGCAGGTGGGGCAATTGCCAAAATTTTCGACCAGATATGCACGGATTTTCAGGATTGTTTCTGACATTGTTTCATCCTCTATTTGAACCGGCATTAGAAGACGTGTTGGACAGCTGCCCTATTTGTAGGGATTATCACGCAACTGTGCAATCATTGATGTTCTGGCGGTGCCGGTGGCGCGAATGTGCATCTGTCTTGGTTGGTCAATATCCGCTACAGGTCCTCCGCTTCCGGCTCCCGTTTCTGTTGTTCGCTAAGGACACTGCGAACGACCGCTCTCCGCCCTTTAACGCCCTTGGTCGGTTTGCAGCCAATGGCTGTTTTCAGGACCGACTCAAGAGCCGGCGAACGGCCGATGAGGGGGCGCGAAGCGGACGTAGGTTTCGAGGCAGCCGAACGGCAGCAATGGGCCTAAAGCGCCGGTTCGAGAAGCCGTGCCGAAGGTCCCGCCCTTCCTCACCCCGCCCGGACCAGAAAGCGGTGACCGCCTTCGACGGTTTGCGAGCTGACCAGCGTGTGGCCGTTCTCGGTGCAGAAGGCGGGGATGTCGATGACGGCGAGGGGATCGGTGGTTTCCAGCCAGAGCAGGGTGCCGGCCGCAAGGCCTGCCATGCGCTTGCGCGCGCGCATCACCGGCAGCGGACATTTCAGGCCGCGCAGGTCGTAGGTCTCGGGCTCGGGGCTTTCCTGACCTTCCATCGGGCGAATTCAGCCGCCAAACAGGTTCATGAGCTTCTTCAGCCGCGATTTCACAGGCGCGCCGTCCTCGGCGTTTGCCTCGCGCGGATCGGCGGCGGGCAGGGGGACGACCGGCTGCGACTGTTCGGCGGCGACCACCGGGCGCGGCGTCTCGGCGGGTGCGGCCTGATCTTCCGCGGGCTTGCTGGCTGGAACCGGGGCAATCTCGGGGGTGGCGGTCTGCAGCGAGGGCGGTTCGCGCGAGACGCTCTCGCCGCGGGCGCGCTTCTTGCTCCAGGCGGCAACCAGGGCTGCTTCCTTCGGCCCCTGGATCGACGGCCGGCGCGGCGCGGAGGACGCGTAGCCGGCGGTGCTGACGGCGGTGGAGAACACTTCCCCGTTCTGCTTTTCCAGGTTCTCGTAGGCCAGGCGCAGATTGTCGGGCTGGCTCATCGGCGGGCAGGCCGCCGTGGGCTTGAAGTCGTAACCGTCTTCCGCGATCTGGTTGAACACGTAGCGGCGGCCGCAGACATCCACCTTCGGCGGCACCTTGGTCAGCTCGAAATGGTCGTAGCCGACCTTGAGCATCTTCCAGAACTCGATGTTCGGGTCGCCGGCATAGCGCGCCATGTTCGCCGCGGTCATGCGGAAGGGGAAGGCCTGGACCTGGAATTCGGTCTGCCCGCCGCGGAAGGAGTCGCGGGCAAAGGCGAAGATTTCGGCGACCTGCTCGTCGGTCATCGAGTAGCAGCCGGCGGACGAGCAGGCGCCGTGGACCATCAGGTGCTGGCCGGTGCGGCCATGGGCGCGGTCATAGGCGTTGGGATAACCCAGATTGAACGACAGGTAGTAGCTGGACTTGGGATTCATCTGCCAGGGCCGGATGGTGTAGAAGCCCTCGGGCGCCTGGCGGTCGCCCTCCATGTATTTCGGGCCCAGCTTGCCCGACCATTTGCAGATGTCGTAGCTGGCGATGATGTCGTAGCGGCCGGTGTCCTTGCGCTTCCAGACCTCCAGCTTGCCCTCTTCCTTGAAGATGCGTACCATGACCGGCGACGAGCGGGTCATGCCCTTGGCCTTCATGGCCTGAATGACGGCGGGCGGCAGCGGGCGTTCCGCCTTGGCGGCGCTGTCGAGCGCATCCTGGCAGCCGGAAAGCGCCAGCGCGGCAACAACGAGAAGTCCTGCGATCCGTTTCGAATTCATGAAGAAAAGGTATCCATAAAGCAGGCCCGCGTGCGCGTCAGCCTCTCACGCGTTCGATCGACATGATAGCCCGTTAACCTTGACAAAGCCTTAGCGCAAGAATCAAGCGCGCATCACGCAGTAGTCTTTGAAGGCACTGGCTTGGCGATTTTGTGGCGGAACGGTGCGCGTAGCCTTAAAAAAACCAGGCAGGCTTTCGTGGGGCAACCCACGAAAGCCTGCCTGGATTCCCTTGTCTGGCGCAGGTCCCGTCGCAAAACCGCTGCGCAGTTTTGCGGAACCTGCTCAGAGCGAGCGGCCGATGGCGAGGAATTTTTGGCGCCGGTCCCTGCGCAGGTCGAGCGCGGGATCGGACATGTCCTTCAGCGCGGCGGCAATCTGGGTGCCGGCCGCCGAGATCACCTGGCCTGGCCCGCGATGGGCGCCGCCCAGCGGCTCGGCGATGATGCCGTCGATGACCTTGAGTTCGAGCAGGTCCTGGGCGGTGATCTTCATGCCGGTGGCCGCGTCCTTGGCGCGGGTCGAATCGTGCCACAGGATCGAAGCCGCGCCTTCCGGCGAGATCACCGAATAGATCGCGTGTTCCAGCATGTAGACGCGGTTGGCGGTGGCGATCGCGATAGCGCCGCCCGAGCCGCCTTCGCCGATGATAATGGAGACGACCGGCACCTTGAGATTGAGCGACATCGCGGTGGACCGGGCGATCGCCTCTGCCTGGCCGCGTTCCTCGGCGCCGACGCCGGGATAGGCGCCGGCGGTGTCGACCAGCGTGATCACCGGCAGGGCGAAGCGGTCGGCCATTTCCATCAGCCGGACCGCCTTGCGGTAGCCCTCCGGGCGGGCCATGCCGAAATTGTGCTTCAGCCTGGACTGGGTGTCGAAGCCCTTCTCCTGGCCGATGACGCAGACCGCCTGGCCCTCGAAGCGGGCGAGGCCGCCCATGATCGCGCTGTCCTCGGCGAAATTGCGGTCGCCGGCAAGCGGTGTGAATTCGGTGAACAGGCGCTCCACGTAGTCCCGGCAGTGCGGCCTGTCAGGGTGGCGGGCGACCTGTGCCTTCTGCCAGGGGGTGAGCGACTTGTAGACCTCGCGAAGCGCTTCTTCCGACCGCTTCTCCAGACGCGCGATCTCGTCGGCGACATCCACGGCCTCGCCGCTCTCCATCAGCGATTTCAGCTCGAGGATCTTGCCTTCCAGGTCGGCAACCGGTTTTTCGAAGTCGAGATACTGGTACATATCGCAAGGTCCCCGGCGGAACGCGATTTAACGGCGGGACGATCGCCGGAGAGGGCCGATCGGCCCGGTTGGTTCCGGCACTCACATAAACATCTACTGCCTAGTCGGCAAGCGGGTGGTGGTCGCGAACCAGCTCGACAAGGCGTTGCTCGAGCACATGGGTGTAGATCTGGGTGGTCGAGATGTCGGCATGACCGAGCAATTGCTGGACCGACCTGAGATCGGCGCCGTTTTGCAGCAGATGGCTGGCGAAGGCGTGGCGCAGCACGTGGGGCGAGACCTTCGCGGCCGCAAGACCTGCGCGCGCGGCCAGCGCCTTCAGGTCGCGGGCGAAGACCTGTCGCGAAAGATGGCCGCTTTCGGCCACGGGCGAGGGAAAAAGCCACGGCGTGCCGGCATGGACGGGATCGCGATCCCGCAACGCGAGCCAGGCGCCCATCGCGTCGCGCGCCTTTGGCGACAGCGGAACCAGGCGTTCCTTGCCGCCCTTGCCGCGGACGATGAAAAAGCGCTCGTCGCGGCGCGCGACGCTGGCGGGAAGCGAGACCAGTTCGCTGACGCGAAGGCCGGTGGCATAGAGCACCTCGATCAGGGCATGCATGCGAACCGCGCCGGAATCCGTCGCGTCTGCTGCCTCGGTTTCGGCGCGCTGAAGCAGGCGCGAGACCTCTTCCTCGCTGAGGATTTTCGGCAGGGCACGGCCCTTGCGCGGGCTGTCCAGGGTGCCGGTCGGGTCGTCGGTGCGGACGCCTTCGGCGTACAGGAAGCGGAAGAACTGGCGCAGCGCGGAAAGCCTTCGCGCCTGCGACGAGGCGGCAAATCCGCGCGACGACAGCGATTCCAGGTAGGCGCGGATATCGTCGGTTCGCGCACCGCCCAGCGGCGCGGGCATCACGGATTCGGCGTCCTCGAGATCGCGGCGATAGGAGTCGAGCGTGTTGTCCGCGGCTCCGCGCTCGGCGGCCATCATTTCCAGGAAGGCTTCGACCAGGCCCGATGAATGGCGCGTGCCCATGCCAGATCTCCAGCCGGGATCAGTTGCGTTGCGGATTGAGCTTTTCGGCCGGAATGCGGACCGTCATTTCGCCCTTGTTCGGCTTGACGAAGGTTGCCAGCGCAAACATTCCGCCATAGGCGATGCCGGCCAGAATTCCCAACGTGACAATGAATCGAAAGAGAGTCGGCATCAGTCCCCGCCGGTTCTTGCCGTCCTTGCGCCCTGTGCCGTTATGGGGCGACAGTCAAGCGAATGCAAGGCCGGGCACCAGCACCACGGCCGTGATTTACTTGACGGACGGCATGATTTGATGTCGATACCGGCGCAAACCGGC
Source organism: Notoacmeibacter sp. (assembly GCA_019912385.1). Classification (GTDB taxonomy): domain Bacteria; phylum Pseudomonadota; class Alphaproteobacteria; order Rhizobiales; family Rhizobiaceae; genus JAIOIW01. The sequence continues at coordinate 34,789 of JAIOIW010000046.1, read as the reverse complement.
GCGGAAAGCATGATGGACAGTTCGACCAGCAGCATGGCGGAACGGATACGCTTGCATCTGGGCAAGCGCTCGATCGTCTTTGTCGGCCTGATGGGCGCCGGGAAGACCGCCATCGGGCGGCGCGTGGCGCAGATGCTCGGCATCGGTTTCGTGGATTCCGACCATGAGATCGAGAACGTCTCGCGCATGACCGTCGCCGACCTGTTCGAACTCTACGGCGAACCGGAATTCAGGGCGCTGGAAACAAGGGTCGTGCAGCGTCTGCTCAGGAACGGACCCCAGGTCATTTCCACCGGCGGCGGCGCATTCATCAGCGACAAGATCCGTGCCGCGGTCGCCAGGCACGGGATCGCGATCTGGCTGAAGGCGGATATCGACCTGCTGATGGAGCGGGTTTCGCGCCGCCAGGACCGTCCGTTGCTCAAGGATCCCGATCCGCGCGGGGTGATGAGCCGGCTGATCGATGCGCGCTATCCGGTCTATGCCCTTGCCGATCTGACTGTGGAATCGCAAGACGTGAGCAGGGAAGAAATGGCCGAGAGGGTGATCACAGCCCTCGACCGGTACCTGGAAGACATGCACGCGCAGATCAACGGAGCGCCGCGATGAACAAGGCAGGCAGGGCGGGTGAGACCGGCGAGGGACAGGATGCGGCCAGAATCACGGTCGGGCTCGGCGATCGCGCCTACGACATCCTGATCGGCAGCGGTCTGATTGCCGCGGCAGGGGCGGAGATCATCCGCCGCCTGCCGGGCATCCGCGTTGCGATCGTCAGCGACGAACATGTCGCCGCGCATCATCTGGATATGTTGACCCAAAGCCTCGCGTCAGCGGGGATGGCGGCCGAGGCGCTGGTGCTGCCGGCGGGCGAGAAGACCAAGAGCTTCGCCATGCTGCAGGAGGTCGTCGATTTCGCGCTCCGCGAAAAGCTGGAGCGCCGCGATGCGCTGATCGCGCTCGGCGGCGGCGTCATCGGCGATCTGACGGGATTTGCAGCGGGGATCGTTCGCCGCGGCATGCGGTTCATCCAGGTGCCGACGTCGCTGCTTGCCCAGGTGGACAGCTCGGTGGGCGGCAAGACCGGGATCAACACCATACGCGGCAAGAACCTGGTCGGCGTCTTCCACCAGCCGCAACTCGTGCTGGCCGACGCCGGCGCGCTCGACACGCTGCCAAGGCGCGAGTTCACGGCAGGCTATGCCGAGGTGGCAAAATACGGCCTGATCGACCGGCCGGAATTCTTCGCATGGCTGGAGGGCAACTGGCGCGCGGTCTTTGCCGGCGGCGCGGCGCGAACCCATGCGATCGCCGAATCCTGCCGGGCCAAGGCCGATGTCGTGGCCCGCGACGAGCGGGAAGCGGGAGATCGGGCTCTGCTCAATCTCGGTCACACCTTCGGCCACGCGCTGGAAGCGGCGACGGATTTCGACAGCGCGCGGCTCGTCCATGGCGAAGGCGTGGCGATCGGCATGGCGCTTGCCTTCCGCTTTTCCGCGCGCATGAACCTGGCAAGCCCGGACGACGCCGAACGCGTCGAGAAGCACCTTCGCGATGTCGGGCTGCCGTGGCGGCTTGCGGACGTTCCCGGCGGGCTCCCTTCAGCCGAGCGGCTTTTGGACTATATTGCGCAGGACAAGAAGGTGACACGCGGTGCGTTGACCTTCATCCTGGCGCATGGCGTCGGCCGGTCCTTCGTTGCCCGTGATGTTCCGGCATCGCAGGTGCTGGCGTTTCTCGAGGAGAACAATCCGCAATGACCGCGATGTTCTGGATCATCTGTGGCATAATTCTCGTCCTGGTCGTCCTGTCGGCGATCTTTTCGGGTTCCGAGACCGCGCTGACGGCCGCCTCGCGGGCGCGCATGCATTCGCTGGAGGGCGCGGGCGACGCGCGCGCGCGCAAGGTCAACATCCTGATCGAGCGGCGCGACCGGCTGATCGGCGCACTGCTGATCGGCAACAATTTGGTCAATATCCTCGCCTCGTCGCTGGCGACCTCGATGTTCCTGTCCCTGTTCGGCCAAGCGGGCGTGGCCTATGCGACACTGGCGATGACGGTGCTGCTGGTGGTTTTTGCCGAAGTCCTGCCGAAGAGCTGGGCGATTTCGAGCCCCGACCGGTTCTCGCTCGCCGTGGCGCCTGCCATGCGCCTCTATGTCGGCGTGATCGGCCCCTTGTCCAGCCTGGTCAATGCTTTCGTGCGGCTCGTGCTGCGACTTTTCGGCGTGCGCCTGGGCGAAGGCCAGTCGATGCTCTCGGCGCATGAGGAAATCCGCGGCACGATGGAAGTGCTGCATCGCGAGGGCGCATTCGTGAAGCAGGATCGCGACCGGCTGGGCGGGCTTCTCGACCTGGTGGAACTCGAGGTCTCCGATGTCATGATCCATCGCACGGCCATGCGCATGGTCAACGCGGTCGATCCCGCCGAAATCGCGGTGCGCGAAATCCTTCAGTCGCCCTACACGCGTATGCCGATCTGGCGGGGGTCCACCGACAATATCGTCGGCATCGTTCATGCGAAGGACTTGCTGCGCACGCTCAACGAGGTCGGCAACGATCCGTCGAAGATCGATCTCATGAAGGTGGCAACCAAGCCCTGGTTCGTCCCCGACACCACGACACTGCACGACCAGCTCAACGCCTTCCTCAGGCGCAAGGCCCATATCGCCATCGTCGTCGACGAATACGGCGAACTGGAGGGGTTGGTCACGCTGGAGGACATTCTGGAGGAGATCGTCGGCGAGATCGCCGACGAGCACGATATCGAGGTGCAGGGCGTCAAGCACGAAGCCGACGGTTCGGTGGTGGTCGACGGGTCGGTGCCGATCCGCGACCTCAATCGTGCGCTCGACTGGGACCTGCCGGACGAGGAGGCGACGACGATCGCGGGCCTGGTGATCCACGAGACGCAGACCATCCCCGAGGAAAAGCAGGCTTTCACCTTCCATGGAAAACGTTTCGTGGTGATGAAGCGCGAGAAGAACCGGATCACCAAGCTGAGGATCCGTCCGGTTTAGAGCCGTTCATCTTCAAATGGAATCGTGTGAGCTTTTTCTCTTGCGCCCGGGTATCGTCGCGCGCATCTGACGGTAATCATGCCGTGTCGCCCCGCGCTCCTCGCCGGATCGCAAAATCCCGGCGTTCAAATGATTCCATTTGAAGATGAAAGGCTCCAGGGCCAGGACCCGCGGCCGCGCGGCGGTCCAGAAATCGCCGGATTTACCAATCATGAACCGGCGCAAGTGAAGAATCGCCAATTCACGCGAGCACGTGCGCGATGTTGAACCGCCGGACATTCATTGCCTCCGCCGCCGCGACGGCGTTCCTGCCGCGCCCGGCCTTTGCCGAGCCGACTGTGCCGCGCATGTTCAATTACGGGCCGGAAGCGCTCGATGTCTACGCATCGCCACGCGACGAGGGCAAGCCGGTGCTGGTCTTCATCCATGGCGGGGCATGGACCTTCGGCAACAGGCGCAACGTGTTCGCACTGCCGGAACTGGCCGAGCGCCTCGGCATGGTCTTCGTGTCGATCGAATACCGGAGGCTGCCCAAGGCGAACATCAAGCGGCAGCGCGAGGATGTTGCCGAAGCGATCAACTGGGTGCGCGCCCATATCGGCGGGCTCGGCGGCGATCCGCGGCGCCTGACGGTCATGGGCCATTCGGCAGGTGCGCATCTGGCGTCGCTCACCGTGCTCGACGGCAGCGCAGGGCCCGTGCGCGGCCTGCTGTCGATCGACACCGGCGCCTACGACATCTACACGCTGCAGAACCTCAACGACGGGGAATTCTCGCCGATCTACAGGAGGCTGTTTCCCGACGAAGGCGACTGGAACCGGCTTTCACCGGTCAGCCATATCAGGAGGGGGCGCGTCCCTCCCGTCTATGTGAGTTGGACCAAAATCCCGCCGCATCCGCAGATGTCGCGGATGTTCATATCGCGACTGCGGGCGGCGGATGCCGATGTCACGGCTTTCGACGGGTCCGCCTACACGCATTTCTCGATCGTCAGAACGATCGGCAAGCGCGCCAATTCGACGACCGAATCGGTCACCCGCTTCCTGGTCGAGAACGCCTGATCCCTCTTCGCTGTAAGTCATTTTATCCGCGCATCGTGCTTGCCGAAAACCGATTCCGGTTTTCGGGCCGATGCGCTATCGGTGCGCCGGTTCCCCCGGCGCGGATGCCTCGATTGCGAGCGCGTGGACGGGACCGGCAAGTTCCCCGGCGAGCGCCGCGTTGATCGCGCGGTGGCGATCGACGCGCGAAAGGCCGGCAAAGCGAGAGGAAATTATGCGGATGCGGAAATGCGTCTCGCCGACGCCGTCGAACGTTCCGTGCTCGCCGGGGCCGGAGCGGTGGTGGCCGGCATGAAGATGGCTCTCGTTGATGACGTCAAGGCTTTCCGGCTCAAAGGCGCTCGCCAGTTTGGCCTCTATCGTTTTTTCGATGGACATGCGTCAGTATCCTCACCATATCAGGGTTTCGGCCCGCAATCGGAACCGGACAAAGCAGCGCTCCTGGAGCGTGATGCAATCAAATGGAATCGGTTTGGTCGCAGCACGCTCTTAATCGGCGATTCATGCCTTTGGGGCGTAAATCTCCCGTTTGTCAATTCTTGTATCGCGGCACGAAGCACACATAATCAGGTCATGAAGCCCTATTCGAAATATTTCGAGCGGATCCGGATCCGCCCCGACCCGGAGACTGCCGCGAAGGCGGAGGCGCCGCGCTGCCAATGGGACGGCTGCACGGCAGCGGGTGCCTATCGGGCGCCGGTCGGCCGCATGGCGGAAGGGCAGTATTTCAAGTTCTGCGTCGACCACGTGCGGCAATACAACAAAGGCTACAACTATTTCTCAGGCCTGTCCGACGGCGAGGTGGCGCGCTACCAGAAGGAAGCGATCACCGGCAACCGGCCGACCTGGAAATTCGGCGCCAATTCCGCAAACTGGGCGCCGACGTCCAATATGCGCTCCGGCAGTGCGGCGTCGCGGGCGCGCACGCGCGATACCTACGGGTTGTTCGGCGATGCGGGCGTGGTGAAGCGCGAAAGGCGACTCAAGCCGCTTGAGGCCAAGGCGATGGAAACGCTGGGCCTGGGCCCGAAGGCGACTGGCGCGGAGATAAAGGCGCGTTATAAGGAACTGGTCAAACGCCATCATCCCGACGCAAATGGCGGTGACAGGGGTTCCGAAGAGCGCTTTCGCAACGTCATTCAGGCTTACCGATTGCTCAAGCAAGCCGGTTTCTGCTAGAGCCGACCGCGACAGTGCGCAACGTATGCTAACCTCGACAACGAAAGTACGACCGGCGGATACCGGGCACTGAAGCCCGCGGGATATCCGCCGATGGAGGCATGATGAACAAAGTCGATCGCGATATCGCGAATCTCCCCGACACGACCGTTTCGGTCAAGGAAACCTTCGGGTTCGACGCCGACATGGTGATCCCCGCCTTTTCGGCGGCGGATCCGCATGTGCCCGACCTCGATCCCGATTACCTGTTCGACAAGCAGACCACGCTGGCGATCCTGGCAGGGTTTGCCTACAACCGCCGCGTGATGATCGCCGGCTATCACGGCACGGGCAAATCGACGCATATCGAGCAGGTGGCCGCGCGGCTCAACTGGCCTTGCGTGCGCGTCAATCTCGACAGCCATGTCAGCCGTATCGACCTGGTGGGCAAGGACGCCATCGTGGTGCAGGAGGGCAAGCAGGTCACGGAGTTCCGCGACGGCATCCTGCCCTGGGCCTACCAGCACAATGTCGCGCTCGTTTTCGACGAATACGACGCCGGACGTCCCGACGTGATGTTCGTGATCCAGCGCGTGCTGGAATCCTCGGGCCGGCTGACGCTGCTCGACCAGTCCCGCGTGATTCGCCCGCATCCTGCCTTCCGTCTTTTCGCCACCGCCAACACGGTCGGCCTCGGCGACACCACCGGGCTCTATCACGGCACGCAGCAGATCAACCAGGCGCAGATGGACCGCTGGTCCATCGTCACCACGCTCAATTACCTGCCGCACGACAAGGAAGTGGCGATCGTGCTGGCCAAGGCGCACCATTTCCAGAATGACCAGGGTCGCGACATCGTCAACAAGATGGTGCGTGTCGCGGACATGACCCGCCAGGCGTTCATCAATGGCGACCTGTCGACGGTGATGAGCCCGCGTACCTGCATCACCTGGGCGGAAAATGCCGACATCTTCAAGGACGTCGGCATGGCGTTCAGGCTGACCTTCCTCAACAAGTGCGACGAACTCGAGCGCTCAATCGTGGCCGAGTTCTACCAGCGCGCCTTTGGCGAGGAACTGGCGGAATCGGCAGCGAACGTGACGTTGAGCTAGGTCTTCATGGCGGGTCCCGGCGACAATATCCGCGCACGCAACCAGGCGCAGACCGAAAGCGAGGCGTTCAAGCGCGCGCTGACGGCCTGTGTGCGCGCGATCGCCGGGGACAACGAGATGGAAGTCTCGTTTTCCAAGGACAAGCCGTCGCTGGTCGGCTCGCGCGCGCGGTTGCCCGAATTGCCGAAGAAACCGACTGCCAACGACATCGCTGTGACGCGGGGGCTGGGCGACTCGATGGCGTTGCGCCGGGCCTGCCACGATGCCGGCGTTCATGCGCGGCTTGCGCCCGAGGGCAGGCAGGCGCGCGCGGTTTTCGACGCGGTCGAGCGGGCGCGCTGCGAATCGATCGGCTCGCTGCGCATGTCGGGCGTTGCCTCCAACATCGCCTCGATGCTGGAAGACAAGTTCCAGCGCACGAACCTCGCCGGCGTGACGGACAGGGCCGAAGCGCCGCTGGAAGATGCCCTGGCGATGATGGTGCGCGAGAAGGTGACCGGCCAGCCGGTTCCCGAAGCGGCGCAGAACGTCGTGAACCTGTGGCGCGACTGGATCGACGACAAGTGCGGGCCGGAACTGGAAGCGCTGTCGGGCAAGCTCGACGACCAGAATGCCTTTGCCCGGGCAGTGCGCCAGATGCTCGTCTCCATGGAGATGGCCGAGGACTACCAGGACGAGCAGGAAGAGGAAGAGAGCGAGGAGACCGAGGAGGAGCAGCCGCAAAACGAGGACGCCGCGGAAGAGGGCGGCGAAGACGAGCAGGGCGGCGACCGGTCGGAGTCGGAGGATTCCGAGGCTTCGAGCGAGGAGCAGGAAGCCGGCGAGATGGAAGCCACCGACGCCACGGCCGACGAGTTCGCCGAGGACGAGGAGGAAGCCGAGACGCCAGGCGAGGCGCGGCGCAAGGAAGACCCGTTTGCCGAACTTTCATCCCATCTCGACTACAAGATTTTCACCACCGCCTTCGACGAGACGGTGGGCGCGGAAGAGCTGTGCGACGAGGAGGAACTGGACCGCCTGCGCGCCTTCCTCGACAAGCAACTGGCCAACCTGCAAGGAGTGGTCGGACGGCTCGCCAACCGCCTGCAGCGCCGGCTGATGGCGCAGCAGAACCGCTCCTGGGACTTCGACCTCGAGGAGGGCTATCTCGATCCGGCGCGTCTGCCGCGCGTCGTCATCGACGAGTTGAAGGGCAGCTTTTCCGCCCTGTCGTTCAAGCAGGAACGCGATACCAGGTTCCGCGACACCGTCGTGACGCTGGTGATCGACAATTCGGGATCGATGCGCGGGCGGCCGATCTCGGTTGCCGCGACCTGCGCCGACATCCTGGCGCGCACGCTGGAGCGTTGCGGCGTCAGCGTCGAGATCCTCGGATTCACCACCCGCGCGTGGAAGGGCGGGCAGTCACGCGAGAAGTGGCTCAAGGACGGCAAGCCCGCCAATCCCGGCCGGCTCAACGACCTGCGCCACATCATCTACAAGTCCGCCGACATGCCGTGGCGGCGTGCGCGGCGCAATCTCGGGCTGATGATGCGCGAGGGGCTGCTGAAGGAAAACATCGACGGCGAGGCGCTGCTGTGGGCGCATCAGCGGCTGATTGCCCGGCGCGAGCAGCGCAAGATCCTGATGATGATTTCCGATGGCGCGCCGGTCGACGATTCGACCCTGTCGGTCAATCCTGGCAATTATCTGGAGCGGCATCTGCGCGCGGTGATCGACCTGATCGAAACCAAGTCGCCGGTGGAAATGCTGGCGATCGGTATCGGCCATGACGTGACGCGCTACTATCGCCGCGCGGTGACGATCGTCGACGCCGAGGAACTGGCGGGCGCCATGACCGAGCAACTCGCGGCACTGTTCGAGGAAGAGAGCGCGCGTGACGCGCGCCGGCGTGGCGGCCCGTCGCTGCGGCGGGCGGGCTGAGCGACAATGCGGCGCGCCTTCGCAAGCGCCCTGGCCGGTATCGCCCTGCTATCGGCCACTCCGGTGCTCGCTTTCGACGTATCGGTGGAGACAGGCCGGATCAGCCGGTTTCGCATCGGGTCGCCGGAGGTGCGGTTCGGACCGCTTGAATTCGTCGGCGGGCTGGAGATGGTTGGCGACACGCGCCACTTCGGCGCCATCTCCGCGTTCCGGTTCCGCGACGCGGGGAACGCTTTCGTTGCCGTCACCGATACCGGATTCTGGCTGACCGGGCGGATCGGGCGCGACGGCGAGGACCGACCTGCCGGCGTCGGAGACGTGCGCATGGACGAAATGCGCGGCGCCGATGGCAAGACCCTGGAAAACAAGTACCATGCCGATGCCGAGGGCCTTGCCGTGAGGGGCGATCTCGCGACGGTCAGTTTCGAGCGCAACCATCGCATTTCGGAGTTCCGCCTGGGCACCGAAGGCGCGGGCCGGCCATTGCGCGATCTCGATTTTCTTGTCCCCGCCCGGGAATTGCGTTCCAATCGCGGCTTCGAGACCGTTGCCTTCGCGCCGGCCGACAGTCCGCTTCAGGGCGCGCGCGTGGTCGTGTCGGAAAAGAGCCTCGACAAGAACGGCAACATATTCGGCGCGGTGCTGGAGGGGCCGAAGAAGGGTATCTTTGCCGTGCGCAAGAGCGGCGAATTCGACATCACGGACGGCGCCTTCCTGCCCGGCGGCGACCTGGTGATCCTGGAGCGCAGCTTTTCGATGGCCGTCGGCGTCGGTGTGCAGCTTCGGCGCATCGACGGCGCGACGATCGGCAAGGGCGCGCTGCTCGACGGCAAAATCCTGTTCACCGCCAACATGGCCTACCAGATCGACAACATGGAAGGCATGGACATCTGGATTGCACCGGATGGGACGGTCCGCCTGTCGCTTGTTTCCGACGACAACCATTCCATCCTGCAACGCAGTCTCTACCTGGAGTTCAAGCTGGCCGAGTAGGGCCGTTATTTGCGATTTTATTTTTTGCTTCTTTGGCATATTCTGCCAAGGGCGTAGGCTGCCAAATTGGAGCAGAATATGCTGGAGCTTAATTTATGTATAGACTGGTCATAAAGTTCACGCCCTTTTTGGTAGTAATGTTATCCTTCTTTGGGTGCGTATCAAGCGCCGTTAAGCCTTATATTGGTAGGTCATATACGGATATTCAAATTGATTGGGGCAAACCGGTAAATGAATTTGAAACCTCGGAGGGAAATAGGGTTGTTCAGTACCGTTGGGGCGGTGGAACATATGCGATCCCGACGACAACCAGTGGCACCGTAACTACTATTGGTTCATCCTCATTTATCAAGACAGAGACATTCGGCGGGGGGGTTATTCATTCCGATGGCTGTCTAGTGACCTTCATAATGGAAAAGAAACAAAACGACTGGGTGGTGAAGGAAGCGCGTTGGCCCCAAAGGGCATTTTGCTAGCGCGGTCTAAGCCTACCTCCAACTGGTGTCTGTCAACCGAATGAACCGGCCGCTGCGCCGTGTTGACATCGGTCATCGCATTGGGATCCGTCTCGCTGTCTGATCTCCCTTCTGAGCGAAGGATGACGGTCATGCCGAAATTCGTGCACATCGACATCGCGGCCGACGATCCCGAACGGGCGTGCCGGTTTTACAACGAGGTGTTTGGCTGGAATGTCACCAAGCTGGAGGGGCCGATCCCCTACTGGCTCTTGAACACCTGCGGCGATCCGGGCGCCGTCGGCGCCGGGATCGCCAAACGCGAGGAAGCCTGGCAGTCGGCGACGCCGACGATCGACGTTCCGTCGGCCGATGAATACGCGGCGCGGATCGAGGCTCAGGGCGGCACGATCGTCGTGCCCAAGACGCTCATTCCCGGCGTGGGCTACCTCGTATCCTTCAGGGACACCGAGGGCAATGTCTTCGCCATCCTCGAAGCGGTCGAAGGCAGCGCGTTCGCCGGTGCGCCCGAAAGCTGAGTAGCGGGCTTCAATGGCCGTCTGGTTCCCGGCGCGCCCTGCCGATCAGACCGAGATGCGTGAAGCCGAATCCGTTGCCGTATTTCAGGCCATAGCCGAGAAACCGGTCGAAACCTACATGTGCCGCCCAGATCAGACCGGCGTGCGTCGCAACAGGCCATGACAGGGCCATTCCCGCCGCAATGCAGGCGAGCGGGACGGCATAGGTGTGGGCGACGTTGTAGATCACCGCGCCTGCCCTCGGGCCGGCCAGATAGCCGGTCATGGCGAGGTCGGGCGCGAGGAATAGCAGGGCGAAGATGCTCCATCCCGCGCCCGAGTGCCAATAGGCGAAGGCCGCCAGCGCCAGGGCTGCGAGACCTTCGATGCGTAGCAGTGTTTTCGGTGCGCCCTCGACATATCCATGCATGGTTCAGCTCCTTGTGTGCGAAACTGAAGCCAGACTAATATATTCAAGATTGTAATATAATTACCGAATTATGGTGACCAGGTATTCAATATTGAATGGAATGGCGGCGCGCCGTGCATCGAAGCACAGGCGCGCCGATGCGCCTAGGCCGGAACCGCGCTGCGGTCGGAGATGAAGGCGCGCAGCACCCGGTAGGGCGCCAGCAGGACCAGCGCGACGAGGATCTTGACGACGAAATCGCCGGCCGCGAGCGATGTCCAGAGCGGAACCTGCGCGCCCACACCGAGGAACGGCACCGGGAAGGCGAGCGAGCCGTCCTCCATGCCGAAACCGGCATCGATGAAGGCGAAGCGGGCCGAAAAGGCGACGCCGAAAAACAACAGCGTATCGATGACCGATCCGGCGAAGGACGAGATCAGCGGCGCCTTCCACCACGCAGAGCGGCGCAATTTCTCGAAGACGGCGACGTCGAGCAATTGCGCGACGAGGAACGCCGAGCCCGACGCGATCGCGATGCGCGGGGTGGCGAGCAGGACGGACAGCGCGACCGCGAGGACGAAACCAACGACGACGACGCGGCGCGCGCCGGCCGAACCGAAACGGCGGTTCGTCAGGTCGGTGACGAGGAAGGCGACGGGATAGGTGAAGGCGCCCCAGGTCAGGAGGTCGGCGAGATTGACCGGGCCGATGGCGGCCTGGACCGGGAACTGAACGAAATAGTTCGAGAGTACGACCACCGCGCACATCGCGGCGATGAACGGAAGATATGCCTTCTTGATCCGCATTTTTTTATCCTGGGTGATGCCACCAGTTGGAGTAACGAAAACAGGCCGGTTGCCCGGCCTGCGCTGGATCGGATTGTCAGAAAGCCTGAATTCAGGCTGCCTGTTCCGCCGCCTTCTTGGCAATCTGCTTCTTGAGCAGGCGCGCGCGCTGGGACAGCTCCGCGGTATCGGCCTTGGCCAGGAACGCGTCGAGACCGCCGCGGTGCTCCACGGTGCGCAGGGCATGGGCCGAAATGCGCAGGCGATAGCTCTGGCCCATGGCTTCCGACATCAGCGTGACGTGGACCAGGTTGGGCAGGAAGCGCCGCTTGGTGCGGTTGTTGGCGTGGCTAACATTGTTGCCGGACATGACGGACTTGCCGGTCAGTTCACAAGCGCGGGACATCTTTTGTTACCTTCATTTCTGGGCCCAATTTCCGGCGATGCACCATAACCTCGCGGGAAGCGCATCTCGTTGCCGGCGGCCTCTTGGAAAATCCGCCGTTCCATAGTGGTAATCGGTCAGTGCGTCAAGCCATCCATGCTGCCGGAAGCACCTGTTTTCGCAGCGCCACGTTTCATGGCAAACTCGACGCGGACCCTTTACAGGATTTTCCGGCGCAGGGAAACAACGAGGAGACCCAATCATGGAAAAGCAGCGCATTCGGATCGAACAGCATGGCGGCCTGGGGCTGATCTGGTGTGCCGGCTGGCTGTTCACGCTCGGCTACCTGGATCTCACCTTCTGGAGGGGGGTCCTGGCAATCCTGATCTGGCCCTATTATCTCGGCGCGGACCTCGCTACCGTGCCCGGCGCATAGCCCCGCCGCCGGGCGGGCAAGGCGCGCATCGGGAAGGCGAAAAGGACCGCATGCCCGCCAAAGGATGCGGTCCCGTCGCGACCGCATGCGCCCCGACCGGCCGACCCGCCGCATCGCGCACGATCACAACTTTGCCGATTTTCCGGAGACAATGGCGCGCGAGGGACGCAAGACACGGCTGGCCGCGCCAGCCGGGGGATATTGTCGCATGAAGAAACACATCACTTCGGCAGCGCTTGCCACGGCTCTCATTGCGGTGCTCCCAGGCGGGGCACAGGCGCTGGAAGGGCCGAAAACCTACCGCAGCAGCTACACCGTATCGCTCCTCGGTTTCAAGATCGGCGTATCGGATGTCACGACCACGATCGACGGTGACACCTACCGTCTCGAAGCCAGCCTGCGCAGCGCCGGTCTGGCCCGCCTTTTCGGCGCGGTTGCCGGCTCGACGGCGGTAAGCGGAACCTTCACCGAGCAGGGACCGCAACCGCGGGACTTCGCCATGAGCTATGTCAATGGCGGCAAGCGGACGGCATCGCGGATGACCTTCGCCAAGGGCGATGTCGTCACCTATGACTACTCTCCCAAGCCGAGGGATGGCGACCCCGGCTATGTGGCATTGTCGAAGAACCATCTTCTCGCTGTCGGCGATCCCTTCACGTCGCTGATGATCCGGGCGAAGGACCCGCAATCGGTCTGCGACCGCACGATCAAGGCGTTCGACGGCGAACTTCGCGCCGACTTCAAGCTATCCGATCCGAAGATCTCGAACGTGTCGGTGGCCGGATACAAGGGGACCGCCGTGACCTGCACGGCCAAATTCGTTCCGGTGGCCGGCTACTACAAGGGCGCGTCGGCGATCGAGTTCCTGCGCCGCAAGGCCGGCATTTCGATTACTTTCGCGCCGATCGACGGTATCGGTATTTACGCACCCGTCAGTGCCGCGATACAGAGCACGATCGGCTGGGTGACGGTCAGGACGACAAGGTTCACCGTACAGGATTAGACGGTGTGCGTTCGCCGCGCGCCCGAAGGAGCGAAAATGGCGCGCGCGACGGCAATCGGGTTTTCGGCGATATTGATGTGGGCGCTGCTGGCGCTGTTCACGCAGGCATCGGGCCAGGTGCCGCCGTTCCTGCTGTCGGCGCTGGCGTTCAGCGTCGGTACGGCCATCGGCCTTGTGGCGCTGGCGTTCAGACGCGACCGCGGCGATCGCGCGCGCATTCCGGCGGCTGCCTGGCTGCTCGGGATCGCGGGGCTGTTCGGCTACCATTTCCTCTATTTCACAGCGCTGCGCAACGCGCCGGCCGTGGAGGCAAGCCTGATCGCCTATCTCTGGCCGCTGTTCATCGTGGTCGGGTCGGCGCTGATGCCCGGCGAAAGGCTCGGCATTCATCACGTCGCCGGCGCCCTCATGGGGCTCGCCGGAACCGCCCTGCTCGTCACCGGCGGCAAGGGCATCGCCTTCGAGGCGCGTTACGGCTTCGGCTATGCGGCGGCGCTGGCCTGCGCGTTCGTCTGGTCGTCCTACTCGCTGATGTCGCGACGTTTCGCAAAGGTGCCGAGCGAGGCGGTGACCGGGTTCTGCGCCGCGACGGCGGTGCTTTCGCTCGCCTGCCACTTCGCGCTGGAGGAGACGGTCTGGCCGGCCGGCGCGGGCGAATGGCTGGCCGTGCTCGCGCTCGGGCTGATGCCGGTCGGCGCGGCGTTCTACACCTGGGACCATGGCGTCAAGCACGGCAACATCCAGGTGCTCGGCGCGGCGAGCTATGCCGCGCCGCTGCTGTCGACGCTGGTCCTGATCGCGGCCGGTGCCGCCGAGCCGACCTGGCCGGTGCTGGCCGCCTGCCTGCTGATCACGGGCGGGGCGGCGCTGGCCGCCAAGTCGATGTTCACGGCCAGGACACGGGCGGCGGGAAGCCGCGCATGATCGCCTGGCCCTATCCCGGCGGGCCGGAGACCACGGCCAACGGCCTGCTTCTATTCTCGGCGCTGTTCGCGTTGACCTACGCGCTGATGCTGGAGCGCCCGGCGCATTGGCGGCGCACGGCGGCCAAGCTGGCAAGCGTGCTGCTGCTGGTCGTGATCGCCGTGGAGCGCGGCGGGCCGGTATTGCTGATTGCCGCCCTTGTCCTCAGCGCGGCGGGCGACGCCTTTCTGGCCTACCGGGGCGAGCGCGCCTTTGTCGGTGGCCTGGCGAGCTTCCTGGCCGCGCATCTTGCCTATGTCGCACTGTTTGCCACGGCCGATACCGGCGCGACGCTTCCGCTTGCGGCCGCCATTGGCGTGATCGCGGCGATGGCCGCTTTTGTCGCGGTCATGGGGTGGCTGATCGTACCGGCGGCCGGCCGCGCCCTCAGGCTGCCGGTTGTCGCCTACATGGCGGCCATTCTCGCGATGGGTGTCGCGGCCGCGCTCAACGCCAATTTGGTGGTGCTTGCCGGTGCGATCCTGTTCATCGCGTCCGACGCGGCGCTCGGCGCGGGGCGGTTCGCCGTCGCCGCCGATCATCGGCTGCTGCCCGCGGTCCACGTGTTCGTCTGGGGCGCCTACTGGCTGGCCCAGGCGACGATCCTTATCGGTATGACTGGCTAGGGCCAGGACCTCAAAAGTTATCCTTGCGCTTGCGGATCTCGGCAAGGACCTCGGCGTCGCTCGCGCTCTGCATGCCGAGATGGGCGCGGATGGCCGGATCGGACCAGCGCAGAAACGGATTGGTTTCCAGTTCGCGGCCGATCGTCGTCGGCAGGGTCGGCCTGCCTTCGGCGCGCAGCGCGTCGATCTCTCGCGCACGGGCGGCCAGCGCCTTGTTGTCCGGATCGACGGTCACGGCGAAACGGGCATTGGCCTGGGTGTATTCGTGACCACAATAGACCACCGTCTGAGGCGGCAGGGCGGCGAGCTTCTTCAGCGACGACAGCATGACCTCGGGGCCGCGCTCGAACAGGCGACCGCAGCCGAGCGCAAACAGCGTGTCGGCGGTGAAGACGACGCCCGAGCGCGGGAGGTAATAGCAGACATGACCGGCAGTGTGCCCCGGTGTGTCGATCACCTCGACGATGTCGGAGCCGAAGGAAAAGCTGTCGCCGCCGCTGACCTGCCGCTCGATGCCGGGAATGCGGTCGGCCTCGAATGCCGGGCCGGTGATTTCGGCGCCGTAAGCCCGTTTCAGGGCCTCGTTGGCTTCGACATGGTCGTGGTGATGGTGGGTGACGAAAATGTGGGTGAGCGTCCAGCCCTTGCGCTTCAGCGTTTCCAGGACGGGACCTTCCTCGGGCGCGTCGATTGAGGCGGTCGCACCGCTCTCGGGATCGTGGATCAGGACGCCGAAATTGTCGCTGCGGCACATGAACTGCTCGATCTGTAAGGCCATCATCGTCTCCTGCTTGCGGTGTCGCGGTGAAAATAGGGTGATGCGCTTGAACTGTCACCCCGTTGGCGGACCACGACCGGCCTTTGCTTGATGTTCACAAACGACGTGCTACCGTCCGCATCATGCATGTCGATATCGTCGACCTTCGCGCCTTCTATGCCTCGACGCTCGGCCGCCTGGCCGAACGCTCGATCGCGCGCGCGCTGACCGCGGTGTGGGCGCCGCTGGCCAGCGAAAGGCTGGTCGGCCTTGGCTACGCCATCCCATGGCTCGACCGGTTCGCAGGCGACGCGGAGCGGGTCTTCTCCTTCATGCCGGCCGGCCAGGGCGCGGCAAGCTGGCCGCCGCAGGGGCCGTCGGCCAATGCGCTGGTGTTCGACGAGGAACTGCCGCTGGTCGACTCCTCCATCGACCGGCTGCTGATGGTGCACATGCTGGAGCACTCGGAAAATCCGCGAGAGACGCTGAACGAGGCCTGGCGGGTGATCTCGCCGGGCGGCCGGCTGATCGTGGTCGTTCCCAACCGCCGTGGCGTGTGGGCGCGGTTCGAGCACACGCCGTTCGGTTCGGGGCGGCCGTTTTCGCGCGGTCAGCTCACGACCCTGCTGCGCGACGCCAATTTCACACCCGGCGCTTTCGCCGATGCGCTGTTCTTTCCGCCGGTGCAGCGACGGTTCGCGATGCGGCTGGCGCCAGCGCTGGAGCGCGCCGGACGGCGCTTCTGGCCGGTATTCTCCGGCGTGATCGTGGTCGAGGCCCAGAAACGCCTCTACCAGGGCCGGCCGGTCGCCCAGCGCGTGTCGCGCCGCGTGTTCGTGCCGGTTCTCGCCCCGCAGGGCGCTTCGCTCGGGCGCGGGCCTTCTGTTCTGGGCCTCCATCCGGCCGCACCCCTCGACAAGATGGACCGCGCCTAGTATGTCCGCCTCGCGGGCGAGATGACCCGTGCGGATATGCGACGAGACTTCCATGACGAGCTCAAGACCCACACCGAATCCCGGCGTAATGGACATCGCAGCCTATGTTCCCGGGCGCGAGACGGCTCCGGGCGTCGCCAAGGTGTACAAGCTTTCTTCCAACGAGACGCCGCTCGGTTCGTCGCCAAAGGCGGCCGAAGCGATCGAGGCCCTGCTCGGCCGGCTCGAACTCTATCCCGATGGCCAGTCGACGGCGCTGCGCGAGGCGATCGCCGAGGTTCATGGGCTCAATCCGGCGAACATCCTGTGCTCCAACGGGTCGGACGAACTGCTCGGGTTGCTGGCGCAGACCTATCTTGGCCCGGGCGACGAGGCGATCTACACCGAGCACGGGTTCCTGGTCTACAAGATCCAGATCCTCGCCTCGGGCGCGACGCCGGTCTGCGTGAAGGAGGCTGACGAACGCGCTGATGTCGACGCGATCCTTGCGGCAGTGACCGGGCGTACCAAGGTCGTGTTCCTGGCCAATCCCAACAATCCCACCGGCACCTACCTGCCGTTCGAGGAAGTGCGCCGCCTGCGCGCCGGCCTGCCGTCCCAAGTGCTGCTGGTGCTCGATGCGGCCTATGCGGAATATGTGCGGCGCAACGATTACGAGTCGGGCATCGAACTGGTGTCGTCGTCGGAAAATGTGGTGATGACGCGGACCTTTTCGAAGATCTACGGGCTTGCCGGCCTGCGCATCGGCTGGATGTACGCGCCCGCGCCCATCATCGATGCCGTCAACCGCGTGCGCGGCCCGTTCAATGTCAACGCGCTGGCGATCGCGGCCGGGGCGGCGGCGATCCGCGACCGCGCGCTCGTGGAACGGGCGGTCGAGCACAACGAGACCTGGCTGCCGAGACTGACCGCCGCGTTCGAAGGGATGGGGCTCAGGGTTACGCCCAGCGTCGGCAATTTCGTGCTGATCCATTTCCTCGACGACGGCAGGCACACCGCCGAGGTGGCCGATGCGTTCCTCGTGGCACGCGGCTTCGTATTGCGCCGCGTGACCGGATACGGTTTCCCGAATGCCTTGCGCATGACGATCGGAACCGCGGAGGCCAATGAAGGCGTGATCGCGGCGCTGAAAGATTTCTTAAGCCAATGACAGGCGCCAGCAAAGATGACGCGGGCGAACCGATGTTCGAGCGGATCGCGCTGATCGGCATCGGCCTGATAGGCTCGTCGCTTGCCCGCGTGATCAGGCGCGAGGGGCTGGCCCGCGAAGTGGTCATCTCCACGCGCAGCGCCGATACGCTCAATCGCGCGGAAGAACTGAATCTTGGCGACCGCTACGAGCGCGCGGCCGCGGCGGCTGTCCGCGATGCCGATTTGGTAATCGTTTCCGTTCCGGTCGGCGCGTCCGGCGCGGTTGCAGCCGATGTGGCCGCGGCATTGATGCCGGGCGCGATCCTGACCGATGTCGGCTCGACCAAGCGCTCAGTGATCGACCAGATGGAGCCGCATGTGCCTGAAGGCGTGCACTTCATCCCGGGCCACCCGATTGCCGGGACCGAGCGGTCCGGTCCCGAGGCCGGATTCGCCGAGCTGTTCGAGGGACGCTGGTGCATCCTAACGCCGCTTCCTGGAACCGACGGGAAAGCGCAGCGGCGGCTTACGGACTTCTGGAGTGCCTGCGGGTCCCAGATCGATGTCATGGACCCCGACCATCACGACAGGGTGCTGGCGATCGTTTCGCACCTTCCGCACATCATTGCCTACAATATCGTCGGCACGGCGGATGACCTGGAGACGGTCACCAAGTCGGAAGTGATCAAGTATTCCGCATCCGGCTTCCGCGATTTCACGCGCCTCGCGGCCTCCGACCCGACGATGTGGCGCGACGTCTGCCTGCACAACAAGGATGCCATCCTGGAGATGCTGGCGCGGTTCTCGGAGGACCTGTCGGCGCTGCAACGCGCCATCCGCTGGGGGGACGGGGAAAAACTGTTTGACCTGTTCACCCGCACGCGGGCCATCCGCCGCTCGATCATCGAGGCCGGCCAGGATACCGCGGAGCCGGATTTCGGCCGCCACCACGACCACACGGGGTCATAGGAAGGCGCGATCAGGGCAGGGGCGGAACAGGCTCCAGGGCGACGAAGCCGATGACCGGCCGCCCCCGGGTGATCACCAGCGGCAGCGTTGCCGGCGCACCGCCAGCCGAGACGGCAGCGATAAGGCCGAGGCTCGATTCGATCGTCTCGCGAAGCTGGGGAAACGCGTCCGCCAGCAGCTTCGACAGCCTGGCGGGTTCGCGGATCGTCACGGTCAGCGTCGCGTCGATCAGCCCGTCATCGGCAACCGAGAACGGCCCCGAAACGGAGATCCCCGCACCTTCGCCCGTATCGACGGAGGCCGAGCGGATGGTGCCGGAGCGGCCGCGCAGGCTGCCGTCCCAGGCAAGCGCCAGCTTGACGCCGTCGTCCACCGTCAGGTCGGCGGATGCGTTCAGGGGCGGCAGGTGGTTGCCGGAAATCACGGCGTCGGACAGGTTGAGCACTTGCGCGGAGGCCGCCAGATCGAGCGCATCGCCGCGGATGCGCATATGCGCCTCCACCACATTTGCGGTGAACAGCGCCTCGCCCGCGGGGTTGTCGAGCGCGGTTGCCCTGACATTCCTGCCCTCAGCCGAGGCGGTGCGGGGCAGGGGGGTGGCGATCCGGGCGCTCGAATGCAGCAGGTCCCAGTCGAGTTCGACCGCGACGAGGCCCGGCAGTTCAAGGCGCGCCGGACCGTCGAGCTCGCTGACGACACGGTAGGGATCATAGACCTGGGCCGCCGAACGCAGCGCCCCCGCGGATACGGCCA
This sequence comes from Notoacmeibacter sp., assembly GCA_019912385.1. Taxonomy (GTDB): domain Bacteria; phylum Pseudomonadota; class Alphaproteobacteria; order Rhizobiales; family Rhizobiaceae; genus JAIOIW01. The sequence goes on along the minus strand of JAIOIW010000046.1, from coordinate 15,401 downwards.
CGCCGCCCATCGCGTCCTCGTAGCGCACGGAATCGCAGAACAGGCCGATGCGGAACGGGTAGCCGCGGGCTTGCGCCCTCTCGCACCCGGCGCGCTTGCCTTGCGCATTGATGCGCGCGATCGCCTGGCGCGTTTGCGCTTCCAGTTCGCCGCCGATATAGAACCAGCCTGCCGTGTAGGCGGCAATGGCGACGACAATGGCTGCGGCGAGCCAGAGGATGCGGCGGGAACCGCGACGGGGCGTTTCCGTCGGTTTTGCGTTCATGGCGGGACCGTGTTGTCGCGAAGGGATGTACATTTCGAGGCTCGGATCGGATATGGGCGATTTTTGGGTGTTTGGCTACGGTTCGCTGATGTGGCGGCCGGGTTTCGAGTATCTGGAAACCCACCGGGCGCATCTCTACGGCTATCACCGCTCGCTGTGCGTCAAGTCGCACATCCATCGCGGTACGCAGACCCGGCCCGGCCTGGTTCTCGGCCTTGATCGCGGCGGCTCGTGCATCGGCATCGCCTTTCGCGTCGCCGAAGAGATGCGCGAGGAGGTTACGACGTATCTGCGCGAACGGGAGCTGGTGACCAATGTCTACCACGAGAAGCCGCTGCGGGTGACGCTCGACAACGGGCATGGCGTCGATACGCTCGGCTATGTGGTCGACCGCGGGCACAGCCAGTATGCCGGCCGCATGGGCATGGACGAGGCGGCGCGCCATGTCTGCGGCGCGTCGGGGCGGTCGGGACCCAACGAGGAATACGTGATCAACACGCTATCCCATCTTCACACGCTCGGCATCCGCGACCATTGGCTCGAAGGTGTTGCGGCGCGGATCACCGGCAAGCATCCCTTCTAGCCAGAATTGCCGCCGTTTTTCGGCAAGCCCGATGTCTCGACGCCAAGTTCCTGCAGCCGCCTGACCGCGGTTGGCGGCATGGGGGGCGGATTGGGCGATCGCGCGACCTCGACGAGATAGGCGTCGCAGGCGGCCTCGGTCTCTTCGACCAGCCTTTTCAGGAACTCCTCGCGCGGCAATCCCGGCTCGATCGGCGGCAGGAAACGGGCGCGGATGGTGCCGGGGTAGCGCAGGAACTTGCGGCGTGGCCAGAACAGGCCCGCGGCATGGGCTACGGGTACCACCGGCACGCCAAGCTGGGCGTAGATCTCGACGATACCGTATTTGTAGGCCGGTTCGCCGCCGGGCGGACGGCGCGTGCCCTCCGGATAGATGATGAGCTGGCGGCCATCCTTCATCCGTTCGCGGGTCAGCGTCACCGCCTTTCGCAGCGCGACGGAGCGGCTGCCGCGATTGATCGGGATCATCCGCATCTTCGCGACATACCAGCCAAACAGCGGAATCCACATCAACTCGCGCTTCAGGATGTAGAGGGCATCGGGAATCCAGGGCAGGAAAGCGAAGGCATCCCAGAAGGACTGGTGCTTCGGTGCGAGGATGAACGGGCCGTCGGGCAGGTTTTCCTGGCCGGTGATCTCGCTCCTGGTGCCGGCGATCTTTTCCTGTAGCCAGAGATTGGACGCTGCCCAGAATTTCGGGACGAACCAGGCCTTCTTGCGCGGGGCGAGAAAGAAATACGGCGTCCAGAGGATCATCTGCACGATGAGCGAAATATAGAAGGCGACGTTGAACGCCACCGATCTGAGGACAACCATCAGCACCAACCGGACAAAACGAGCATTGAGCGATCGATAGCATCCGCAGGCGGGAAAAGAAAACCGTCAATTGCCCGGCGCCGGGCAAAGGCGCGGTCAGGACGGATTGCCGAGCGCGGCACGCACGGATTCGCTCTCGCCGGTGCCTTTGACACGGTGCGCAGCCGCGCGAACGAGGGCGGCTACATATTTTGTGTATTCGGTGAAGAAGACCCGCATGACCCGGGGGCGGCTCAGCCAGCCGCCGCCATCGAGCGGCGTGTTGGCCACCGGCCATGGTATGATCTCCACGGCGCCGGCGGTGCGCCTGAGTTCCAGCATGCTGCGCGGGATGTGGTAGTTGCTGGTGACCATGATGACGCTGTTATAGGCGTTGCGGCGCAGCCATTTGGCGCTTTCCTCGGCGTTGCCGATCGTGTCGAGCGCGGCGATGTCGATGTCGACACAGCAGGAGAACAGTGCCCGGTCAGCGCCGGATATCGCGCGCAGTTCGTCCCGGCTGGCAATCGGGTTGACGCCCGAAATGAGCAGCCGCGCGCCATGGCCCGTCTTGAGCAGTCCCACGGCCGTGCTGATGCGCTGGTGGCCGCCCGTCAGCACGATGATGCCGTCGGCCATGCGATCCGAGCGCGGCGGACTCAGATTCGCCACGTGATTCGAAAACACGGCAAACCCGGCAAGAAAGCAGACGGCGACGAGGGACAGCCCGTAGAGCGTGAAGCGCATGGGCCGGGGCAGGCGGCTGCGTCGTTGCAACCGGTTGTCTTCGGCGCCGGCATTTACCGCGTCGGTCTCGTCCTGCCCCTTTTCCATGTTTTCTCGTTAGCGCCAAAATGAGGCAATGAACAGCCACAGGGGCGGAAAATACGCCCGTCGCCCGCAGGAGGGCAACGGGACCGGCTGTCGTGTCATGTGCCGTCGCGGGTCGCCGAATCGATCTGGGCGAGATGGGCAAGGACGGTCACGTGCGATGTCGCGCCGGTCATGACCGAAACCAGGATCATGATGACAGATACGCCAAGATAGCCGTCGAGGCCGATGGAAAAGTTTCCGAACAAGGCTGTTGCCTGGTCGGCCTCCGGTGTCGCCAAATTGCGGGCCGACCACCAGGAGAAGGCGAGAAACACGCCGATGGCGACCGCTCCACCGGCCAGCGCGCCCTTCAGTCCGATCAGCAGGAAACGTTGGCGGAACTCGCCGGCGATGAACCCGGCTTCGGCGCCGACGAAATGCAGAACCTCTATGATGTGACCATTGCCGGCCATCGCGCCACGTGTGGCGAAGACGACGGTCAGGACCGTCGTGGACAGCATCAGCACCAGGATGGAAATGCCGATTGCCACTGTCGTGCGCGCCATCGACACGAGGCGGTCGACCCAGGTGCGGTGGTCGTCGAGGCTGAGATTGGGAATGACCGACAACGCGGCGCGCATGGCCAGGAAGTCGGGCGGATCGTTTTCGTCGATGGTGACGATGACAAGGCGCGGGACAGGCAGTTCGCTGATGTCGAAGCCGCTTCCGAGCCACGGTTCGAGCAGCCGCGCGGTCGCCTCGGTATCGACGATGGAGGCCTTGCCGACACCTTCGAACGTGCTGGCGATATCGCGCGCCCTGGCGAGCGCGGCGTCGATGTCGAACCCTTCGGCGGGGCGGATCTGGATTGTCGCCTCGCGCGAAATCTCGCTTTGCCAGGTGGACGCGGTATCGCGCACGAGGGCAACCGCGCCCAGCGTCAGGCACGACAGGAAGGTCATGATCGCTATGACGAAGACCAGTGCGCGGCCCGCGATATTGCCCGCCGGGACGATCGGCGAGGCGGAACGCGCCGATCCTGGAGACATGCGTCGCAGCACACCGAAGCCGTCAAGCCGCGGCCCCCTGCGCGGGCGTGCAGCCGCATCGGCCGGTTTCTTGCGCCCCACGGCGGCGCCGGGAATTCCCTTGCTGTTGCCCGGACCCCGCTCAGTCATAGATGTCGAGCCTGTTGTCGGTGAGGATCATGCGTCGCGCGTCGACCTGATCCATCAGCGAGAGATCATGGGTGGCGATGACGACGGCGGTACCGGAACGGTTGAGCTCGATGAACAGGCGCAGCAGACGGCGCGCCAGCGGCGGGTCGACATTGCCGGTCGGTTCGTCGGCGAGCAGGATGTCGGGCTGCTCGATGAGGGCGCGGGCGATCGCGGCACGTTGCTTCTCCCCGCCCGACAGCACCGGCGGCAACACATGCATGCGGTCTCCCAGTCCGACCCATTTCAGGAGTTCGGTCACATCGGCGCGGTAGCTGGCCTCCTCGCGGCCGCGCACCCTCAAGGGCAGGGCGACATTCTCCCATGTCGTCATGTGATCGAGCAGCCGGAAATCCTGGAAAACGACGCCGATGCGGCGGCGCAGCAACGGCAGCTCGGCACGCGTGATCTTCGAGCGGTCCTTGCCGAAGACGGTAATCAGCCCGCGGGTCGGCTTCAGCGACATGAACAGGAGGCGCAACAGTGTCGTCTTGCCGGCGCCCGAGGGGCCGGTGAGAAACTGGAACGAGCGAGGCGGCAGGTGGAACGTGATGTCGCGGAGAATTTCCGGACCCATCCCGTAGCGCAAGCCAACATTTTCAAACCGTATCACCGCGCCTCGCCCCGATGTCTTGCGAACGGCAGGCCGAATGGCCGTCACCACGCCGATGCCGACACTCAATGCGCATGGTTAATCGGTGGTTAATGGCGGGGTCAAGGCGGACAGGAACAAATCGGATATTGAAGAAGGATTAACCATTTTTGGCTATCGGGGAAGTTCGATCCGGCGGGAATTCCATCCATGATTCGCGAATCGCAACCGCGCCTGGTGACCGGCGAGATTCTTACCGCGGATCGCGGACGGCCGGACATTGGCGGTCCTGACCGCAGCGGCGATTTCGAGGACGCCGTCTTCGAGACGGTTATGCCGGGCGCGAGCACTTCCGGCACGGTCCGAGAGCCGCACGGCAGTGGCCGCACCAGCCCGTCGCGGCCGCGCCTAGAGGCCGATGCGGATGCGACCAGCCTGAGCGTCTTGCGCAGTACAGGCAATGGTGCCGGTGCCAGCCTCGTCCATCACTTTCGCGAGGCCGGCGGTCCGCTGTTCTGGAGTACGGCCCTTGTACTCATCGCCTCGGCCTTCTGGATTTCGGGCGGATACGCGTTGCTGGCCCGCAGCGGCGGCGAGACACCCGGGCAGGCCCTTGTCATCTCCGACGTGGAGACCCGGCTCGACTCGAGTGGCGTGCCGGCGGTCATGCTGGTGGACGCGACGGTCGAGAACCGCGGTCTGACGAGCCATCGCGTTCCCGCGGTGATCGTCGATGTCGAGGCAAGCGACGGGACCAGCCGTCAGTTCCGTCTGTCCACCCGTGCAGACGATCTTGCACCGGGCGCACGACATCTCTTTTCAGGGCGCATTCCGGCGCTTAAAAACGGAATCGACTCGGTTAAGGTGAAACTCGGTTACGGGGACGATTCGTGATGGCCAATGTGCGCGGCAAGGATATCGAGGTTCTGTTCAGCGCATCAGCGATTGCGCGGCGCAATCTCGAACTGGCCAAGGAAATCGCGCATCGCGAGTTCGAGAATCTGCTTGTGATCTCGGTCCTCAAGGGATCATTCATCTTCGCCGCCGACCTGATCCGCGCGATGCACGACGTCGGCATTTCGCCCGAGGTCGAGTTCATCATGATCTCCAGCTACGGCGCGGGCAAGACGAGCGGCGACATCAAGGTTCTGCGCGACATCGACAACGAGGTGGTGGGGCGTGATATCCTGCTGATCGACGATATACTGGAGTCGGGCAAGACACTCAGGTTCGTGCGCGACCTGCTGTTGTCGCGCGGCGCGAAATCCGTATCGATCGCCGTGTTGCTGGACAAGCGGATGCGGCGCACTAGCGACATCAATGCCGATTTCGTCGGCTTCGACTGCCCCGACCATTTCGTGGTCGGCTACGGCATGGATGCCGGCCACGCATTCCGCGAACTGCCGTTCGTGGGTGTGGTCAAGGGCGAGGACTGATGGCGAGAATCCTGCTGGTCGAGGATGACGATTCGGTGCGCGAATTCACAGCGCGCGCGCTCGGTGTGGATGGTCACGAGGTCGAGACGGCGGAAGACGGGGAAGCCGGACTGTCGATCCTCAACGAGGAGAACGGCGGTTTCGATCTGGTCCTTTCCGACATCCGCATGCCGGTAATGGATGGGCTGGAGATGGCGCGCAATGCGGCCGATGCCTATCCGGAGCTGAAGATCCTGCTGATGACCGGCTATGCCGAGCAGCGCGAACGCGCCGGCGACGTCGCCCGGATGATCATCGACGTCGTGCCCAAGCCTTTCACGCTGGTCGAAATCCGCAAGGCCGTGACGGCTGCGCTGGCCGCCTGAGGCCCGTACGACCGTCAACCGTTCACTGCAATTCCAGAAGGCGTTCCAGGTAGCGCTTTTCCACCTCGGGCGACAGCGCGTTGCCCAGGCGGCGGCGAATGGCCTCGAGGATTTCGCGAGCGCGCTGGGTGTCGATCTCGTCGGGCACGTCGACAGAATCCCCGAAGTCCGGACCGGTCGTGGCGCGCGGGCGGCCAAGCGGATCGCGGTCTGCCGAACCCTGGCGGGTGCCGCCTTCCTCCGACCCCCCCTGCTCGCCCTGGCGGGCCTGCTGCATCTGGTTCATCATGTCCTGGGCGCCGCGGCGCAACGCCTCCAGCGCCTGGCCCTGATTACCGACGGCCTCCTCGCCATCGGCCCGGCCGAGCGCTTCGCCCGCGCGGTCCATGGCCTCACCGGCCTCGCCGAAGCCTTCGCCCGGCTCAAGCCCCAGACCGCGCAACTGGTCCATCAGTTCGCCGAGCCGGTCCTGAAGCCGGCCCTGGCCTTCGCGCAACTGGCGCAGCGCTTCGGCCAGTTCGTCGGCGGTCATGCCGTTATCGCCCTGGCCGGGCTGGTTCTCGCCCTGTTGCCCCTGCTGGCCGGGCTGGCGCCGGCCCTGTTCGCCGTCCTGTCCCTGTTGCTCGCGCTGGCCCTGTTGCGGGCGGCTGCCGCGCTGCCCGCGCTGCATCTGGTCGAGACGGAAGGTCTCGTTCATCATTTCCTGCTGGCGGCGCATGATTTCGCCAAGTTCGTTCAACTGCTCGCGCATCGCGTTTTGCGACTGGCCCTGCTGCTGACGCCCGGCCTGCAGGTTGTTCATCATGTTCTCAAGCTGCGAAAGCAGGTCCTGGGCGCGGTCGCGCGCGCCCGATTTCGCCAGGTTCTCGATCTGGTCGAGAAGGCGATCCAGATCGGACCGGCGCAGTTCCTGACCCTGCTGCGGCATCTGCGGCATGTTGGGATTCTGCAGCGAGCGTTCGGCGAATTCGCGCAGGAATTCGTTCATCGCGTCGCGCAGTTCGCTCATGAGGCGTTCGATTTCCTCATCGGACGCGCCATTCTCCAGCGCGTCGCGCAAGGCCTGCTGGGCATCGCGCAGGCGCCGCTCCGCGGCCGTCAGGTCGCCATCCTCGATCTGCAGCGCGACTTCCCACATGTAGTCGACGACGCCGCGCAACCCGTCGTCGTCGTTCGCCAGCTTCAGGCGCGAGCGGATCGTGGTGAGGCCGAGGAAGTGCGCCGGGTTGTCCAGCGTTTCGGCGGGCCGGAGCATGGCCGAATCGAGCAGCAGCAGGACGCGGGGCACGCGGTTGGCGTCGAGCGCCAGGATACGGCGCTGCTCGATGACGGCGCGGGCGAGCGGATTGGTGAAACTGCGCTCGGGCATGATGATATCGCGGGTATCGCTGAACGCTTCCTGCCCGGCTGCGTCCACGGCCTTGAGCCGGATGCGCACAGGCCCGCCCGCCCAGGGGTGTTCGGTGAGGTTGCTGCTGGTTTTCGCCGAGCCGTCCGCCGCATTGCGGCGCGGCAGGGCCAGCGGCAATTCGGGGGCATCGTAGAGGGGACGAGCGCCCGGGCCCGGTTCGCGGCCAAGCGAAATCATCGCCTCGGCCGATTTCGCGCCATAGTCGTCCTCGATCGCGTAGGCGAGTTCCAGCGCGCCGTTCGCCGCGCGCTTCGGCTCGCCGACGAAGCGGATGGTGGGCGCCTTGTCGGGGATGACCGTGAACGCCCATTCACTCAAAATGTTGCCGCCGGTGGCGAGCGCAAGCGTGCCGTCGTGCTCCAGCTGCACGGTGAATTGCCGGGCCGCGGCGCGTCCAGCGTCGTCCTTCGGTTCGATGGTCTGCGCGGCCTGCCCGGCCTCGGTGGCGAATTCCAGCGTCTCGTTGCCGCCGCCCCCGGTGACCCGGACCGTGACCGCGCTGCCCCATGGCACGTTGAACCGGTCAGTGTCGCGGTTGGCTTCGGCGGTCATGAAAACCGGAGCGCGGCCGCTATAGGCGGGCGGTGTCACCCAGGCGTCGATGCGCGGCGGCACCATCGTCGCGGTATGCTGGCGCACGAATACATCGCCAATCGTTCCGCCGCCCGGCCCGAACGAGAAGGCGAAGGCGGCGACGAGGAGCAGGCCGGCGATCGCGCGAAGGGCCAGCGGATCGCGGCGCGGGATGCCGGTATGCGGGCTTGCCGCGCCGAGTCGGCCTACACCCTCGGCAAGCCGCTTCTGGTGCTCGTGCCACAATGCGTCGGAAAACGGATCGCCGGAGCGGGCGAGGCGGTCCGACTGGGTCGTGACCGGGCGGTGCGGCAGCGCATTCGCCCGTTCGATACGGTCGTCGATCTCGCGGTGGCCGGGAAGGCGCAAACCGCGCAAAGGGACAAGGGCGAACAGCGCGGCGAGCGCGAACAGGACGCCGGTCGCGATGCGCAGCCAGTCGGGAACCAGACGGAAATAGCCGAGCCAGGCGGCAGAAATATACAGCGCGGCTATGACGAGAACCGGCAGCAGGCGCGGCCAGGCGCGCTCGAATATCAGCGCCGCGCGCGTCGCCATGCGCGTGCGCGCGATCCGGGCCAAAAATGTCTGCGCTGCGGAACCGTTGCCGGTGATCGCCATCACTCCCTTCCAGACCGCCGCCGCTCCCGGCGGCGACGCTTCTGTGGAGAAGATAGCACCAAACATGTCAAAGGCGAGGCCACGATAGCGTGAAGGCCGCCTTTGCCGGTTCAAAGCCAGTCGGGCAGGCTGTCGAGCGCGATCAGTTCCTCGTAGGTGCGGCGCGGCCGTATGACATGGTACTTGCTGCCATTGACCAGCACTTCGGGCACGAGTAGGCGCGAGTTGTAGGTACCGGCCTGCACGGCGCCATAGGCCCCTGCCGAGCCGACCGCCAGCAGGTCGCCGGGGCCGACGCGCGCGATCTCGCGATCATGGGCAAGGTAGTCGCCGGTTTCGCAGACAGGGCCGACGATGTCGGCCGTCAGCCAGGGCGCGGTTGCCGGCTTCTGCACCACCGGATAGATCTCGTGGAAGGCTTCGTACAGTGTCGGGCGAATGAGATCGTTCATGGCCGCGTCGACGATGACGAAATTTTTCGCGTCACCCTCCTTGAGATAGATGACGCTGGTGACGAGGATACCGGCATTGCCGCAGATCAGCCGTCCGGGCTCGAAGATCGCCTTCAGCCCGAGCTTGTTGATGTGCTTGCGGGCGACCTCGGCATAAGCCTGCGGCAGCGGCGGAGGATCATTGTCCATGCGATAGGGGATGCCGAGCCCGCCGCCCAGATCGACATGCTCGATCTCGTGGCCGTCATTGCGCAGGTCGTGGACCAGTTCGCTGAGCAGGGCGAAGGCGTCGTCGAAGGGCTGCAACTCGGTGATCTGGCTGCCGATATGCATGTCGATGCCGGTGATGCGAATGCCCGGCAGGCCCGCGGCACGGGCATAGACCTCGCGGGCGAGATGCCACGGTATGCCGAACTTGTTCTCCGCCTTGCCAGTGGAGATCTTCCTGTGGGTGCGGGCATCGACGTCCGGGTTGATGCGCAGCGACACCGGCGCCACCTTGCCCAGAGCCTCCGCGCGGGCAGAGAGCAATTCAAGCTCCGGTTCCGATTCGACGTTGAAGCAGTGGATGCCGGTCTCAAGCGCGAAATCGATCTCGCGGGCGGTCTTGCCGACGCCGGAAAAGACGATGCGGCTGCCGGGAATGCCTGCGGCAAGCGCGCGCCGCAGTTCGCCTTCGGAGACGACATCGGCGCCGGCGCCAAGCTCGGCAAGCGTCTTGACGACGGCCTGATTGGAATTGGCCTTCATCGCGTAGCAGACGAGCACGTCCAGGCCCTCGAAGGCCGTAGCGAACACTTCGTAATGGCGGGTCAGCGTCGCGGTCGAATAGAGATAGAACGGCGTGCCGACCGCCTCGGCGATTTGGGGCACCGGCACGTCCTCGGCATGGAGGACGCCGTCACGGAATTCGAAATGGTTCACGGTCGTTAGGCCCTGTGGACGGATTGGAGACGGATTTCGCCGGAGCGATCGGCGTTCAGGGCCAAGAAAAACCGACGCTCACGATGCGGTTCCATCGGGACGGAGGTTTTTCGACGGCCCTGGGCGGCAAGCGCCCGTCCCTGCGGGTGAGACAGGAGGCGTCGACCTGCCGCAACAAGCCCCTCGGCCGTACTGCCGGTACGCCCTTCGTGTCTTCTCGCGGCATCTCTCGCCTCTTGTCTCACGAAATAAATTTCCAATCCGTCCACAGGGCCTAGTTTCCCGACAGGAAAGGATCAATCGAGCAGCGGGTCGAGGATGAAGCGTTTGGGCTTTTCCGTATCCGCTTTCTTTTCTTCGGCGACGGTACCGCTCGTGCGCGTTTCCTGCGCCTCGCGCGCCGCTGCCTGCGCCGGCGATTCCAATGGCGCGCGCCGCCCGCAGGCCGTCGTCATGAGGCCGGCGGCACCGATGATGAGCACAAGGGTGAGCAGCTTTCGCGGTGTCATGGCGTCATCCGTCAAGTTCGTTGCGGCTTCTTTTAGCCGAAAGACAGCGGGAATGCATCCGCATTTGGCGGTTCATTTCTTCGCCATGCGTTTTCGCGCGGCCTTGACCTGGCGGCGCACCTGGGCCGGTGCCGTTCCGCCGTAGGACGTGCGGCTCTTCACCGAATTGGCGACCGACAGGACGGAGAAGATGCCATCGGTGATCGCGGGATGGATCGCCTGCAGGTCTTCGAGCGCGAGCTTCTCGAGCCCGCATTTCTTCTCCTCGGCGAGCGCGACAGCGCGGCCGGTGACGTGATGGGCCTCGCGGAAGGGAAGGCCCGCCTCGCGCACCAGCCAGTCGGCAAGGTCGGTGGCGGTAGAGAAGCCCGCGCCGGCGGCCTTCTTCATGGCGGCGGTGTTGATCTCCATGTCGCGGACCATGCCGGTCATCGCAGCGATCATCAGGTCGAGCGTTCCGGCGGCGTCGAATACGGCTTCCTTGTCTTCCTGCATGTCCTTGGAATAGGCCAGCGGAAGGCCCTTCATGACGGTCAGCAGCGTCACCAGCGCGCCGTTGATGCGGCCCGTCTTGGCGCGGATCAGCTCGGCAGCGTCCGGGTTCTTCTTCTGCGGCATGATCGAGGAGCCAGTGGAGAAGGCGTCCGACAGGCGCACGAAGCCGAACTGCGGCGTCGACCAGATGACGATCTCCTCGGCGAGGCGCGACAGGTGGACGGCGCAGATGGCGGCGAGCGACAGGAACTCCAGCGCAAAATCGCGGTCGGACACCGTGTCGATGGAATTGCGGGTCGGTTCGCGGAAGCCCAGCGCCTTCGCCGTCATGTGCCGGTCGATCGGAAAGCCGGTGCCGGCGAGCGCTGCCGCCCCCAACGGGCACTCGTCGAGGCGCTCGATCGCGTCGGCTACGCGCGAGCGGTCGCGGGTGAACATCTCGACATAGGCCATGCAGTGGTGGCCGAAGGTGACCGGCTGGGCGGTCTGCAGATGGGTGAAGCCCGGCATGACGGTGGCCGCATGCTGCTCGGCCTTGTCGAGGAAGGCCTCGATCAGGCGGGTGAGCGCGGCATGGGTCTTTTGCAGTTCTTCCTTTACCCAGAGGCGGAAATCGACGGCCACCTGGTCATTGCGCGAGCGCGCGGTGTGCAGCCGCCCGGCCGCCGGACCGATCAGCTCGGCAAGCCGGCTTTCGACATTCATGTGGATGTCTTCAAGCTTTGCGGAGAACTCGAACGTGCCCGCCTCGATCTCTGACAGGATCGTGTTCAGCCCGTGAACAATCTTGTCGTGGTCTTCCGCCGAGATTATGCCAGTTTCGGCCAGCATGGCGGCGTGGGCCTTGCTGCCGGCGATGTCCTGGGCGTAGAGCACGCGGTCGAAATCGATGGAAGCGTTGATTGCCTCCATGATCCGGTCGGGACCCGAGGCAAAACGTCCGCCCCACATCTGGTTGCTTGTGTCGCTGTTTCCCATATATGCCGGACCCCGGAGTAGAATGAATGACTGACGAACGGAAATCCGCAGCGCTAAAACGGCTGATCGCCGCGCTCGCCCTTGCTGCCGCCGTTGCCGGTGCGGTCGCGATATACGTGAGGAATGCGCCCGATGGCAATGGCGGGGCGCAAATGGCGGGCACATGCCCCGCCAATCCGGCCCGCAGCGCTGCGATCGACGCAGCGGCGAAGGGCGAAGTCGCGGCAATGCAGGTGGCCGATCCCCAGCAGCTCGGCGATATCGGTTTTACCGGTCCCGACGGCCAGGCCATGACCCTTGCCGACTTTGCCGGCAAGACGATCCTGCTCAATCTGTGGGCGACATGGTGCGCGCCCTGCCGTGCAGAGATGCCCGCGCTCGATCGGCTGCAACAGCAGATCGGCGGCGAGGAGTTCGAGGTGGTCGCGATCAATATCGATACCGGCGAACTGTCGAAGCCGGCAAAATTCCTGGACGAGATCAACGTGCTGTCGCTGCCGCTCTATCATGACCAGACGATGGGCGTGTTCAACGCCTTCAAGAAGCGGTCGCTGGCGCTCGGCCTGCCGACGACGATGCTGATCGACGGCGACGGCTGCCTGATGGCGAAGATCAACGGCCCGGCGGAATGGGACAGCCCCGACGCCGTGAGGCTGATCGACGCGGCCCTCAATGCCGGCCAACCCACCGGATAGCGCTCAGCCCAGACGGTTCTCGAAATCCGCGTAGGAGAATTCCTTCACGATCTCGAGGCTATCGGTGTCGCTGTCCCACACCGCGACCGCCGGCAGCGGCGTGCCGTTGAAGGTCGTGTTCTTGACCATGGTGTAATAGGCGAGATCGAGAAAGACGAGCCGGTCGCCGATAGCGGGCATGCTTTCGAAACGGTAGGTGCCGATGGTGTCGCCGGCGAGACAAGTCGGCCCGCCGACCCGCGCGATATTCGGATCATTGACGTTACGCGGTTCCAGGTCGCGCGGCAGGATTTCGGCGCCGATGCATTCGGGCGTGAACGGTGCCTCCAGCACGTCGGGCATGTGGCAGGTCGCCGACGCGTCGGTGATGACGACCGGCGCGCCGGTGACGCCGACATCAACCACTTCGGCGACGACAGCCCCGGCATGGAGTGCGACCGCCGTGCCCGGCTCCAGATAGATTTGCAGGCCGGTGCGGGCGCGAAAATCCTTCAGCAGGGCGATGGCGTCGTCAACGGGGAAGCCGTCATCGGTGAACAGCACGCCGCCGCCGAGATTGATCCAGTCGATCGCCGGGAAGAGATGGGCGAAGCGAGTCTCGACCGCCTCCAGGAAACGCGCGAAGGGCGCAAAACCGTGATCGCACAACGCGTGGACATGAATGCCGGAGAAGGGGGCGAGGTCATCCGGCGAAAGCCGCGTTCCGTCGACGCCCAGCCGCGACCAGGGCCCGGCCGGATCGTAGAGCGGGTTCTCGATCTCGCGATGGAGCGGATTGAGGCGTAGGCCGAGCGCGGTGTTTTCGGAAGCAGCCAGCATCGGCGCGAAGCGGCGGTACTGGGTAAGCGAGTTGAGGATCAGGTGGTCGGACAGCTGCAGCATTTCGGCCAGGTCCTCCTGCTTCAAACCCGGTGCGAAAGTGTGCACCTCGCCCGAAAAACGGCTACCGCCCAGAATGGCCTCGTAAAGACCGCTCGCCGCCGTTCCGTCGAGATATTCGCCGATGACGTCGGCGACCGCGAATGTGGAGAATGCCTTCAGGGCGAGCAGCGCCTTGACGCCGGCCTCGTCTGCAATGCGCCGGAGGACCCGGCAATTGCGGACGATGCGGGCCCGGTCGATCACATAGCAGGGGGTGGGGACGCGTGCGGGATCGAAGCGTGCGAAATTGCCGGCATTCATGAGGGATACGGCCAGGTGCCGTCGAGCGGCAGTTCTTCGACGTGCCAGCCGATCCCGACATCGGGCATCATCGCGAGGAAGGGATCGGGGTCGAGTTCCTCGACATTGACCATGGTCTGGGGGTTCCACGCGCCTTCGGCCAGAAGCCGCGCGGCGGTGATGGCAGGCACGCCGGTGGTGTAGGAGATCGCCTGCGCGCCGACCTCGGCATAGTTTTCCGCATGGTCGCAATTCGACCAGATGAAATGGCGCTTCTCCTCGCCGTCCTTCCTGCCGCGCACATCAACGCCGATGCACACCTTGCCGGTGTAGTCCTTTGCCAGGCTCGCCGGATCGGGCAGCAGCGCCTTGACGACGCGGTTGGGCGCGACCCTGCAGCCGTCGACCTCGATGGGGATCGACGAGGTCAGGCCGAGATTGTCGAGCACCTCGAAGACCTTCAGGTAATGCTCGCCGAAGCCCATCCAGAAGGTGATGCGCGGCGTATCGGGGAAGTTGACGGCGAGCGACTGCAATTCGTCGTGGCCCATCGAATAAACCCGGTGCGCGCCGACCTCGGGCAGGGCGACATCCATCCATTCCCGGTGATGCGGGAAGCTGCGCCACTGGCCGTTGTCCCAGGTGATCACGTCTTCCTTGATTTCGCGCAAATTGGTGTCGGCATCGAAATTGGTGGCGAAATAGCGGCCGTGGCTGCCGGCATTCACATCGATGATGTCGATGGAGGAAATGCTGTCGAACAGGTGCTTGGCCGCATGGGCGCAGAAGATGTTGACCACGCCCGGGTCGAAGCCCATGCCGAGCAGGGCATTGAGTTTACGCCCGGCGAATTTCGGCCGGCGCGGCCATTCGAAATAGGAGTACCAGGGCGCAGGGATGTTCTCGACATGCTCCTCCTCGGCCAGCGCGGTGTCGATATAGTGCGTGCCGGTTTCCAGGCAGGCGTCCATGATCGCGGGATTGCAATAGGGCGAGGCGACGTTGACCACGATATCGGCCTGCGTGTCCTGGAGCAGGCGGACCGTGTCGGCGATGTCGCGGGCATCGACGCGGCGCGGCTCGATCAGCGTGTTTTCGTGGCCCTTCGCCCAGCGCCTGTGAACCTCGTCCGCCTTGGACGACAGCTTGTCGAGCGTGCGGCTTGCCCAGTAGATGTCGCCGAAGTCCTTGCGGAACTGCACTGCCTTGTTGGCGGCGACATCGCCCACGCCGCCTGCGCCGATGATGACCAGATTCGGTTTCGCCATAGCCGTCTCCCGTTTCGCGTTTCCGTTCACGAGGGCGGACCCGGCGCCGCGAGTCCATTGCCACTTTCACAGCCCTTGCGCGGACTGCACCGCTCTCCAGATTGAGGTTTTCCGCGCCGCCTATCGCGTCGGCACCGGCGTTTCGCCACGATAATCGTAGAAGCCGCGTCCGGCCTTGCGGCCGAGCCAGCCCGCCTCGACATATTTCACCAGCAGCGGGCAGGGCCGGTACTTGGAGTCGGCCAGGCC
>JAIOIW010000045.1 GCA_019912385.1 Notoacmeibacter sp. | reverse complement strand
AGGGCGGATCGCCCCGCCGCTGGCTGAGAAGTTGGAGAAGATCGCGTCCGAAATCATCCCCGACTACCATGCAATCATTATCGACATGGACAGCGCCGGCGGGGAACTCGCGTATACGGAGAAGGTCGCGGAAATCCTGCGTCGAATGCGCAGCGAGGTCGATCTGAAGACTTATGTCCGCCATGGGGCGCACTGCCTTTCGGCCTGCGTGCTACTCTTCGCCGAAGGCGAGGAGCGCATAGCCGGCAGTTCGAGCGCGTGGCTTTTCCATGGTGTCTGCCATGCGTTTCAGGACAGGCCTGCACCTTTGGCGACACAGCGATTTCTGGACATGTTGCTTGAGGCCGGCGTTTCGGAAGAGTTCATCTGCGGCTTCGTCGAGGAAGGCTACTTCAACGAGCCTGGCGGATACTGGATGAGCGGTTACGAGCTATTCCATCTGCATGATGCGAATATCATTACCCAGCTGATCCCGTCGTGGCAGCCGCGCGGCCCTGACGGCGGCTTGAAATGACCGTGCCGTGCTGCTTCGCAGCCGCCGGTCGTCATGCGGCGCTCTCGTAGCCGGCCTACAGTTTCAGACAATGTTAGCGCGCTAGGAACAAGGGAACCTTTGTGCCGTGCGCGGTCCTGCGGTTGCGCGCGAATCGGGGAGGGGGATTCAGCCGGCACAAAGACCGGCTTCGTGCGGATTCGCGACGATTTCGAAAGGTTAGAGATGGTGCATCAATTCCAGGGAAATGCGCTTGCGGTAAGCGTTGAAGACGACGCCGGCGTGGAACCCGCATCTTCCGGCGGCGAGATTGACCGCCAGCAGCCGGTTGCGGCCGGTGCCGGCGAAGATCTCGCAAGGGTGGTGTCGCTCGTCGGATCGCGGCTCGGCAGCCTTTCCGTCAATATCGCCGACATGCACGGGGCTGTCGGCGACGTCGCGGCCGATATTGCCGAGGAAGCCAGGGCTTTCCACAATCTGACGGGTTCGTTGCGCGAGATCGCCGATACCAGCGCGGTCGCGGCGTCCGTGGCGCGCGAAGCCGTCGGATCGGCCGGTGCCGTGCGCGACGGGTTGAACGACACCGCAAGCTCGATCGAAAACGCGCTGTCGGTGGCCATTCGCGACATCCAGGAGATGGCCAAATCGTCCAATGCGGTGTTCGGCGAATTCGACTCCGTCGTCAGCCAACTGTCGGAGGTCTACGGCTTTTCCGAATCGATCAAGGACATCGCGGCGGAAACGCAGATGCTCGCCATCAACGCCTCCATCATGGCCGCGCATGCGGGCGAGGCGGGAAGGGGCTTCGCAGTCGTCGCCGATTCGGTACGCCTGCTCGCCAGCCAGACCGATCAGGTCTCGCGCGACATCATCACCCGGTTGGAGAAGCTGAGCGTCTCTGTCGAGAAGCTGCAGAAGCAGAACCGGTCGAGTGCCGAAAAGGCATCCGCGGCGGTGGAACGGTCCGCAACCATCGATGCCGACCTGAAGAAATTCCACGAATTCGGCGAGAGCGTCGCCGCGATGACTGTCGAGATCTCGGGAATATCCAAACCGGTGGAGCGAGCGAACAGCATTTGCAGCACCGTGCTCCAGGAGGTCACGCGGCTCGACCGGATGGCCCAGGAGAACTCCGGCAAGCTGGCGGATACAACGAAGAAGTTCAATCACCTGGTCTCGTTCTCTGAAGACATGGTCCTTCTCGTCGAGGAAAGCGGCATCGAGACCGAGGATTCAGCCGTCATCCGGGCCTGCATGAAAGCCGCGGCGGAGACCGCACGGATTTTCGAGAACGCGGTCGATTCCGGCCAGATTTCCATGGCGGCGCTGTTCGACGAGAACTACAGGCCGATCGGCGGCACCAATCCGCAACAGGTCATGACGGCATTCACGGAATTCACCGACAAGGTGATGCCCGCAATCCAGGAGCCGTTCCTCAAGGTGGGTCCGCGCGTCGTCTTCTGCGCTGCGGTAGATCGCAACGGATATCTGCCGACGCACAATCTGAAATACTCGCAACCGCAGTCGGACGATCCCGTGTGGAACGCCGCCAATTGCCGCAACCGCCGGATATTCAACGATCGCACGGGCCTGGCCGCCGGCCGCAACAAGAGGACCTTCCTGCTGCAGACCTACCGACGCGACATGGGCGGCGGCGAGTATCACCTGATGAAGGACCTGTCCTGCCCGATTTTCGTCAACGGCCGCCACTGGGGCGGTTTGCGGGTCGGCCTCACGACCGGGCAGCAATAGGGCTAGGCAAGCCGCGCGCGGTCATGCGGCGCGGCGAAATCGACAAGGGGTCCCCTGGGCACGATGCGCGTCGGATTGATGGTCTCGTGCGAGGCGAAATAGTGGCTCTTGATGTGGTGCAGGTTCACCGTCTCCGCGATGTCGGGCACCTGGTAGAGCTCGCGCAGGTAGTTTGACAGGTTCGGGAAATCGAAGATGCGGTTGCGGTTGCACTTGAAGTGGCCGACATAGACCGGGTCGAAGCGCACCAGCGTCGTGAACAGCCGCCAGTCGGCTTCCGTCAGCGTGCCGCCGAGGAGGTAGCGGTTTTCCGACAGCCGGTCCTCGAGCATGTCCAGGGTTTCGAACAGGGCGTCATAGGCCTCGTCATAGGCGGCCTGCGCCGTCGCAAAACCGCAGCGATAGACGCCGTTGTTGACCGTGCGATAGACGATGTCGTTGATCTGGTCGATCTCCGCGCGCAGGGGCTGCGGATAGAAGTCCAGCGTCGCGTCGCCCCATGCATCGAAGGCGGAATTGAACATGCGGATGATCTCGGAGGATTCGTTGGAGACGATCGTCCCGCGCTTCCTGTCCCACAGCACCGGCACGGTCACGCGGCCGGAATAATCGGGCCGCGCGCGGGTGTAGATCTGGTGCAGGAAGGCAGAGGAGTGAAGCGAGTCGCCCGTCGCGGCGTCCTCGGCACGGAATTCCCAGCCGTTCTCGGCCATGTACCAGTGAACGACATCGACGGAGATGACATTCTCCAGCTTCTTGAGCTTGCGGAAGATCAGGGTGCGGTGCGCCCAGGGGCAGGCGAGCGAGACATAGAGATGGTAACGGCCGGGTTCGGCCTCAAACCCGCCTTCGCCGCTCAAGCCGGGCGCGCCGTCGGCGGTGACCCAGTTGCGGAACGCCGATTCCTGGCGCTTGAACCGGCCGTCCGTGGACGCCGTATCGTACCATTTGTCCTGCCACACGCCATCGACCAGCAGTCCCATCGCATTCGTCTCCGTCATCCGTCCTCATCGTTCATTGCCTGCCAGATAGGCTGTCGGGCCGCGCGCGTAACCCCCGCAATGTTGAACAGTGCGTCGCAGCAAACGAAAAAACCGGCGCGGGCGATATGGACAACGGCCCGCATCTGGGGTAGCCAACGCCGTCCAATTCAAGTGGTGACGCAACTGATGATCCGTTTCGACCGACGACGAGCCATCGCCTGACAGGTGAATGAACCGGGACCGCTCAAGCGGTTCCGACACATGGCGCGTACGGACAGGGTCATCGGATGAACCACGCGGACATTACCTACAGACTTGAGAATGCTGCCGACGAGGCGGAAATCGAGGCAATCGCCGAGGAAGCGTTCGGTCCGGGGCGCTTTGCGCGCGCCGCCTTCAAGCTGCGCGAAGGCGGACCGCATGACGCCGCGCTTTCCTTCGTTGCCGAGACCGGCGGCGAAATCATCGGTTCGGTGCGCATGACGCCGGTTGCCGCTTGCGCCGGGCGCGGGCACCTGCTCGGCCCGCTCGCGGTGCGGCCGGCTTTCAAGAACAAGGGCATCGGCAAGAAGCTGGTGGCGCTCGCGCTCGATGCGGCGCGCCGCGCGGGTTCGCCCGCCGTCATCCTGGTCGGCGACCAGCCCTATTACGGGCCGCTCGGGTTCCAGCGCGTCCCGGTGGGCAAGCTGAGGATGGAGCGTCCGGTCGATCCGAACCGCCTGCTGGTCGCGGAACTGGCCGAAGGCGTGGCCGACACGCTGAGCGGCGTCATCGTGCACGCCAACCGGGCGAAGAAGCGGTCAGCGGCTTCGGCCTGAGATCTTTCTACCGCCCCTCGCGGTACCACATGGCGCCGAGCGCCAGGAGCAGGGCACCGAGGCCGAGGAAGCCGGCGAACAGCGGGATACGGTCGACCGATTTCAGGATGCTTTCCGACGTGGTTCTGAGCCCGATCCAGTCGCGTGCGGACGCCGGCGCGCCGGCGCGCACGGGCACGATGCCGGGCAGGCCGCCGCTGCCTTCGATCCGGCGTACCGATCCGCCGGTTTCCTTCGCCAGCGGTTCCAGCAGCGCGGTGGTCGAGACGGTCTCGGCGAATTCCGGCGCATTGACCGGCCCGACATGGGCGAGCGTGGCGAGATCGCCGTTGGCGACCTGGTAGAGGCCGATCTCGTCGGTCTCCAGCGCCCCGGTGAAGCGCCCCGGCGCCGATTGCGCCAAAGCGATCTGGCGCGTCTCGCCCGACGGGGTGATGACAGTCGCGCTTCCCGCCTCGTCGGCCATGGTCTGGCGCGTGACCTCGAGCATCATGCCGCGGCCGCTGGCGGTCAGCCGTTCCTCTTCCAGTTCCGGTTCGCGCATCAGCCAATGGGCGATGTGGCGATAAAGCTGCACGTGCGGCCCCCCGCCCTCGAAGCCGCGCGCCCACAGCCATCCCTGATCGGACAGCAGCATGGCAACGCGGCCCTCGCCGACGCGCTTGAGCAGCAGCAGCGGGTTTTCGCCCGTGCCCTTCATGACCGCTTCGCCGGTCGCATCGCGTACCGCGATCTGGCGGAACCAACGGCTCCATTGAGGCGGGTTCGTCTCCGCGCCGTCGAGGCCGCGCGTCACGGGGTGGCGCTGGCCGATCTCGGTCAAGCGCGGATAGAAGGCCGTATCCAGCACCTGCCCGGTGGGCAGGGCCGGCAGGGCCGGGATCAGCGGGGTATTGGCGATCGACTGTTCGCCGGCATATTCGGGACCGGCGGCCACCAGCAGCGCGCCGCCGTTCTCCACATATTGCGCGATGTAGTCGTAATAGAGCACCGGCAGCACGTCGCGGTGCTGGTAACGGTCGAAGATGATGAGGTCGAAATCGTCGATCTTCTCGACGAACAATTCGCGCGTCGGGAAGGCGATCAGCGACAGTTCGTTGATCGGCGTGCCGTCCTGCTTTTCCGGCGGGCGCAGAATGGTGAAATGGACCAGGTCGACCGAGGCGTCGGACTTGAGCAGGTTGCGCCAGGTCCGCTCGCCGGCATGCGGTTCGCCGGAGACGAGAAGGACGCGCAGGTTCTCGCGAATGCCGTCGACCAGCGCGATGGCACGGTTGTTGATGGCGGTGATCTCGCCTTCGGCCGGCTTGATCTCCAGTTCGACGATATTGCGCCCGGCATGCGGCACGACGATATCGAGCGGCATTTCGCTACCGGCCGGCGCGCGCTCGACGGAAACGAGTTCGCCATTGACGCGGACCGTGACCTCGGCGGTTTCCCGGGTATCGTCGGTTGCCGTGACGCGGTAGGTCATCGCCAGCGGCTTGCCGGCAATGCCGAAGCGCGGAGCCTGCTCGAAGCGGATGCGCCGGTCGGTCTCGCCCGCCGCGCCGGTGATCAGGGCATGGACCGGGGCTGATACTCCGCCTTTTGCCGCCGAATCCGGAATGTCATGCACCTGGCCATCGGTAATCAGGATGGAGCCGGCGACGCGGGTCGGCGGAACATCGGCGAGCAGGCCCTGCAGCGCGCCGAACAGGCGCGTTTCAACGCGCTCGTCGGCGCTGTCGCCACGGCCGGCTTCGGCCACCCGCAATTCGAATTGCGGGAACCGGGCGAGGCGGGCGCGCAGTTCTTCGAGCGCCGCATCCGATTGCGCGCTGCGCTCGCCGATGTCCTGGCTCTGGCTCCTGTCGACCACGACCGCGACGACGCTTTTGACGGGATCGCGCTCCTCGTCGAGCATGACGGGATTGACCAGCGCCGCCATGAGCGCGGCGAAGGCGGCGGCGCGGATCCAGGCGGCGCGCCGGCGCAGCGCAATCCCGGCCACGGCCAGGGCGGCCAGCGGCAGCGCGATCGCCGCGGTCAGCGGCCAGGACAGCAGGGGTTCGAAGCTCAATGACCAGTTCATGCGCTCACTGCCCCAGCCGTTCGAGCAGGATCGGGACGTGCACCTGGTCGGATTTGTAGTTGCCGGTCAGCATGTACATCATGATGTTGACGCCGGCGCGATAGGCATAGATGCGCTGCAACGGATCGGCGGGAACGGTCGGCAGCAGCGGATCGCCGTTCTGGTCGACCGCCCAGGCGCCGGCGAGATCATTGGCGGTGATCAGAATTGGGGAAACGCCGTCGCCGACGCGCACGGGGCGGCCTTCGCGGCTCGTGGCGTCGAGCGAGGCTTCGACCCAGAGCGGGCTGCCGTTGAACCGGCCGGGAAAGCCGTTGAGGATATAGAACGACTTGGTCAGCACGTGGTCGTCGGGCACGGGCTCGAGCGGCGGCACGTTGATGTCGGCGAGGATCTCGCGCAGGTACCGGGTCGCGGGACTGGCAGACCGGTCGTCGAAGCCGTTGGAATACTGGTCGCGGGTATCGAACAGCACCGTTCCACCCTGTTTCATGTAGGCGTCGATGCGCGCAAGCGCGGACTGGTCGGGCACTGGCACCGCGGCATCGACCGGCCAGTAGATCAGGGGATAAAAGGCAAGTTCGTCCTTCGCTATGTCCACGCCCGCCGGTTCGCCCGGCTCCAGCGCCGTCTTGGCTGCCAGGTATTGCGTCAGCCCCGCCAGGCCGGCGCGGCTGACCGCGTCGATGGCCGGGTCGCCGGTGATGACATAGGCGATGCGGGTCTTTTCGATCGCCGCGATGGCCTGAGCGTCGCCGGGCCGGGAATCATTGTCCTGGGCGAGGGCCGACGTGGCAAGGGCGGCAAGCGCGAGGGCGGCCGCGAACACGGCCGGCAGGACCGCGGCGGCCCGTGCCGCGCGCGCGCGCCTGCGGTTCGCAAAAACGCCGCCCAGCCAGAAGACCGCCAGCGTGTCGAGCCCGAGCAGGGCCAGTGCGGCGCCCAGCAGCGGGCCCTTGAGCGGTTTCGATTCGTCGAACGCATAAGCGGCGCGGGTGACCGGCAGGGGCGTTTGCGGGATGGCAAGCGGTTCCAGTGCCGCATCGGCGCCGAGCAGATTGTGGGCGACGACGCCTTCCTCCGAACCGTAGAGGCCGGGCGGATTTTCCAGCGTCACCGGCGGCTCGGCACCGGAAAGATCAAGCGGGCGGGCATCCGGTGGCGGGGGCCCGAGCGTTCCGGTGGCCGAAATCATGCGATAGGGGGCCAATGCCGCTCCCGCACCGCCGGACGCGGCATCGATGCGGCCCTGGTTGCGCGACAGTTGCACGATGCGGCGCAGCATCTCCACGAAGGAACCGGAGATTGGCAGGTTCGACCATGTCGCTTCAGGCGAGACATGGAACAGGACAAGGCGGCCTTCTGCGCGGCGCGCCCCGGTAACGAGCGGCGTGCCGTCGGCGAGGTTGGCCCAGGTGTGCTCGACGATGTCGGGTGTCGGCTCGGCCAGCACCTGGCGGCTGACCTGTACGTCGTGGGGCGGCGCCAGTTCGAAGAATGGTCCGGCGGGCGGGAATTCGGCGACCGGCTGCGGCTCGGTCCAGGACAGCGATCCGCCAAGGGCGCGTTCGCCGAAGCGCAGGCGGACCGGCAGCAGATCGTCGTCTGCCGACGCCGCGGCGAGGCGCGGCCCGGCAAAGCGCACCAGCGTGCCGCCGCCTTCCAGCCATTCGGTGAGCGCGAGGCGGGCGCGGTCGGGCATGACGCCGATGTCGGCCATGACGATGACCGCCGGTTTCTGGTCGATCAGGGCGGGGATCGCCTGTTCCAGATCGACGGTCCCCGGCTCGACCAGATCGGCGAAGGGGGCAAGCGCGCGGCGGATGTAGTAAAGCGGCGAGAGCAGGGGCTGGGCCGTGTCGGCCTCGGCGGCCGACAGCAGGCCGACGCGGCGACGGCGGGAGCTTTCGTCCAGCACACGCATTGCGCCCGCCTGGTCGGCGCCGTCGATCTTGACGGCGGTGAAGTCGTTGCGCAATTCGAAGGGTACGCGGAAAGCGCCGGACGCGCGGGCCTGCCCCGTCGCGAAGGCGATCTGCGTCTCGGCGATCCGCCGGCCCTTGTCGTCGAAGGCGGCAATGTTTTCGAGCGCGGGTGCGATCTCGTTCGTCGGGCGGACGGCGGTGACGACGAGGGCGTCCGCCTCGTTGTCGATTGCCGTCAGGCCCGCCAGCGAAAGGGTTTCGGGCGCGAACCAGATCAGGCCCGCAGCGCTGCCGCCCAGCAGACCCGCGAACGCGGCCTCGTCGCCGGACGCCGCCAGGCCGTCGGACAAGACGGCTACAGTGGCGCCGGGAACCGTTTCAAGGGCGGCGGCGACACGGGCGTAGGTTCCGGCGCGATCGACGGGAACCGGACGCGGTTCGGCGACCGCCAGCCGGTCGCGGGCCGCCGTCGCGTCGAAGGGGCCGATATCGCTGTTTGGTTTTTCGGCGGTCAGCGCGAGGATGACGGGAGCACCCTTGCCGCCGGCGTCGTCGATCAGGCGCGCCGCAGTTGCCACGCGCTTGTCCCAGTCTGGGGCGGACGCCCAGCCATTGTCGATGACCAATGCCAGTGCCCTGCCTTCGGTGGCGAGCGTTTCGCGCGGATTGAACACCGGCCCGGCGAGCGCGAGGATCACGAGTGCCGCGAGCGCGAGGCGCAGGGCCGTCAGCCACCACGGACTCTTGTGCGGCGTTTCCTCGCGCTTGAGCACGCGGGCGAGGATTGCGAGCGGCGGAAAGACTTCCGTCTGCGGCTGGGGCGGGGTGAGGCGCAGCAGCCACCAGATCACCGGCAGGGCCAGGAGCCCCCAGAGCGCCAGGGGATAGGTGAAGGCGAGCGGCAGGCCGGCGATCATCGCCCCGGCCTTTCGAGACCGGTCGGCTCCGACATCGACAGGTGGACATGGACCAGCGCCTCGGAAGCGAGCCGGTCGGTGTGGTTGACCGTGTAGCTCCAGGCCAGCCGCCGCGCCCAGGCGGAGAGTTCCTCGCGGCGCGCGCGATAAAGATTGCGATAGTCGCCGGCATAGTTTTCGGCGCGGCCGGCGGTCAGGCGTTCGCCGGATTCAGGATCGCGAAACTCGGTGCGTCCCGCGTAGGGGAACTCTTCTTCGGCCGGGTCGGCGACCTCGACCAGGTGCGCACGCACGCCACGTCCGGCAAGCGGCGCCAGCCAGGCCTGGATATCGTCGAGCGGATCGAGAAAATCGGAAATCACGACGATGCCGCTGAAACGCTTGACGACGGCGAGGTCGGGGCGGGCGGACAGGCCGGCAGCATGCGCCAGCTGGGCTGCCATGCGTTCGGCCGCGTTGCGGGCGGTCACCGGATCGCAGAGGCCCGGCCAGCCGATGCGCTCGCCGGAGCGCGCCAGCAGTTCAGCCAGCGCCAGGGCGAGCACCAGCGCGCGGGATTCCTTCGATACGCCGGCCGTGGCGGACTGGTAGAGCATGGAGGGAGACGGGTCGGCCCAGATCCATACGGTGTGGGCGGCTTCCCACTCATTGTCGCGGACATAGGTGTGGTCGTCGCGCGCCGAGCGCCGCCAGTCGATCCGCGCTAGGGCCTCGCCCTCGGTATAGGGGCGGAATTGCCAGAAATTCTCGCCGATGCCGCGCTTGCGCCGGCCATGCCAGCCGGAGATCGCCGTATTGACCACGCGCCGCGCCTCGACCAGAAGGTCGGGCACGTAGGAGGCGCGTAGCCTGGCGCGCGCAAGCGCGTCGCTGGCGGTAACGGGTTCGACGATCCGGCCGACAGGGGCCAAGGGCTTCTCCTAACCTACCGTCTTGACGAGACGGGCAATGACGTCGCGCACACTCATGCCCTCGGCGCGCGCGGCGAAGGTCAGCGCCATGCGGTGCTGGAGCACGGGTTCGGCCAGCGCCAGCACGTCATCGACAGAAGGCGCGAGGCGGCCGTCGTAAAGCGCGCGGGCACGGGCGCACAGCGTCAGCGCCTGGCTGGCGCGCGGTCCCGGTCCCCAGGCGACATGGCGGTCGATCTCGGCATTGCCGGCGCCGGGACGCGCCGAGCGCACGAGGTTCAGGATCGCCTCGACGACGTTCTCGGAGACGGGCATGCGGCGCACGAGCGTCTGGATCTCGCGCAGCCGCTGCGACGTCATGATGTTGCGGGCGGCGGTTTCGCTGACGCCCGTTGTCTCCAGCAGGATGCGGCGCTCGGCCTCCAGTTCGGGGTAGAGGATGTCGACCTGCATCAGGAAGCGGTCGAGCTGGGCCTCGGGCAGGGGATAGGTGCCCTCCTGCTCCAGCGGGTTCTGCGTGGCTAGCACGTGGAAGGGCTGCGGCAGGTCGTGGCGGTGGCCGGCGATGGTGACATGGTATTCCTGCATCGACTGCAGCAGCGCCGACTGGGTGCGCGGGCTGGCGCGGTTGATCTCGTCGGCCATCAGCAATTGCGCGAAAATCGGCCCTGGGATGAAGCGGAACGAGCGCTTGCGGTTCTCATCTTCCTCCAGAACCTCCGAACCGAGAATGTCGGAGGGCATCAGGTCTGGCGTGAACTGGACGCGGCGGGCATCGAGACCAAGCACGGCGCCGAGTGTTTCTACCAGCTTGGTCTTGGCGAGGCCCGGCACGCCGACGAGGAGGGCATGGCCGCCGGCGAGAAGGGCGACGAGGGTGCGTTCGACGACGCTCTCCTGGCCGAAGATGACTTCGCCGATGGCTTCGCGCGCCCTGGAGATGTCGGCGAGCGCCGTCTCGGCCGCCGCGATCATCTGTTTCTCGGACATCGCCTTGTCGTTTGTCATCACCGACATCGTCTCGCTATCCTTCCTGTTCATCGTGCGCGGCGCCGCCATCGTGCCCGCAGGATGGGGAATCGCCTCGGACCCACCGCAGGATACAATCTAAACGCCACCTATGGGCTGACAATCGTGCAAACAGTGACTATTTCGTGACCATGGACACGACTCGGAAGTCTCCGGACCA
>JAIOIW010000044.1 GCA_019912385.1 Notoacmeibacter sp. | reverse complement strand
CCATCTCCTCTCGACGCAGCCGCGTCAGACGGGCATTCTTGTGGATGTTCATTCGGGCCTCTCCTTGAAGATTGAAGCTTGGTAACTCCAGTCTCCTCGGTCCGGTCCGAATGGACAACCTAATGAAAGCTCACAGCTAGTAGCGCGCGATGATCTCCTCGCCGGAAACGACGAGGCGCAAGCCGAGATCGCCCGATTTCCGGCGCGCCAGGAAGCGCGGACGGCGGCGGCGCGGTTCGCGCCCCTGGCGGCGTTCGCGTACAGGTCCGGGACGCAAAAGACCAAGTTCACACGATTGCAGTTTGCCAATTCCTTCAAAGGCATACCCTGCCTGGCTTGGCGGTCTTTTCCGCTCCGACATCGTCGAAATCCTCGCGCGATGATCACATCGCGCTGCGGTGTTCTCCTTGCCGACACGAAAAATCCACGCCATCAAACTGCTCCCATTTGAAGATAAGCGGCTCTAAGGCAACGGCGTGCGCGAGCGCGCGGCAAACCGCCGGCGCCGCTGGTTGTTCTCGCGCATCACCATGAACAATCCGGCACCGACGATCAGCGCGATGCCGGCGGTGGAAAGCGTGTCCGGCCAGTCGCCCCAAACCAGCCAGCCCCAGAGCACGGCAAGCGGCATTGCCGCATATTCGAACGGCGCAATCACCGAGACATGGGCCAGCCGGTAGGCCTGGCTAAGGAAATAGCCGACCGCCGCCGAGACCGCGCCCAGTGCCAGCAGCAGCAGGCCGTTGTCGATGTCCGGCCATGTCCAGGCGCGAAACAGGAAATCGAGGCTGGTGCCCGCTTCAAACTTCAGATGCCCGTCGCCGAATCCCAGTCCGAAGGCGGCGCTGAAAAGGATGAAGGCTGCCTGGGTATAGAACGACATCGTCGACGCCTTTTCAGCGATGCCGATGCGCCGCGTCAGGATCTGCAACAACGAATAGAGAAACGCGGAAGCAAGCGGCAACAGTGCAGCGAGGCGGAACAGATCGCCGCCCGGCCGAACCATGATCGCCACGCCGACGAGGCCGCCAAGGATGGCGACGAGACGGGTGGCGTTCAGCCTTTCGCCGAGCAGCGGCACCGCCAGCAGCGACATGATCAGCGGCGCGACGAAATAGAGCGCCGTCGCCTCGGCCAGCGGCAGCACGAACAGGCCGAGAAAGAACGACATGTTGGCGCCAACGACCAGCGTGCCGCGCATGACATGGACCTTGCCGTTACGCGTCCTGAGGTTCTTGAAGCCGCCTTCGGCGCGGATGATCGCCAGGGTGAAGACGATGGCGATGGACGCACGGATGAAGATGATCTGATGCAGCGGAAATCCGCCGCCCAGGAACTTGACCAGCATGTCGTTGACCGACATGGCGACCATGCCGGCGAGGATCGCCGCGATGCCGGGCAGAGTATTGTCGTCGTCCTCTGTCACCCGTTCCTCCCTCGTCACCCGGCCGCGCGACACTGGCAGGCTTCGCACCGGCCGGCAAGGCGGAGACAATACCTGCATCGCGCAAGGCGGGAGGCTGGCTCCATGGCAGGCGGCCTGGATATCCGCCAACGCTGAAGGCGGCATCGAGCCGGTGGAGAAACCCGGCGGGAGCGGTCGTCCCGCCGGCGGCGGGAAGACACCCCGTTTGGCTTGGGAAGAGCCTTACGCCGCCTGCTTTTTCGGCTGGATCAGCCCGCGGGCGACGAGCAGTTCGGCGATCTGCACCGCGTTGAGCGCCGCGCCCTTGCGCAGATTGTCGGAGACGATCCACATCGCCAGGCCGTTTTCCACCGTCGCGTCCTCGCGGATGCGGCTGATATAGGTGGCGTCCTCGCCGGCGCATTCGTAGGGCGTGATGTAGCCGCCGTCCTCGTGCTTGTCGATCACCTGGCAGCCCGGTGCATTACGCAGGATCTCGCGCGCTTTCGCCGGCGAAAGCGGCTTTTCGAACTCCAGGTTGACAGCTTCCGAATGGCCGATGAATACCGGCACGCGCACGCAGGTCGCCGTCAGCTTGATCTTCGGATCGAGCATCTTCTTGGTCTCGGCGACCATCTTCCACTCTTCCTTTGTGTAGCCGTCCTCCATGAAGACGTCGATATGGGGAATGCAGTTGAAGGCGATGCGCTTGGTGAATTTCCTGGTTTCGACCGGATCGGCAACGAACACCGCGCGGGTCTGGTTGAACAGCTCGTCCATGCCTTCCTTGCCCGCGCCGGAAACGGACTGGTAGGTCGAGACCACCACGCGCCTGATCGTCGCCGCATCGTGCAGCGGCTTCAGCGCAACGAGCAGCTGCGCCGTCGAGCAGTTCGGATTGGCGATGATGTTCTTCCTGGTGAAGCCGGTGACGGCATCCGGGTTTACCTCGGGGACGATCAGCGGCACGTCGGCGTCGTAGCGCCAGGCCGACGAATTGTCGATCACCACGCAGCCCTGGCGGCCGATCTTCGGCGACCATTCCTTGGAGACCGCGCCGCCCGCGCTCATCAGGCAGATGTCGGTGTCGGCGAAATCATAGGTGTCGAGCGCCTTCACCTTCAACGTCTTGTCGCCGTAGGAGACTTCCGTGCCCATCGAACGGCGCGAGGCCAGCGGTACGACTTCGTCGGCCGGAAATCCGCGCTCTTCGAGGATGTTGAGCATTTCACGGCCCACATTGCCCGTGGCGCCAGCGATCGCTACCTTGAAACCCATCGTCTTGCTTGCTCCTCTCTCCCCTTGGCTTGTCTCAAGCACCACTCGTCCCGCCCCCGGGAGAGTGTGGGGCGGAGCGATCAGTTCGTCAGGATAGTTTTCGGCGTGATGCTCATGATTGGCGCCTTTTGCGGCAGCGCGGCGAAAATGTCAATCGGCCGGTGGGTCATTGGCCCTACGGCTCCTGGAACTGGAAGCGTTCGAAGCGATCCAGCGCTGCCTCGACCGCTCGCCTGTGTTCGGTTTCGTTGCCGGTTCCCACCCAGTGCCAGGCCTGGATCAGCAGTGCCTTCGCCTGCCTGTCGGCCTTCAGGTCGATCGCCGCGACGATTTCGTCGCCGGCCAGCACCGGCAGCGTGAAATAGCCGAACCGGCGTTTTGCTGCCGGCACATAGGCCTCGAAGACATGATCGTAGCCGAGCAGCGCCGTGGCGCGCTTGCGCTGAATGACCAGCGGGTCGAAGGGCGACAGGATATGGATTCGCGCCGGATCGCTGTCCCCGGGCATGCGGTCCAGCAACGCGGGTTCGACCCAATGCTCAGTGGCGCCTTCGTTCTCGATCCGCACAGGCTTCAGCTTGCGGGCGCGCACCCGCCGTTCGATCGCGTCGCGGATCGCCGGCTTGCGCCCGGCATCGAGATGGCACACGGAATCGAGGCTGACGACGGCCTGCGACCTGAGCGCCCGGTCGATCAGATAATCGACAATCTGGCGGTCCGTGGCTGGGCGCGGCGGCTTGTTCCAGCCGAAATGCCGCTCCGTCAATTCATAGGCCTTGACCATCCCGTCACGCGCCGCGATCGTCAGCCGGCCGTCGAAGAAGGCAAGCTCCAGCGCCCGTTTCGACGGTTTGCGGCTCGCCCATTCATGGTCCTTTTCGACCAGCCTGCGTTCCTCGATGTCGCGGATCGAAAGCGGGCCCTTCTCGCGCACCAGCTTCATCACGCGGCGCAACTGACCGGGCGTCACGTTGCCGAACCATTTGTTCGGATTGGCGCGATGCGCCTTCATCGCCGGCAGGAAATAGCGGAAATCGCGCGCCGGGATATAGGAAAGCGCATGCGTCCAGTATTCGAACACGCTCTTGTCGACGCCCTGCGCGTGATGCAGGTCGCCGCGGCGGTAGGCGGGAATGCGATTGAACAGGATATGATGATGGCAGCGCTCGATCACGTTGATCGTGTCGATCTGCACATATCCCAGATGCTCGACCGCCCGGCGGACCGCGTCCGGGCCGGACCCGAACGGTTCGTCCGTGTCGAGGCGCTGCGCCGCGATCCATGCGCGGCGCGCCTGTTTCTTCGTGATGGTCGTGACTTTGCGCATCGCTCCGGCCGGCAGGCGGCCGTGCTAGGCCGACAGCGCCGCGTATTTCGCCACGACCGCGTCACCCATTTGCGCCGTCGAGACCCTGGTGCAGCCTTCGGAGAAGATGTCGCCGGTACGCAAGCCGTCGTCGAGCACGGCGGCGATTGCCGCCTCCAGCCGATTGGCCTCCTCGACCATGCCGAACGAATAGCGCAGGCACATGGCGAACGACGCGATCATGGCGATCGGATTGGCGATGCCCTGGCCGGCGATGTCGGGCGCCGAGCCGTGCACCGGCTCGTAGAGCGCCTTGCGCGAGCCGGTCCTGGCATCCGGCGCGCCGAGCGAGGCCGAGGGCAGCATGCCGAGCGAGCCGGTCAGCATCGCCGCCACGTCCGACAGCATGTCGCCGAACAGGTTGTCGGTGACGATGACGTCGAACTGCTTGGGCCAGCGCACCAGCTGCATGCCGCCGGCATCCGCCAGCATGTGCGTCAGTTCGACATCGGCGTATTTCGCCTTGTGCGTAGCCGCGACCACTTCCTTCCACAGCACGCCGGACTTCATGACATTGTGCTTTTCCATCGAGCACACCTTGTTCGACCGGGTCCGGGCCAGCTCGAAGGCGACGCCGGAAATCCGCTCGATCTCGAACGTGTCGTAGACCTGCGTGTCGATCGCCCGCTTCTGGCCGTTGCCGAGGTCGATGATCTCCTTCGGTTCCCCGAAATAGACACCACCGGTCAGTTCGCGCACGATCAGGATGTCGAGCCCCTCGACCACTTCGGGCTTCAGCGACGAGGAGGCCGCCAGCGCCGGGTAGCAGATCGCGGGACGCAGGTTGGCGAACAGCTCCATGTCCTTCCTGAGGCGCAGCAGGCCAGCCTCGGGGCGCACTTCGTAGGGTACGCCGTCCCATTTCGGTCCACCGACGGCGCCGAACAGCACCGCGTCGGCCGCCATTGCCTTGGCCATGTCGTCTTCGGAGATCGCGGCGCCGCACGCGTCGTAGGCCGAACCGCCGACCAGGCCTTCCTCGGTCGTAAAGCCGGCATTCTGCTCTTTGTTCATGAAGGCGATCAGTTTGCGGACTTCCGCCATCGCCTCGGGGCCGATGCCGTCGCCGGGAAGAAGAAGGAGTTTGCGCGTTGCCATGGATAACCTCGTTGAGAAATGTCACGCCTTGCTAGAGCGTGATGCGTTCAAATGGAAGTGGTTTGATGCCGATTCCGTCAGCTGTGCGAAACCATCGCCTCGGTTTCGGCCCTCAGCCGCGTCGCCGGCGAGTCGGGCAGGGCTTCGACGTCTGCTCGGGTGATGACCATATCGCGGGCAACCGCACGCTTGAGCCTTATGCCATGCGCCAGGCCGATCGGCAGCGCGCCGGCTGCAACCGAACGGGCCGCCGGCATGCACTTGCCCCAGACCGTGAAACCGCCTTCGCCGTCGAGCGTGTCGCCCGGCTTCAGGTCGCGCTTGGCGACCGCCGCCGCATCGCCGTTGAACGCCCGCGACTGGCCGGTCGGCTCGCCGCGCAATTGCGCGCTCAGGACGGAAATCCCGAGCTCCATGCCGATCAGGTGAAACGGCTTGTACATCGCCGCATAGCGTCCGGTGGAATCGGTCGAAAGCCCGTATTGGCGGAAACAGGCCGCCGAATAGTCGCTCAATGCCTCGATCACCACATAGACACCCCAGCGCAGGTCGCGGAAGACCGGGCGGCCGTCGCGCTCCAGCGACGACACGACCTCGACCATGCCCTTGCCCGGCAGGTGTCCGCCATCTCCGCGCGGACGCAGCACATGCGCCAGGTCGTCGACGCCGCACGGCGGGAATTGCAGCCCTTCGTCGGCGACGGCGAGATCGCAGGCATTGGCAATCGCCGCCATTTCGATCGCCGACTTGGTGCCGTCGAGAAAGGAATTGAACATCTGGCTGTTCATGCCGGCGGCCAGCGCCTGCTGCGGCGTCAGCCCGTAATGGGTCCACACCTCGTCCGGTGTCACATGATGGTAAGCCGGCAGATATTTCGTGCCCTTGCCGGCGGCCTGCACGGCAAAGCCCGCTGCCCGCGCCCAGTCAACCATCTCGGCCACCAGCGCCGGCTGGTCGCCATAGGCCATGGAATAGACGGTTCCAGCCGCATTCGCCCGTTTTGCCAGCGCCGGACCGCACAGCACGTCAGCCTCGACATTGACCATGACGACATGCTTGCCGTTTTCGATCGCCGCCAGCGCGTGGACGACGCCGGCGGCCGGATTGCCGGTTGCCTCGATCACCACGTCGACATCATCCGATTCGCACAGCGCCTCGCCGTTCTCGAACAGACGCAATCGTGCGATCCGCTCGTAGTCCCAGCCGGTTTCCAGGCAGGCTTCGCGCGCCCGCTTGGCCGACAGGTCGGCGATCGCCGTCACCTCCAGTCCCGCCATCGTCGGCGCCTGGGACAGGAACATCGAGCCGAACTTGCCGGCGCCGATCAGCCCGGCGCGAACCGGCTTGCCGTTGGCGTCAGCGATCGCGGCGAGGCGATGGAGATTCATGGCCCGGCTCCTCCGTTTGCTTCGTTGCGGTCAGGCGCGGCCGGGCCGGTAGGCCGTAACCTCGATCTCGACCTTCATTTCGGGCCTGACCAGGCCGGCGACGATCATCGTGGCGGCCGGGCGGATTTCGGAGAAATGCTCGCCTGTCACCTCGAAGACGTCAGCGCTGTAGGTTCCGTCGGTCACGATATAGTTGGCGCGCACGACATCGGCGAGCGCAAACCCGGCTTCGCCGAGCGCTTTTTCGATGGTCTTGAAGATGTTGCGCGCCTGCTCCTTGACGCTTTGCGGCATCGCCATGGTTTCGTAGTCGTAGCCGGTGGTGCCCGAGACGAAGCAGAAATCGCCCGTGACGACGGCCCGGCTGTAGCCGGCCTGCTTTTCAAGGGGCGATCCGGTGGAAATCAGTTTGCGCATGGCGACTGCGACCTTCCTGGATAATCAGGCCGCCGGTCGGACAGGAAGCGTCATGCCATGTCGACCGGCACCGGCGGCTTGACCGGGGTTCTACTGGAACTTCCTGAACGCGAGCACCGCATTGGCGCCACCGAATGCAAAGGAATTGCTGATGACGGTGTCGACCTTCCGCTCGCGCGCGACATTGGGCG
Source organism: Notoacmeibacter sp. (assembly GCA_019912385.1). GTDB lineage: Bacteria > Pseudomonadota > Alphaproteobacteria > Rhizobiales > Rhizobiaceae > JAIOIW01. The sequence continues at coordinate 2,567 of JAIOIW010000044.1, read as the reverse complement.
TGACGTCCAGATCGCACTCGGGATCTGGCTCGCTGTAGTTGACGGTCGGCGGTACGATGCCTTCGCGGATGGCACCGATACAGGCGATCGCTTCCAGTGCGCCCGAGGCGCCGAGACAATGGCCGTGCATCGACTTGGTCGACGAAACCGACAGGATATCGGCATGCTTGCCGAACACGGTGCGGATCGCCTGCGTTTCGGTCTTGTCGTTGCCGGAGGTCGCCGTGCCGTGCGCATTGATGTAGTCGACGTCTTCGGGAATGAGCCCCGCATCGGCAAGGCAGGCCCGGATCGCGGAGACCGGGCCTTCCAGTGTCGGCGCGACGATGTCGCTGGCGTCGCCCGACATGCCGCTGCCGGCGAGCTCGGCCAGGATCGTCGCACCGCGCTTCTGCGCATGGTCCAGGCGCTCCAGCACCAGGACGCCCGCGCCGTCGCCCAGCACGAGGCCGTCGCGGTCCGCCGAGAACGGCCGGCAGGTTCCCTTGGACAGGATGCGCATCGATTCCCAGGCTTTCATCGTGCCGTAGGAAAGCGGCGCATCGGTACCGCCGGCGACGATCACGTCGGCACGGCCGGCCCGCAGCAGGTCGAGCGCGGTCGAGAAGGCATGATTGGATGACGAGCACGCCGAGGTGACGCCGAAGACCGGTCCCTTGAGGCCGTGAACCATGCTGACATGGACCGCCGGCGATGATGGCATCGCCTTGGGCACCGTGAAGATGTCCGCTCTTTTCTTCTTTTCGATGAAGATTGCCCAATAGGCGGTTTCCATCGCGTCGCCGCCATAGACGCCGGTTCCGATCACCGCGCCCATGCGTTCCGCGTTCATGGCGCCCGGTTCGAGGCCTGCCTGGGCGAGCGCCTCGCCGGCGGCCAGGGTCGCCAGCAGGGCAAAACGCCCCATGGTCACCGTCTTGCGCCGGTCAAGGTCATGTTCGGGCAGTTCCGCGATCTGGGCGGCCATTACGACCTTCAGGTCGCGTTTGTCGGGAATATCGAGCGGGCTTATGCCGCATTTCCCCTCACGCATCGACTGCCAGATTTCCGGCGCGTTCTTGCCGATGGACGAAATCCCGCCCATCCCGGTCACCACGACCCGTTCCGTCATTGCCGGTAATCCTTCACGACCGGATTGCTGAAATTTACCGCAAGAAGAATGCCCCGGCGATCCCGCCGCCTGCGTGCGGCGCACAACAGCGGTTTGAGGACCATTGAAATCTAGCTCTTGGCGGCCACGATTTCGGAAACCGCGGCGGCGACATCCGACACGGTCTTCAACTTGTCCCAGGCGGCGGCGGCATTCAACTCGATTTCCACGTCAAAGCGGTCTTCGAGTTCAAAAACGATTTCGGCAAGATCAAGCGAAGTGATGTCGAGTCCGGAAATTTCCGTTTCGGCTGCAATCGCATCGATATCGAGACCGGCTTTTTCGGCAATGATCCCCTTCGTTGCCTCTAGGACGTCGTCGCTCATGAAATTCCCGTCGTTTTGTTGTCTCCGTGGCGCCCCCGAGGCACACGGTAGGTTATGCGCCCCGCAAGACCCGCATGTCAATTGCAGGCGGTCGCCGCCAGGCCGCACGGCCGGGCCATCGCCCGGGCCGCGAAATTATCTTGCCCTGGTCACGCCCACGGACGGGCATCGGCCATTTCCTTTTCGAAACGGTCGATGCTTGCCGCCTTTTCCATCGTCAGTCCGATATCGTCCAGCCCGTTCAGCAGGCAGTGGCGCTTGAAATCGTCGAGATCGAACGCGATTGTTCCGCCATCCGGCCCGCGGATCTCCTTCGCCTCCAGATCGACCGTCAGCGTCGCGTTGGAGCCGCGCTCGGCGTCATCCATCAGCTTTTCGAGGTCCTCCGGCGAGACCACGACCGGCAGGATGCCGTTCTTGAAGCAGTTGTTGTAGAAGATATCGGCGAAGCTGGTGGAGATGACGCAGCGGATGCCGAAATCGAGCAGCGCCCAGGGAGCATGTTCGCGCGAGGAGCCGCAACCGAAATTGTCGCCCGCCACCAATATCTGCGCATTGCGGTAGGCCGGCTTGTTGAGAACGAAATCCGGGTTCTCCGAACCATCCTCGTTGAACCGCATTTCCGCGAACAGGCCCTGCCCCAGACCGGTGCGCTTGATCGTCTTGAGATAATCCTTCGGGATGATCATGTCGGTGTCGATGTTGACGATCGGCAGCGGCGCGGCGACGCCGGTGAGCGTGGTGAATTTTTCCATGGCACACATTCCTGAGCTTTGTTGCGTTGCCCTTAGCAAAGCGCGAAGGAAAAAAGAAGGGGCCGATCCGGCCCCCGCTCTTTCATGCCCGGCCGCTCAGGCGCGTTACATGTCGATGATGATACTCTCGCGGTCGCGCCGGGCCGCCGGCTTGCGCCGTGCCGGAGCCAGCCGCATGACGATCGCGCCGGCAACCGCGGCAACCGCGACGCCGCCGATCACGGCCAGGCCGATCGTGGCGAACAGCGTGATGGCCAGCAGGGCGACGGCGAGGCCGATGATGCCGGTCACAATGTTGCGCAGATTTCTCATTTTTTCACGTCCCGGTTGGTCTTT
>JAIOIW010000043.1 GCA_019912385.1 Notoacmeibacter sp. | reverse complement strand
CCTCCGCCCTTTTCCGTGGAAATGGTACTCAGGGGGTTCCCTTTCCGCCCCGAAAGAGTACAATATCAGTACGAATTCACCGGCGGCCTCTCCGAGGGCCGCCGCAAGCCGTTCGGAGAGACGCATGATCGCCTTCACCCGGAAGACGGACTACGCGCTGCTGGCCCTGGCCGCACTGGCCGCGGCCGCACGGGATCCGTCCGCGGGCCGCCTGAGCGCGCGCCGGATCGCGGAGGAGTACCGCCTCTCGCATCCGTTGGTGATGAACGTGCTGAAGGACCTGCTGCGGGCCGGCATCGTCAGTTCCACGCGGGGCGCCAAGGGCGGCTACGTGCTGGACCGGCCGCCGGCCACGGTCTCGGTGCAGGAGGTGCTCGTGGCCATCGAGGGACAGCCGGCGCTGGCCGCCTGCTGCGACGTGTCGGCCGACCGCGCCGCCGACGCCACGACGGGATCGACGGACTGCCAGGTGGAGAACCACTGCCCCATCACGCACGCCGTCCAGCGACTGAACGAACGCATCCAGGCTTTCCTCGGCGACATCACGCTCGCCGATCTCATGAACGATCCGCCCGCGGGGGCGCGGCCGGTGCACGTGGTGCCCCTTTCCGCCCTCCGCTCTTCCGCCAAGGGAGTCACATGAGTTCCACTGACCAGCTACGCGAGCTCGCGAACCGGGACTACAAGTACGGCTTCGTGACCGACATCGACATGGAGTCGCTTCCGATCGGCCTCAACGAGGACGTCGTCCGCGCGCTCTCGGCCAAGAAGAACGAGCCGGAGTGGATGACCGAGTTCCGTCTCAAGGCCTACCGCCACTGGCTCACGATGGAAGAGCCGACGTGGCCGAACGTCCACTACGAGCCGGTGGACTACCAGTCCATCTCGTACTACTCCGCGCCGAAGTCCGACAAGGACCGGCCGAAGAGCCTCGACGAGGTGGACCCGAAGCTGCTGGAGACGTACGCGAAGCTCGGCATCCCGCTCACGGAGCAGAAGATGCTGGCGGGCGTCGCGGTGGACGCCGTGTTCGACAGCGTCTCCGTGGCCACGACGTTCCGGGAGAAGCTCGGCGAGCTCGGTGTGATCTTCTGCCCGTTCTCCGAGGCCGTGCGGGAGCATCCGGATCTCGTGAAGAAGTACATGGGCAGCGTGGTTCCCTACGCGGACAATTTCTTCGCGGCGCTGAACTCCGCCGTCTTCTCCGACGGCTCGTTCGTGTACATCCCCGAGGGCGTCCGCTGCCCGATGGAGCTGTCCACCTACTTCCGCATCAACGCCGCCAACACGGGACAGTTCGAGCGCACGCTGATCGTGGCCGACAAGGGCTCCTACGTCAGCTACCTGGAGGGCTGCACCGCTCCCATGCGGGACGAGAACCAGCTCCACGCCGCCATCGTGGAGATCGTCGCGCTGGAGGACGCGGAGGTGAAGTACAGCACCATCCAGAACTGGTACCCGGGAGACAAGGACGGCAAGGGCGGCATCTACAACTTCGTGACCAAGCGCGGGCTCTGCAAGGAGGCGCGCAGCCGCATCTCCTGGACGCAGGTGGAGACCGGCTCGGCCATCACGTGGAAGTACCCCAGCTGCATCCTCAAGGGCGACGAGTCCGTCGGCGAGTTCTACTCCGTGGCGCTCACCAGCGGACGGCAGCAGGCCGACACCGGAACGAAGATGGTGCACATCGGCAAGAACACGCGCAGCACGATCATCAGCAAGGGCATCTCCGCGCTGCACGGCCAGAACTCGTACCGCGGACTCGTCCGGGTTCAGGCCGGTGCGGAGAACGCGCGCAACTTCACGCAGTGCGATTCCATGCTGATCGGCGAGGAGTGCGGCGCGCACACGTTCCCGTACATCGACGTGCGCAACCCCACCGCCCGCGTGGAGCACGAGGCCACGACCTCGAAGATCGGCGAGGACCAGCTCTTCTACTGCCTCCAGCGGGGCATCGAGATGGAAGACGCGGTGTCCATGATCGTGAACGGGTTCTGCAAGGAAGTGTTCCGCGAGCTCCCCATGGAGTTCGCGGTCGAAGCGAGGAAGCTGCTCAGCGTGAGCCTCGAAGGCAGCGTGGGCTAAACGGATCGCGCGCCGGGAGCGGTGCGCCCAACGGCGGAAGGACACACCGAAGATGCTGGAGATCAAGAACCTGCATGTGAGCGTGGAAGGCAAGGAGATCCTCAAGGGGATCGACCTGAAGGTGGGGAACGGCGAGGTCCACTCCATCATGGGTCCGAACGGCTCGGGCAAGAGCACGCTGGCGCAGGTGCTCGCCGGCCATGAGGCGTACGAGGTGACCGAGGGTTCGGTCACGCTCGATGGCAAGGACCTGCTGGACATGGCGGCGGACGAGCGCGCACGCGAAGGCGTGTTCATGGCGTTCCAGTACCCGGTCGAGATCCCGGGTGTCTCCACGATGGAGTTCCTGAAGGCGGCCTACAACGCCCTCCGCGAGCACCGCGGCGAAGGCGAGGTGGACGCCATGGAGTTCCTGAACCTGGTGAAGGAGAAGCTCGAGTTCGTGAAGATGGACAAGTCGCTGCTCAGCCGCTCCGTGAACCAGGGGTTCTCCGGGGGCGAGAAGAAGCGCCACGAGATCTTCCAGATGGCGGTGCTGGAGCCGTCCGTCGCCATCCTCGACGAGACGGACTCGGGACTCGACATCGACGCGCTGCGGATCGTGTCCGAGGGGATCAACCTTCTCCGCAATCCCGAACGGTCGATGGTGGTCATCACCCACTACCAGCGCCTGCTGGAGCATATCGTGCCTGACACGGTACATGTGCTCTACAAGGGCCGCATCATCAAGACGGGTGGGCCCGAACTCGCGCTGCATCTTGAGGAGCGCGGCTATGGCGAGCTGATCGGCGAGGCCGCGTGAGTGCCATGAACGTCCATTCGAAAATCCAGCTCACGGAAGCCGAGACCGAACTGATCAGGGCGTTCGTCGAGCGCAGCGCGCGGCTTCCGGGCAACGCGCAGACGGTCATGACCCGCGACAGCGCGATCGAGGCGATCAAGGCGGCGGGGCTGCCGACACGCAAGGTCGAGGCCTGGCACTATACCGATTTGCGCCGCCTGCTTTCGGCTGTTCCCGCTTACGATCCGGAAGTTCCGGTTGACGATGCCGAGCCGCTGATTGCCGGATCGCCGGTGGCCGCGGTCGCCAACGGCATGACGGCGCGCGCACCGAATGTGGACGGGGTCTCCTTCTCCACTTTCTTCGCCCGTCTTTCGGAAGAAGACAGCATCGCGGTGCCGGAACGCGGCGACGATACGGTCGGGCTGATCAACATTGCTTTCGTCTCCGGCGGCTGGGGCGTGGAAATCGCCGACGGAGTGGAACTGGCGGCGCCGCTGGAACTGCAGAACCTGCATGGCGGCGGCCAGGTGCATGTGCGGTTTCCGGTCACGGTCGGCAACCAGGCAAAGGCGACCATCATCGAGCGCCAGACCGGGCAGGGTGAGGCACTCGTCTCGTCGATCAGCGATGTGGAGATCGGGGAAGGCGCCGAGCTGACCTGGATCATCGTTCAGGAGCAGCCCGACGACACGACGCATCTCGGCCAGTTCGCCGCCCGTCTGGCGAAAGATGCGAAGCTGACGCTGTTCATCATGAACGCCGGCGGCAAGCTCGTGCGCCAGGAGGTGCGCGTGGCGGTTGTGGGCGAGGGCGGCGATTTCCAGATGCGCTGCATCAACCTGCTGGCCGGCGACAACCACACGGACGTGACCATGGTGCTGGACCACGCGGCGCCGGATGCCGGATCGGTGGAAATCGTGCGCAACGTGGTGACCGGGCGTGCAGAAGGGGCTTTCCAGGGCCAGATCCGCGTTGCCCAGGCGGCGCAGAAGACCGACGCGCGGATGGCCTGCAACACGTTGCTGCTTTCCGACGAGGGCGGATTCTCCACCAAGCCGGAACTGGAGATATTCGCCGACGACGTGGCCTGCGGCCATGGCGCGACGGTGACCGAGATCGATAGCGACCACCTGTTCTACCTGATGTCGCGCGGAATCGGCGAACACGAAGCGCGGCGCCTCCTGGTCAAGGCGTTCCTGGCCGAGGTGATCGAGGATCTCGATGACGAGGCGCTGGTGGAAGTGCTGGAAGCGAAGCTGGACGCCTGGTTCGCGGAGCATGGGTGAGATGGTGATGGACGCAACCCTGAAAACCGCTCCCTACAACGTCGAGGCGGTGCGCCGCGATTTCCCGATCCTGGCGCGCGAAGTCCATGGCAAGCCGCTGGTCTATCTCGACAATGGCGCTTCGGCGCAAAAGCCGCGCGCGGTGATCGACGCGGTGACCTACGCTTATGAAAACGAATACGCGAACGTTCACCGCGGCCTGCACTTCCTGTCGAACGCGGCGACCGATGCCTATGAAAAGGCGCGCGAGACGGTGCGCGGCTTCCTGAACGCGGAAAGCGCCGACGAGATCATCTTCACCAAGTCGGCGACCGAGGCGATCAACACCGTCGCCTATGGCCATGCGCTGGCAAAACTCGGCGAGGGCGACGAGATCGTGCTCACGATCATGGAGCACCATTCCAATATCGTGCCGTGGCATTTCGTACGCGAGCGCAACGGCGCAAAACTGGTCTGGGTGCCGGTCGACGAGGATGGCGTCTTTCACATCGAGGAATTCGAGAAGCGGCTGAGCGACCGCACAAAGCTGGTCGCCGTGACCCACATGTCCAACGTGCTCGGCACGGTGACGCCGATCAAGGAGATCTGCCGGATCGCGCATGAGCGCGGCATTCCGGTGCTTGTCGACGGCAGCCAGGGCGCGGTGCACATGCCGGTCGATGTTCGGGACATCGACTGTGACTGGTATGCGATGACCGGCCACAAGCTCTACGGTCCGACGGGGATCGGCGTGCTTTACGGCAAGCGCGAGCGGCTGGAGGCGATGCGGCCGTTCATGGGCGGCGGCGAGATGATCGAAAACGTCACCGAGGACACGGTGACCTACAACCACCCGCCGCACCGCTTCGAAGCCGGGACACCGCCGATCGTCCAGGCGATCGGTCTGGGCGCCGCGCTTGACTACATGACAGGCCTGGGGCGCGAGGCGATTGCCGCGCATGAGGCGGATTTGCGCGACTATGCGTACCAGCGGCTGACGGCGATCAATTCGCTGCGCATATTCGGCAATGCGCCGGGCAAGGGTTCGATTGTCTCGTTCGAGATCGAGGGGATCCATGCCCATGACGTCTCGATGGTGATCGACCGCGCGGGCGTGGCGGTGAGGGCAGGCACGCACTGCGCCCAGCCGCTGTTGCAACGCTATGGCGTAACCTCAACATGCCGGGCCTCATTCGGGCTCTACAACACGCGCGGCGAAGTGGATGCGCTCGCCGAAGCGCTGGAAAAGGCGCGACGCTTCTTTGGGTGAGAACAGGATGCATGAAGAACAGCAAACCAACACCGTAACCGGGCATGAGCCCGATGGTGGCCTTTATTCCGCGCCGTCCATTCCGCGTGAGGAACTCGCGCGGCTGAGCGACGACATCGTCGCGGCGCTCAAATCGGTCTATGATCCGGAGATTCCGGCCGATATCTACGAACTCGGACTCATCTACCGCGTCGACATCGAGGAAGACCGCTCGGTGAAGATCGACATGACGCTGACGGCGCCGGGTTGCCCGGTCGCCGGCGAGATGCCCGGCTGGGTCGAGGACGCGGTCAATACGGTGCAGGGCGTGTCGGGATGCAAGGTGCGGATGGTGTTCGATCCGCCGTGGACACCCGACATGATGTCGGAAGAAGCGCAAGTCGCGGTCGGGTGGTATTGAGCGACCGGCTTGCGGGGGAGCCGGACTCGCCCCATGTTAGGGGCAGCATTCATTCCGCGGGCCTTGAACCCGCGCCAATGGAGAGAAGAATGGATCGTTTTGCAGTCATTTCCCTGACCGACAAGGCAGTCGAGCGCGTTCGCGAGCTCGTCGCTGGGCGCGAGGACATGCAGGGTATCCGCGTTTCGATCAAGAAAGGCGGCTGCGCGGGCATGGAATATGCCGTCAATGCCGTGACCGATCCCGAGCCCAGGGACGACCTGGTCGAACGCGACGGCGTGAAGGTGTGGGTTGCGCCCGAAGCGGCGCTCTATCTGCTGGGCACGGAAATGGATTTCGAGGTGACGATGCTGAGGACCGGGTTCGTGTTCAACAATCCGAACCAGCAATCGGCCTGCGGTTGCGGCGAATCCGTGGAACTGAAGCCCGCTGACCTGAAGGCGCTTGCCGAGGCCCGCGGCGAAATCTGAACGAATTGACCGGCGGTCCCGTTCGCCCCGCCCTTCAACCCTTCACGCCGTTCTTCATAAAGGCGGGTACGTCGTCGCCGAAACCCACCGTCGTATCGGCATTGTTGTTGCCGGCCTGTTCGCGCTTGCGGCGGGCCGGGGCCTTTTGCGCCGCTTCTTCGCTGCGAGGCTTTTTGGCACGGGCCGGCTCCTTGGGGGCAGCCTTTTCCGGCTTGTCGCCCGCCTCGGCCTTTTCGGCCACTTTTTCATCCTCGTCCACGACCGGCGCCCTGGAAGGTTTCGCACGCGATCCGCGCCGGCCTTCGCCACGGGCGCTGTCGCCGCGCGACCGGCGCCGGGTATCCTTGCCGTCGCCCTCGCTTTCGGTCACGGTCGAAAGGTCGCCGTCGAGCCACTCCAGATCCCTTCCGATCAGTTTCTCGATCGCATCGAGATACTTCCTGTCGGAGCGGGTGACGAGGGTGAATGCCTTGCCGGCGCGCCCGGCCCGGCCGGTGCGGCCGATGCGGTGGACATAGTCCTCGGCGTGGATCGGCGTGTCGTAGTTGAACACGTGGCTGACGTCGGGGATGTCGAGGCCGCGAGCAGCGACATCGGAGGCGACCAGAAGCTTCAGCTTGTTGTCGCGGAAAGCGGCCAGTGTGGCCATGCGGGCGCGCTGGTCCATGTCGCCGTGCAATGCGCCGGCATCGAAATCGTGCTTCAGCAGCGAACGGAACAGCTCGGTCACATCGCGCTTGCGGTTGCAGAATATAATCGCGTTCTTCAGCCCCTCTTCCTCGGTGCGGATGAGTTCGCGCAACCGGGCACGCTTTTCCCAATCCTTGGAACCGGATTTGACGAGGCGCTGCTCGACGGTTATCGCGGTCGAGGCGGCCTTGCTCACCTCCACCCTGACCGGGGCATGCAGGAACTGCTCGGTCAGCCGGGTGATCTCCGGCGGCATGGTGGCGGAGAAGAACAGGGTCTGGCGGGTGAACGGGATCAGCTTGCAGATGCGCTCGATATCCGGGATGAAACCCATGTCGAGCATGCGATCGGCTTCGTCGATGACGAGGATCTCGACGCCGTTGAGCATCAGTTTGCCGCGCTCGTGGTGGTCGAGCAGGCGGCCGGGCGTCGCGATCAGCACGTCGGCGCCGCGCTCCAGCTTTTTCAACTGCTCGTCGAAGGACACGCCGCCGATCAGCAGCGCCACGTTGAGGCGATGATTCTTGCCGTATTTGACGAAATTCTCTTCTACCTGCGCGGCGAGTTCGCGGGTCGGCTCGAGGATCAGCGTGCGCGGCATGCGCGCGCGGGCACGACCTTTCTCAAGCAGCGTCAGCATCGGCAGGACAAAAGATGCGGTCTTGCCGGTCCCGGTTTGGGCAATGCCAAGGATGTCCTTGCGCTGCAGCGCGTGGGGGATGGCGCCGGCCTGGATCGGCGTGGGTGTGGTATAGCCCGCGTCGGTGACGGCGGAGAGGACCTTTGGCGAGAGTCCGAGATCGGAAAAATTGATTTGGTCGGGCTCTGTGGTCGGTTCGCTGGTCACGTGATCAATTGTCTCTGACAGGAGGAGCTGCGCTCGCCGAGCGGCGCTTGCAGCACCAATGGCTGCGATTTGTGCCTGCCCTACGGCGACGCTCTCGAAATGTCAACCGTTACGCGGGTTTCAGCGTCTTTGACGTGCTTTCACGGTTATCAAGAATGGTTAGCGGGCGCCCTCGTGGCAATTCGGGCCTCGGCTGCAACGCCTCTTGCCACGGATGGAAAGTTGAACCGGCCAGGCTGGCCACATGGCCTAGCCGATCGTGTGTCTCAGCACGCCGATGGTCTCGAACTCCAACTCGACAAAGTCGCCTCTGGAGAGAAAGTGGAAATGCTCGAGTCCACATCCGCCCCCGAGCGTGCCGGAGCCAAAAATCTCGCCGGCATGGAGCGTTTCATCGCGCGAGACATAGACGATCATGTCCTCGAAATCATGGAGCATGTCGGAGCAGGCGCCCGACACGAAGGTCTCGCCATTAATCCGGACCGACGCCTTGAGGGCACGGACATCCGGGACCTCGTCACGCGTGACGATCCACGGACCCATGGCGTTGCCCATGTCGAAGCTCTTGCCCTTGGCCGGGCCAAGCATTCCCTGCATCTCTGTGAGCTGGGTGTCGCGGGCGGAAAAATCGTTGTAGATCGTATAGCCGAAGATGTGGCTGGCGGCGTTCTTGCGGTTGATGTCCTTGCCGCCCTTCCAGAGAACCGCTGCGAGTTCCAGTTCGAAATCCATGCAAGCCGAATAGGCCGGCCATTTGACCGTTTCATCGGGTCCGATAACCGAAAACCGGTTGGTGATGTAGTAGATCGGCTGTTGGCGGTAGACGGGCGGAACATCGCTGGCGGGCCTGACGTCAGGTACCGGATTGCCTCGCAATTGCGCAGCAAGTTTCTGCATACCGACCGGCGCGGCGCGCACATGCCCGGGGAAAACGGAAAAATCGCGGATTTGCGGTGGGACAGGAATCGGGGCCAGCAGCTTCGTTTCGGAAAGGGGCTGCTGGTGGTCGCCGGTTCGCGATGCCTTTTCGGTAATCGCGCGCGCCAGGTCCAGTGCCGCCTCTCCACCCTCGATCAATGCGAGCATGGATGACAGCACGCCCTGGTTCACGCCATTAGCCGCGGCACGCAGGTCCACCACGAATTGACCGTCCGGGGTGATTGCTCCGATCCTCTCCCCGCCCTCGGCTTGATAGGTCGCCAACTTCATCGCTTGTCCCCTTGATGCTTCGGGCCGGCAACAGGCTGCATGTCCCGCAAGTTGCTGTTCAATATGCGAATATCAAGATCATATATGATATTGCAAGTCATATATTGATTCTTCCGAATTCCGTGAATATGGTGCCCGATACAAGCCGGGCATGAAAGAGCCGTTCTCGCCCACGGTCTTCATTCAGGGCGTACAGGGCGGGCTTGATCTTGTCGCGATTGCCGGCATGTCGGAGACTTCGCACAATGCGACGCGTGTCGGGATCATTGCTGGCAAGGACAGCGGTGTGAAATCGGTCGAAGATCTTGTGGGCAAGAAGATCGGCGTACCCGGAATTTCCGCGGTGCTCGACATCATGGCCCGGCGCATCATGCTGACCCATGGCGTGGATATCAATTCAATCGCCTACGCGGAGACACCGTTTCCCGTTCAGCTCGATGTACTCAAGGCCGGAACGGTCGACGCCGTTGTCACCGTCGATCCGTTCCACGGTCGGATCGAAGCAAATGGAGCGGGCGCATCCATCGCCGATCTGCTCGAGGGCATCCCCGACGGTCAGACAGCCCAGTTCTTCGCCGTCTCCGGCGGCTGGGCGAAAGGCAATCCCGAGGTGGTCACAGCGTTCCGCGATTCCATCCGCGAGGCTGCGCAATTTGTACGCGACAATCCCGACGAAGCCCGCGCCGCGATCGGCAACTGCCTGAAGCTGCCCGAGCCGGTCCTGAAATCCATCAAGTTGCCGGCCGTCAGCCCGCAGATCAAACCGGAGCAGATCGCCTGGTGGATTGACGTCATGAACCAGCAGGGTCTTATCGAACAGGAACTCGATGTGAACGCCATGGTTCTCGACTGAGGGAGTTGGACGCAATGCAGAAACACGCCAGAATATCCGAGGGATCCGTCACGCTGGCCGACCGTGCCGAGGCGATCCTGCTCGACGACATCCTCTCGGGTGTTCTGGCGCCGGACCAGCGGCTGGTCCTGCCGGGTCTGGTCAAGCGCACAGGGATCGGTCTCACGCCCCTGCGCGAGGCCTTGTCCCGGCTCGTTCGCCGCGGTTTCGTGCTCGTGGAGGGCAACAGGGGCTTTCGTGTCGCCGACACCTCGCGCGAGGACCTGACCGATATCACGGTTGCGCGAACCGCTGTCGAGACAAGCGCGTTGCGCCTGTGCATGGAGCGCCAGGACGGTGACTGGATCGACGGACTGGTGGCCGCCGAGCACCGGCTCGCGCGCACGATCAGGCAGTTCGACGGCCCTATTTCGGAAAATATCGGGGACTATGACGATGCCCACCGGCGGTTCCACCGGGCGCTGCTGGCCGGGTGCGGATCGCAGCGTCTGCTCGACATGCACGCCAGTCTCTACGACCAGGCCTACCGCTACCGGCGGCTGCTGGCCGTATCCGGCATGGACCCGCAACGCGCCATCGACGAACACAGCGAACTGGCCGAACTGGCCCTCGGCAAGGATCCGGATCGCGCGTGCGCTGCGCTTTCCGGTCATCTGACGCTGACTGCCGACGCGTTTCGCGACGAGTAACGCTCTTCGAGCAGGAGTAATCCCAATGACCGCCCATACCCGCGGCCAGATCGCGATGGCCGGTGTCGACGTGACATTCGGCGCCAAGCCCGTCCTCTCGGGGCTCGACTTCGAGGTTTACGAAAGCGAGGTCGTTTCGGTGGTCGGCGCGTCCGGCTGCGGCAAGGCGACTTCGCTGCGCCTGCTCGCAGGTCTCATTTCCCCCAGCCGGGGAACCGTCACTTTCGAAGGCAAGGCAGTCAATGGACCGCGGCGCGAAGCAGCGGCCCTTGCGGAGTGATTGCAAAACGGCCCGCTTTTCGATGCAAGCCTTGCGACGCTTCGCCGGATGTTGTTCGGCTGGTTTTTCGCTTGTGCGGTGGGAATCACCCTGGGCGCGTTGGTCGGCAGTTCCGCGACGCTCAAGGTCTATTTTGCCCCGATGCTCGAAGCGCTGCGGCCGCTGCCGGCTTCATCGCTCATTCCGCTTTTCATCGCTGTGGTCGGCCTGTCGGAAGGCATGATCCTGGGCGTGATCGCCTTCGGTGCATTGTGGCCGCTACTGCTTTCCACGATCCACGGCATGGCCAGCGTCGAGCCGCTGCTTCACGAGGTGGGCAGTGCGTTGGCGATGAGAAAGCGGGACGTCTTGCGGAAGATAAGCCTGCCCAACGCCATGCCGGACATCCTCGCCGCCATGCGCCTGAGCCTCACGATCTCCCTGATCCTCGCCGTCGTCTGCGAAATGCTGACAGGCAGCGAAGGTCTGGGGCAATGGCTTCTCGCCACGTCCCGCGCCTTTGCCAGCGCCAAGATGTTCGCGGGTATCGTAATCCTGGGTCTCATGGGCTACGCCAGCAATGCCCTTTTGAACGCCGTCGAGAAACGGCTGCTGCGCTGGAAGGCGCAAAACGCGTAGCCAGTCGATAGATCCGACGCAATCGGCCAGTCAGGCCTGTTTCTCAATAGCGGAACTGCTCGGCCAGTACGCGCTCGCCCCAGCCGTGGCTGGCGTCGAACAGGATGGTGGCGGTGACGGAACGCGACTCGCGGATTGTCACCCTGGTGACCGACTTGAATTCGGTGTGATCGGCGACAGCGTTCACCGGCCGCTTGTCCGGCTCCAGGATGTCGAACACGACCGTCGACTGGTTGGGCAGAAGCGCGCCGCGCCAGCGCCGCGGGCGGAACGGGCTGACCGGGGTGAGCGCAAGCAGCGGCGCGTCGAGCGGGATGATGGGTCCGTGTGCGGACAGGTTGTAGGCGGTCGAGCCGGCGGGCGTCGCCACCATCACGCCGTCGCAGATGAGTTCGTCGAGGCGGACATGGCCGTCGACGGTGATGCGGATCTTGGCCGCCTGGTAGGATTGGCGCAGCAACGACACCTCGTTGATGGCATTGGCGGAATGCTCCATACCGTCGGCGTCGATGGCGGTCATCCGCAACGGACGGATGGTTTCGGCTTCCGCCGCCGCGATGCGTTCGCGCAACCGGTCTTCGCTGTACTCGTTCATCAGGAAGCCGACCGAGCCGCGGTTCATGCCGTAGATTCGCTTGCCCGTATCCATGTAGGCGTGCAGCGTCTGGAGCATGAAGCCGTCGCCGCCGAGGGCGACGATCACATCGGCGTCGTCGGGCGACTCCTGGCCGTAAAGGGCGGCAAGCCGCTCCGCCGCCTCGCGGGCCTCGGGCGTGTCGGCGTGGATGAAGGCCAGCGTGATCGTTTCTGCCGACTTGTCGAGCACCGCATTTGTCTCCAGCGAATGGCCGCCGCCTGGCGGGCAGGGGGAATGCCAGGATTTCCTGGCGGCTCGCCATGATATCCGGGCACTCCGCCTAGCATGCATCGGCGGGTAAAAAAAGAAAGCAGTCGGCGCAGGCACCGTTGAACCGGCCGGATCACATCTTAAGTATGGCCGGCGTTAGCCCCTTTACTGCACGGCTGATTATGCTAGGCAGTCCGTCGGCGAGCCCTTGTAGCTCAGTTGGTAGAGCACCTGATTTGTAATCAGGGGGTCGGCGGTTCAAGTCCGTCCGGGGGCACCACATTTTTCAATAGGTTAAGTGTAATCTTGCCAATCAGGTTTCTGCTTTGGATGACAAATGGGTTGCAAAACCCGAACGCTGCTCGCTTGCTGCCGACCTTCTGACACCGTTGTTTTCTCGCCGACTTGGCCAGCTTTCCACAAGGGGGACATTCGCAGTTCCTCGCCGCCTGCGAATCCACGGCACCCGACCCCCATGTTTTCCTGAGGGTCCCATCTGTAGGCAATCATGCTAATCCGCTCGGATTATGACCCGATTTTTCCATTCCGGCCATTCAATACATCGAGTGTTACCGTCGATGGTACGAGTGCGTGGTCAGATAAAGTCCTGTTCCTGCAACGCTTCTCCGGCATTTTTCAAAACCGCTTCGATCTCGCGGGCACCCGCGCCACTGAGAATATCGCTGATCTCTTTTTCGTGCTCGCTTACGATGGAACGCAGCGTGTTTGCAACGATCGCACCGCGATCCGTGGCGTAGACGAGTACCCGACGTTGGTCGGCAGGGTCCGGCGCACGGTGCACCAAACCGTTTGAGACCATGCGATCGATCATCTTGGTGAGCGCCGGATGGTTCATGAGGACGGCGTTGGCAAGTTCGCCCATCGAATATCCGTGCCGTCCACCGAGACTTTCCAGAACGCGCCACTGCTCGACGCTGATCCCGTGCTTCTGGAGGCGGTTTTCCAACCCGGTGTGCGCGAAGCGGTGCAGTTTCGCGATCAGATAGGTAAACCTGTCTGTCTGCGATCGATCTGGCACTTTCGTTCTCCTGGCTTGGCGCAGCAATGACCCGAATCGAACCTGTTGCGCCGCTGTCCGAAATAGGCATAATATATTTGAATTGGAAAGTTATTTAGTCCTTTTTCCCGGAAAGGCAACTGCAAACGTCGTGGAGCAGCTTCTAGGACGAGTGCCAACGCTGAACGATTGCGATGTCGCCGGACCGGAAACGCGGTCAGGTCGGCGCGCTATCGTTCCGCCGCAAGAGCATGGCGTGGCCGTTCTCGTTCCCATGGGAGGATCGGCGGGCATTTGGGGGCCATCTTCGATATCGAGCGCCCAGCTTGCCATCCACGAGGTCAACAGCCGCGACGGCATCGGCGGCCAACCGGTTGCGCCGCTTTTCCTGAACTCGGACGATTCGGCTGCAGGTGCGCTCGAGCATGAAGTCGCCGCCTTGCTTGAGGAACAAAGCATCCAGGCCATAGTTGGCATGAACGTCAGCTCCGTTCGCCAGCGTCTCAACAAGGTCGTGCGTGGGCGCGTTCCCTACATCTATACGCCACTCTACGAAGGCAACGAGCACAGTCCCAATGTATTTGCGATTGGCGAGACGCCGGCCGACCAGTTGCAACCGGCGATCCGCCACCTTTCTCGAAGATTGCGGGTACGCCGCTGGGCGCTTGTCGGCAACGACTACGTTTGGCCGCGCACCTCCCATGCTGTTGCCAGGGCGAGCATCGCCGAGAGCGGTGGCACGGTAACGTTCGACGGTTACGTGCCCTTCGGGCTCAACGATGCCGAATGGCTTGTCGAGCGGATCGCCCGGACGAGGGCGGAAATCGTGCTTATATCGCTCGTCGGGCAGGATGCAGTCGAGTTCAACCGTGCATTCGGCCAGATGGACCTCGATCGTCGCATCTTCCGTTTTTCCACGGCGATGGAAGAAAACATCCTTATGGCGACGGGCGCGGAAAACACAAAACGACTATTTGCCGCCTCTTCCTACTTTTCCTCCCTCGCCACGCCCGAGAACGAGGAGTTCAAGGAACGTTATCGAGCGATCCATGCCGGCCACCCGCCGGCGCTCAACGCGCTTGGGCAGTCACTTTACGAGGGAATCCATTTCTATTCCGCCATGCACGAGCACCGGGAGCGTGGGCTCAACGGGCCGGTTCGTTACCGCAGCGCACGGGCCGGCAGCTTCTATTCCAATGACCGCAAGGACATGACGATCTACCTGTCGCGCGCAGACGGTCACAATTTCAGCATCATAGACAAGCTCCCCTAGGACCGCTCCGGGAATCCAGGTGGTCGCGACCTGGCCTATAATATTTTCCAATTCAAACAAAAAGCTTGAATTGGAAAATTCCTGCTGCTAGAAATTTTCCAATTCAAATAAATGGCGGCATGGGGACCGCCGGCCAGAGGAGGCCGATTTGTACTGGACCGTTCTCGTCCTGACGCTCATCGTTCTGGCGGTCATCGGGATCGTTATTCTCAACCGGTTTTACGCCAAGTCGACGCGCGACACGGCACTGATCCGCACCGGGGCGGGTGGGCGAAAGATCGTTATCGACGGCGGCGCGCTGGCGCTTCCCTTCCTGCACAAGATCGATCGCATGAACATGCGCTCGATGCGGCTTTCGGTGGATCGCTCGGGCAGTTCGTCGCTGATCACCGTCGACCGGCTACGGGTCGATATCGCCGTCGAGTTCCACATCCGCGTCGCGCCGACGGTCGAGGGCATCGCGACGGCCGCCCAGGCTTTCGGATCGAAGGCATTCCGCGAAGACGAGATGCAGACGCTGCTGTCGGGCAAGCTCATCGATGCGGTCCAGGGCGAGGCCGCCACGCGCACGATGGACATGCTGCATGAGAACCGGACCGGTTTCGTCTCTGCGGTCGCCGCGCGACTGGCCGCCAATCTCTCCAATTCCGGTCTCATGGTCGACTCGGTGTCACTGGTCCGGCTCGACCAGACCCCGTTTGCCGCGCTGGACGATACAAACGCGTTCAATGCCGTCGGCATGCGACGTCTTGCGGAGCTGATCTCCGAAAACCGCAAGGCGCGCATCACCGTCGAGGCGGACACAGACATCGCCATCCGCAAGCGCCAGCTCGAACAGGTCAAGGAACGCCTCGCCATCGAGCATGAGCAGGAGGAGACGGAAATCGCCAAGCGCCTCGATATCGAGCAGCAGCGCATCAGCGCCGATACCGAGATCGAGACCGCGCGCACCCGCTCCGGCACCCTCTCCGAGGAGGCTCGCATCGAACGCGAACGCGGGATCAAGCAGGCCGAGATCGAGCGCGATCTTCATCTGCGGAAACGCGAAATGGAAGCGCTCACCGAGGTTGAGCAGCGCAAGATCGACAACGCCATCCTGATTGCTCACAAGCGCGCCGAGGAGACGCTGGAACAGGCAAAGACCGAGACGGCGCGCCTGAAGATCGTCGAGGCGCAGGAGGCGGTGCAGACGTCGAAGGATCTCGCGGTGGCCGAAAGAGCACGCAAGCTCGCGCTTCTGCGGGCCGCGGAAAACGCCGAGGTCGACGACACCAAGGTCAAGTCCCAGGTCAGTTCCATCCTGGCGATGGCCAAGGCCGAGGGTGAGGCGACCGAAGTCAAGGGAAATGCGGAACGTGACCGCCTGGTTGCCGAGGCCGAGGGCAAGCGCGCCCAGATCGAGGCCGAGAACCAGCAGAGCGCTGCGCTGTTGCGCTCAAGGGTCGAGATGCACAAGCTTGACCGCATGCCGGAAATCGTCACGCAGATGATGAAGCCGGTCGAGAAGATCGAATCCATCCGCATCAACCAGATCGCCGGCTTCGGCAACAACGGTGGCGGTGGCGGTGGCGGCGATGCATCGCCATTCAACCAGGCGCTCGAATCGATCCTCGGCATGTCCGTTCAACTGCCGATGATGAAGAAGCTCGGGGACGAAATCGGCCTCGATTTCGATGCCCAGCTTGCGGGACGGACCGCCGATGCCGCAGGGCGCGCGGCTTCCGCGACACGCCCGAAGAAAGACAACTGACAACCGGTATCACTCGAAGGGACCAGATCAGATGACCATTAACAGACGCACGTTTCTTTCCGCCGGTTCGGCCATGGCGCTGGGCTCGCTCGCAATGCCGGCGCTGGTCGGCAAGGCGATGGCGGCCGACAAGATCAAGCTCGGCTCGCTGCTCGATACCTCCGGTTTGTTCGACGCATACGGAAAGCCCATGGACATGGCGCTGCGTCTCGCCGTCGACGAGATCAATGCCGGTGGTGGCCTTGTCGGCCGCGAGGTTGACATCGTCGCCTATGACACCCAGTCCGACATGGCACTCTACACCCAGTACGCCCAGCAACTCGTGCGCAAGGACAAGGTCGACGTCGTCCACGGCGGCATCCTGTCGGCGTCGCGCGAAGCCATCCGCCCGACACTGCACAAGGCGGAGATCCCCTACTTCTACAACGTCCTCTACGAGGGCGGCGTCTGTGACCGCAACATCACCGTCGACGGTGTGACGCCGGCGCAGCAGGTCGAGGTGCTCATGCCCGCGGCCATCAAAAAGTGGGGCAAGAAGATCTACATTCTGGCGGCGGACTACAATTACGGCCAGATCACAGCCCGCTGGATGAAGAAATACGCGGAAGAGGCCGGCGGCGAGGTCGTCCAGACCGACTTCTTCCCGCTTGACGTCTCGGATTTCGGCTCTGCCATTGCGAAGATCCAGAGCGCGGCACCCGACATGGTGGCCTCTGCTCTCGTCGGCGGCGCGCATCTGTCTTTCTATCGCCAATGGGCGGCCGCTGGCATGAAGTCGAAGATCCCGATGGCGTCCACCACGCTCGGCATCGGTAACGAGCACAAGGTGCTCACGCCGGAAGAGGGCGACGGCATCCTTGTCGCCTATAACTACTCACCGGAGCTTGCATCGCCCGCCAACGAGGCGTTCCTCAAGGCTTGGGCCGCGAAATACGGCGACACGTCGCTTATCCACGAGATCGCCGTATCTCATTACCAGGGCGTGCTGCTGTGGGCGCAGGCCGTGAAAAACGCAAATTCGATGGACCGCATGAAGGTTATCGAGGCAGTCGAGAGCGGCCTTTCGATCGACGGACCTTCGGGCAAGGTGAGTATCGACCCGAAGACGCACCATGCGATCCTTGACGTTCACCTGATGGAGTTCGAAAGCCAGAAACTGAAGGTCGTCGAAAGCTTCTCGCAACGCCAACCAGTCGACACCCAGGCTGTGTGCGACCTGTCGGCCAATCCGGACGACAACCAGCAGTACGAGATCAACATCTGAGAATAGCGGCCGGACCTCGGTCCCGTCCGTGTGACTTCCCGCCGGCACCGGATCTCCCGGTGCCGGAAAGGGAGGCCATGTCTCTCAGCCAGGTGGAAGGCCGGCGGGCGAAACAGGGCCTAACCGGAAAGGTCGAAAAGTGGATCTGGCAGTCGTCATCGCAATCCAGGTGGTCTACACGGTCGCATTGCTGATTCTGATCAGCGCCGGGCTGGCCATCGTCTTCGGCATGATGCGGGTCATCAATCTCGCCCATGGCGAATTCATGATGGTCGGTGGTTATGCGACCATCGTGGCGGTGCATGCCGGCGTAAACATCTATGTGGCCATGCTGATCGTCGCGCCGCTGGTGGTCGGAATCCTCGGCCTTCTCGTCGAACGGCTCGTCATCCGGTTCCTCTATGGACGGCTGATCGACACAATGCTGGCGACCTGGGGGCTCAGCTTGCTGCTGATTGGCCTCGCGACGCTCATCTTCGGAAATACGACGACCGGCATTTCGCCGCCCATCGCGGGTTTCCCGATCGGTGATTATCAGGTCAACGGCTACAACCTCTTCATCATCGTGATGACCGCCGTGCTGGTCGTGGCGATATATGCGGTCCTCTCCGGAACGCGCTGGGGCCTGATCGCCCGTGGCACGATGCAACGCGCCGACATGGCTTCCGCACTCGGCTACAGCCCCGATACGGTCTACATGGTCACTTTCTTCGCCGGGTCCGCGCTGACAGGGCTTGCCGGCGGGATGCTGGCTCCCCTCGTCGGCCTCGTGCCAACCGCAGGCGCCAATTTTATCGCCAAGGCCTTTATCACTGTCATATCCGGCGGCGCCTCGGTGATCGCCGGCCTTTTGTCGAGCGCAACACTGTTCGGCATCGTTTCGGAAATTTTCAACTTCTCGGTCAATTCGATGGTGGGCGAAATCGCTCTGCTTGTCGCCGCCGTAATACTCTTGCGCCTCATGCCTCAGGGCATCACCGGCCGTTTCTTCAAGGGTAGGATGTGATGGCGGACTCTGAATTCAGACATGCGGCGATCGTCATCGCCGTCGCCTTTGTCGCGATGCTGATCGGGCCATCGCTGGTCGACAATTACACGCTTACGATCCTGATCATATACGGGATGCTGGCGATGAGCCTCGGGCTGATATGGGGCTTCGGCGGGATATTGTGCTTCGGCCAGGCCGCCTTTTTCGGGCTCGGCGCCTATGCCTATGCGGTCGCGGCCATCAATATTGGCGAAAGCACCGTCCCCTTCCTGCTCGGCATTGCGGTGCCTTTCGCCTTCGCCTTCGTGCTCGGCGCGATGATGTTCTACGGGCGGCTGTCCGACGTCTATCTCGGTGTTATCACGCTTGTCGTCACGCTGATCTTCTTCAAGTTCATCAATTCGACCGCCGGGCCGGAATATGTGATCGGCACCGCCCGACTCGGCGGCTTCAATGGCGTTCCAGGCTTTCAAACGCTGAATGTCCCGGGCTATTCCAACTGGTACATCTATGACCGCAGCTTCTACTATTTCTGCGGTGTGGCGCTTCTTGTCGTCTACGCCCTCGTGCGCTGGCTGCTGGCAAGCCCGTTCGGTCGCGTCGCAATTGCGATCCGGGAAAACGAGACCCGCGTCGAGCTTATGGGCTACGACGTGAGACTTCGCAAGACTGTGCTGTTTGCTGTCGGCGGAGCGATCGCCGGCCTTGCGGGAACGTTGTTCGCCTCATGGGCTGAGATCGTGACACCCGGCATGTTCTCGCTGGCCCAGTCGGCCGAGATCATCATCTGGTGCATCGTCGGCGGGCTTGGCACGCTGACCGGACCGGTCATCGGCGCGATGATCCTGGCATTCCTGAAATTCCTGCTCGGCCAGCAGACCGTCCTCGACTCCACGCTGATCCTCGGCCTGATCCTGGTCCTGTCGGTGCTTTTCCTGCCGCGCGGCGTCGTGCCGACGATCGGCCTTCTGTTCTCGCGCCGGGGCCTTGGCCGGCGCAAGCGGGTCGACCGCGGCGGCGCCCGCCGGCGCATGAGGGACGCGGCCAATGTCTAGCGTTCTGGAAACCCGTGGACTCGCCATGCTGTTCGGCGGTGTGACGGCGGTCGACAATGTGAACTTCCGCCTCGATCGCAAGGAACTGCGCTGTCTGATCGGACCCAACGGCGCGGGCAAAAGCACTTTTTTCAAGTGCCTGACAGGCCAACTCAAGCCCACCAGCGGTCACATCTTCATCGAGGGCGAGGAGACGACCGGCTGGGATCCGCACTGGATCGCGCGGCTGGGCATCGGCGTGAAGACCCAGGTGCCGAGCGTCATGGACGGCTTGTCGGTGCGCGAGAACATCTGGCTTTCGGCGCGCCGCACCCATGGCTCCGAGAAGGCCCGTCATCTCGCCGACGACGCAATCGAGCGCCTCGACCTGGGCAGCATCGCAAAATCCCTCGTCGGGCGCCTGTCCCATGGCGAGCGCCAGCGTGTCGAACTTGGCATCGTCATTGCCGCCGAGCCCTGGCTCATCCTTCTCGACGAACCCGCCGCCGGGATGACTGCCGACGAAGTGGGCCGCATGGCCGAGATCATCGCCGAACTCAACCGGGAGGCAGCCATTATCATAGTCGAGCACGATATGCAGTTCATCCGGTCGATTGCCCGGAAGGTGACCGTATTCAGTCAGGGCCGCATCCTGGTCGAGGACGACGTCGACGTGGTCATGCGCGATCAGCGTGTGCGCGACGTTTATCTGGGCAAGAAGGCATGACAGGCATGGACAGCGACAAGGCGCTCGAAATCAGGTCTCTCGCTGCCGGATACGGCCGCATCCCGGTGCTGCACGGCATCGATCTCCACGTCGCCCATGGTGAGATTGTCGGCATTCTCGGCCACAACGGCATGGGCAAATCGACGTTGCTCAAGACCGTGATGGGTTTCCTGCCGGCGCGCGCTGGAAGCATCATCCTCGACGGCGAGCAGATCACGCGGCTGAAGCCGCACCAGCGATCGCAGCGCGGCCTGGGCTACATCCCGCAGGGACGCGGCATCTTCCCCAAGCTCTCCACCCGCGACAATCTGCGGCTCGCCTGGCAGCATAACGGCGACGCGGGCGAGGGAGAGGCGCTGGAAACGGTCCTTTCCGACTTCCCTCGAATCCGGCGTCTGCTCGACCGCGAAGGCGGGGCGCTTTCGGGCGGCGAGCAGCAGTTGCTTGCTCTCGCGCGCGGGTTGATGGCGGACCCGTGGCTGCTCCTCCTCGACGAACCGACGGAAGGCATCCAGCCAAGCATCATAGAGGAGATGGAGGAGACGCTGCTGCGCCTTCGAAAGAGCCGCGGCCTCACCATCCTTCTCGTCGAGCAGAATTTCGACTTCATCAGCGCGCTGGCCGATCGGGTCCTGATCCTCGAACGTGGCAAGATCATCGCCGAATTCGACGGCGCTTCGCTCAACGATCCGGGGCAGATCGAGGAATTCCTCGGCTTCGGCGGGGTGCGCAGGACGCGCGGTCCCGCGCCTTCACCTGCGGCCGTGATCCGGCCGGCGGCTTCACCAGCCGAGCGCGCGCGCGACCGCTCCGCGCCGCCCCAGACGGCAAGCACCATCGACATACACCATCGCGATACCGCCCGGCCCGCGGCCGGCGCAACGGAGGCACGCATGAGCATCAGAAGACCAACCCTCGACCAGATGCGCGATGTCGTCCAGGGCCTTGGCATGTCGATGGGCGAGCGTGAAATGCTCGATTACCTGACCCTCATGGAGGACAGCTTCAAGGCCTACGACGTCATCGATTCGATGCCCGACTACCTGCCGAAGGTGAAATATCCGCGCACGCCCGGCTATCGCCCCTCGGGAGCCGATAACCCGATGAACGCCTGGTACTACCGTACCGAGGTTCGCGGCGCCGCAGGCGGTCCGCTGGAAGGCCGCAGGATCGTGCTGAAAGACAATGTCTGCCTCGCCGGCGTGCCGATGATGAACGGCGCATCGACGCTCGAAGGCTATACGCCGGACGTCGACGCGACCGTGGTCACCCGAATTCTTGACGCTGGCGGAACCATTGTCGGCAAGGCGCATTGCGAGTACTTCTGTCTCTCCGGTGGCAGTCATACCAACGCGACCGGTCCCGTCCACAATCCATACCGGATGGGCTACAGCGCCTCCGGCTCCTCGTCGGGTTGCGGCGCGCTCGTCGGCGCGGGCGAGGTCGAGATGGCGATCGGCGGCGACCAGGGTGGCTCGATCCGCATGCCCGCCTCTTTCTGCGGCGCTTATGGCATGAAGCCGACCCACGGCCTTGTTCCCTATACGGGCATCATGCCGATCGAGCCGACCATCGACCATGCGGGCCCGATCACCGGAAACGTGCGCGACAATGCGCTTCTGCTGGAAGTCATCGCCGGTGAGGACGGGCTCGATCCGCGCCAGTACTGTCCAAAGGTCGACCGCTATACCCAGGCTGTCGGCATGGGTGTGTCCGGCATGCGCATCGGTATCGTCCGGGAAGGCTTCGGCCGTCCGGAGTCCGAAACCGATGTCGACGCCAAGGTGCGCGCGGCGGCCGAGAAGTTCCGCGCGCTCGGCGCCATGGTCGAGGAAGTGTCCATCCCGATGCACGTGACGGGCGCGGCCATCTGGACCCCGATCGCGTTGGAAGGTCTCACCGACATCATGATGCACGGCAACGGCTTCGCCACCGGCTGGGAAGGGCTCTACGTCACCAGCCTGCTCGACTACCACTCCAACTGGCGCGCGCGGGCGAACGAATTGTCGAAGAGCCTGAAGATCTCGATGTTTGTCGGCGAGTATATGCAGAAACAGTATCGCGGCCACTATTACGCCAAGGCGCAGAACCTTAGCCGGTTGCTGCGCAAGTCCTACGACGAAGCGCTTGCCCGCTACGACATTCTGCTCATGCCGACGACGCCAATGAAGGCGCAGCCAATCCCGTCCGCCGATGATCCGCTTGCGATCCAGATCCAGCGCGCCTTCGAGATGGTCGGCAACACATGCCCCTTCGACGCCAGCGGCCATCCCGCGATGAGCATTCCATGCGGTCTGAGCCAGGGCCTGCCCGTCGGCATGATGTTGGTCGGCAAGCACTACCAGGAAAGCACGATCTATCGTGCGGCGGGCGCTTTCGAATCACTCGGCGATTGGCGTGTCATGTAGCGCAGCCCGCGGGCCCGCTCTGGAGAGGAGGAAGGCGATGACCATTCTATCGGAATCGATGGCCGGCAAGCTGTCGACCAGCCTCTTTCGCGAGAACGATGCGGCCGACCAAGCCAGCGCGATCATCGCGCCGGTCGATGGCAAGTCCTATGTCTCGGGCGATCGCTCGATACCGCTGCGCAGGGCGACCATCCCGCAGGTATTCGCCGAAACCGTCTCGCGCTTCGGCCCGCGCGAGGCGGCCGTCTTTCGCGAGTTCAACAAGCGCTATTCCTATTACGACCTTGATCGCGAGGTCGACGCGTTTGCCAGCGGTCTTCTGAGCCTGGGGCTGGAACCGGGCGATCGCGTGGGCATCTGGTCGCCCAACCGGCCGGAATGGCTGATCACGCAGTTTGCAACTGCACGTGTCGGGCTTGTGCTGGTCACCATCAATCCGGCCTATCGACGGTCGGAGCTGGAATACGCACTCAACAAGGTCGGTTGCAAAGCACTGGTCACAGCCGCCGCGTTCAAGAAGTCGAACTATCTCGACATGATCAACCAGCTCGCGCCGGAGCTGTCATCGTACCGCCCGGGAGCGCTCGTTTCCGAAAAGCTGCCGCAGCTGAAGACCGTCATCCGGATGGGCCCGGAAAAGACATCCGGCATGTTCAACTTTGAGGAAGTGGCCAAGATCGGTGGACCGGCACAGCAGCTTCGCCTCGACACGATCACTCGCCAGCTGGATCCGGATGATCCGATCAACATCCAGTTCACCAGCGGGACCACGGGCGCGCCGAAAGGCGCCACACTGACGCACTATAATATAGTCAACAATGCCTATTTCACTGTGCGCACAATGGGATTTTCCGAGGCCGACAAGCTTTGCATTCCCGTGCCGCTCTATCACTGTTTCGGCATGGTGCTCGGCACGCTCGGCTGCTTGACGACCGGGTCCGGCATGGTTTTCCCGGGCGAGTCCTTCGAGCCCGCTGCCACTCTCGAGGCGGTCGCGGTCGAACGGTGCACGGCGCTCTACGGCGTGCCGACCATGTTCGTTGCCATGCTCGACCACCCGCAATTCAAGTCCTATGACTGTTCCAGCCTGCGTACCGGTGTCATGGCCGGCGCGCCATGCCCGATCGAGGTGATGCGTCAGGTCGTCAGCGCCATGTACATGCCGCAGGTTACGATCGGATACGGGATGACGGAAACCAGCCCGATCTCCTTTCAGAGCAGCATCGATGACGGCATGGAGGATCGCGTCTCCACCGTCGGGCGCATCCACCCGCATGTCGAGGTCAAGATCGTCGATCCCGACGGACACACGGTCGATGTCGGCGCTCAAGGCGAATTGTGCACACGTGGCTATTCGGTAATGCGCGGCTACTGGGATGACGAGGACAAGACGCACGAGGCGATCGACCGCAGCGGCTGGATGCACACCGGCGACCTCGCGACGATCGATGCGCGCGGCTATTGCCGGATCGTCGGGCGCGTGAAGGACATGGTGATCCGCGGTGGCGAAAACATCTATCCACGCGAAATCGAAGAATTTCTCTATCGGCATCCAAAGATCGCCGAAGTGCAGGTCTTCGGAGTGCCCGACGCCAAATACGGCGAGGAGGTCTGCGCCTGGATCGTGCTCCACCACGGTCAAACAATGACGGAGGAGGAGGTCAAGGCGTTTTGCCAAGGGCAGATCGCGCACTACAAGGTCCCGCGCTATGTCCGCTTCCGGGATGCCCTGCCGATGACGGTTACAGGCAAGGCGCAGAAATTCGTCATGCGCGACATCATGACCGAAGAGCTCGGGCTATTGTGACTGTCATCATCGGCTAATCCGGACCTGGCCTGTATCAGATTGCTTCCGAGATGCTTTCTTCGGCGGACTTCGGCAGCCCTCACTGGCCTGCCGCCGGTCTTTCGGACACGAGGTTAAGCAAATATGGCTTGTCCCTCGAACTCTGGCCTGGTGCCGGAATCGGGATTCCGGCCAGCGCTACAGCGCGGGCGCCGAGACGCGATGTCGCTCCACCGCTTCGGCCAATATGCGGGCGGCAGGTTCGCTCAGGCCGACCAGCGGCAGGCGCACCGTATCGCGCATGTATCCCGCCAGCGACAATGCCCGCTTGACGGGGCCTGGACTGCTTTCGACAAACAGGGCCTTTACCAGTGGCGCAAGCCATTCGTGGATCGCGCGGGCGCGCATGATGTCGCCTGCGGCCCACGCCCGGTAGAGATCGACGCATTCCTTCGGCGCATAATTCGACAATACGCTGGTCAACCCGCCGGCGCCGAGCGCGTAGAAAGCGAGTGCGAGGCCGTCGTCGCCGCAATGGATCGCGAAGTCCGGTCCGCAGGCGGCGCGCAATTCGGTCACCCGCTGCGCATCTCCGCCGGCTTCCTTGATCGCCACGATGTTGGGACAGCTCTGCGCCAGGATTGCCGCCGTTTCCGCTGCAATCGAAACGGCGGCGCGGCCGGGTACGGAATAGAGCATGACGTCCGCCGAGGTCGCCTCTGCGACGGCGGTGAAATGGGCGATCAGTCCGTCCTGGGTCGGCCTGTTGTAATAGGGCGTGACCACGAGGACGCCGTTGGCGCCGGCGTCGGTCGCGCGCCGGGTCGCCTCGACTGTCCTGGCCGTCGCGTTCGAGCCTGTTCCGGCAAGCACGTAGACTCCTCGGCCATCCGCGCGCCTCGCGGTGCGCTCGATGACTTCCAGGGATTCCCGTTCGGTCAACGTTGCCGCTTCGCCGGTTGTACCGACCGGTACGAGTCCGGCTATCCCGGCGGCGATCTGCCGGTCGACAAGTGCGTCGAATGCCGGCCAGTCAATGGCGCCGGTTTGCGTAAATGGCGTCACAAGCGCAGTGAAAACGCCGTTGAAGCGGGACAGATCAGACACGAGCAGGCCTCCTGAAACTTTCACAATAAATCCGATGGGGAATAGATGCCGTTCGGCCGGCCGATCAGCCATTGCGCGGCGGAAAGGGCACCTGCCGCATAGGCCGCGCGGGACTTCACTTCCAGGGTCAATTCGATCACGGCGGTTCCCAGATCGAAGCGCACGATGTTGATGCCCGGTGTGTCGCCGACGCGGTTCAGTTCGGTTGCGATGGTGCGGTCGGCCGATGTGGCAGACAAGTCCGCGACCAAGCCCTGCGTGGTTCCCGAAGCAACGGGTTTCTTGTGCATATTGTACGTCTCGGCCACCGTGATCTGGGCCCGCGGCAACTGGAGTGCCATTGCGGTCGCCGCTGCACGAAAAGGTTCGAAACCCAGCGTGAAGTTTGCGCCGATCAGGACAGGCCGCCGCTCGCCTTCTTCATTGAGGCGCTGCATCTGCGCTGCCGAGAAGCCTGTCGTGCCGATTACCAGAGCGACCGGATTTCCGGCCAGAAGTTCCAGCAGTGCCATCGTGGCTGCGGGCGCGGAAAAATCGATGACGACGTCGGCATCCGGAAGCTCGCCTTGCGCCCGCCGGCTACCGAAGGCACCCGCCAGGTCGAACTCCCGCGCCCGCATTATGTGGGCAACAAGCTCCCGACCGACCTTGCCGGTCGCACCATGGACCGCGATCCGCATCAGTCGATCACCACGCGGGTTTCGCTCATTTCGCGCAGCGCGATGCGGACACCCTCGCGTCCAAGCCCGGAGGTCTTGATACCGCCGAAGGGAACATGTTCGGCACGGAAGTCAGGGCCTTCGTTGACCATGATGCCGCCGACCTGGAGCGTTCGCGAGAGTCGGCCGATCGCTGCATGGTCATTGGTGAAGATGCCCGCCTGCAACCCGAAGGCCGAAGAATTGACCTCGGCGATGGCCGCATCGAGCTTCGCGAAGCTGCGCAGGGCGAGGACGGGTCCGAAGGTTTCACTTGCCAGCAGGCGCGTTTCGAGCGGGACGCCGGCTACCACTGTCGGCGTAAACAAGGTCCCCTCGCGGGTTCCGCCCGAGAGGATACGCGCTCCGCTGGCGACCGCCTCGTCGACACGGGCGGCCACTTCGCGCGCCGATGCCTCGTCGATCACCGGGCCCATCTGTGTTTCAGGCAGCGCGGGATCGCCGTGGCGGAGCGATGCGACCAGCGCCAGAAGCCGGCCGGTGAAATCCGCTTCTACCGCCTCGTGGACATAGAGTTTCTTGACCGCGGCACAGCTTTGGCCCGCGATCTCGTAGCGATGGGCGACCGCGGTTGCCGCGGCCGCGTCAAGATCCGCATCAGGCATCACGAACAGCGGGTCGTTGCCGCCGAGTTCCATCAGGCAGCGGACGAGCCCGCTCGCGCGCTTCAGTGCCAGGCCGGCGGCAGGACCCCCGGTGAAGGAGAGGAGGTCGATCGGGGCGCGGACCAGCGACAGCGCGGCTTCCGCGCCGCCGTGAACCACTTGTACGAGATCATCGGGGAAACCGGCCTCGGTGCAAAGACGCACAAGGTGGGAAGCTGCCAGCGGCGCCTTGGGCGACGGTTTGACGATAACGGCATTTCCGGCGGCGATCGCCGGGCCAAGCTTGTGGCAGAGCAGATTGACCGGATAGTTGAAGGGCGTGATCGCCGCGACCACCCCGGTCGGGACGTAGGTCACCACGGCCTGCCTGTCGACGCCGCCTTCCACGATGGCGCAGTTCAGCACCTCTCCGTCGAGAAAGGTCGCCGCGTCTCCGGCAAGGCGCAGCGTGTTTTGTGCCCTGCGGCTTTCGTTTCGCGCCTCGGTGATGGTCTTGCCCATTTCACCTGAAATCGTTCGGGCCAACTCCTCCGCATCGCGGGCGATCAGTCCGGCGAGACGGTCGAGCAGGGTGCGGCGCTGGAAGGGGGTCGAGGAGCGGAATGCCGCTGCCGCCACCCTGGCGCGCGCCACGATCTCGCCGATCTCGTGTGCCTGGAATTCGGGCAATGTCGCCAGTACTTCATCGCTGAAGGGGTTGCGGACATCGAACCAGGCGGCCTTTTGTGCGAGCATGGGTGCGGCGAGGCTCATCTTCATTCTCCTGTGGAGGGGTTGTCTGCGATGCCGCCCGCGTCGAGCAGATCGGCGATCGCGATCGGGTGAGCGGGAAGGCGCACAGCGCCGAGCGGTGAACCGGCATGTGACGGATCGGTCAATGCGCGTACCCATTCGGTGCAAAACCGTCCCTGGCAGGCGCCCATGGCGAACCGGCCATGCAGGCGAAGATCGCGGTCGGTCGGCACCGGACCGAGCGCCCGCAGGTCGCCGACCGTCCGGTTTTCGCAGCGGCAGATGACCGTGTCGGCAGGAAGCGCGGCGAGACGGGCGGAGCCATCGTGGCCGAAAATCCGGGCGAGGCGACGCTGCGCGCGCCGTTCGCGTTCGATGCGGCTGCTGTCCTTTGCGGAAGCGGGCACGGTTCCGGTGAGTTCTGCGACCAGCGCTGCGCCGGCGGCCCGGCCGTCGGCAAGCGCTGCGCGTGCGCCGAGGGCCTCGCGACAGTCACCTGCGCGCATGACCGGGATACTGGACGCGGCTGCGTAGTGGTCGCTCGCACGGATTCCGTCATGCAGGCCGATCAGGTCGCCATCGAATGTACGCCCGCCGGAAGACGATTCGACGTGTAGCGTGAGCGCTCCGGATCTCTTTTCGATCCGCACGATTTCGGTGCCGGTCAGAACTGGAACGCGCGCGCGTAGCAGCGTCGCCATGTAGCCGGCTGCCTCTCGCAGATAGGGCAGGGGCAAGCCAAGCGAACCGATGACATGCCGGAAAGGGCGCCCGGCCTCGATGATCGCGACCGGCGGATTCCCGCCCTTGACCAGTTCCGCCCCCGCGGCAAGCAGGAGAGGCCCGGAACCGCCCAGCAATATCCTGCCGTCCGGCGCCTTGCCCAACGTCTTTGTCCGGATCTGGAGGGCACCGGCGGTCATGACATTGGGCAGGGTCCAGCCGGGCCGCGGGCGCACCCGTTCGGCCGCTCCCGTGGCAATGACAAGCGCGCGGGGGCGAACGAGAGCGTTCCGGGCGCCGGTCAGAAGGGCCGTCCCCTCGTGATCGAGGCCGGCGAAACGGCACCCGTACCGGATTTCGATCCTGTCGCCCTGCGCGCGAACACTGGCTGTCACCTGCGTCCATCGGCGGCGGTGAACCGCAGAAGCGACAGGATAAGCGATGCCAGGCAGAGGCTGGCGATGGATGGCGCCGCCGGGCGCAGCAGCCTGCTCGACAACGAGGACGCGCAAGCCCGCGCCGGCGATTTCGGCAGCGGCCGAAAAACCCGCGAGTCCGGCGCCGACGACGAGGACGACAGGCTCATTCATTCATGCCTCCCCGGGGCGACAACCGCATTCCTTCGCGGCATTCCAGCAAACAGGCTTCGGTGAGGCGGCCGTCCGCCATGACCAGGCACCCCTGGCATTGGCCGATCGCGCAGAACACGCCGCCCGGAAGACCGGTGGGCGTGCGGCCAAAGCCGGCGATACCGGCCCGCAGCAACGCGCTTGCCGCGTTTTCGCCCGGCAGAAATGGCACCGGCGTGCCGTTCCAGTAGATCCTGCCGCTCATGCCGACCTCGCTTCGCCGATTTCGAAACGGCGCGGAGTGAGAGCGGAAATATCCGCCGCGAGCCCGTCCGTGACCGGCTCGCCGGCCACCATCGCCGCGATTTCGCGCCCCATGACAGCCGAAAGGCAAATCCCGTCGCCTTCAAATCCCGTCGCCAGGATCAGGCGCGGCGTCTGCGGCACGGCACCGACGATCGGCATGCCGTCGATCACTGCGGCTCGTATGCCGGCAAACGTACGGATGATCTGACGGGCCCCGAGCGCTGGCCAGACCTCGACGGCGCGGGCGACAAGCTTTCGCATTGTCGGGAAATCGACGCGCGACGGATCACCGTGATCTTCCCGGCTCGATCCGATCAGGAACTGACCCGTAACGAGCGGATCGATGACCACGGGAGGGTTCGGCAGCGCGCGGCGCTCGGCCGTCTTCGCGATCAGGTAGGATGCCGCGGTCAATGCGCCCGGGAGCGGCTGACCGGGTGCGCGGTCGGTGACAATCAGCTGTCCGGCCCGCGGCAGGACAGGCAGGTCCGGGAAAAGCGCTGCGCTCGAGACGCCGAGCGCCGCCACCATCTTGCCTGCCCGCAGATGTCCTTTGCTGGTCTCGACCGTGATACCAGCGTCATCCGCTTCCCATCGCATCAGTCTGTCGGGCCAGATCGTCTCGATATTCGCGGCGGAGAGATATGCGCGCACCGCTTCGAAACCGAGCATGTGACCTTCGCCGGTCAGGGTAACCAGACGACGGACCGTCGGTCCTAGGCCCGCAAGTCCGATGTTTCCATTTCCGTCCGCGGTGACGGTAACCGGGCCGCCAAGGCCGGAGAGCTTGGAGATGAGCGAGTCGAGCGCCAGTTCCTCGGCGGGATCGGTGGCAAAGAAATAGCCGGGCCTGGCCGAATAGATCCCGTGGAGTGGACCGCCGGTCTGCGCCAGGGACCGCGTGTACAGGAGCGAGGCCGTTGCAAGGCGCGCCATGACGCCCGGCTTTTTCGACGCGACCGATACGGCGCCATCCGAGGCCCCCGAAGCCGCAGCCGCCGGGCCGGTGGCATCGATGACGGCAACGCGCATGCCGCGCCGCGCCAGGTGAAAGGCGGTCGATGCGCCAATGACTCCAGCCCCGGCAATGACCACATCATAGTCCATCGGCAGCGACACTTCCTGCTCCAAGTCCAGTCGATCCGAGGCGAAGCTAATGGCTCGGTTCAGGTGGCGCTATCCAAAAAAAACAAAGAAGTTACAATAATTATTGGAGAATTAACCCGATACAGCCTTCAGAGAACGAGTAAATATGTTGAGATACAAGAAAAATTGTATGTAAACCATTCAATCTTGTATTGAACCCATCCCGCAAAGCATGTCGTCTAAACCTGTCCGGCGCGCGTTCGACGCCGGGGCGGAACAATGGGAACAAGCGAGGGCGGTACTGCCCGACTGCTGAAATGGAGAGGTTCAAATGAGGTTATTCAGACGAATTCTGACCGGGTTGGCCGCTGTGGCGGCCGTCGCGGTTTCTTTGACGACTGCCAATGCGCAGGAAGCCAAAGTCGACGAGATTCGCGCACACGGCGCGTTGCGCATGGCGGGTATTCTCAACGAAGACCCCTATTTCTCGAAAGATCCGCGGACCGGTGAATGGCGCGGCTTCGCCGTGGAAATGGGGCGCGACATGGCGAAGACGCTCGGCGTCGAGCTTGAAGTGGTGGAATCGAGTTGGGCCAACTCGATCCTCGACGTCCAGTCCGGAAAGGTCGATCTTGCCTTCGCGCTGACGGCGCTTCCAGCCCGTGCCCTGGCTGTCCACTTCTCTTCGCCCACCTACTACAACAGTTTCGTGATCATCACACCGAAGGACGAACTGAAGGGGAAATCCTGGGCGCAACTCAATGATCCCGCGGTCACGATCGCCGTCGACCTCGGTTCGGCACAGGACCAGATCACCAAGGCTTACCTGCCGAAGGCGAACATCCTGCGTTTCAAGACGCGTGATGAAGCAGTGCTCGCGCTAACTACTGGCAAGGCGGACGCTGTCATCAACACGGTGCTCAACGGCATGGTCATGACCAAGAAGAACCCGGCACTCGGAACGGTCGCCGTGCCCGAGCCGATCCTGTCGTCCCCCTCGGTCATCGGCCTCAATTACGGCACCGACGAGGTCTGGAAGAAGTTCGTCTCGGGCTGGGCCGACTACAACCGTCGCGTCGGCAACAACCAGACCTGGATCCTGATGGGCCTCGAACCTTTCGGCATCACGCTCGACGATCTGCCGGAAGGCTTTGACGTCAACGGCTGACCGCCTGACGGGAAACGCGAACCGGCAGTCTGCCGGTTCGCAATACCTCGATCGTTCCATGCAATCCGGAGACCAGGCGATGTATCACTGGGATTTCTATACCGTCCTTCAGTCGTTCGACCTGTTTCTCATCGGAATCTGGGCAACGTTCATCTACACGGTCGGCTCGATCGCCATCGGCGTCGTGGTCGGTCTGTTGACCTGTTTCGCACGGCTTTCGCGCTTTCCGGCGCTGCGTATCCTTGCCCGCAGTTACCAGGAACTGTTCCGCTGCACGCCTCTGCTCGTGCAAATTCTGTGGGCCTACTATGCGCTGCCGATGGTTCTCGGCTTTTCGATCTCGAACACGACGGCCGGTCTGCTGACGCTTTCGCTCTATGTCGGATCGTTCTACGCGGAAATCTTCCGCGGCGGGATCAATGCCGTGGACAAGGGACAGCGCGAAGCCGCTGCCGCGATCGGCATGTCCGGTCCGCAGTCCATGCGCTACATCATAATGCCGCAAGCGGTGAAGAAGATGCTTCCCGCGTTCATCAACCAGTCGGTCATCCAGGTCAAGAACACGTCGCTTCTCTATGCGATCTCGATTGCCGAGCTCACCTACATGACCTCGGTGGTGAACTCCGAGACCTATCGTCCGCTCGAGAGCTACACGCTCGCGGCGATCATGTATTTCTGCATGCTTTTTCCCCTCACGCAGATCGCCGATCAGTTCGAGCGCCGCATGCGGCGCAGCGATTGACGGGACAACCGGGACCGACCAGATGACACAAACCGAAACGCCCATCATCTCCGTACGCGACCTGACGAAGTCCTTCGGCAAGCTGCAGGTGCTCAACGGGATCGATCTGGATCTGATGCCCGGAGAACTGTTGAGCCTGATCGGGCCTTCCGGATCGGGCAAGTCGACACTGATCCGTTGCCTCAACATGCTCGAGATACCGACTTCCGGCATGTTTCGGTTCAAGGGCCTTGAGGTTCGCAGGAAGTTCCGCTCGGAGGGCGAACAGATCGGCGTGGGCGACCTGCGCCGCAGGGTCGGAATGGTATTCCAGCATTTCAACCTGTTTCCCCACCTTACGGTGCTGCAGAACATCACCAAGGGACCGCTCGTCGTGCTGAAACAGGATGCGGCCGAGGCAGAGGCGACGGCGATGACCTTGCTTGACGAAGTCGGCCTCGCTGAAAAGCGCGACGTATATCCCACGCATTTGTCGGGCGGCCAGAAACAGCGCGTCGCCATTGCCCGTGCGCTGGCGATGAAGCCGGACGTGCTCCTGCTCGACGAGGTGACAAGCGCGCTCGATCCTGAACTTGTCGGCGAAGTTCTCCAGGTGATCCGTCGCCTGGCCGAAACCGGCATGACGATGGTGCTTGTCACCCACGAGATGAGTTTCGCCGCGGATACCGCGAGCCGGATCATCTTCATGGAGCAAGGGAGGATTGCCGAGACCGGAAGCCCGGAGGAACTTCTGCACAATCCGAAGTCGGAACGCCTGCAAAACTTCCTGGCACGCTTCCATGCCTGATCGTGATGCCCATCCGCGAAAAGTCGTCGTGCTCGGAGCCGATGTCATGGCCCGGACCATCGCCGGGGTCCTTGCATCCGATCCCGGATATCAGGCCGTACTTGCGCACCAGGACTTCGATGCCCTGCGGGAACCCGCGAATTCGGGCCTACAGACACTTGAGCTGTCCGGTGCATTTCGCGAGAGCCTTTCCCGCGCCTTTTCCGGCGCGCAAGCCGTGGTGTGCACGATCGCCGACGCCCGCCTTCCCGACGTGGCCGAGATCGCCCAGGCCAGCGGATGCCACTATGTGGATATCGCCGAAGATCCGTCGATCGCGCAGCTTGTGGCATCGCGCGCGCAAGAGCAAAGCTGCGTTGTGCCCGCATGCGGTCTTGCGCCCGGCTATGTCACGGCACTTGCGGGCGAAATGCTCGCCCGGTCGGGTGAGGACGCAGACCTGGCGGTCAGGGTGGGCGTGTTGCCGGCGAAGCGGTCAAACCGCCTTGGCTACGGGCTGATGTGGAGCATCGACGGGCTCATTACCGAGTACACGGCACCATGCCTTGCCATTAGGGGAGGCAAGCTCGCAAAGCTCGATCCGCTTCAGGAACTCGAGGAGGTGTCCCTGGCCGGCGAAGCCTTCGAAGCCTTCACGACGGCGGGGAGCCTCGACGGGCTGATGAGGCATCAGGTCGGCCGCGTGGAAAACCTGATCTTCAAGACGCTGCGCTATCCGGGCCACCTCGACTACATGCGCTTCCTGATCCACGACCTGGGGCTTGGACGCAGATTATATCAATTGCGCAACCTGCTCATGAACGGTTTGCCCGCCGTAAGCGAAGACAGGGTCATCATATCCCTGGTGCTGCAACCGAAATCCGGGCAAGGCGAGGAGCATTTCCTGCAAACCATTACAGCGAGCCGGGACGGGGCGGGAAACCCGCAAAGTGCCGTTTCCATCGCGACCGCCGCGCATACCGCATCCGTCGTCGATATTGTCTGTTCGGGGCTTGCGCCGCACAAAGGATTTCTCGACCATGGCGAATTGCCTCCGGCTTTGCTACGCAGGAGCGGATTTTTTACTCCGCTGATCGGGGAGTCCGCGGCCCGGTGAAGCCAGAATGTGCCAAAGCTAATGGAAAGAAAGCGGCTGTCCAAATACGCAAATGAAAAGGCCGGCAAGCCGAAAGTCGACATATCGCTGCTCCAGACGTTTCACCTGGTGGCGCGCACGGGTTCGTTTTCCGCGGCCTCGCGCGAACTGAACATCTCCTATCAGTCCGCTTCCAATCACGTGCGGCGCCTTGAGCAGATGTATGGCCAGCGGTTGATCGAAGCGGAGAAGGGCGCGCGCAAGGTCCAGTTGACGCCGCAGGGAAAGGCGCTCCATGCGTCTCTTGGCGAGGAGCTCGACACGATCCTGTCGCGGATCGCCGTGTTGATGCACGATGTCCGCTCGGTTCTGAGGGTCGGTGTCCCGCAGGCCCTGTTTCATCATTTCTTTCCCGATGTCCTGCGGCTGTTTCGAATGGCCGAACCTGACATCGAACTCGTGTTTTTCGAGCGCGATACGACCCTGGAACGGATGATGATGGACGGCGCCCTCGATGCTGCTGTCAGCGAGAGAAGTTTCAGCCAGGCGGCCATTTCGCAGCACCTGCTCGGCGCTTACCACCTCGCGCTGATCTACCCGCGCGAATGGACCGAGGAGACATTTGAGGACGGAGATCTGGGCTTTTTTTCCGATCGCCCCTTTATCACGTACGAGCCCGGTCAGACCATCCGCACGCGTGCCATCGAATATCTCTCGCGGCGGTTCGATGAACCACCGCGAATTGTCACGACGGCGTCGGGCAGCACGAGCGTAACCCGGCTTGTCGAATCGGGGCTCGGATATGCGGTGGTGCCCGAGTGGAGCGTAACGGAAAACCATCCCGCTACACGGCGGATCGTGCTCCAGGGAATCGAGCCGATGAAAGTCTATTTCGCGCATACCGCTTTTCTCGAAACGAACGGCTTCATCCGCCTCCTTCACAAGAGTTGCACGGAAGCAATGGCAAGCGCCTTCCGTGCCCAATAGGCATTCCCGTCCCTGATTCATCGTCCGGGGGCGCGGGAATCTCTTCCG
Source organism: Notoacmeibacter sp. (assembly GCA_019912385.1). Taxonomy (GTDB): domain Bacteria; phylum Pseudomonadota; class Alphaproteobacteria; order Rhizobiales; family Rhizobiaceae; genus JAIOIW01. The sequence goes on along the minus strand of JAIOIW010000043.1, from coordinate 29,589 downwards.
GCCGTCTGTGTGCCGGTTGTGAGATCCGCCATGCGCAAGCTATTGTGGCGACAGCGCCATGGCCGCCCTTTTCGCAAAGAGCCATCATGGTGGTTGCGAGGTTGTCGAAGATGGGTATCGAAAGAACCTGGCTCTTATCCGCCGTTCTGCCTGCGCTTGTCGTGCTGGTTTTGGCAGCGCGCGCGGATGCATGGGAAACCGGTACGGATCGCCCGGGCTCGACATTCCAGACATTGCCGCTTTCGGAACCCGCCGACGAAGGGATTGAGCGTTGCGCCGCGCTTTGCCGTAACGAGGAGCGCTGTCTTTCCTGGACCTATGTCCGGCCCGGCAATCCCGATCGCGGCGCGTCCGAGTTCGGATTGTGCCTGCTGAAGGACGCCATCCCGGAGGCCGCTGCCGACGCCTGCTGCGCCTCCGGCGTCAAGGGCGGGGAGGAGAGCGCGCCGGCGCGCGACGATACCGCAAAACCGGTGGGCAGTCCCGCCTGGGTGGGGCTTCAGATCCAGAACGTGACGGATGCTGTCGCGCAACAGACGGGTGCTGCTGCGGGATCCGGCGTCTATGTCGTGAAGGTCAGCGAGGGTGGCCCGGCGGAACGTGCGGGAATCCGCCAGGGCGATATCATCACCGAATTCGACGGGGTAGCGCTGTCCGGCGTGGCGGAGCTCGTGCGGGCGGTCGCGGCGCGTTTGCCTGGAGACCGGGTGAACGTCGTGGTCGTGCGGGGCGGCGTATCGCTTCGCCTGACCATCGAAATCGGGGCCCGGCCCGCCGAGTGATCGTCCGCACCAGCGGATTTGCTCCAACGTTGACGGGCGTCAATTCATTGCCGGTCGTCGTTTGCCATCCTTCAAGAAGGAGGAGCGGCACATGGCGATATCCGCACGGGCGATATTCCTGTCCCTGTTCATCGTCACGGGATTCTGCGCCCATCGGTCGTGGGCGCAGGACGCGTTGCCGCAAGCCGGCGATGCCATCGTCACGCAGTTCTCGGGAGCAGGATCAACGGCGCAATCCGGCGAGCCGGGTGGCTGGTTGATCGACACCCACGGTGTTGTCGCCAAGATCATCGATTTGAAGGCCCTTGATTTCGAAACTACAGGTCGGGGCGGGCAGGCCGGTCCGCAGCGCCCGCTGGCGACGGCAGCCGAGATCGGCCAGGTCTTCGGCATCGCGACCGACGACGCCACGCCGCCAAACATCTATCTGGCAGCGACCTCGATTTACGGCCTCGCGCGTGCCGGCGACGGCTGGATGGACGGCCAGTGGGGACCGGGCGGCGGGCCCGGCACGATCTGGAAGCTCGACGCGGCAAATGGCTACGCGCCCGATATATTTGCCGACGTGGCGCTTGACGGCCGGGCGAATTCCGGGGCCGGGCTCGGCAATATCGCCTTCGATCCCTATCACCGCCAACTGATCGTGTCCGATCTCGAAACCGGAATGATCCACGCATTCGGCATCGATGACGGCAATGAGCGGGACCGGTTTGACCATGGCGTCCAGGCCCGGTCGGGCTTCATCGATGCGGCCACCGGCAAAGCCCGGGCCTTGGCGGTCGTCGAATTCGATCCTGCGTCGGTTGCGCGGATGTCGGATTGCGCGACAGATGCTCTTGCAGTCTCGCCGAAGTGCTGGGACCTGGCGGATTTCCGCCGCCGCGTGTGGGGGATCGGCGTACGCCGCGAGGCGGCAAGCGGAACCGTCCGCGTGTTCTATGCCGTCTGGTCGAATACCGGTTTTGATAATCCCGCATTCGCCGATGCGCCGCCGGAGGAAAGGACCAACTCGGTCTGGTCGGTCGAGCTTGACGAGAAGGGCCGTTTCAAGCCGGTGACGGCGCGCCTGGAGTTTCTCATTCCCGTAAGGGCGGAGAACGGCGGCGAAAGCGCCGACCGTTTCGCCATCTCCGACATCGCGTTCCCCAAGACGCCTCGGCAGAATGTCATGCTGATCGCGCGCCATCGCGGCCTGATCGCGAGCGGCGGGGATCAGGCCGCACGGCAACCCTGGCCCGGTACTTATTGGCCAACCTATCAGGGTGCCGAGAACCAGCGGTGGGCCCTGGGTGACGAAGGGAAATGGAGCCCGGTCGACACGTATGACGAAGCCTTTGACGCCGCCACGCTGGGCGAGGACGCTACGCCCATTCGCCTGCCGCTCGGCCAGAACGCGGCCGGCGGGGCCGATTTCGGCTTCGGATACCGCGACGGCCGGATCGATGAAGATGCGCCGGCGGGGTTCGTATGGCACACGGTCAACCATCTCTGCTCGCCGCCCGACGCCTGCTTGCGCACGGCAGAACCGTTCCGCGAGGCGTTTCCTGCATGGGATACGCCGGACCTGGCGATCGACGCCCTGGAAACCGATCCCATCCAGGCGGTGCCGGGCAATCCGGTGGTCATATCCGTGACCGTCGCCAATCGCGGAACCGGAGCATCGGCGGACGCGCGGCTCAACTTCGTCATCGACGGCGAACTGGCCGAAAGCGCCGATGTGAGGGCGCTTGGGGCGGGAGAGAGCGTCTTACAGCGCATCAGTTGGACGGCGGACACGCCCGGCCTGCACCGGATACGAGCTGAAATCGTGCCTGCTACGAGCGAGGTCGACCGCGACCGTTTCAACAACCGGGCCGACCGGAGGCTGTGGGTCGCTGGCGAAGCCGGACCCAAGAGCGATATCCGGTTCGATCCCGTTGCTGGCGATGCCGCTTCACCCGGTGTCATCACACTCCGTGCGACCAATCCCGGTTTCGCGACCATCGAACCCGTCGATGCGACGGTCCGGCTCGATGGCGAGCCGAAAGGAACGGTTGCAATCGGTCCGATCTATCCCGGCAACAACGCGGATATCCGTATCGACCTGGGCAATGTGACGTCCGGCGAACACATCGTTTCGCTGGAGGCGGACTGGCCTGACAATCTGTTCGACCGCGACCTGCGCAAGGTCACCGGCTGGCATATCACCATCCCGGGACCGGCCATGGCGGCGAGCACGCTTGCGCCCGGAAACTGGCTGTCGCTCGGCCCGAGCATCATGGTCAAGGGCCAGCCGGACGGTTCCCAGGGGCGGATCGACCATCTCGCGGTGAATCCGAAAAATACCGACATCCTCTATGCCAGCGCCGTGCGCGGCGGCCTGTGGAAGAGCGCGGATGGCGGCGACAACTGGTCGCCGCTTACCGACGACCTGTCCAAGCAGTTTGGTATCAAGGATTTGCGAAACCTCATCGATGCCTCGCCGCTGAAGGGCGGTGCGATAGCGCTCGACCCCGACGATCCCGACATCATCTATTACGGAACGGGATCGTCGCGCTACGGCGGCGGGCTCGGGATCTACAAGTCGATCGACGGCGGCGGCTCGTGGCACCAGATCGCCGACGAGACGCTGACGACCGGCGTCAGCAAGCTCCACGTCCACCGCAATGCAGGCGGCGGGGCGACGGTCTATGCGGCCACCAATCAGGGCTTCCTCCGCCTCGCGGGAGCCGACCCGAAAGCGACCGCGATCGGGTCGTCCGACTGGGACACGGTCAGGGCGGGGCAGGTCGAGGACATGGCCGTGGACCCGGACGATCAAAGCCGGGTCTATATCGCGGTGCTTGGCGCGTTCCTGCCGCGTCCGGGCGGTTCGCCGGCGCAGGTGATGGACGGTCTCTATCGCTGCACCGATGCCGATGGCGCGAGTCCGTCCTGCACGGCGCTGACGACAGACCTGCCGGCAATGAACACCAATGCCTCGATCCGGCTCGACATCTATCCGAAGGATACCAAGACGATCTACGCCGCGATCGCCCGCATTTCGACTTTCGCACCCGGCGCGCCGCGCCTCGAAATCCACCGGTCGGACGATCGCGGCGGCTCCTGGACGCTCAAAACAAGCTTTGACGACGCGACCCCGACCAAGGAAAGCCTCTACAACCCCTATGTCCGCGTGCATCCGTCCAATCCGTCGGTCGTGTGGTTCGGTGGCGTCAATCTCTACAAACTCGACCTTGACGATGCGAATGCCAAGCCGATCGAAATCGGCATCATCCACGACGATCAGCACGGAATGACATTCGAGCCGGGCGCTTCCGGCTCGGCGGTGGGCTACTATGTGGTTGGCGACGGCGGCGTCTGGCGATGCGCTTACGAGAAGGGGACCAACGACAACTGCAAGCACCGAAACTACGATCTGCGCGTCATGGAATTCTACGACATCGACGTTGCGGAGAACGAGCCGTCGCTGATTGCCGGCGGCACGCAGGACAACGGCACGATGGTGTTCACCGGCAGTCTCGAATGGAACAAGACCTATCAGCCGCGAGGCGGCGACGGCGCCTATACGCCGATGAGCCCGGCCAATTACAATGTGGTGATCTCGCAGCACCAGCGCATGCACGAGGATGACAGCGGGTATTCGACGTGGATATCGGCGTCCGGACTGAAAGGGCCGTGGATTCGCGACCTGGCGGGCAGCGCCGACATTCCCAAGGCGATCAAGGATCGCGATTTCGACAGCTCTTTCATCACCTTCAGGCCCGGAAATCCCGATGTCGTCGCCATCGCCGGCGAGGAGATCTACGCGACCGACAACGCGACCGACTACACGACCGACGCGAACGGGACACGCTTCAGCAGCGCCTTCTGGACCGCGCGCGGACCGGAAGGCTCAAATGTTCACGGCAGGGTGACACGGATCGCTTTCCAGCCCGACACGGGCGCCTGGTACGCCGGAACGTCGGAAGGCCAGATCTGGCGCAGCGACCAGGGAATCCGCACCACCTGGAAACTGATCTGGTCGCGCGATTTCGACAAGGCCGAAGTCGTGAGCATTGCGTTTGCACCGACGGACAGGGATGTCCTCTACATCCTCCATCGCGGCGGCGATCCCTACCGGCGCGTCCTGCGCCTCCAGGGGTTGTCGACGGGCGTGACCGGTACACCGATGGGCAACAACCTGCCCGAAAACCGCGAATGGCTCGTGCTGTCGGGCGATGGATACGACGCGAACCGGGTCTATGTCGGGACCGACAAGGGCGTGTTCCAGGGTGATGTGTCGCGACCGACCTACGATCAGTGGAAGCCCTACAATGCCGGGCTACCCGCTATCCGGATAAACGATCTGGTGGTGCCGACAGGCCGGCGCAACCAGGCGTCGCAGGCAGCCGGCCTGGCACCGGAGAGAAGGCTGTTTGCGGCAACGCGCGGCCGTGGCGTCTGGGAAGTGGATACCGGACCATGATGCGATTCTTGAAAAGCGGAATCCTTGCGACGGCCCTTGGCGCCGTCCTTCTGTTGGTGCCGGGCGAAAGCCCGATGGCGCAGGCCGTCGATACAGCCGGTGATGCACCCTCGCGCGGCCTTGTCGGCGCGCCCAATCTGCCAGTCGGCCAGGACATCGGGGTCACGGAACCCGGCCTTGCCATCGATAGCGATGCCACTGTCGAACCGCCGGATGGCGACGGGCAGGCGCCTCGCGCCGCGGGCGCCATGGGCGATATCGAGATCATCGCGCCTTATCCGGCCGCCGAAGCGCCGGGTATCGCGGAAGTGCCGGGCGCAGGCGAGGAGGAACCCTGGTGGCCCTCCGACACTCCGGAACAGGCCTGGTGGCCGGAGCCGCCGCCGTCGCCTGCAAAGGCGGGACCCGACCTGGCGGTCCAGAAGGTCGCGCCCAATCCTTGCACCCCCGGCAAGGCCTGCGGATTTGTGATCGTCGTCACCAATGCCGGCGATGCCGCCTATTCCGCACCGGTACGCATGCTCGACGATCTTCCGCCCGGATGGGCCCTGGCCTCGAGCGGCCCGGCAGGATCGCCCTGGTCGTGTCAGCAATTCGCGAGCCAGGCCATCTGCGGCAGGCCGGCGCTTGTGCTGGCGCCCGGCCAGAGCGATGTGCTTGCCTTCGATGTTCAGGTGCCGGCAGCGCAGGGGATGGCCACGCTCACCAATTGCGCCGTCATCGAACATGGGGCAGGGGCAATCGATATCGATCCCGCCAATGACCGTGGTTGCACCCCGATTACGATCGACAGTCAGTCGAAGGGCGGATGGGACCCCAATGCCGATGAACTGGCGAACCGTGACCTTGAACTCCTGAAGGTCGCCAAGGGCGATTGCGTTGCCGGCGAACTGTGCCCGTTCACGATCAAGGCCACCAATACCGGCGAAGTGGCGTTCGATGGCGAATTGTCGGTCGTCGACATTCTTCCCGCAGGCTGGAAATACGGCACGAAGGACCCCGGCTGGTGGTGCATCCTGACGCTTGGCGGCGGCGATCGCTTTGCCTGCAGGCGCAAGCAGCGTCTGGAGCCTGGCCAGTCCGTCGACATCAATATCGCGGTTCGCCCGCCGGCGACCGCCTCGGGCACCGATCAGAACTGCGCCGAGCTCGACTGGTCGAAGACGGTGCAGGACGACCGCCCCGACAACAATCGCGGTTGCGCTCTTGTCAACCTTCTCCCCGCCGGTACGGCACCATCGATGGACGGCGTCGACCTTGCGGTGGAGAAGACGCTCCTCACGCCGCCGCTCGCCGGCGCGATGGCAACGCTCCTGCCGCAGTGCAAGATCGGCGAGGCGTGTCCGTTCCGCTTCGCCGTCAAGGTCACGAATGTCGGAACGAAGCGCTATGTCGGTCCGGTGACGATCGCCGACCTTATGCCACTTGGCTGGACCTATGAGGGCATGAACGGCGCGTTGTCGTGCGCGGCAACGGGAGCATTCGTGAGCTGCGATTTCGGTCCGGCGGTCACGCTCGATCCCGGCATCGGCGTCGTGGTCATCCTCGGGCAGAAATCCGCGCCGCTGGAGAAGGCGACCAAATTCGTCACGCGCAATTGCGCCTCGGTCACATGGATCGGGACGGGCGACGCCAACAGCGCGAACGACGCCTCCTGCGCAGAGATCACCGTCGAGGTCGTCGATCCGAATGCGCCCAAGGCGGCCGGATTCGCGATTGCCAAGACCGGCAAGGCGAGTTGCGTCTACAATGTCGAGGATTGCGAATTCACGGTCTGGCTCGCCAATGGCACGGGCTCGGATTTCAACGGCACGATGACCTTGTCGGATCGCTGGCTTTCCGGCTGGTCTCTTTCTGGCGCGCCTGCGGGCTGGACGTGCTCCAACACTTCCCCCGACAACTGGCAGTGCAGCGGTCCGCTGTCGATCGCGGCCGGCAAGGCGGCATCGTCGACCTGGCGCTTCCAGGCGCCGGCCGGTTTCAACCCCGGCGGCAATCCTATGACGGCGCAAAACTGCGTGACCCTGGGCGGCAAGACCGCATGCCATACGATTTCGCTGGAGTTCGACCAGCAGGGACCGCCCGCCGGAACCGGCCAGGCCGCCGGCGGCCCGACACCGGGATGGGCGAGCGGCCAGACGCCGCCCGCCAATCTCTTCCCCGGCGGCATAGCGGGGGCAGGTGGGCTTCTTCCGGGCACCGGAGCCGGGGCCTTGCCGGGCGGCAAGCCGAAGGAAGAGGAAAAACCCGGGGAAGAGGAAAAGGCCGTCGCCGATATCCGCATCGAGAAAGAAGGCGTCGGGTCTTGCGAACCCGGCAAGCGTTGCGATTTCATCATCAAGGTACGCGGGTTGGGCGAGGAAGCCTATGGCGGCGCATTCGCGGTAACCGACACCTTGCCCGAGGGCTGGACCTTTGCGGGTGGCGGGAAGCTCGGCCTGTGGAGTTGCAAGAAGCAGGGCGGCGAGACGGTCTGTACCTATGACATCGCCAAGAACCCGCAGCTTCCGAAATCCGGATTCAAGCAAGGCGACGTGGTCGGTTTCGGCCTGCAACTGAATATCCCGGCTGACCATCCCGAGGGCATCGTCTCCAACTGCGCCAGCATCGAGTTCAAGGACGCGCCGCCCGCCGAGGGAAGCGAAAAGAACCACAAGGCCTGCTACAATTTGCTGATCGGCTATGAACCGAAACTGACGGTGAGCAAGAAGTTCAAGAACCGCTTCTGCACGGTCGGAGAACCCTGTCCCTTCACGATTTCGGTCAAGAACGAAGGCAAGGGAAACTATACCGGAATCCTCGTCGTGATCGACAAGCAGGAGCCGACCGATCCGAGTTTTCCGGGAAGCGACCCGGACTACGAGATCACCAGGATCGTGGATCTCGACATCGATCTGCCCACGAGCCTGAAAAGGGTCTATCTCACAAAATGGCGAGGGCTGAAGCCCGGTGAAGAGAGCAGCCTGACGATCGAGGGGACCATCAAGCACAATCTTGGCTTCGGCAGCGAACTGGGCGATTTCAGCGCCATCAAGAATTGCGCGAACCTTATTCTTTTCGACACCGATCCGGCATCCATGAACTACACGGACCGCCTGACACTGACCCGGGAACTCCTGCGCTCCCGCGGCTATATCGAGAAGAAGGATATCGCAAAATCATCTGCCGGAGTGGCGGCACCGCCGCCATTCAACGAGAAGGAAAAGCAGGCACTCAAGAAATTCAAGGCGGACAAGGGCTTCATCACGAATGAAGGCGAGCCGGACACGAGCGACGAGGTTACCGACGAAATCGCGGCGCTCGCGCTGCCCGTGATCCGGGATGCGCGCTACGCCGACAAGGACACCAAGATCGACGGCGACGGGCGCCATTATGTGCAGAGCTGCGACACGGTGCTGGCCCTGCCAAACCTGAAGATCACGAAATCCGGGCCGACGGATTACGAGACGCCCGACGGCAGAGCCTGCCGGGGCGGCAATCATATCTGCAAGTTCACGGTCGAGATTTCGACCACTAACGATCGTCCGCATGAGGTGAGCCTGAGCTTCAAGGATCTGGTGCCCAAGGGATGGATGCTGCTCGACTACAGTCCAAAAGGGGTGCAGAGGCCGGGAGTTTTCACCGGTTGGTCGTGCGAACAGGACTATGCCGCTTATTTCTTCTGCCACTACGAAGTGACGGATGCGGCGGACTACGTCACGCCGGACAAACCCCTGAAGCTGGAACTCGTTCTCAAGGGGATCGATCCGGTGATCCGCGACGACTGGGCGGAAAATTGCGTGCAGCTCGACATGCCGCAATCCGTAGTCGGATTGTCGAAACAGTACCGCGACTGTGCCAGGGTCGCCATCCACGCCTCCGATCTCGTCGATTTCGGTCTGCTCCCGGACGGGACCAAGGCTTGCACGCCGCCCAACTGCTCCTTCTACCAGTTCTCCGCACTTGCCGAAAAAGGCGCCCATGAAGGCCCGCTGGACTTCACGATAACGCCACCGCCGGGGTCCGCTTTCTCCGCAATCGATATCAAGTCCACCGCGCCCTACTGCCCCGCCTCGGCCTGGACGTGTACGCGGGGCGGCAGCGGCGCCGACGCGCCGTTCCTCTGCCGCATCGACAATTGCCTGATGAGCGAGGGCGACCGGGTCACCGCCCGCATCGAAGGGTCGGTCGCGCCCGGAATGACCGAGCCGCCGGATTCGACGATTGAAAAGACCGCTTGCGGTACGATCAAATGGACGCCCAGAAGCCGTCCGGGCGACATCGAGCAAGTCGTGGGGACCCGGCAGGAAACGGCCTGCTACACGACGGCGATCCTGGCAAAACCCAAACCGAAACCCTGTCCGCCGGGACAACAGCGCAATGCAGCGGGCATCTGCGTGCCGGCGGTGCAGCCGGTTGACCTGGCGATCACGAAAAGAACGGTCGGCAATTGCGACGGCCAGGAAGACTGCCGCTTCCAGATCACGGTCCGAAGCCAGGGTAACCGGCCTTTCAGCGGGCGGGTGGCAATCCGCGACACGCTTTCTGTTTCCGGCGCCACGCTTAACCGCGTATCGGGCCGCGCCTCCTGTTCGCAGTCGGACAGGACAATCGAATGCATCGCCGAACCCGGCGCACTGGCGACCGGCAGGGCGCTCGTCTTGTCGCTCGACATGACGCTGCCCCGGCGCGGCGGAAACAGGCAGTTACAAAACTGCGCCGAAATTTATCGCCCGGGTATGGCGGACGGCGCCAGCCTGTCGCGCGAGGAAATCAGGATGCTCCAGGGCGCGCTCGATCATCTGGGCTATGATCCGGGGCCGATTGACGGCGTGATCGGGCGCAGAACCCGCGATGCCGTGCGTGCGGCACGCACCGACCTCGGCCTCGCGCCGGGCACGCAGATCGACCGCGCCCTGCTGGCGCGGCTGCTCGGTGGTGCGGATGCGGCCGAAGACACCAACCCCGCAAATGACCGATCCTGCATCGCCGTCATCCTGCCCGCGTGCGGACCCGGCTACGGCGAGGTCCGCGCGACCGGCGAATGCGTCTGCGTGCCGCCCAGAGTGGAGCGGGACGGTGAATGCGTGATGCCGCCGCCACCGCCTGTGCCGACAATCCGCTGCGACAATGGCTATGTCGATGCGCGCAACCAGTGCGTCTGTCCGGCGAACTGGAGTCGCGAGGTTGTGGGAGGCAACTGGTACCGCTGCGAGCCGCCGCCTGCGCCAAGGCCCATCCCGACGCCGATCCCGCAGCCGCCGACGGTTCGCTGCGACAACGGCTACGTCGACGTGCGCAACCAGTGCGTCTGCCCGGTCAATTGGAACCGCGAGGTCATAGGCCGGAACGCCTATCGCTGCGTGCCGCCACCGGTTCCCGCGCCGGTCCCGGTTCCTACACCTGTACCGACGCCTGTACCGGCACCCATTCAGTGCGAGGGCGGGACCCTGCTGCGCGGCTTGTGTGTCTGTCCGCCCGGTCAGGCGCGTGTGCCGTTACCGAATGATGCAGGTTTCCGGTGCACACCTGTCGAGATCATCAGGCCGCAACCGGTCCCGGTTCCCACGCCGGCGCCCGAGCCGCCGCGCATCGAACAGATCCTGCCCGCCTTGCCTCAATTCCAGATGCTGACGCCGAAATGCCCGGAGGGCCAGGTCTATGACGAAGGGGCGCGCAAATGCGTCACGCCGCCGGCCAAGATCGATTAGGGGAGCAATTTCCCTTGCGAGATGAGTCGGTTCGGCCAGAATTCAGGCCGTAATTCCCGGCCTTGAGAAGCGGATTGGCCGCACGCCGCGGCACGGCACCGGCGTCGGCTAGTCCGGGAAGCAGCCGATCCGTGACAACATTTCGACGATCGCCATGCCTGCGCATCGCGGCCGCGGCGCAAATAGGTGGGCGCAAAGCCCGCTTATCGACCGGTTGCCGGCCGCAATTGGCGAAATTGCGGGGGACATGGGTGCGCAGCGTTCCCTGCCGCCATCTGAGTGCGTCCTTGATGCCGGGATATTCACCTGTTGTTCCCTTGCATGGTTATACGGAAAGTGCATTCTGGTTGCTGTAAGTCTGAAATTTCCCAAGGATCCGGAAATTATGCAGGATTTTGCAGAGGCGTTCCTTTTCGCGTTTCGCCAGATTGCCGGGCTGGATCCCGACCTGCTGGAGATCATCGGCCTGTCGCTCAGGGTCAGCCTTGCCGCCACGCTGGTGTCCTGCCTGGTCGGCCTGCCGATTGGCGCGCTGGTGGCGGTCAGCCGTTTTCCGGGCCGGGCCGGCGTGATCGTTATCATGAATGCGCTGATGGGCCTGCCGCCGGTCGTGGTCGGGTTGTTCGTCTATCTGAATCTTTCACGCGCCGGGCCGCTGGGTTGGATGGGGTTGCTGTACACGCCCGCAGCGATGGTCATTGCACAATCCATCCTGATCTCGCCCATTGTCGCCGCATTGTCGCGGCAGGTGCTGGAGGATCTCTTCAACGAGTATCGCGAGCAGTTCGCCTCCTTCGCGCTTTCACGTCTCGCCCAGGTGCGGGCCATTCTCTGGGACGGGCGTTATTCGCTGATCACGGTGGCGCTCGCCGCGTTCGGCCGGTCCGCGGCCGAAGTCGGGGCCGTCATCATCGTCGGTGGCAACATCGAACACCTCACACGGGTCATGACGACCGCGATCGCACTCGAGACGTCGAAGGGCGACCTGCCGCTCGCCATGGCGCTTGGCATCGTACTGCTGATCCTGGCGCTGGGGGTCAATGCGCTGGTATCTGCCCTTCGTTTGACGGCGGCCCGTTATGCCTATGCATGATCGCGTGTTGCCCTTTCCGACGACCACCGGGCCGGCAACGGTGCCTGCCGTGCATGCGCTGGCGTGCCGCGGCCTGAACTACGGTGCCGGCGGCAAGGCGCTGATAGACGGGGTCGATCTCGAGTTCTGCCGCGACGGAATCACCGCGATCATCGGCTTCAACGGTGCGGGCAAGAGCCTGCTCCTGCGCCTGCTGCACGGGCTGATCGAGCCGGCAGGCGGCGCCGTGACGTGGAGCGGCAGGCCGATCGATGCGGGCATTCGCGCGCGCCAGGCGATGGTGTTCCAGAAACCCGTGCTGCTGCGCCGTTCGGTAGCCGCCAACATCGATTTCGCGTTGAAGGCGCGCGGCAGGGACCGACCGGGGCGCCGCGAGGAACTGCTCGACCATGTCGGCCTTTCCGCGCTCGCCGGGCGGCCGGCGCGGCTTCTTTCGGGCGGAGAGCAGCAGCGGCTCGCGCTCGCGCGCGCCCTGGCCTGCGCGCCGGAGGTGCTGTTTCTCGACGAGGCAACGGCCAGTCTCGATCCCTCGTCGGTCCTCGCCATCGAGACGATCGTACGTTCGGCGTCAACCGGGGGAACGAAGATCATCATGATCACCCATGATGTCGGCCAGGCGCGGCGGCTGGCTTCCGAAATCGTGTTCCTTCATGCGGGCAAGGTCGTCGAGCAGGCGGATGCTGCAGCGTTCTTCGCGAACCCGGCTACGCCGGCGGCGCGCGCATATCTCGACGGCCAGATCGTCAACGGAAATTGAAAAGGGAGACACGGTTCATGAAATCCACGGCAATATGGCTCGGCCTGGCGGCGCTTGCCGGCGTCATGGCCGCATTTTCCCCCGCGAATGCGCAGGACAAGTCGATCCTCGTGCAATCGACGACCTCGACTGCCAATTCCGGCCTCTACGACTATCTTCTGCCGGCCTTCGAGAAGGCGTCGGGCATCAAGGTCAATGTCGTGGCGGTGGGCACCGGCCAGGCGATCAAGAATGCGCAGAACTGCGACGCCGACGTGCTGCTCGTTCATGCAAAGGCCTCGGAGGAGAAATTCGTTGCTGAAGGATACGGCGTCAAGCGCTTTGACCTGATGTACAATGACTTTGTTATCGTCGGACCGGCCGCCGATCCCGCCGGAGTCAGCGGCTCGAATGACGCGATGACGGCGCTGGCGAAGATCGCCGAAGCCAAGGCGCTGTTCGCCTCGCGCGGCGACGATTCGGGCACGAACAAGAAGGAAATCGCGTTGTGGAACGCGGCCGGCATCGATCCGTCCGAAAGTTCGGGCGACTGGTACCGCTCCACGGGTTCGGGCATGGGCGCGACGCTCAATGCCGGCGTCGGCATGGGCGCCTATGTGCTGACCGACCGGGCAACCTGGATCTCGTTTGTCAACAAGGGCGATTTCACGATTGCAGTGGAGGGCGACAAGGCGCTGTTCAACCAATACGGCGTCATCCTGGTCAATCCGGACAAGTGCCCTTCGGTAAAGGTGGCGGAAGGCCAGGCCTTCATCGATTGGTTGCTGTCGAATGAGGGGCAGGACGCCATCGGCAGCTACAAGATCAACGGCCAGCCGCTCTTTTTCCCCAGTGCCGACAGAGCGCAGATGAAGGCCGGGTAGAATATCCGAACTGCGACGATGGGCGGGCGGGAGCGGATCGGCGCTTCCGCCCGCCTTCTTTTCACGCGCCGTTGAAACGCACCGTCCCGAAACCGGAAATGTCATAGCCCTGGAGTTCGTTTGCCTTGTCCGCGAAGCGCTGTGAGCGGCAGAACGTCAACAGCGCCTGGAAGGGCGGTTCAAAATAGGCCCGGCGGTCGACCAGGATATCGAAGCGCTCGCGTGCGACCGGTACGAAGGCAAGCTTGTGGCTTGCGGCCACACACTGAAGGGCGAAGCCCGCGTCCGCCGCGCCCGAGGCGACCGCCTGGGCGAGATCGGATTCACTCAGGGCCGGGGCGGTCAGCTGAAGATCGTCGAGCGATAACCCTTCGTGCGCCAGCCGGCGCTCCAGAAAGCGCTGGGCGCCGGCGTTTTCCTGCCGCGGCACGACGCGCAGCCCCTTCAGATCGGCCAGCGAAGCAACCGTGCCGGCGTTTTCGCGCAGCGCGATGCCACGGCTGCGCCATGCCCATTCGACAAGCACGACCGGTCCATTTTCAAACGAGGTGGCAACCGCGTCGACGTTCCACTCCGCCTCGGCCATCCCGGGGAGATGGATACCGGCCGCGATGCCTTCGGCGTTTTCAAACCGGGCAAGTCCGTCGGCGCTGCTGTCGAACAAGGTGGCTATTGCGCAACGCGATTCGCGCAATGTCCATTCGAGCAGGGGATCGTGGCTGCCGAGAAAGACGTTGGGACGCGCACTCACCATTGCCGCGCCGGCGTTGCGGGCGATCCAGGCGTCGATCTTGTCCCGGGGAAAAAGCAATTTGCCGATCGCCTTGGAGCAGGGGAGGACGCCGGACGACGCCAGGTCATAGACCTTGCGTTCCTTGATGCGCAGCAATTCGGCGACTTCCTTTGTTGTCAGGTAATCCGGCATGGCTTGCTCCTGGCATTGCCAAGGTTGTTGCAGACGCCGGCGAAGCCATCAAGGGGGCGAGCGATCGGCGGGTCATTTCGAAATGCGGCTGCGTTCCGATGCATTGAGCGGACAGGCGTCGGGTCGAATAAAATCTCAATGAATAGTGATATATGAATTAATGCGCCGCAGCGTAAGAATGATTTGCGTGTTGGTCGTTTTTGTTTTGAATTCGAAGCGGGGAGGACTTCGGATTGAGCTTGGAAACGATTCTGGAACATGCGGCGATTCAGGATGTCGATCGCCTCAGGGCGAATATGTACCGGTTGCTCGCCCGTGCGCTTTCCAGGCCTGCCGATCAACCTTTTCTCGAAATCCTTTCGTCGCTTGGCGGCGATGGCACCGAACTGGGCAATGCGCTCGGCGCGCTCGCCGATGCTGCCCGCGCAACGGACGAGCGCCGCGCCGCCGAGGAATATCAGGACCTTTTCATCGGGCTAGGCCGTGGTGAAGTGCTCCCCTATGCTTCCTACTATCTCACCGGCTTTCTCAATGAAAAGCCGCTGGCGAGGCTGCGCAACCGAATGGCGGAACTCGGCATCGAGCGCGATCCTTCGGTGAAGGAACCAGAGGACCATGCCGGTGCGTTGATGGAAATGATGGCGGGCCTGATCGAAGGTGACTTTGGCGCCCCCCAGCCGCTCGACGTCCAGGAAGTGTTTTTCCGCGATCATGTCGCAAGCTGGATGCCGCATTTCTATGCCGATCTTCAGAAGGCAAAAAGCGCCCATCTTTACAGTGCCTTGGGGAGAGTTGGTGAACTGTTTATCGAACTCGAAGGCTCTGCATTCGCGATGTGAGGCTCCAGGGTTCGGTTATTGGCATCCGGGAAAGCCGCGGACCGGATGCACGGAATACGGACTGCGTGGCGTCAAGAGGAGGATGGAATGGCCATCGAGACAGGCTCGGCGAAAACCGATCGTCGCGGTTTCCTCAAATTTGCCGGACTCGGCACGGTTGCGGGCAGCGCCGCGCTCGTGACCGGCAAGCCGGCAGAGGCGATTGAAGCCGCGCCCGCAAAGGGCGGGAGCGGGTACCGCGAAACCGATCATGTGAAAGCCTTCTACAAATCCGCCCGGTTCTGACCTGGCGGGACAAACGCAATTTCATGCGGAGTCCGCATAGATCACGGAGAGAGAAATGCTCAGGAAGAAGACAAACGGGGTAGCGAGAGGCCCCCTGCTGTCGTCTGCGCTTTCCGGGCTTGGCAACGCAACGGTGGACCGCCGTTCGTTTCTCAAGCAGTCCGGCCTTGCCATTGGCGGGGCGGCAGCCATATCGGCCCTGTCGGGCGGCATGGTTCGGAAAGCCGAAGCAGCAGGTACAGCCGCACCGGCCAATGCCGAAGTCAAGAAGACGGTTTGCACCCACTGCTCGGTCGGCTGCACGGTCATGGCGGAAGTCAACAACGGTGTCTGGATCGGCCAGGAACCGGGCTATGATTCTCCCTTCAATCTGGGGGCTCACTGCGCCAAGGGCGCTGCGGTGCGCGAGCATGCTCACGGCGAACGCCGCCTGAAGTACCCGATGAAACTGGTCGGCGGGAAATGGCAGCGCCTTTCCTGGGACGATGCGATCAACGAGATCGGCGACAAGATGCTCCAGGTGCGCGAGACCTCGGGGCCCGATTCCGTCTACTGGCTCGGCTCGGCAAAACACAGCAACGAGCAATCCTATCTGGTGCGCAAGTTCGCCGCCTACTGGGGCACGAACAATGTCGACCACCAGGCTCGCATCTGCCATTCCACGACGGTCGCGGGTGTCGCGAACACCTGGGGCTATGGCGCGATGACCAACTCCTACAACGATATCCACAATTCCAAGGCGATCTTCCTGATCGGCGGCAATCCGGCGGAGGCCCATCCGGTCTCGCTGCTGCACCTGCTGAAGGCGAAGGAAGAAAACAACGCGCCGCTGATCGTGCTTGACCCGCGGTTCACCCGCACGGCCGCGCATGCCGACGAATATGTGCGTTTCCGTCCGGGTACGGACGTGGCGCTCATCTGGGGCATTCTCTATCACATCTTCGACAATGGCTGGGAGGACAAGACCTTCATCCAGCAGCGCGTCTGGGGGATGGACGAGATCCGCAAGGAAGTCGCCAAGTGGACGCCGGAAGTAACCGAGAACGTCACAGGCGTGCCCGGTTCACAGTTGAATCGTGTGGCCCGGCTGATGGCCGACAATCGTCCCGGCACCGTCATCTGGTGCATGGGCGGCACGCAGCACACCAACGGTAACGACAACACGCGGGCCTATTGCATCCTGCAACTGGCGCTCGGCAACATGGGCAAGGCGGGCGGCGGAACCAACATCTTCCGTGGCCATGACAACGTCCAGGGTGCGACCGACCTCGGCGTGCTGGCCGATACGCTGCCGGGCTATTACGGCCTGGCTGCCGGTTCCTGGGCGCACTGGGCGCGTGTGTGGGAAGAAGACCTCGACTGGCTGAAGGGCCGTTTTGCCACGATGAAAGGCAAGGACGGCAAGGACAAGGCGTTGATGAACGAGAACGGGATACCGGTCTCGCGCTGGATTGACGGCGTCCTTGAGGCCAAGGAGAACCTCGAGCAGCCCGACAACACCAAGGTGATGGTGTTCTGGGGCCATGCGCCGAACTCGCAGACCCGCCTGCCGGAGATGCAGAAGGCGATGGGTATGCTCGACACGCTGGTCATCATCGACCCGTATCCGACCTTCTCGGCGGTGCTGCACGATCGCACGGACGGCGTCTACCTGCTTCCGGCCTCGACCCAGTTCGAGACCGTCGGCTCGGTGACCGCGTCCAACCGCTCGCTGCAATGGCGTGAAAAGGTGGTCGAGCCACTGTTCGAATCGCTGCCCGATCACGTTATCGCCTACAAGTTTGCGAAGAAATTCGGATTCGAGGACCGCATGTTCCGCAACATCGAGGTCAATGGCGAGGAGCCGCTGATCGAGGACGTGCTTCGCGAAATCAACCGCGGCATGTGGACCATCGGCTACACCGGCCAGTCGCCGGAACGGTTGAAGATGCACATGGCCAACCAGCAGACCTTCGACAAGACGACGCTGAGGGCGGTCGGCGGACCGGCTGACGGCGACTTCTACGGCCTGCCGTGGCCAAGCTGGGGCACGCCGGAGCTGAACCATCCGGGTACGGCCAACCTCTACGATCCGTCGATGCCGGTGGCTGAAGGCGGCCTGTGCTTCCGAGCACGTTTCGGTGTCGAGCGCGACGGGCAGAACCTGCTCGCCGAAGGCTCATGGCCGGTCGGTTCGGAGATCGAGGACGGCTATCCGGAGTTCACCATGGGCATGCTGCGCAAGCTCGGGTGGGACGGTGACCTGACGGCCGATGAAATGGCCTCGATCAAAAAAGTGGCCGGCTCCGACGACCAGGAAAAGATCGACGGAGTCAACTGGAAAACCGACCTGTCGGGCGGCATCCAGAGGGTCGCGATCAAGCATGGCTGCGCGCCCTTCGGCAATGCCAAGGCCCGCGCCGTGGTGTGGACCTTCCCAGATCCGGTGCCGATCCATCGCGAACCCCTGTATACGAACCGGCGCGACCTGCTCGCCGATTATTCGACCTACGAGGACAAGACCTTCTGGCGCGTTCCGACGGCCTACAAGTCGATCCAGCAGAAGGACTTCTCCAAGGACTTCCCGCTGATCATGACCTCGGGGCGCCTGGTCGAATACGAAGGCGGCGGCGACGAGTCGCGGTCCAACCCGTGGCTCGCCGAACTGCAGCAACACATGTTCGTGGAGATCAATCCGGGCGACGCCAACGATCTTGGCATCCGCGACAAGGACGATGTGTGGCTGCACAGTCCGGAAGGCGGAAAGATCAAGATTCAGGCCATGATCACGGAGCGCGTGGGCAGGGGCGTGGTATTCTGCCCCTTCCACTTCGGAGGCGTGTTCCAGGGCGAGGACCGGCGCGACCGGTATCCAACGGGGGCCGATCCCTATGTCCTTGGCGAAGCGTCGAACACGGCGCAGACCTATGGCTACGACTCGGTCACCCAGATGCAGGAAACCAAGGCCACGCTCTGCCGTGTCGAGCTGGCTTAAGCCGGGGAGGAATAGAAAATGGCTAGAATGAAATTCCTCTGCGATGCCGAGCGCTGCATCGAGTGCAATGCCTGCGTGACCGCGTGCAAGAACGAGCACGAGGTGCCGTGGGGCGTGAACCGCCGCCGGGTGGTCACGATCAATGACGGCAAACCGGGCGAGCGGACGATCTCGGTCGCCTGCATGCATTGCTCGGATGCGCCGTGCATGGCCGTCTGTCCAGTGGATTGCTTCTACCAGACGGAAGACGGCGTCGTGCTGCACTCCAAGGACCTGTGCATCGGCTGCGGTTATTGCTTCTACGCGTGTCCGTTCGGCGCGCCGCAGTATCCGCAGGCGTCCAGCTTCGGATCACGCGGCAAGATGGACAAGTGCACCTTCTGCGCCGGCGGCCCCGAGGAGGACAACTCGGCTATCGAGTTCCAGAAATACGGGCGTAACCGGCTGGCCGAGGGCAAGCTTCCGCTGTGCGCGGAAATGTGCTCGACCAAGGCGCTTCTCGCCGGCGATGGCGACGTGGTCTCCGCGATCTATCGCGAACGCGTGGTCGCGCGGGGCTTCGGCGCCGGTGCCTGGGGCTGGGGCACGGCCTATACGCAAAAGTCAGGCGGCTGACAGGGCAGGGGCGGCGACAAGCCGCCCCACGCCCATGCCCACGAGGAGAGCCAGGATCGAAGGCCCGGCCTGCGGGTCTGCGCTTGACCGGCTTTCGGCGGGGGCGACAATGGCACCGCCAATGCCGGCGCAGGAGCAACAATGATGCTGGATATTCACGGAAAGTTCGGCGCAGGGCCGGCGCGGGTCGCAGCCGCGCTTCTACTCGCGTTCGCAATGGTCCTGGCGATCGCCCTTGGCGCGCATGCGCAGAGTTCCGTCCGCCCACCGTCCAACGCGGTGACCAACGTGACGAAACCCGTCGGCGGCGAGGTACCGGGGAACGCGCTTGGCGCGACCTCCGACGGGGAGGTCTGGGGCGCAATACGCCATGGCGAAAGCGGCAAGGTGACCATCCCTGACGGCTATGCGGCAACGCTCATCCAGTCGCAGGGCCAGGACTGGCGGCTGCTGCGCGACAATTTCATCATCAATTACGGTGCGATGCTGATCCTCGCCGTGATCGTGATCCTGATGGCCTATTTCGCAATCCGCGGAAGGATCCCGATATCCGGCGGCAGGAGCGGGAAAGTGATCCCCCGCTTCTCGCTGAGCGAGCGCGTCGTGCACTGGTTCACGGCAAGCGTATTCGTGCTGCTTGCGATAAGCGGCGTCATCCTGCTGTTCGGGCGGGAGTTCCTGCTGCCTGTGATGGGGCCAGAGGCGTTCGGGCTTGTCGCGAGCGCGGCGATGCAGGGGCACAATCTGTTCGGCCCGCTGTTCCTTGTCGCCATTGTTGCCATGTTCTTCCTGTTCGTGCGCGGCAATGGCTACAAGCTTGTCGATCTGGCCTGGGCGATCAAGGCGGGCGGCTTGCTCGGCGGCCATGCCAGTTCCGGCCGGTACAATTTCGGCGAGAAGTCGTGGTTCTGGCTGGCCATCATCGGCGGCCTTGCGATCAGCACAAGCGGTCTTTCGATGCTGTTTCCCGACTTTGCCGTGGAAACCGTCGCCCCGTTGGTGGGTGGCGGCATGGCGGGCCGCGAGTTGTTGCAGTGGGTCAACATCATCCATGCGGTCAGCGCGGTGGTGCTGATTGCCGTGTCGCTCGGCCATGTCTATCTGGGCACGATCGGCATGGAGGGGGCCCTGGAAGGGATGACCCGCGGCACGGTCGACGAGAACTGGGCCAGGGAGCATCATGACCTCTGGCACGCGGAGCACGAGGGCGCCTCGACCGAGGACGTCGCGATGGCCGAGGCCAAGGCGGCGCATGGCGAGGTCTAGCGCCCCCCTTTGTGGGCAGGCAGACAACAGCGGGACGATTGGAACATGACATTCCTGGAATTCACCGAAGGTCCGATGTGGTATGTGGCCGCCACGGTTTTCGTCGTCGGCGTGCTCTGGAAGGTGATCGGCCTCGTCCGTATCGGCCACAAGCCCGATATCGCGCCGCCCAAGGGATCGGCCGCCGGCGGGTTCCTTGCCGGCAATATCAGGCATTTCTTCCCGCGCGGCTTGTTTGCCGAGCGCACCTGGATGCACATTGTCGGCGGTTACGGCTTTCACCTCGGCCTGTTCGTGCTGCTGGTATTCGCCGCACCGCATGTCGCATTCATCCAGGAGCGCATACTCGGCTTCGGCTGGCCGGCACTGCCGCGCTGGGGGTTCATCGTTGCCGCGGAAGTCGCCTTTGCCGGGCTTATCCTGCTCTGGGTGCGGCGCATTTCCGATCCGGTGATGCGGCTCATCTCCGATTGGGACGATCATGTCGGATCGTGGCTCACCTTCATCGTCATGCTGACCGGATGCCTTGCCCTGCAGGAAGCCAATGACGCGCTGAGGGCTCTCCACATATTCTTCGTCAACGGCTGGCTGATCTATTTTCCGTTCAGCCGGCTGATGCATGCTGCGACGTTCTTCCTGTCGCGCGGATACACAGGCGCCACCTATGGCCGGAAAGGAATGACGGTATGAACGCGCCAGCCACTGTCGATACCGCCGTCCGGAAGTTCCTCGATTTCACGGATGCCGACGTCGCCTCCTATCTGGAGACCTGCGTGCATTGCGGCGAGTGCGCGGAGGCCTGCCATTTCTATCTCTCCTCGCACGATCCTAAATACACACCCACCTACAAGCTGTTCCCGCTGGTCAAGGCCTACAAGCGTCACAAGGCGCCCTTGTCTTCGCTGAAGAAGATGATCGGCCTTGTGCCCGCCGAACTGACCGAGGAGGAACTAAGGGAGTGGGAGCCGCTGGTCTATGATTCCTGCACAATGTGCGGGCGCTGCACGCTTGTCTGCCCGATGGGCATCGACATCGCCGGTACCATCCGCAAGATGCGCGAGGGCTATGCCGCCGCGGGGATCGTGCCCGACGGCCTCAAATCGGCGGCGGAGAATGCCGAGCGTACGGGCAGTCCGATGGGCGTGACGCTGAAAGCGCTGCAGGCACAGCTTGCGCACCAGGAAGCCGAGACCGGCATCAGAATCGAGATCGACAAGCAGGGCGCCGACTATATGGCGATCTTCTCGTCGATGGAGACGATGGGTTATCCGGAGATATTCGGCGCCTACGCGAAGCTGTTCAAGCGCGCCGGACTTGACTGGACGATTTCGTCGGAAGCTTTCGAGGCGACCAATGTCGGCGTGCAGATGGGCTCCGGGCCGCTGGCCAAGAAGCTGGTGCAGCGCATTGTCGATGCAGCCGAAAGGCTTGGCGTCAAATATGTCATCAGCCCGGAATGCGGCCACGCCTATGGCGCGCTGCGCTGGGCGGGGCCGAACTTGGTCGGCCGGCCGTTCAAGTTCGAGGTCGTCCACATCATCGAACTGATCGACCAGCTGCGCGCCGAAGGCCGCATCCCGCCCGGCAAGAAGGACGGGCGGAAAATGACGCTGCACGATCCCTGCCAGATCATCCGCCGCGGCGGTATCCTCAAGGAACCGCGCCGCCTGATCGCGGATGCCGCGGAGAATTTCGTCGAGATGGAAGGGGCGGGGGTCGCCAATCTTTGCTGCGGCGGGGGCGGTGGCGTGTCGGCCAATCCGCGCGCGGCGGAGCTGCAGAAAGCAGCGTTTTCGTTCAAGCTCGACCAGATCAGCAAGATCGGCGGAATCGAGGCGGTCGTGGTTCCCTGCGCCAACTGCCGCACCGTCTTCGAGGATGGCCTCGACGAGTATGAATCCGATCTCGAAGTGGTCGGCCTGGGTGAACTGGTCGCCGATACGCTTGCCGATGACTGAGTAACCGGCAATCATGGCCAAACGATCCCGGCGTGCGGCATTGCCGCTGCTTGCGGCGTAAGGGAGAGGCCGTGGCCTGGAGCAATGGCGCTCGCCGGCAGCCGCGACATCCGGTATTGTTGGCAGCCGGTCCGGGACATGGCGTTTCCCGGTGCGCGGAACGATGAAAAGGGCCCGAAATGAGCGAAGAAAATTTCAACATGTCGCTACGCAAATTCCTAAAGCAGGTGGGTGTCACCTCGCAACGCGAGATCGAGCAGAGCGTGCGTTCGGGTGCGGTCGAGGGCCGCACGCTGCGGGTGAAGATGACGCTGACCGGCGAAGGCGATCTCTATCATGTCGTCGAGGGCGAGATCGACCTGCCCTGACTCCGCCACCCGATCAAGCTATCGCCAGAAAATCCGTCATGCGCGTACCTTTGTTTCCGCCGCTGCTCAGCGGCCACGTCGTCGAAGCCGGGGAGGATCCGGCTGCGGTTGCGATGACGCTTGCGGCGGCCGGACGGGCCGGCGCGGGCGATTTTTACTGGCTTCGCGACGACGCGACGGCGCGCTGCGCGGTGGTGCTCGAACCGGAGACCAGCGCGGCGGACGCCCTGTGCATGATCCCGCTGGCGATGGTTGCAGCGGCCGACGCGATCGGATCTGTCGGCGAGGCAAACCTGGCAATCACCCACCGGTGGCCCGCCGTCATTCTTGCCAACGGTGCCGAGGTCGGCGCCATCGGCATGCGATTTCCCGAGGGGGTGAACGGCGCAATGGTCCCGGACTACGCGGTCCTTTCGATGGAGGTCGCCGTGCGGTGGCCGCGGACTCCGCGCGCAGAACCGGGGGAAGAGCGGGAGCGCACCGTGTTGCACGAGGAAGGGTGCGGTGAAGTGGACACCGCGGGCGTGCTTGAATCGTGGTCGCGTCACTTCCTCGCCTGGGTCGACACCTGGGAGAGCCAGGGTTTCGGTCCTGTCAAAGAGAATTGGCTGTTTCGCGCCGACGCCCGGAACCGGGATATCGCGATCGAGGCGGGCGGGCGAACGGTGCGGGGCGTGCTCGCGGGGATCGACGACAAGGGAGGCGCGTTGGTCAGCCAGGATAGCGGGACGCGGTTGGTGAGCCTTGAGGAAATCTGGTTCGGCAAGGGGGCATTGTCGGCATGAATGACATCAGCGCCCCGCCGCCGGTCCTGTGGAAGTCCTCCGGACGGCATCTCGTGACCAGGGCCGCGAATGGCTGGCTTGAGGTGACGCCGGAATTGCTGCGCGCCTATTACACCCGTCCCGAGATTCATCCGGTCGAGGAATCCTGCGCCAGCGAGTATCGCCTCTTCGAAGCGTTGATGGACGATCCGCTGCGGGCGGTGAGCGAAAGCGAACTGGACGGGATCGCCGATCGCGATACCGCGGAAAACTACCGCGTCGTCCTGCGCTTTCGTGACCACCTTGTTGCCGCCGGAACGATCGAGCAGGCCTATCTCGACCTGTTCACGCGTGCCGAACCATTGCTCATTCCGCCGGTTTTCATCGAACAGATGGTACATCTTGTCCTGGCGGGCCTGCTCGAAGGCGAAACGGACGCGTTCGTGGCGCGCGCGGCGGAACTGTTCTTCCGCGACCAGAAGGTGACGACCGGCGACGGCCAGATCATGTTCGCCGATGCCGAAATTATCGAAATGCGATCCCGAAACGGCGGATTCGGAGTGCTGGGCGCGCTATTGTCGGAAGCCGGGGCGACCGTGCGTGAAGCGACGCTCGACGTCATGAGCGAAGACAATGCCGGGCAATACCGAGCACGATCGGATCGCTTCGACTTCGCGCTCGATTTCCGGTTCAACCAGCGCGGACCGGACGCGTTCGGCGAGGTCGTTGCAAAATGGGTGCGTCATTTCCTCGGCGTGGAGGTGCAAGTGGCGGCCATGCAATCGATCCACGACGAGCAGTGGACGTGGCATGTCGGGCTTGACGCGGAATCGACGAAGATCCTGAATGCGCTCTATACCGGCGGCGACCTGCCCGACGGGGGAGGCGACCGGCTGGCGGCGCTCTTCCGCATGGAGTTCGACGATCCGAATTCCCTGGTCGAGGCCGTTCGCGGCAAGGCGGTTTATCTCGGCCTGGCTATGAACAACGAAAATGTCGTGCGGATGAAGCCGCAAAATCTTCTGGTCAATCTGCCGCTCAGGCAGGATAATTAGAAAAGAGAGGAGATCGCGATGGCAGTTGCAGAAGCAAGTGGGGCGAATGTAGTCGGGCGTGTCATTGCTCTCGCGGTCGCGGTTCTTGCGGCGTGGCTCGCCTGGAACCTTTATGACGGCAAACTCCGCATGGCTCTGCCGGGCGCCGAGCAGCCGCTTTCGGCCGTCCAGTTGCAGGAAAGCGCTTTTTCGCCGGCCGTTCGGGCTTGTGCGGCCGAGCGCTACAAGCAGATCGACCAGATGGTGGCAGACGGGTTCCTGGCGGAATCGGCGGTTGCCGATGCCCGGCAAAAGGCGCTCGCGGTCTGCGCCAACCAGGACTAGCCGCGTCGTCTATTTTTCGTCGTCATCGAGGCCGTTGTTCCTCTCGGCGATATAGTCGTCGGTCGTGCGTGGAACCGGCCGGCGCGCGAGGGCAAAGGGATCGTCGCTGTTTTCCGCCTGCACTTCCAGGCGGCAGATGTCGCACATCTGCAGCAGGGCCATGCGCTCGGGCGTGGCGAACATGCGATGGCTGCCGCCGAGCTTGGCGGTGATCTTCTCGATGGTCGACCTGGCGGCGAAAGGTTTGCCGCAACGTATGCATTCAAACGGCTCCTCCTCCTTCAGCGTCACGGCCTGCGTTGCCGACTGGCCGACGCTGAGCCTGGGCTCCAGTGTCATCACCTTTTCCGGGCAGGTGGCTGCGCACAGGCCGCACTGGACGCAGGCGCTTTCCACGAAACGCAATTGCGGCCGGTCAGGATTGTCGTAAAGCGCGAAAGCCGGGCAGGCGGAGACGCAGGACAGGCAGAGCGTACAGCCGTCGGCGTCGATGTGGACCGCGCCAAAGGGCGCCGAATCCGGCAGGGCGATCGGGGTATGCGTATCGGCGGAACTGCCGGCCAGAACCTTGATCGCGGCGCGGGCGATATCGCGCTTGCCGCCTACGGGCAGGAATTCATGCATCGCGGCGCTCGCGCCGGGCCTGTGCTTCCACAATGCGGCTTCGAGCTGTTCGGGGTCGGAATGGAAAACCAGTTCGACCCGCCCGGAGCCATGGCCGAGCCCGTCGAGGATCGCGTCCGCCAGCGCGATTTCCTCGCGTACCGCGTCGTATTCGCTCTCGTTCTTCGGGTTACCCATCACGACGACGCCCGCGAAACCCGCCGATATCGCCGTCAGGAGCGCATCATGGCCGGTACCCGAAGTCGCATGCATCTGCAACGGGATCATGTCATGCGGCAGGCCGCGGCCGAAGCGGGCCGTCGCGCCGATCATCTCAAGACCGAATGTTCCGTCATGAAACAGCAGGACGGGCGCCTTGCCGCCGGCAGCATGGTAGCCGCGTGCCAGCAACTGGATAGAGGCGATGAAATCGTCGCGGCGGGGATACTGGTAGGTAACCGCGCCGGTTGGGCAATGGGCGGCGCAATTGCCGCAGCCGCCGCAAATTGCCGCATCGACCGTGACCGTGTCGCCGCCCGACGTGATGGCGCCGGCGGGGCAATTGTCGATGCATTTGGTGCAGCCGGTGATCCTTGAGCGCGAATGGGCGCAGATTTCCGGATCGTAGCCGACATAGATCGGCTTTTCGAATTCGCCGCTCATCGCCGAGGCTTCGAATATGGCGCGCATCACGTCGGCCGGATCGCCGGGATCGGGCCGGAAGTAGCCGTCCCGCCCTTCATGGCGGGTGAACAGGGGTGTTCCGCCGGTCAGGTCGAAGATAACGCTGCAATTTGACTTCGCGCCATCTCGCCGCATGGCGAACTGCAGGTCTCCGCGCGACGAAGGCAGCATGGCGGCATAGCCGTCGACCGTGACCTCGAAATTGCCGAGCGTTCCGCAGGCCGCGCGGACCTTGCCGCAGAATACCGGGAAGTCCAGGGTGGGCGGCAGCAGGATGCCCGTGGCGTCTGCGAGCAGCAGGGTCACCGAAAGCGTTCGGTTGAGAAGAACAGCCGCGTCCACCGCTTTCTGGCCGGAGCCGGTGACGAGGCAAAGGCCGTCGCTGTGGATCGATTTCAGCCGCGCAGGGCGGTTGGCACGCGTTGCCAGCAGGGCAAGGGCCGCCATTTTCGGCCCGGCTTTCTTTCCCTCCTCGCTCCAACCGGCGGTCTCGCGGATATTGAAGAAACGGGGTGCCGGCTTGCCGGCTTCACCGGCCATCTCGGAAAACAGAGCTGCTTCCTGGGTGCACGCGACCACGATTTCGTCCGCGTCCAACGCCTCTTCAAATCGGGCTATCTCGCGCCGGCAGAGATTTGTGTGCACGGGCAGTTCGTCACTGCCGAGCGCAGCGCCGATGTCTTTCCCATAAACCGCCATCGACTTCTCGCAATTGCAGAGAAGTACCCGTTTATCCATACCCGCCATTCAGCCTCCCATTGCTTGACCTCGCGGTCAAATGCGCGACATTGACAAAACAGCATGTGTTATGAATGGGCAAGCCGAAAAGGCTTGGGGTGCTTGCAGATGTCGGAACGCGAATTGCGGATAAGTGTCGGGGTGATTGCCGAGAGGCGGAAAGCATCTTCGCCCTGGGCAGACGACTACTGGGTGCCGGTCGCTGTCGTGGAAGGCGAGATGGCTCTTGCCCCAGGTGACGTTGTCCGCCAATCGGAAATGGCCACGGCGTATTTCATGGGGGTATCGGAGATCTACTGCCACGCATCGGAAACCGAGGCCTATGTGTATAATTTCGACAGCGTGACGCCGGCTGTTTACGTCGTGCTGCGCCGTGACGAAGAAGGCGCGATGCCTTGGCTCGTGCACACGGTGACGGTCTCGCCCTACGAGGCGCAGGACTACAGCGACAGTGCAGAGGATATCATCGAGCGGGTGCAGATGCCCGAGAGCATCGCGCAGGCGCTGAGCGATTTCATCGAACGACACCATGTCGAACAGCCGTTCAAGAAGCGCAAGCGGCGAGACTTCAGGCAGGAAGAGGCGCGATTCGGCAAGGAACCGATTTTCCTCAAGTCCCGGCATTTGAAAACCGGCGGTGGAACCGATGGCTGAGCATGACGACGAGGGCTTCCTGTCGCGATGGTCACGGCTGAAGCGCCGGCCGGAAGAAGACCGGGACAACGAACCGGTTACCGAACAGGCCGAAGAAGCGGCCGCGGCATCCGTGCCTGTTCCCGAGGAATTCGAAGCCGACGAACTGCCGCAGCGAGTGCTCGAAACCCCGGAGGAGGAACTCAGCGCCGCGGAGCGCGAATGGCTCGAAAACCGGCGCCGGGCGGAAGCCGTCGACCTCGATACCGTCGCATATGAATCCGATTTCGCGCTGTTCCTCAAACGTGGCGTGCCGCGCGCGCTGCGGAAGAAGGCGTTGCGCAGACTATGGACGAGCAATCCGCTGCTCGCCAATCTCGACGGCCTCAATGACTACGAGGAGGATTTCGGCGATCCGGCGCTCAACACCTTCACCTCGGTCTGGCAGGTCGGGCGCGGCTATCTTGGCGATGCGGACAGCGATGACCGGCCAGCGACGGTCCGCGGAACCAATTCCGTGCGCGATGACGCTGCAACCCGCGAGCCTGGTGAAGTTGGCGTCGACGGCCAGGTGAATCGCACCGTGGACATCGCGGAAACCGACGAGGCGGAAACCGCCGGCGAAGTCGAATCCGAGAGCGGGGATGCGGGCCGCGCACCCGTGGCGGAAGCGGCAGACGATGCTACGCCACAACGCGTCTCCCCGCGGCGGCGATGGAATCTCGACAACTCCTGAAGACGGGCCAAACAATCAGAAATAGGACAGTGGGTGGAGCCGTCGCGGCTTTCTTCTGCGACTGGACAACGAGCGCCGGTGGTGAATAGGTTCGACCGGCAAGGGGAGGAGCCATCGATGTGCATAAAGACGGAAAACCGGGTCATTGCCGATGTCTTCGCCGACGCCGTTTCGCGGCACGGCGAACGGCCGCTGATCGAGGTTCCCGCCGATCCCGACCGCGCCTACCACCCGGGCGGCTACCGGATCACCTACGGGCAAGCCGCAGACCAGGTGGCGGCAATCGCGACGCGGATTCGCGCGGCCGGCTACGGCCATGGCCATCGCATCGCGGTCATGGCCGGGAGCCGGCCTGAGATGCTGCTGATCAAACTCGCCTGCGCCGAACTCGGGATCTCGTTCGTTCCGGTCAATCCCGACTACCGGATCAGCGAGATCGCCTATCTGCTGAAGGACAGCGGCGCCGGGCTGGCCGTCACGGTTCCAGAACGCGAGGCCGATATCCGCGCGGCAATCGCAGAGAACGGCGATGCCGTCGATGTCGCCCTGCTGGAAAGCAGCGAATGGCCCGCATCGAGAACAGCGGCGCCCAAAACGGGGCCCGTCACGGCGGAGACGGAATCGAGCCTGCTCTATACGTCCGGGTCCACTGGCGCGCCAAAGGGCTGCATCCTTTCCCACGCCTATGAACTGGCCTGCGGCGACTGGTATGCCACGCGCGGCGGGCTGTTCACGCTCGACGAGGGCGTCGAGCGGGTTTATTGCCCGCTGCCGCTGTTCCACATCAATGCGGGCGTGATCCTGTTTTTCGGGATGATCGTGACCGGCAATTGCCAGCTCATCCCCGAGCGGTTCTCCGCGGCGCGGTGGTGGAACGACATCCGGGCCATGAAAGCGACCGGCTGCCATTACCTGGGTATCGTCATCCCGGTTCTGATGAACGCGCCGGCCGGGCCGGACGACCGCAACCACACGCTCAAATGGGGCATCGGCGCCGGCGTCGAGCCATCGCTGCATCGCCCGTTCGAAGAGCGCTTCGGCATTCCGTTGATCGAAGTGTGGGGCATGACGGAAATGTGCCGGGTATTGGTCGACTGCCACGAACCGCGCCTGATCGATACAAGGGCCATGGGGCGGCCGCAACCGGGTCTGGAGGTGCGCGTCGTTGACGAAAACGATGCGACCGTGGC
>JAIOIW010000042.1 GCA_019912385.1 Notoacmeibacter sp. | reverse complement strand
ATGGCAAAAGGTAAATTCGAGCGCACGAAACCGCATGTGAACATTGGCACGATTGGTCACGTTGACCATGGCAAGACGTCTCTGACGGCTGCGATCACGAAGTATTTCGGCGAGTTCAAGGCGTATGACCAGATCGACGCTGCGCCTGAGGAGAAGGCGCGCGGCATCACGATCTCGACGGCGCATGTGGAGTATGAGACGGAAGCGCGCCACTACGCGCATGTCGACTGCCCCGGGCACGCGGACTATGTGAAGAACATGATCACGGGTGCGGCGCAGATGGACGGCGCGATCCTGGTTGTGTCTGCGGCTGACGGCCCGATGCCGCAGACGCGCGAGCACATTCTTCTGGCTCGCCAGGTTGGCGTTCCGGCGATCGTTGTTTTCCTCAACAAGGTCGACCAGGTCGACGACGAGGAGCTTCTGGAGCTGGTCGAGCTTGAGGTTCGCGAGCTTCTGTCGAGCTACGAGTTCCCGGGCGACGACATTCCGATCGTCAAGGGTTCGGCGCTTGCCGCGCTTGAAGACGGCGACAAGAAGATCGGCGAGGACGCGATCCGCGCGCTGATGGCCGAGGTCGACGCCTACATTCCGACGCCGGAGCGTCCGATCGACCAGCCGTTCCTGATGCCGATCGAGGACGTGTTCTCGATTTCGGGCCGCGGCACGGTTGTGACGGGTCGCGTGGAGCGCGGCATCGTCAAGGTTGGCGAGACGGTGGAGATCGTGGGTATCCGTCCGACCTCGTCGACGACGGTGACGGGCGTCGAGATGTTCCGCAAGCTTCTCGACCAGGGCCAGGCGGGCGACAACATCGGCGCGCTTCTGCGCGGTGTGGACCGCGAGGGCGTGGAGCGCGGCCAGGTGCTGTGCAAGCCGGGTTCGGTGACGCCGCACACCAAGTTCAAGGCCGAGGCCTACATTCTGACCAAGGAAGAGGGTGGCCGTCACACGCCGTTCTTCACCAACTACCGCCCGCAGTTCTACTTCCGCACCACCGACGTGACCGGCATCGTGCACCTGCCGGAAGGCACCGAGATGGTGATGCCGGGCGACAACGTGACGGTTGACGTCGAGCTGATCGTGCCGATCGCAATGGAAGAGAAGCTGCGCTTCGCCATCCGCGAAGGCGGCCGTACCGTGGGCGCCGGCATCGTCGCATCGATCATCGAATAACAGACTGCCAATCAACGGCCCGCCGGAACAGTATTTCCGGCGGGTCGGCGGATTGCGAAAATATTGGCTCGAAACGCGCTTCGGCGCGTTTTACTTTTTGACCCGCTGAGCAACCGTTCGGCTTTGATCTCGGTCAATGTCATCACATGGTGATACGCATATGTGTGCGTGAATTTTTTATGGAACGCGGGATGATGCAGGCTACGACAATCATGGAACAAGGCGCAGAACGGGAATTCGTGATTCCCGCCAATACATTCGCTGAGACAGTGGTCGAGGTCGAGCACTATACCGATCGCCTGTTCCGGTTTCGCATTACCCGCCCGGCAAGTTTCCGGTTCCGCTCCGGCGAGTTCGTCATGATCGGCCTTCCGCGCGGCGACAAGCCGGTCTTCCGCGCCTATTCCATCTCCAGCCCGGCCTGGGACGATGAGATCGAGTTCTTTTCGATCAAGGTGCCGAACGGTCCGCTGACCGAACATCTGCAGAAGATCCGGGTCGGCGATACGATCCTGATGCGCCAGAAGGCCACAGGAACGCTGGTGCTGGACGCGCTGCGTCCCGGCAAACGGTTGTTCCTGATCTCGACGGGAACCGGCATCGCGCCGTTCGCGTCGCTCATCCGCGATCCGGAAACCTACGAGAAGTTCGACCGCATCTACCTGACGCACACATGCCGCGACATCGCCGACCTGAAATATGGCTACGACGTCGCGAAGCTGGCCGGCGAGGACATTCTGGTTGGCGAGGAAGCCTCGGCGCGCCTGGTGCATTTCGCGACGACAACGCGCGAGGAAACCGCCCACATGGGCCGGATAACGACGCTGATCGAGAACGACAGCCTGTTCTCGACACTCGGCATCGAACCGCTGGACCGCGAAAACGATCGCGTCATGATCTGCGGGTCCATGGGGCTCAATCTCGACATGAAGGTGATCCTGGAAGCGCGCGGCTTCGAGGAAGGCTCCAACAGCCGCCCGGCCGACTATGTCGTCGAGCGCGCGTTCGTCGGATAGGCCGCTTCAGCGCAGCCCGTCCTCGCCCTTCACCTGCCAGGCTTCAAGCCCGCCCATGCGGCTGTGGACGCGCGGACCACGCGCCATGGCGAGCGCAAACACGATTTCGTCAGGCTTCGGTCCGTCCGGCACGCCCACTTCCATCGCGTCGAAATGGCTGCGCACATAGGCCGCGTTGATGTGGCCGAGCGGCACGTCGAGGCGGGTCCCGATGCCGCCGGACTTCATCGCCGAGGGAACGATCGCCTTTGCCTCGCCGAGGCGTTCGCGCATCGCATAACCGCCGGGCACATGCCACAGCGCGGTGTGCTCCAGTTCGCCGGCTGACCCCACGATCGCACCCTTGCCATAGCCGTCGATGCCTTCGATTCCGCCCATCGCGTCGATCAGGGCGTCGGTCAGCATCAGGCCGAGCGGTTTCAGATCCTCCATCGCACCCTGGATGTCGGCGTGGTAGGCGCCCGCGAAGGGGTTGGAAACGACGGCAAGTATTGCCGCGCGCCGACGCGGTTTGTCCGGCGCCGGGCCGAATTCGTGATGGATTTCCTCCATGATCACGGTTGTCTTGCGCAGCTTGAACTCAGGCATCGGTCAGGTCTCCTTGGCGAAGGGCATGTCGTTCCGCGGCGCCCAGGAGGCGAACGGAACGATTGAGAATGATGACGGCGCCGCCAATCAGGCCGCCTTCGAGCAGCAAGGCCGCATGGGCGGCGCCGTTGTCAAGCGCGCGGGCGGTTTCGCGCGCCGACAGCGGGCCGACTGCGGTCGTGACGAGGCGTTGGCCAAGGTCGCTGTCGGGCGACAGGTCGCAGGCGGGCAAGCGCTCGACTGCCGGATGACCGGGCAGGTCGACCGCATTGGCGATCACGGTCGCCGCGGCGTCGGCGGCCGCGGCATCGCCGGCGATCACGGTGACCGAATCGGCGATGCCCAGCGAATGGCTGCGCCCGCCCCGGCCCGAAGTCGCCATGCCGCGCCAGGGATCGGTTGCGGCAAGGGCGATCAGCGGATTGCCGGGCGCGGCGACTGCCGCCTCGATCCGTTCGCGGCCCGAAACGTGAAACGCGACATCGCCGCCATTGTTGACATGGGCCTTGGCGAGACGGGTTTCGGCCATCATCGCCGAGAGAATTTCGTCGGCGACGCTGCCGGCCACCGCCGCCATCGGCGTAATGAAGGCGGGAAGGTGCGGCACGACCGCCGCCTGCATGCGCCGGGCGACGGCGCCTCGAAAGATCATGCCCTGGCGGGCCGCCGCGCGCAGCAACGGCAGTTCGTCGACGATCTCCTGGAGGATCGTTTCGAACCGTCGGATCGCCTGTTCCAGCGCCTGATCGCGGTCCGGTCCGGCAGCCTCGATGACCAGGTCGATCGGCCCGTGATTGAGGTGCAACCTGCGGCCATCGGACAGCCAGGTGACTTGCGGCCCGCCCATCTCAATCCTTGTCCGAGCGCGGCAGGAAATGGCTGCCGGGCGGCGGGCGCACGCCCCGCACCGCATCGCCGTATTCGCCGCCCTCGTCGAGCATGTCGGCAATGGTGCGCACCGCTTCGTCGTGGCCGCCGAGGCGGCAGTATTCCTCGCGGGTCGTCGTGAATTCGAGCGGCGCGACGATGGCCGGTGTCGGCACGTAGCCGAAGGAGCGGTCGGGCATGCGGGTGACATCGGCCATGACGGTGATGCCGCCTCCGGGCCACACATAGGCCGGCGCCCCGCCGACGGTGACCCTGGTTCTCTCCTGTTGCACCGAGCGCGTCAGGCGTACCGGGTTGCGCGTGACGCCGGAGCGCAGCGATCCACCGGCGCCTCCCATGAACAGCACGGTGCACAGAGCCGGCTCGCAATTCTCCGCGATCAGTTCGACGGTGGGGTTGAGTTCGTTCGGCAGGTCGCGGCGCTGGGGTTGGAGGTTGTCATCCAGCACGTAGTAGCCGAATTGCTCGCCGGTCGTGGAGACCATCAGCATGGTCAGGCCGGGTCTCGCGCCCTTTTTCGCGTTCCATGAGTCAAGAATGACCAGTGGGTCCTCGATGTCGGTCCCGCCCCATCCGAGACCCGGTTCGGCGACCTTGAAATAACGGCCGGGCGTGGAGCGCCGCCCCTTGATGCGGATGCCGGTGTCTGGCCAGTCGAGCACCTTGCCCGCCTGGTGCTCGGAGACGACGCCTGTGATGTGGTCATCGACCACCACCACCTCGTCGACCAACCCCTTCCATTGCGAGGCGAACATGCCGATGGTTGCCGAACCGCATCCGACGCGCATGCGGAGTTCCGCCTTGCCATCGACGATCGGCGATTTGCCGGCCTGCACCACCACGCTGGAGCCGCCGTCGATCGTCAGTTCCACGGGCTCGGCATTGCACAGGCGCATCAGCGTATCGCAGGTGACGCGGCCTTCGCCCTTGGACCCGCCGGTCAGATGAGTGACGCCGCCGAGCGACAGCATCTGCGAACCGTATTCTCCGGTGTTAACGTGGCCGACGGCCTCGCCATCCGCGCGGACAATGGCTGTCTCGTCTCCCAGGTGGCGGTCGGTGTCGATTTTTATCTTGGCGCCGCAATAGGAGAAGATCGCTTCGGTGACGACGGTGACAAAATCGACGCCCTCGATCTCGCGGCTGATGATGAACGGCGCCAGCTTGTAGTCGGGATAGGTCGTGCCCGCGCCGACGCCGGTAACGAACACCGCGCTTTCGTCGGCGAGGGTTCCGTCCCAGTTCGATTTCAGGAACGGTTTGACCGGATCACCAGCGGCGATGCGCTTGTCGAGGACGGTCAGCGGATCGCAGCGGATGATGCGGCCGTTCTCGTTGGCGTAGCGGTCGCAGGCCCCGGCGCGCCCCTCGGCGATGTAGCACATCACCGGGCATGCATCGCAGCGGATTTTCCCGCCGGCGGCGGATACGGTCTGGATTTCGGCAGCTTCGCTCATGACGCATTCCCCGCTTCGCGGATCGCCGCGAGTACGCGGTGGGGAAGGGCCGGCAGGCGCGTTATCCGGGCACCGCTCGCATGGCGGACGGCGTTGAGGATCGCCGGCGCGGTGGGGATCAGCACATGTTCTCCGAGCCCCTTGGCGCCGTACGGGCCTTCCGCGTCGGGTTGCTCAATCAGGATCGACTCGATGTCCGGCATGTCGCCGATCGTCGGGATCAGGTAGTCGTGCAGGTTCTCCGTGCGGCCGGGGATGTAATCCTCCATCAGCGCCATGCCGAGGCCCTGGGCGATGCCACCCTCGATCTGTCCTTCGACAAGCATGGGATTGATGGCGCGGCCGACATCGTGGGCAGCCGTCATGTGCACCACGCGCACCGTGCCGAGCTTCATGTCGACCTCCACTTCGGCGACCTGCGCACCGTATCCATAGACGGCGTAAGGTTTGCCCTGGCCGTTTCCGTCGAGCGGCACGGTCGGCGGATCGTAGGTTTCCTCAGCGCACAGGACATAGCCGTTCGCGTCGACAGGCATTCCGGCGAGGCCGATCTCTCGCCGCACTTCGCCTTCCGTGATGGCGATCCGCCCGGCGTCGACGTTGATGACGGCATCCTGCCCGCAATTGCCCATGCGCAGGATCGTCTCGCGCAAGGCGCGGCCGGCGAGCAGCGCCGCCTTGCCGGTCACGACCGTCTGGCGCGATGCCGATGTCTTGCCGCAATCAGGCGTCAGCGCGGTATCGCCGCCGATCAGTTCGAATTGCGCCACCGGAATGCCGAGCGCGTCGGCACAGATCTGGGTGACGACCGAGTTCGATCCCTGGCCGATGTCGACAGCGCCCTGGTGCAGCCTGACATTGCCATCGGCCGTGATGCCGAGCCGGACCGTCGACGGGTTGGTGAGGCCGGTATTGCCGCAGCCGTACCAGCAGGACGCGACACCGACACCGCGTTTTCGATCCGTCGATACCGCATTGAAGGCGGCAACCCGCTCGAGCGCCGCGTTCCACGCCGGAACAAGGGCGTCGAGGCACTCGCGGATACCGGCGCCTTTCATTTCCTGGCCGCAGACCGAACGGTCTCCGTCGGCGATCGCGTTGAGCCGCCTGAATTCCAACCGGTCGATGCCGCAGCCAAGCGCCAGATCGTCGTAAAGGGTTTCCTGCATCAGCGCGGCTTGCGGTACGCCGAAGCCGCGGAACGCGCCGGAAACCGGCGCATTGGTGTGGATGGCGCGGGCGCTGGCATGGTAGTTCGGCGTCCGGTAGGGGCCGCTGGCATGCACCGGCACGCGCACGGCGACCGTCGGTCCCCAGCTCGCATAGGCCCCGGTGTTGAAATCGCCAGCGAAGCGCATGGCGACGATCCGCCCATCCTTGTCGGCGCCGATCGACGCGTGCATGCGTGCAGGATGGCGCTTGGTCGTCGAGGTCATCGACTCGCCTCGCGAGTAAACCATCCGTGCCGGTTTCCCCGTCTTCAGCGCGACCAATCCGATAAGGGGTTGCAGCGAAATGTCGAGCTTTGAACCAAAGCCACCGCCGGTGGCCGCGGGAATGATCCGCACGCGCTCCACCGGAAGGCCGAGCACCGCCGCCGTGTCGTCGCGATCCATGACCGGAGCCTGGGTGCAGGCGCGGATGGTGAGCGTATCGCCGTCCATCCAGGCCGCACCTGCCTCGGGTTCGATATAGGCGTGCTCGACATGGGTGGTCTCGAACGTGCCTTCGGCAACGTAGGCGGAAAGAGCCAGCGCCTTGTCAGCATCGCCGGCGACCACCATGCCCGATATGAGCACGTTGCCCTCCCGACTGTCGTGGATCAGCCGGGCGCCCGGGGCCGCCGCAGCCTGCGATTCCAGCATTTCGGGAATTGGCTTCCAGATCACCGGGAAGTCTGAAGTGTCGAGGTCGCGCATGGCCGTGGCAACGCCTGCGACAATGGCCACGGCTTCACCGCGGAATCGGACCGCCTCTTCGGCAAGCGCCGGCTGGTCGGCAAAGGGCGGGATCACGCCGAAGGCATTGCGGCCGGGAATGTCGGCCGCGGTGAAGACGGCCTCGATGCCCGAATGCTTCCGTTTCCAGGACGCGATGTCGCCGAATGCGAAAGCGGCGGCATGGTGCGGCGAGCGGATGGCGCGCACCACGAGCGCGTCTTCGGGCCACTCGTCTGCGCCGAAGGATTCATCCCCGGCGACCTTGGGCAGGCCGTCAAGCCGTTCGATCGCGGCACCGACCGCGTGGCCGGCGACGGGCAGGGCAGGTGCTGCGGCTTGCCGTCCGGCATCGCAGACAGCCGCGATGATCTTGCGGTAACCGGTGCAGCGGCAAAGGACTCCGCCCAGCGCGTTCTCGACCTGGGCGACCGACGGCGAGGGCACGCGCTGGAGCAGCGCGGCGGCGGCCATCAGCATGCCCGGTGTACAGATGCCGCACTGGGCGGCGCCGTGACGCAGGAATGATTCCTGAAGCGCGGAAATCGGGCCGTCCGACAGGCCTTCGACGGTCAGGATTTCGCGGCCGGCGGCCTGTGCGGCCGTTGTCAGGCAGGCACACCAGGGCTCGCCGTCGACCAGCACCGTGCAGGCGCCGCAATCGCCCGCGTCGCACCCGACCTTGGTGCCCTTCAGGCCCAGATCCTCACGCAGGACATGGCTCAGGCGCCTGGCGGGATCGCCGGCGAGAAGTTGCTCGGCGCCGTTGATCCGAGCGGAAAGTGCGGGCTTGAGCACGTTCATGCCGCTACCTCGCTTGTGTCCGTTACCGTACATTCGCCGATGGCCCGCCGCACGAGTTCTGTTGCGGCCTCAATCCGGTATCCGGCATCGGCGCGGATGTCGCCGATTGGCGACAGGTATCGGGCCACGAGTTCGTCAGTGACCAGCGCAGCGGCGCTTTCCGCGTCCTGCCCGGCAAGCGCGCGCTCGACCGCCTCAAGACGCGTGGCGACAGGGCCGCACGCGCCCACTGCGACTGCGGCGGAGGATATTTTTGTGCCGTCCAGGACAAGACGCGCGGCAACCATGGCGATGGAGATGACCAAATACCTGCGCGCGCCGAGCTTTCGGAAGGCCGAGCGCCCCGCGGCTGCGGTTTTCGGCACGAGGATCGCCGTGACGATTTCGGCTGCGCCAAGGGTGGTCTGGCGCGGGCCGGTAATGAAATCGGTGAGCGGCAGGGTTCGCCTTCCTTCCAGTGTGGCGATCTCGATACTCGCGTCCAGTATCAGAAACGGCGGTATGCCGTCGGCGGCGGGTGAAGCGTTGCACAGGTTTCCCGCGACGGTTCCGGCGTTCTGTATCTGGAGGGAGCCGATTTCGCGAGCCGCGCACTTCAACGCGTCAAAGGCTGCCGGCAGTTCCGCGCGAACGACATCGCTCCAGGTCGTCGTTGCACCGAAGCGCCACATAGCCGTTTCTTCGCTGATACCGCGCAGTTCGTTCACGCCGGTCAGATCGAGCACCGGGCCTTGCAATCTGCTATCTTGCGTCACGGCGAAAAGGTCGGTGCATCCAGCGGCGATGCGGCCGTTGTTGTCCTTCAGCCAGGAAAGTGCATCACCCAGTCTGGCAGGTCGGAAATAGGTCACCGCCGACAATCTCCCCGGATCCGCGTTGATGCCTTTTGTTCGTGTACAAACAGATTTTGCGCTTCGCTGGAATTGGTGTCAACATGAGTTAAATTGGTGTTGGCGAGCGGTACGGAAC
Source organism: Notoacmeibacter sp. (assembly GCA_019912385.1). Classification (GTDB taxonomy): domain Bacteria; phylum Pseudomonadota; class Alphaproteobacteria; order Rhizobiales; family Rhizobiaceae; genus JAIOIW01. The sequence goes on along the minus strand of JAIOIW010000042.1, from coordinate 33,893 downwards.
GGATTTGGCCATGAAAACCACGGAAATGGCAAAGAACATCGCCGAACCCGAGATATACCGGCTGGACGAGCAGGTCGGTTTCATGCTGCGGCGTGCCACCCAGCGCCATCTCGCGATTTTCAATAACCTGATGCCTGATTTCACGCCGACGCAATTCGCCGCGCTTGCCAAGCTGTGCGAACTGGGACCCGTTTCGCAAAACGAGTTGGGGCGCCAGACTGCGATGGATGCTGCGACCATCAAGGGAGTCATCGACCGCTTGCGCAAGCGTGGTTACGTAACCACCAGACCGGATCCGGGCGACCAGCGTCGCATCCAGATTGTGCCGACTGGCGACGGCCGCACGGCCTATCTGGAGCGCGTAACGGCGGCACAAGAGATCACCGCGCGGACCCTTGAGCCGCTCTCGCCACGCGAGCGCGGCGAGTTTCTGGATTTACTGGGCAGGATGACATAAGGTCCATGGACCGGCATTTGCTGTGTGCCGGTTACCATCATGCGTCGGGGCACAAACATGACGAAAATCGGCGATGACGTCGCTTTGTTGATGATCGACATCCAGAATGATTTCTGCCCCGGCGGGGCACTGGCCGTCGAAAACGGCGACGCGATCGTGCCGCTCGTCAACCGAATGCAGGAGCAGTTCTCGGTGCGCGTGCTCACCCAGGACTGGCACCCGGCGGACCACGCATCCTTCGCCGCCAACCATGACGGCGCCGAACCGTTTTCGATGACCAGGATGCCCTATGGCGACCAGGTTCTGTGGCCGACCCATTGCGTCCAGGGGACCAGCGGAGCGGCATTCCATCGGGATCTTGTGACAGATCGCGCGGATCTCATCATCCGCAAGGGCTTTCGCCCGGAGATCGACAGCTATTCGGCCTTTTTCGAGAACGACAAGACGACGCCGACAGGCCTTGGCGGCTATCTCAGGGAGCGCGGCGTGACGCAACTCGTACTCGTTGGCCTGGCAACCGATTTCTGCGTCTATTACTCGGCGATAGACGCCGTGGGGCAGGGCTTCAAGACCACGGTCGTCACCGAGGCTTGCCGCGCGATCGACATGAACGGATCGCTTGAGGCGGCGATCACCGACATGACCGAACGCGGTGTCCGGTTCGACATCGGCGACATCGCGTAGCCGGACCTAAAGGTTCTCATTCAGACACCCAGATATCGCGCCACCAGGCTGTGGTCGGCCCGCAGCGCCGCGGCATCGACGGTGTCGCGGTTACGGCCGTTTTCGATGAACGCCACGCGGTCGGCAATCGACAGCACCGCGTCGACGCGCTGTTCGACCAGGAGGATTGCGACGCCTTGCTCCCTGAGATACACGATCACGTCGCGGATCAGCGCGATCATTGATGGTTGAAGCCCCTCGGTTGGCTCATCCAGCAGCAGCACGCGGGGTTCGATACACAATGCGCGTGCCGTTGCCAGCATCTGTTGTTCGCCGCCCGACAGTGTTCCCGCGCGCTGGCGAAGGCGCTCCCGCAGGCGGGGAAACATGTCCAGCACCTTTTCGCGCGTGGCCGAGCCATGACCACGCACCATCAATCCGATTTCCAGGTTTTCGGCCACCGTCAGTTCTGCAAACAGCCGCCGGCCCTGGGGAATGTAGCCGATCGCCCGCTTTGGTATTTCATGGGCTGCGATTTGCGCCAGGTTCTCGCCGTCGAGAAGCACGGCACCCGCCGTTACAGGGATCAGGCCCATGATCGCCTTCATGGTCGTTGTCTTGCCTGCGCCATTGCGGCCAAGGAGGCAGAGGATTTCGCCCGCCGCCACCTCCAGTGATATGCCGTGCAAGACCGTGGCCTCGCCATATCCCGCTTGGATGTCGCGCAGCTTTAGCATCAGGCCGTCCCCAAGTATGCGGCCTGGACCGCGGCGTTTGCCTTGACGGCTTCGGGCGTTCCCTCCGCCAGGACCTGCCCGCCATCCATCACGGTGATGAACTGCGCCGTCTGCATCACCACATCCATGTTGTGCTCGATCAGCAGGATCGTGGTCTGACCGGCGACCGCGCCGATCAATGCCTTGAAATCGTCGATCTCGCTGTCGGCGAGGCCCTGCGTCGGTTCGTCGAGGATGAGCAGGCGCGGCGCCTGCGCCAGACCCATGGCGATCTCCAGCAGACGCTGGTGGCCGTAGGAAAGGTCGCCGGCGATCTGCGCTGCCCGCCCCGCCAGTCCGACCTGCTCCAGCGCGCGCATCGCTTCTGCGCGCACCTGGGCGGATTTGCCGTGAAGGCGGCGGCGCAAGGCAAGCGCGACGTTTTCCAGGAGCGTTAGCCTGGCGAAGATCGAGGTGATCTGGAAGGTGTAGGCCATGCCGCGGCGGATGCGCTGGTGCGCGGGCAGGCGGGTCACGTCCTCGCCCAGGAAACGGATTTCGCCGTCATCGGCGCTCAACCGCCCGCACAGGAGGCCGACAAAGGTCGTCTTGCCCGCTCCATTGGGGCCGATCAGCGCCCGGATCTGACCTTCGGGAAGCGTGAAATCGACGAGGTGCACGGCGCGCAGACCGCCAAAGCTCTTAGACAGGCGGCGTGTTGTCAGGAGGGGCGTCACGGCAACCATGGCATGACCCTCCGCCGCAATTCGCCAACCAGTCCCTGGCGCGCAAACAGCGTGAGCGCGACCAGGACGGCGCCTGCGATCAGCATGTAGGCGCTCGTCAGGCCGCTGGAAATATCGATGAGGTAGAACATGAACACCGTTCCGATGAACGGACCGATGATCGTTCCCGCACCGCCGAGCAGCACCCAGAGCAGCGGAAAAATCGAATACTGCACCGATGCGAAGGTGGCCCCCGCATAGCCGAAAAGGAGGGCGTAGGCGGCGCCCGAAAGGCCGGACAGCGCGGCGGAAGCGACGACCGCGCCGAGCTTGTGGGCAAACACGTCATAGCCGAGCATGCGCGTGCGTTCCTCGTTCTCGCGAATTGCGATCAAGACGCGGCCAAACGGCGTGTGGATGAGGCGCAGCGTGACGGCGAGGCCGACGGCGAAGATGGCGAGTGCGGCGAAGTAACGGTTGGCGGAGTCGCTGAGATCGACGCCCGCGATGGCCCGGCTCGCCTGCGCGATCACGAAACCCTCGTCGCCGCGGGTGTATTCGCCGAAATAAAGGATTGTGAGGAACACGGCCTGGGAGAACATCAGCGTCACGATCATGAACGCGACACCCGTCGTGCGCAGGGCCAGGAAACCGACCGCCGCGCCGAGGGCCAATGCAGCCAGGACGCCGCACAGGAGCGCGGGCGCCGCCGCCAGCCCCAGATGCTGCATCGGCAGGCCGAGGCCGTACATTCCGGCGGCGAAGAACATCGCATGGCCGAGGCTTAGCAATCCGCTGTAGCCGAACAGCACGTTGAAGCCCATGGCATAAACGGCCAGCACCATGATTCGCGCCAGATTGCCGTGATGGTAGGCCGGCAGAGCGAAGTGCAGCGCCACGAGAAGGGCGACGACCGCACCATGAAAGGCCAGCGATTTTGCGGTCTCACTCACAGTGCGCGTTTTCCAAACAGGCCCTGCGGGCGGAAGACGAGGACGAGGGCAACGAGCAGCGTCGCAATGATCTTGGCCAGCGTCGGCGAGAAGAAGACGGAGATGATGCCGTCACTCATGCCGACCAGAACGGCAGCGACGATGGTTCCCGCGAGGCTGCCGAGGCCACCGATGATGACGACGATGAACGAAAGCAGCAGGGGATCGCCGCCCATCAGGTAATGGGCCTGCTGGATCGGAACGATGAGTACGGCGGCCAGCGCGGCCAGCGCGGCGCCGAGGCCGAACACGAGCGCATAGACGCGGTCGACGGGAATGGCGAAGGCGAGGGCGGTCTCGCGATCGAGCTGGGTTGCCCGCATCACCAGGCCGAACCGGGTGCGGGTCATGAGAAGCCAGACGCCAAGCAGGATCGCGACGGCGGCGCCGATGACGAAGAACTTGTAGGTAGAGTAACCGAACCAGGGGAAATAGATGCGGACATTGAACGGCGCCTCGACCGGGCGCGCCTCCGGCCCGTATGTCATCAGCACGGTCTGCTGGATGATATAGAGCAGGCCTATCGTTGCGACGATGGTCCGCTCAGGATCGTAATCGAGGCGCTTGAGCACCAGAAAATCCGCCACCGCCGCCACGGCGCCGGTAACGATCGGCGCGATCAGCAACGCCAGGGCGAAGCCGATCGCGGGGTGTCCGCCGGCATATGACGCCACCCACCAGGCGACGACCGCGCCCAGCATGAAAAATTCGCCATGGGCGACATTGACCACGCGCATGACACCGAAGACGAGGCTCAGGCCCACCGCCGTCAGGGCGAGGACCGCAGCTGTGACCGCGCCTTCGAGCGACGCCAGGAAGAGATAGGGGCCAAAATCCATGGGAGAACCTTGCGCCCCGGCCAGGGCCGGGGCGCGGGGTATCAGAACGACTGGGTCGTGTAGTCGGTTTCGTCCGGGTAGAAACCGTCCTCGATCGCCGTGGTGTGCTGGACCACCAGTTTTCCGCCTTCGACCTTGGAGATATATTGCGGGCCGAAAACCTGGTGGGTCCTGCCGTTGAACTTCTTGGCACCCTGCGGGTGTTCGTTGGAATGCGGCATGTCGGTCATCGCCTCGATGGCCTCGATCAGCTTGGCGCGGTCCTGCGGACCCTGATAGCCGGCTGCTTCCATGCCGGCCTTGATGACGTAAAGCGTCTCCCAGCAGCCGAACATGTGGGCGAAGGTGGAGACATCCTTCGGATCGGATACCGAAGCACCATTGTCATCGACGCCAACGGCGGCGCGATAATGCTTGTCGTAGTCGTTCTGGTCGGCCTGGGTGTAACGCGGCATGCCTTCCCAGAAGTAGGTGCCGTCGAGGAATTCCAGTCCCGGGCTATTGAGGTCGACGGCTTCCAGGCTGTCGATGAAGCCGAATATCTGCGGCTTGTTCGGGCCATAGAATTCGCCCATCTCCTTCACGAAGGTCAGGACGGCGGGGCCGACCATGACGTGGTAGATGACTTCGGTTTCGCGCGGGATCTTCGGGAAATACTTGGTGAACGAGGTTTCCGTCGGCGGGATGGCGATCTTCTCGATGACCTGCCCGCCATTGGCCTCGACCGCGGCGGAAAAGAAGTCGCGGTGATCGTGACCGAATGCGTAGTCGGGGAAGATCATCGTGACCTTCTTGCCGAGATTGCCCATGACGAAGGGCGCCATCGACTTCACCTGGCTCTTGACGTCGGTGATGCCGGGCTGGAGCGTGTAGCGGTTGAGCGCGCCGCTGGCGACGTGGTGGCCTTCGGAGACCACGAAATAGGGCAGCTTGATCTCGCCGGCACGCGGGGCCGAACCCATCACGACATGGCTGAACAGCGTTCCGTATCCGACATCGCAATTGTGCTGGCTGGCGAATTTCTCGACGACCTCCGCGCCGCGCTTGGGATCGGTTCCGTCATCCTCTGCGATAATCTCGACAGGCCGGCCATTGATTCCTCCGGCATCGTTGATCAGCTTGACGGCGGCCGTGGTCGTGCGGTCGTACCAGCGGCCATAGGCGGCGCCGATGCCGGTGCGGTGAACCTGGAAGCCGATCTTGATCGGCGCCGAGCTCTGCGCTTGCGCGTAACGCACGAAGCCGGGCATGGCGGCAAGACCGGCGCCTGCGGCAACGGACTTCAGCACAGTACGGCGGGTGGCAAGGATGGGGGATTTCCTGGAACGGGGCATGATTGATCTCCTCATGCGAGCGGAAGCGGAAATGCGGCAGCCAAGATTGTCGAGCGAATGGCGACTTGTCTAGGTTCATTGATAAAAAACACCTATCCGCCGCGCGGCGCGGCGAGCAACCACAGGCCAAAAAGCGTGTAGACGATCATCAGCAAGGCTATCGGGATCTGACTGAAGAGCGCGCGGCGGGCGTTGGGAAACAGTTTCAGCGCGATGGCGTGCGATACAAGGACGGCCAGCATGTGGCCTAGCACGATGGCGCCGGCCTCCGTGAGGAAGATGGCGCGCACCGTATCACGGGTATTGAAAAACCCTGTCGTGACCTGAAAATGCTCCAGGCCGAACAGGTTTGCGTCGGTATCCAGCGGGTCATTGATGGCGACAAGGGCGTATTGTCCGCTGACCAGAAACACCGTGAGGTAATGGGCCACGTGATAGGCGACGGCGATCGGCATGATAGCGTGGGCGAACCGCCCGAAGGCTTCGCCAAAGGCGACACCGCCACCGGCAAGGCGCAGTCCGATCCAGACGCACAGGGCGAAGATGACTGCAAGCAAAAAACACGATGCCACCAAGCCGCCGATATTCTGCCAGAAGACCGCCGAGCGACCGGGAAAATCCAGCGGATTGATGCCGATATTTGCCAGCCACCAGAAGGTTTCGTTGAGCCCGTCGAATGAACCGGTGGCGAGAATGGATGTGACAAAAACAGCGCCGGAGACCGTCAATGCCGGGGCCGAGACGATGCGATGGCCGGGCAAGCCTGTGGCGATACCGCCTGCGTCTCGCCTGAACGGCGAAATGGTCGCGTAGTTGGCTGCCAGCATCGCGGTGAACTCCCCGCGCGTGAGCCATTCGCGCTCTCCGAACAGCACGATGGCAGCGAAGTTGAGGAGCCAGTAGGCGGCGACGATGACGGCAAGGCGTTCGGGATCGTCGGGCGCGATATCGGCGAGGTAGAAGCACGCGAAGGCGAGATAGAGCACGACCCCGGGCCATGCGCCCAGCCATCGGGGAAGCTTCAGCGGTCGAGCGTTACCCAGAAGCGGCGTCAGCAGGCGATGGGGGCCCGTCCAGGGGTTGATCCACTGCCAAAGGTCGCCGAACACGGCGAAGAGGGGCAGGAGGACGACGAACCACACTGTAAAGACCAGCAGCGTCAGCGGGTTGGTCAGCGGATTATGCGGGCCCCACAAACCGGCCGCGATGGCGACTGCAAGAACCAGGAATGACGCGGTGCTGGTCCACTCCTGCCAGTTCGACCGGTCAATGCCCCTGGTCGTGATCGTGCGGAACATCGCGAGCGTCCACCGCGCCGGAAGAAAGCCGAGGAGCACGACGGTCATCGCGACAGCCGCGACACCGGCGGTGATGTAAACATCCGTCGGCAGCAACAGCACGAAGGCCTGTTCCGACGAGACATGGGCCATGGCGGGCCCTGCGTAGAACAGAGCCATAATTGTCGCGAACGCCATCCTGCCCAGGCGGGCGGCTGATCGTGGCGGGGCTGCTACAGGGAGGACAGGGGTGGGCATGGCCTCACTATGGACGAGAGGGCTGGTGTTGGAAACATACCGCGTGCGCCCTTCACATTGACATTTGCGGCGGATTGCGGATTTCATTTGTATGCCAACAAAAAAGGAAGCCTCCGGCATGGCGAACAAGGGGACGGGCCAAGTGGTCGGAGTCGATGTCGGCGGCACCTTTACCGACCTGATCCTGCTCGACCAGTCAACCGGAGAGGTCCGGCTCGCGAAGGTGGCGAGCACGCCCGGCAACCAGGCCTTTGGCGTCCTGGCCGCTCTCGATGAAGGCGGCGTTGATCTCGGCACTGTCGATCTGATCGTGCACGGCACGACAACTACCACCAATGCCGTGTTGGAGCGCAAGCTGAGCCGCACCGGTCTGATCACCACGCGGGGCTTTCGCGACATTCTCGAGCTTGGACGGCGCACGCGGCCGCAACCTTACGGCATGAAGGGCGAGTTCCGGCCGATCATTGCGCGCGATCTGCGCCTGGAGGTTGCGGAACGGATGGATGCAGCGGGCCGCGTCGTGACGCCGCTGAACGAGGCGGACGTTGCCGCGGCGGTCGCGAAATTGCGCGAAGCGGGCTGTGAATCGCTCGTCATCCATTTCCTCCATGCCTATGCCAACCCGGCCCACGAACTGCGGGCCGGTGAGATCGCGGGTTCGCTTTGGCCCAACGACCACGTGACACTTAGCCACCAATTGCTGTCGGAAAGCCGGGAATTCGAGCGCGGCGTCACGGCGGCCGTCAACGCCTCGGTGCAGCCTTTGCTGGAACGATACCTGAAGCGATTGACCGACGAGTTGGCGGGCAAGGGCTACGGCGGCGAAGTGCTGGTCATGAACGGAAACGGCGGCATGGTCTCGGCGCGCCTGGTCGCGCGCGAGGCGGCAAAAACCGTGATGTCGGGGCCGGCCTCCGGCGTCAAGGCGGCTGCTTATACTGGCGCGCGCGCGGGCTTCGGCAATCTGATCACCTACGACATGGGCGGTACATCCACCGATGTCGCGCTTATCCGCCATGCCGAACCGTCGGTCTCGGGCGAGATCGAGATCGAATATGCGATGCCGATCCACGTGCCGATGGTCGACGTGCGCACGGTGGGCGCCGGCGGCGGGTCTATCGCGCGGGTCAACGCGGCCGGCCTGCTGGATGTCGGGCCGGAAAGCGCGGGCGCCGATCCGGGTCCGGTCTGTTACGGCAGGGGCGGCACGCAGCCGACCATCTCGGACGCCAACCTGCTGCTCGGGCGGTTCAACCCGGCCAAGCTCAAGGCAGTGAGGGGCGGGGTATCGGTGGACGATGTCTCAGCCATCTTCGACCGCGATCTCGGCAACAGGCTCGGGCTCGACGCTACCGGTGCGGCGGCCGCGGTTATCCGTATGGCAAATACCCGCATGGCCGGCGCCATCCGCATGGTCTCGGTTTCGCTCGGTGCCGATCCGCGCGATTTCACGCTGTTTGCATTCGGGGGCGCGGGGCCGTTGCACGCCACTGCGCTTGCCCGCGAACTCGCCATTCCCAGGGTGCTGGTTCCCAGCCGGCCGGGTATCACCAATGCGCTCGGCTGCGTGGTCGCCGACCTGCGCCATGATTTCGTCAATACAATCAACAGGCCGCTCGACACCGTCGACATGGACCATGTCCACGCGGTCTTTGCCGAGCGTATGGCGGAAGGCCATGAACTGATCGCCCGCGAAAAAGTGAAGGTAGAGCAGATTACCCATTCGCTCAGCGTCGATATGCAGTTCATCGGCCAGACGCATCTCCTGCGTGTGCCGCTGACGGGGCGCACGCCTGATCGCGAGGAGCTTCGGCGGCTGTTCGAGGAAGCCTATTTCAAGCGCTTCCGGGTCGAGCTTGGCGAGATCCGCGCCAACCTCGTCAATCTCAACGTGTCCTCCATCGGCCGGCGCAGCGATTTCGACCTGTCGACGCTCATCGATCCCGCATCGCGCAAGAAGACGCTTAAGGACGCACAGACCGGCAGCCGGGCGGTGCATTTCGACGGCGAATGGCATGATACCGCGATATACTGGCGTGACCACCTGCCGCTGGAATTTGACCTGGCCGGGCCGGCTGTCATCGAGCAGATGGACACCACGATCCTGCTGGAGCCCGGCGACGTGGCGACAGGCGACAAGGACGGCAATATCCTGATTACCGTGGGGACGCTCCGATGAGCCTCGATCCGATCACCCTCAGCGTCATCCAGGCGGGTTTGCAGCAGGTCTGCGACGAGATGGACCTGGCGTTCTCGCGCGCTGCGTTTTCGCCGGTGATCGCCGAGGCAAACGACCGCTCCGACGGCATCTACGCCGCCGATGACGGCTCGCTGATCGCACAGGGCGCGGGAGGGTTGCCGGTTTTCGTCGGCACCATGCAGTATTCGACGCGAACCCTGATCGACATGATCGGCCAGGGGCGAGTCGCAAGACCGCAGCCCGATGATATTTACATCGTCAACGATCCCTATCTCGGCGGCACGCACCTGATGGATGTCCGCTTTGCCCGCCCCTTCTATCGCGGTGGTGAACTGTTCTGCTGGTTGTCCAATACCGGCCATTGGCCGGATACGGGGGGCTCGGTGCCCGGCGGGTTTTCCGCTTCGGCGACCGCCGTGGAGCAGGAGGGGTTGCGCCTGCCACCGGTCAGGCTGTTCAAGCAAGGTATCCTCGACGAGGAAATCTATTCCATCATCTGCTCCAATATCCGCGTAGCCGACCAGCGCATCGGTGACGTCAAGGCACAGGCCGCAGCGCTGATGGTCGGGGCGGACCGGCTGAACGAACTGCTCGACCGATACGGCGACGACACGGTGCGCGCGGCGATCGCCGAACTGCGCGAGCGCGCCAGCGAGCAGATGCGCGCCTGCATCGGCCTCATTCCCGACGGTACCTACAATTCCGTTGCCTGGGTTGACAGCGACGGCGTCATCAACGAACCGCTGGCGATCCGCCTTGCCATCACCAAGGCGGGCGGCGAACTTTCTTTCGATTTCTCCGGCTCGGCGGCGCCCTGTATCGGGCCGATGAACTCGGTGCTGGCGACGACGATGAGTTCGGTCTATCTCGCCATGCGCCACATATTCCCGGAAGTACCGATCAGCGCCGGGGCCTTCGAACCGCTGCACGTGACCGGCTACGAGGGGACCTTCCTCGACGCCCGCTATCCCCGCCCGGTCTCCGGATGCGCGGCGGAAGTCTCCCAACGCATTGCCGAAGCGGTCTTCGCCGCGCTCGTCCAGCCCTTGCCCGATCGTGTGACGGCGGCGCCCGCCGGCACCTCCGGCAATTTCGCGCTCGGCGGGCACGATCCGGAACGAAACCGCGATTTCGTCATGTACCAGCTTTCCGGCGGCGGCTATGGCGGCAATTCCGAGACCGACGGACTGGCCAACGGGTGCTCGACAATCGGCATTTCCAAGGCTCCGCCTGTAGAGATCATGGAGCAGGCCTTTCCGGTGCTCTATCACCGCTACGCGCTCAGGGAGGGTTCCGGCGGCGCGGGCCAGCATCGCGGCGGGCTCGGCCTCGACTACGAGATCGAGCTTCGGCGCGGCCATGCGCTGGCGAGCTTCGTCATGGATCATGGCCGGTTCGGACCGCAGGGCGCACTGGGCGGTGCCGACGGCGCACCCAACCAGGTGACCGTGTGGCGTGCGGGCGAAGCCTACACGCCCGTACACCTGTCGAAGGAGCAGGACATTGCGCTGGAGCCCGGCGATCGCGTGCGCGTGAAAACGCCGGGCGGCGGGGGTTATGGCGAGGCGTTTGCGCGCGACCCGGCCGCGGTTGCGGAAGATGTCAGGCTCGAACGCTACACGGTGGAACAGGCGCGCGAGATGTTTGGCGTGGTGTTGTGTGGCGAGCCTTGGGCGGTGGACATCGAAGCCACCCGTGAGTTGCGATCCGTGCCGCCTGAACGCATGGATGCCTGAACGCGCAAACGGTCGTTCCCGGTCGCGAAGCAGCGGCTGGCTGTTAGAAGCATCGGGCAGGGCACTTGGCCTCTTGCCAATCGCTCCGACTTGATGGATAAGCCGCGGCCCGGCCCGTTCCGGGTGCCGGATTCATCCTCATGACCTTGATGCAGTTTTCCTCGGGCGACCTGGTTGCAGATCGGCGCGCCGACTATGCCGGGATGCTTTTCGAAAGCGGCGACCGGGCTGCCGCAACCGGCCTGATGGCCGATGTGCTTGACCTTGTCCCGGGATGGGCGGCCGGCTGGTACAGGCTGGGTGAAATGCGCGAGGCGGCGGGTGAGATGGCTGGCGCGATCGGAGCCTGGACCGAGGCCTTGAGGCTCGATCCGGACGACCGGTTCGGCGCGAGCCTCAAGCTCGAACTGGCCGGCGCCGCGCACCGGATCGATACCCCGCTCAGCGCCTATGTAGCCGCGCTGTTCGACCAGTATGCCGAACGGTTCGACAAGGCGCTGGTCGAAAAGCTCGATTACCGGGTTCCGGAACTGATCGTGAATGCTCTGGGTGCAGCCGGATCACGCGCTTACGCCTATGTCGTCGACCTTGGTTGCGGCACGGGTCTCATGGGCGAGCGCCTGCGCCGGACGGCAAGTTTCATCGACGGTTGCGACATTTCGGCGGGCATGCTCAGAAAGGCGGAGGCCAAGCGTGTTTATGACCGGCTGTCGCAGCAGGACCTGCAGACGTTCGATCCCGCCGGCCTGAGCGCAGACCTCGTCGTAGCCGCCGACGTCTTCCTCTATCTTGGGGCGTTGGACCGCATCTTCGACGTCACCGCGCGTATCTGCGTCGAAGGCGGCCTCTTTGCCTTCTCCGTTGAGCGTCACGAGGGACCGGCACCGATGGTGCTCAGACCTTCGCGGCGCTACGCTCATTCGGAGATCTATCTCAGCGATCTGCTCGCCCGCTCCGGGTTTGAGATCCTGTCGCTCGACAGGCACGTCATCCGCAGGGACCGGGGCGATCCTGTCGAGGGCTTGATCGTCGTCGCGCAACGCGGGCGGCGGAACGCTGCGAGTGCGGACGAGGTGTTTGCCGCCACGGACGGGACAGGCCTGAGAGCGGCGAACTGATGCGCATGCCGCAACAGCCTTGCGTGGCACGGAACAAAATCGGCAATATCCCTTGAAATTGCCGCCCGGTGGGGCCACAACGCCGGTTCATTCAAACTGCAAGGATGATGTCATGCCTGCCTATCGCTCCCGCACGACCACCCATGGCCGCAACATGGCCGGCGCCCGCGGCCTGTGGCGCGCCACAGGTGTGAAGGATACCGATTTCGGCAAGCCGATCATCGCGGTGGTGAACTCGTTCACCCAGTTCGTACCCGGTCACGTGCACCTGAAGGACCTCGGCCAGATGGTCGCCCGCGAGATCGAGGCGGCCGGCGCGATCGCCAAGGAATTCAACACCATCGCTGTCGATGACGGCATCGCGATGGGCCATGACGGCATGCTCTATTCGCTGCCGAGCCGCGAGATCATTGCCGATTCCGTGGAATACATGGTCAACGCGCACTGCGCCGACGCCATGGTCTGCATCTCCAATTGCGACAAGATCACGCCCGGCATGCTGATGGCTTCGCTGCGTCTCAATATCCCCACTGTCTTTGTCTCCGGCGGGCCGATGGAAGCCGGCAAGGTGACCTGGGACGGCGAGGAAAAGGCGCTCGACCTGGTTGATGCCATGGTGGCTGCCGCGGACGACACGGTGAGCGACAGCCAGGTGGCGGCGATCGAGCGCGCCGCGTGCCCGACCTGCGGGTCTTGCTCGGGCATGTTCACCGCCAACTCGATGAACTGCCTGACAGAGGCGCTTGGACTGGCGCTGCCGGGCAACGGTTCGACGCTGGCGACCCATGCCGATCGCAAGCGGCTGTTTGTCGAGGCGGGGCATCTTATCGTCGACATCACGCGGCGCTACTACGAACAGGATGACGAAAGCGTGCTGCCGCGTTCGATCGCTAGCTTCGGGGCGTTCAAGAACGCCATGGCGCTCGACATCGCCATGGGCGGCTCGACCAACACCGTCCTGCACCTGCTGGCAGCGGCCTACGAAGGCGAAGTCGATTTCACCATGTCGGATATCGACAAGCTGTCGCGCAAGGTTCCGGTGCTGTGCAAGGTCGCGCCCTCGGTCAGCACCGTGCACATGGAGGACGTCCATCGCGCAGGCGGCATCATGGGCATTCTCGGCGAGCTCGACCGCGCCGGGCTGATTGATGCGTCGCTGCCGACGGTGCATTCGGAAACCATGCAGGCCGCGCTCGCCCAGTGGGACATCAAGCGCACCGATGCGGCCAACGTGCATGAGTTCTTCCGCGCCGCGCCGGGCGGCGTGCCTTCGCAGACCGCGTTCAGCCAGGAGCGCCGCTACGACAGCGTCGACGCCAACCGCGAGACCGGAGTCATCCGTAACGCCGAGCACGCCTTTTCGAAGGATGGCGGGCTTGCGGTGCTCTACGGCAACATCGCCGAGGACGGCTGTATCGTGAAGACGGCGGGCGTCGACGATTCGATCCTCAAGTTCTCCGGGCCTGCGCGCGTGTTCGAAAGCCAGGACGCCTCGGTGAAGGCAATCCTGTCGAACGAGATCAAGGCCGGCGACGTGGTCGTCATCCGCTATGAAGGTCCGCGCGGCGGTCCCGGCATGCAGGAAATGCTCTATCCGACGAGCTATCTGAAGTCGAAGGGACTGGGCAAGGCCTGCGCGCTTGTCACCGACGGTCGGTTTTCCGGCGGCACTTCGGGCCTTTCAATCGGTCATGTCTCGCCGGAGGCCGCCGAAGGCGGCACGATCGGCCTGGTGCGCGAAGGCGACTTGATCGAGATCGACATTCCGAACCGCACGATCCATCTGGCGGTTAGCGATGAGGATCTCGCCCATCGCCGCGCCGAGCAGGAGGCAGCGGGCTGGAAGCCGGCGGAGCCGCGCAAGCGAAAGATCACGACGGCGCTGAAGGCCTATGCGGCTTTGACGACGAGCGCAGCCAGGGGTGCTGTCCGCGTGGTCGAGTGACCGCGCGGGCATGCAAGTGACGCAGATGCCGCGCGCGCTCGATCATCTGGTGCTTCCGACCGCCTCGCTCGACACAGCGCGGGCAAGGCTTGGCAAGCTGGGATTCACCGTCGCGCCTGAAGGCGTCCATCCCTTCGGCACGGTCAATGCCTGCATCTTTTTCTCCGATGGTACTTTCCTGGAGCCGTTGGCAGTCGGAGACCGCGCGGTAACGGAAGCCGAGGCCCGGCGGGGAAACGTGTTCGTCGCGCGCGATGCGGCATTCCGCTTCCGCAATGGCGAGGAGGGGTGCTCGGCGGTCGTGTTCGCCAGTTCCAATGCCAATGCCGATCACGCGGGATTTGCCGGCAGCGGCCTGTCGATCGGCGGTCAGCTCGATTTCTCGCGTGCATTCAAGACATCCGAAGGCGAGGAAGGCGAGGCGTCGTTCCGGCTGGCCTTTGCCGGCGACTGGCGTTCGCCCGACTGTTTTTTCTTCACCTGCGAGCGGATCAACGTTCCCAAAGTCGATCGTACCACCCTGGAAACGCATGCCAATGGCGTGACGGCGATCAGGGAAGTCATTCTGCGCGAGGCCGAACCGGACGCTTTTTCCGATTTCCTCGAAACGCTTTGCGACGTGAAACCTGTGGTCGACGGGACAGGGATGGCGGTCGATCTTCGCCAGCACCGCCTCACCGTGCTGCCGCCAGCCGAACTGTCGCGGCGGTTCGGCATCAAGGCGGGCCACGGGCGCGGCCTGCGCCCCGTCGCGATCTCGTTTGCCGCAAAGGACCTGGCGGCGGTGGCGGCCTTGCTCGATGCGCGCGGCCTGGCGTTCGAGCGGCACGAAAACCGGCTGGTCGTGCAGCCTGAAGCCGGGCAGGGAACAGCCTTCATGTTCGAGGAAGCGTGATGTCGAAACCGAATTCCACGGTCATGGCCGGCAATGTCCGCTTTGGCAACAGTGCGCCGTTGGCCCTGATCGCCGGGCCGTGCCAGTTCGAATCGCGCCAGCACGCCTTTGACATGGCGGGCGCGCTGAAAACGCTGACCGGAAAACTCGGGCTCGGCTTCGTCTACAAGTCGAGCTTCGACAAGGCGAACCGCACCTCCCTGTCGGCCACCCGCGGGGCAGGACTTGATGCGGCGCTGCCGGTCTTCGACGAATTGCGCAGGGAACTCGGCGTGCCGGTGCTGACCGATATCCACACCGAGGAGCAGTGCGCCATCGTCGCCCCGCATGTCGACGTATTGCAGATACCGGCTTTTCTTTGCCGCCAGACCGATCTGCTGGTCGCCGCCGCGCGAACCGGCGCGGTTATCAATGTCAAGAAAGGCCAGTTCCTGGCGCCGTGGGACATGAAGAACGTGGTTGCCAAGGTCACCGGGAGCGGCAATGCAAATGTGCTGGTCACGGAGCGCGGCGTATCGTTCGGATACAATACGCTTGTCTCGGATTTCCGCGCCTTGCCCATCATGGCCGAGATCGGTTCGCCGGTCGTCTTCGACGCAACTCATTCGGTTCAGCAACCGGGCGGGCAGGGGCTTTCCTCGGGCGGCGAGCGTCGTTTCGTCGAAACGCTTGCGCGGGCGGCCGTCGCGGTCGGCGTGGCAGGGGTTTTCATCGAGACGCATCAGGATCCTGACAACTCCGCCTCTTCCGACGGACCCAACATGGTGCCGCTTCATGACATGGAGCGCCTGCTGGAGACGCTGATGGCGCTCGACGCGGTCGCCAAGGCTTAGCGCTCAGCGTGACAGGTGTCTGGCGAGGAAGTCCAGATAGGCGCGGCGACTGGCCTCGGTCGCCACGGCCTTGTAGCCTATGGGGTGCATCCCGCCGACGCCGGCAATGAGCTGAAAGCGGAGTCCGACCAGATCGAATGAATGATAGGCATCCTTGAATAGCCGCACATCCGCTTGCCTGCTACCGGGTTCCGCGCGCAACCGCCGGCATCTTGCGGCTGGTGTCCACTTGTCCAGGGTACCTGCGAGGATCAGGACGGGCGGGCTGAAATCGCTTGAATGCAAACTGTGGCCATATCGTTCCATGCACCATGGATAATAGGCGATGATCGCCCTGAACATGTCGGCGCCGCGCGGCCGGAGGTTCTTGGAGGCGAGAAGCAAGGCGACCGAACCGCCGAAGCTCTGCCCGAGAAATCCGATCCGCCGCCCGTCGATGCGGCGATCTTCTGCCAGCAACATCGCGGCAGCAACCGCATCTCCGGCTGCCTCCTGCCTGTACCGGTCAAGGGCTGTCCCGCTCGCACAAATAGAACGCTGGTGTCGGGGGCTCAAAACGTCGAGAACGGCAGAGGCAATTCCATGTTGCATTAACGCCTTCACATGCGCGCCAAGTCCGGCCTTGACCGGTGTCGGCCCGTTTCCACTACATCCCGGCAGCAGAACTATCGCCGGAAATGGGCCTTTTCCATCGGGAATGGTCACCACCATCTTCCAGTTAGCACCGGAACGGGAGAAGCCGGCGGCTGCGGCCGGCCCGCACAGCATCGCAAACGCGATCGCAATGGATAGCAGAAGACATCGCATTGGATTCTACCCTGTTGGAGACGTCAGACTGCACAGCTGGAGAGTGGAATCCAAGCGCCAATGGACCGTTTTTGCACATCGGTATCCGTCGGGTCTTTTACCGATGCTTGCGTTCCGCTAGACAAGGCGCACCTTTCGCCAAATCAAGGATCCCTCCCATGACCGCCATCATCGATATCGTCGGCCGCGAAATTCTCGACAGCCGCGGCAACCCGACCGTGGAAGTGGATGTAACGCTGGAGGACGGTTCAACCGGCCGTGCCGCGGTTCCCTCCGGCGCATCGACCGGTGCACATGAAGCCGTCGAGTTGCGCGACGGCGGTCCGCGCTATCTCGGCAAGGGCGTGCAGAGGGCGGTGGAGGCCGTAAACGGCGAGATCTTCGAAACCGTCGGCGGTTTGGATGCCGAAAACCAGGCGCATATCGACCAGATCATGATCGAGCTCGACGGTACGCCAAACAAGAGCCGGCTTGGCGCCAACGCCATTCTCGGCGTTTCGCTGGCCGTGGCGAAAGCCGCCGCGCGGGCGTCCGGATTGCCGCTCTACCGCTACATCGGCGGGGTGAACGCCAGCCTGCTTCCGGTTCCCATGATGAACATCATCAATGGCGGCGCCCACGCCGACAACCCGATCGACTTCCAGGAGTTCATGATCATGCCTGTCGGTGCGCAAACGCTGCGCGACGCGGTGCGCATGGGCGCCGAAGTCTTCCACACGCTGAAGAGGGACCTGGCCGCGGCGGGGCATAACACGTCGGTTGGCGACGAGGGCGGTTTTGCGCCGAACCTGAAAAGCGCCGAGGCCGCTCTGGACTTCGTGATGAAGTCGATCGAGAAGGCCGGCTACAAGCCGGGCGAGGAGATGGCGCTGGCGCTCGATTGCGCGGCCACCGAATTCTTCAGGGACGGCAATTATGTCTATACCGGCGAGGGCGTGACGCGTTCGCCGGACGAACAGGCGGCCTACCTGGCGAAACTGTGCGCCGACTATCCGATCCTATCCATCGAGGATGGCATGGCGGAGGATGACTGGGATGGCTGGACAGTGCTTACGGCAGCCGCCGGCGACAAGGTGCAGCTTGTCGGCGACGACCTGTTCGTCACCAACACCGCGCGTCTGCGCGACGGCATCCGCATCGGCGCGGCCAATTCGATCCTGGTCAAGGTCAACCAGATCGGAACCCTGACAGAAACGTTGGACGCGGTGGAGACCGCGCACAAGGCATCCTACACGGCGGTCATGTCGCACCGCTCCGGCGAGACGGAAGATTCGACCATCGCCGACCTGGCGGTCGCCACCAATTGCGGGCAGATCAAGACCGGATCCCTGGCGCGCTCTGACCGGCTCGCCAAGTACAACCAGCTCATCCGTATCGAGGAGGAGCTTGGCCAGCAGGCCCGTTACGGCGGACGTTCCGCTATCAGGAAATGACCGATCATGCGGGAATGCGAACGGCAAGGCGGAGCTTCGGTTCCGCCTTTTTTTGATTTCCCGGCGCGACGCGCAGCCACGGCGTAACCAAGCCTTAAACATGCAGGCGCATGATGAGTGGATAGTATCGAGTAACAGTTTCTGCCATGTGGACACGCCAGCGCAAGCGACGCAACACCGGCCGCCTGATCGTTCCGGTCATGGCGTCGGCATTCCTGGGCTATTTCGGCTATCACGCCAACAATGGCGAATATGGCCTCTATTCGAAATACCGGTTGGAACAGCGCGCACATGAACTCGAAGCTCGGCTCGCCGAGACGGTGAAGCGACGCGAGCAGCTTGAAGCAAAGACCATGCTGCTGCACGACGGCTCGATCGAAAAGGACATGCTCGACGAGCAGGCGCGCACTGCACTCGGCTTGGCGCGCGAGGACGAGGTTGTCATCCTCACGCAGCCCGAAAAGCGAATTAACTGAAAAGTAGTTAATATACGAAAAGCCCTGCCAAATTATGATGTTAACTGCATGGCTCCCATGCATTCCGGCGGCTATCTCAAGCCAGTTTTGTGTGATAGTTTTTCCAGTGTTCCGGTAATGAGGTGAGCTCGAAAAACACCTTGCCGGGGAGGAACGCCCACCGCAGGGAGCACGACCATATGGCATCTCCGACCAAGAAGGCGTCCGCTTCGCGATCGAAATCGCAAGCCGGCGCGCCGAAACTTGTACGCAACGCGCCCAAGCCCGCCGACTTCACCAAGGACGAGGAACTCGTCGCCTATCGCGAGATGCTCCGGATCCGGCGGTTCGAGGAAAAGGCGGGCCAGCTTTATGGCATGGGGTTCATCGGCGGATTCTGCCATCTCTACATCGGCCAGGAAGCGGTCGTGATCGGCATGCAATCGGCCCGCATTCCCGGCGATCAGGTCATTACGGGTTATCGCGATCACGGTCACATGCTCGCCTGCGGCATGAGCCCGCGTGGTGTCATGGCTGAGTTGACCGGGCGCCGCGGCGGCCTGTCGAAAGGCAAGGGCGGCTCGATGCACATGTTCTCCAAGGAAATGGACTTCTACGGCGGGCACGGCATCGTCGGCGCGCAGGTGTCGCTTGGCACCGGCCTCGCCTTCGCCAACCGCTATCGCGGCAACGACAATGTTTCCATGGTCTATTTCGGCGATGGCGCGTCGAACCAGGGGCAGGTTTACGAGAGCTTCAACATGGCATCGCTGTGGAAGCTGCCGGTCATTTACGTCATTGAGAACAACCGCTACGCGATGGGCACCTCCGTGGCGCGATCTTCTGCCGAAACGCAGTTCTCCCACCGCGGCCTGTCGTTCAACATCCCCGGAATGCAGGTCGACGGCATGGACGTGCGCGCGGTGAAGGCAGCAGCGGACGAGGCGACAGCCTGGTGCCGCGGCGGCAACGGCCCGATCATCCTGGAAATGATGACCTATCGCTATCGCGGCCACTCGATGTCCGACCCAGCCAAGTACCGTTCGAAGGACGAAGTGCAGAAGATGCGCACCGAGCACGATCCGATCGAGCAGGTGAAGGCGCGCCTGATCGAGAAGAAATGGGCGAGCGAGGACGAGTTGAAGAAGATCGACAAGGACGTGCGCGACATCGTCGCCGATGCCGCGGATTTCGCCCAGACCGACCCGGAGCCGGATGTCTCCGAACTTTATACAGACATTCTGCTTTGAGGGAGGTGAAGACATGCCGATCGAAATTCTCATGCCTGCGCTTTCCCCGACCATGGAGGAGGGCAACCTTGCAAAATGGGTCAAGAAGGAAGGCGACAGCGTTTCCGCAGGCGATGTAATCGCCGAGATCGAGACCGACAAGGCGACCATGGAGGTCGAGGCCGTGGACGAGGGCGTCATCGGCAAGATCCTGGTGGCCGAGGGCACCGAGGGCGTGAAGGTGAATACGCCGATCGCGGTGCTGTTGCAGGATGGCGAGGACGCGAGCGTGGCGGATGTCGCGGCTCCCACTTCCGCCGCGTCGGCGCCTGTACAAGCCGCAGAAGCCGCGCAGCCGGCGCAGACGGCCGCACCGGTTCCAGCCGCGCCGAAGGTGGAAACCGCTTCCGATCCCGACATGCCGGCCGGAACCGAGATGGTGCCGACCACGGTTCGCGAGGCGCTGCGCGACGCCATGGCCGAGGAAATGCGCCGCGATGGCGATGTCTTCGTCATGGGCGAGGAAGTGGCCGAGTACCAGGGTGCCTACAAGATCACCCAGGGGCTGCTGGACGAATTCGGGGCCAGGCGCGTCGTCGATACCCCGATCACCGAGCACGGCTTTGCCGGTGTGGGCGTCGGTGCGGCGATGGCCGGGCTGAAGCCGATCGTCGAGTTCATGACCTTCAACTTCGCCATGCAGGCGATTGACCAGATCGTCAATTCGGCGGCCAAGACGCTCTACATGTCGGGTGGGCAGATGGGCGCGCCGATCGTCTTCCGTGGACCGAACGGGGCTGCGGCGCGCGTTGCCGCGCAGCACAGCCAGGATTACGCCGCCTGGTACAGCCATATTCCCGGCCTCAAGGTCGTCCAGCCCTACACGGCGGCCGACGCCAAGGGCCTGCTGAAGGCCGCGATCCGCGATCCGAATCCGGTCATCTTCCTGGAAAACGAGATCCTCTACGGCCAGACCTTCGACGTGCCGAAGCTCGACGATTTCGTGCTGCCGATCGGCAAGGCGCGCATTCACCGCGCCGGCACTGACGCAACAATCGTCTCCTTCGGCATCGGCATGACCTATGCGGTCAAGGCGGCCGAGGAACTGGCGGGCATGGGCATCGATGTCGAGGTGATCGACCTGCGTACGATCCGGCCGATGGACCTCAATACCGTGATCGAGAGCGTGAAGAAGACCAACCGTCTGGTGACGGTCGAGGAGGGCTTCCCGCAATCCTCCGTCGGCGATCATATCGCCTCGCAGGTGATGCAGCGCGCCTTCGACTGGCTCGACGCGCCGGTGGTCACGATCTGCGGCAAGGACGTGCCGATGCCCTATGCGGCAAACCTGGAAAAGCTCGCCCTGCCCAACGTGGCGGAAGTGGTCGAGGCGGTGAAGGCCGTCAGCTACAAGGCGTGAGTTTATTGAGATGGCGCTTGTGCACTTCAGAGTTGTTACGAAAACTGGGTTGCAGGCCGAGTCAACGATTAAACGTGGTCGGATATCTAACGCGGGAATCGAAAACGTGATGAAAGCTGCATTTCATCTGTATCACGGGACCACATTGGATGATGTGGTCGAAAGCTTCGAAAATGATCGAGGTCCGAAAGGTTTCTACGGAGTATTGAAGCCGACTCGTTTCTTTGACGCCGAGAGGAGAGAGCAGGGTCTCTGGTATGGAACAGCTGACTGTTTTGTAATAGCGGCCGAAGAACTCTCCGAAGAGGCGACGGCATTTATCTCAAGAACCATCGCCCAAAACGGGGAGGCAAAATAATGCCGATAGAAATCACCATGCCCGCGCTTTCCCCGACCATGGAGGAGGGCAACCTCGCCAAGTGGCTGGTCAAGGAAGGCGACAGCGTCTCCGCCGGCGACGTGATCGCCGAGATCGAGACCGACAAGGCCACCATGGAAGTCGAAGCCGTCGACGAGGGCACGGTCGCGAAGATCGTCGTGCCGGCCGGCACGGAGGGCGTGAAGATCAATGCGGTCATCGCCATCCTGGCCGAGGAAGGCGAGGACGTGGCCGCTGCATCCAAGGGCAGCGGAGCGGCGGCGAAAGCCGAAGCGCCCGCGCCCAAAACCGAACCCAAAGCCGCGCCTAAAACCGAACCCAAAGCCGAGCCTGCGCCGGCTGCTGCTCCAAGCGCGCCGGCTACCGCGGTTCCCGCTTCCGCACCATCCGGCGACCGCACCTTTGCCTCGCCGCTCGCACGCCGCATCGCCAGGGATGCCGGGATCGACGTCGCGGCTCTCGCCGGTTCCGGCCCGAAGGGCAGGGTGGTCAAGGCGGATGTGGAAACGGCAATGGCCACGGGCGGCGCGAAGCCAGCCGCGGCGCCTGCCGCCGGTGCCACGCCGGCTCCGCTTGCCGTCGGTCCTTCGACGGAAACCGTGTTGAAACTGTTCGAGGAAGGCTCCTACGAGCTGGTCAAGCACGACAACATGCGCAAGACCATCGCCAGGCGGCTGCAGGAATCGAAGCAGACGATCCCGCATTTCTACGTCTCGGTCGATGTGGAGCTGGATGCGTTGCTGGCGCTGCGCACGCAGTTGAACGCAGCAGCACCCGTGAAGGACGACAAGCCGACCTACAAGCTCTCGGTCAACGACCTTGTCATCAAGGCGCTGGCGCTGGCGCTGCGTGATGTGCCCGACGCGAACGTTTCGTGGACCGACGAGGCGATGGTGATGCACAAGCATGCTGACGTCGGCGTTGCCGTCTCCATCCCCGGCGGGCTGATTACGCCGATCATCCGCCGCGCTGAGGAAAAGAGCCTGTCCACCATCTCCAACGAGATGAAGGATTACGGCAAGCGCGCCAGGGAGCGGAAGCTGAAGCCCGAGGAATACCAGGGTGGCACCACCGCCGTCTCCAACATGGGCATGATGGGCGTTTCCAATTTCGCCGCGGTCGTCAATCCGCCGCATGCAACGATCCTGGCAGTCGGCGCAGGCGAGCAGCGGGCGATCGTCAGGAACGGCGCGGTCGCCATCGCCACCATGATGACGGTGACGCTTTCGACCGACCACCGCTGCGTCGACGGCGCGCTGGGAGCCGAATTGCTCGGCGCCTTCAAGCGTTACATCGAGAACCCCGTGGGCATGCTGGTTTGACCGGCCGGGAGCGAAGGTCATGAAAACCATACTCTGCTTCGGCGATTCGTTGACCTGGGGTTCTGCGCCCGGCACCGGGACACGGCATCCGCGCGCCGACCGCTGGCCGGTGGCGCTTGGCGCCGCGCTGGAAGGGCGAGCGGAAGTGATCGCCGATGGATTGCGGGGACGCACTACCGCCTATGACGAATATCTGGCGGACTGCGACCGCAACGGCGCGCGCCTGTTGCCGACGACGCTCTATGCCGCTGCGCCGGTGAACCTCGTCATCTTCATGCTCGGTTCCAACGACATGAAGCCACATATCGCCGGCACGGCGCTTGCAGCCATGCAGGGCATGCGCCGCCTCGTTTCCATCACCCGCAGGCATAATCCGGGGATCGAAGGCCAACCTGCGCCCGACGTGCTGATCGTGGCTCCACCCAGGCTGTGCGAAACCGCCAACAGCGAGTTCGCCGCCATGTTCGCCGGCGGAGTGGAGCAGTCGCAGATGCTGGCCTCTTTTTACGCGGATCTCGCCGACGAGATGGATTGCGGCTTCTTCGATGCAGGGTCGGTGGCGAAGACATCACCGCTCGACGGCGTTCATCTCGACGCCGAAAGTACGCGTGCAATCGGCAAGGCGCTGGCGCCAATGGCCCATGTCATGCTGGGCCTTTGACGAGGATCAAGGAGGAGAGACAGCACTGCGCTAGGGTCGGGACGAACAGCAGAAAGGAGTTCGATTTTCCATGACCCATGTGCCGCACGAACTGCCGGAGGAGTTTCCGGAACACGCCGAGAAGATTCACGCGCTGAAGGGCGAGGATGCCCATTTTGCCAAGCTTTTCGACGCGTACCATGAGGTGAACCGGGCCATCCACCGGGCAGAGACGAACATCGAGCCGACAGACGACTTCCACATGGAAGAGATGCGCAAGGAGCGCCTGAGGCTCAAGGACGAAATCTTCGGGATGCTCGTGGGCTGACGAAATCGGGCCACGTGCCTTCCCGTCAGGCCGGACTTCCGGCGAATGAAGGAGAGGGTACGTGGCCGATAATTACGACGTCATCATCATCGGTTCCGGGCCGGGCGGCTATGTCGCCGCAATCCGGTCCGCCCAGCTCGGGCTCAAGACCGCGATCGTGGAGCGCGAGCATCTGGGCGGCATCTGCCTCAACTGGGGTTGCATCCCGACCAAGGCGCTGTTGCGATCCGCCGAAATCAAGCACTATGCCGACCACATCAACAACTACGGCTTGAAACTGGAAGGCACGGTGACCGCGGACGTCAAGGCCGTAGTGGAGCGCTCGCGCGGCGTATCGACCAGGCTCAATGGCGGCGTCGGTTTCCTGATGAAGAAGAACAAGATCGACGTCATCTGGGGCGAGGCGAAGCTGGCGGGCAAGGGCAAGATCGTCGTCGGCAAATCGACCAAAGCGCCGATGCAGCCGCAACCCACGATGCCGAAGGGTACGAAGGGCGAAGGCGAATACTCAGCCAAGCACATCATTGTCGCCACCGGTGCGCGCCCGCGCGCGCTGCCCGGCATCGAGCCGGACGGCAAGCTGATCTGGACCTACTTCGAGGCGATGGTTCCGGCCGAACTGCCCAGAAAGCTGCTGGTGATGGGCTCGGGCGCAATCGGCATCGAGTTCGCGTCCTTCTACAACTCCATGGGCTGCGACGTGACGGTGGTCGAGGTAATGCCGACCATCATGCCGGTGGAGGACGCGGAGATTTCCGGCATCGCCCGCAAGCAGCTCGAGAAATCCGGGCTGAAGATCCACACCGAGGCCAAGGTCACCAAGGTCGAGAAGGGCGCCAATTCGATCAGGGCGACCGTGGAACTGAAGGGCGGCAAGACCGAGGTGATCGAGGCTGACCGGCTGATCTCTGCGGTCGGCGTGCAGGGCAATATCGAGAATCTCGGCCTTGAGGCGCTCGGCGTGAAGACCGATCGCGGCTGTGTCGTCATCGATGGATACGGGCGCACCAATGTCGAGGGAATCTATGCCATCGGCGACGTCGCCGGCCCGCCGATGCTCGCCCACAAGGCGGAGCACGAGGGAGTGGTCTGCGTCGAGAAGATCGCCGGTGTGGCGGGCGTGCACCCGATGGACAAGTCCATGATCCCGGGCTGCACCTATTGCCATCCCCAGGTGGCCAGCGTCGGCCTGACCGAGGCGAAGGCCAAAGAGCAGGGCCGCGACATTCGCGTCGGCCGGTTCCAGTTCGGCGCCAACGGCAAGGCGATCGCGCTTGGCGAGGACCAGGGACTGGTCAAGACCATCTTCGACAAGAAGACGGGGCAGTTGCTCGGCGCGCACATGGTCGGCGCCGAAGTCACCGAGCTGATCCAGGGCTTCGTGGTCGCCATGAATCTGGAGACAACGGAAGAGGAACTCATGCACACCGTGTTCCCGCATCCCACACTTTCGGAGATGATGAAGGAAAGCGTGCTGGATGCCTACGGCAGGGTGCTGAACGCGTAGAAAGAGGGGTAAATGCGAATGCGCTCATGGTGCCTGGTGCCATCATGTGCGCATCATGGATGTGGATGCTGTCGCCCTGTGAGGAGAGAAGAAGCATGATGTCCCGATTTCTCCTGTCCATTGCCGTCATGGCTGCCATGATGGGTGGACTTGTGCCTGGCGCGGCGCGCGCCGACAGTTGCTGGAACCACAATGGCTCGCTGATGCGTCTCAAGGCCAGCGGCAACCATCGATGGTTCTATTACGAGCACCCCAAGGCCCAACAACGCAACTCCGGTGTCGTGCGCGGCACATTGCTGTTCGACGGACGCAAGGACGGCAACTGGTATTCGGGCACCGCGCGCGTGTTCTCCAAATACTGCCCCGGTTCGCCGCTGGAATATTTTGTCGAGGGCCCGGTGCGCGCCGACCAGCTGCAGGTGACGATGACCGGGACCCGCGAAGTATACAACCGCTGCCAGCCGACCGGGCGCTACGCGACCGATACGCTCGTCTTCACCTATATGCATGATTGCTGAGGACATGCGCCTGCGGTTAGGGCATCGATTGATCCTGGCGCGTAAAACCGCCATATGAAATCTGTCACTGATCTTCGAGCCAAGGAACAGCGGAATGCAAGGCGAATTCGGAATAATGGGAATGGCCGGCGTGGGCTTCATCGGCATGCTCGTCATCGGGTTCCTGGCGGGCTATATCGCCGAGCGGGCGATGAACCGCGATCATGGTCTGCTGACCAATGTGCTGGTGGGAATTGCCGGTTCCTTTGTCGGAGGCACGCTGGCCGGCGTTCTGGGCATCGCCTTCTATGGCTTTCTCGGCAACCTCGTCGTTGCGACGCTGGGCGCCATTCTCATACTCTGGCTTTTCGGGCGCTCGCAGCGGCGCCGTTGAAACGTAACGATCGGACACTTTCAAAATGGTCACCATCGTCGATACGCTGAAGGACAAGGCGCGGCCGCGTCACCCGGAAAAGGCGAACAACCCGGAAAACGAGATCCAGCGCAAGCCGGACTGGATTCGCGTCCGCGCGCCTACCTCGCGCGGCTATTTCGAGACACGCTCGATCGTCAAGGACAACAATCTCGTCACGGTGTGCGAGGAGGCGGGGTGCCCGAATATCGGCGAGTGCTGGGACCGCAAGCACGCGTCCTTCATGATCATGGGCGAGATCTGCACCCGCGCCTGCGCGTTCTGCAACGTAATCACCGGCAAACCGAACGCGCTGGACGCGCAGGAACCCGAAAACGTCGCCAACGCCGTGCGCCAGATGGGCCTGACACACGTCGTGATTACATCGGTTGACCGTGATGACCTCGCAGATGGCGGAGCGCGGCATTTTGCAGAAGTGATCGGCGCCGTCAGGCGGGTGTCACCGGAGACGACGATCGAGGTGCTCACGCCCGACTTCCTGCGCAAGGACGGTGCGCTTGAAATCGTGGTCGCGGCAAAGCCGGACGTGTTCAATCACAACCTGGAAACGGTCGCATCCAACTACCTGACTGTCCGCCCCGGCGCGCGCTACTTCCATTCGATGCGCCTGCTGCAGCGGGTCAAGGAAATCGACCCGGCGATGTTCACAAAGTCCGGGATCATGGTGGGGTTGGGCGAGACGCGCAATGAAGTGCTGCAACTGATGGACGACCTGCGCTCGGCCGATGTTGACTTCATCACCATCGGCCAATACCTCGCGCCCACGCGCAAGCACCACAAAGTGATGGACTATGTCACGCCCGACGCTTTCAAATCCTACGAGACGGCGGCCTGGTCCAAGGGGTTCCTGATGGTTTCGGCGACGCCGCTGACCCGGTCGTCGCACCATGCCGGAGAGGATTTCCAGCGGTTGCGCGCGGCCCGCGCTGCCAGACAGGCCGAAAAGGCGCGCCAGCCGTAACGACATGCCGACCTTCGAGACTTACCGCAAGGTCGCGCACAGCGCGGCAAACATGTTCACCCTGGTCGGCGACATCGAGCGCTATCCGGATTTCGTGCCGATGTGCGAAGCGCTTTCGGTGCGCTCGACGCGCGAGCGCGACGGGCGGACGATTCGTATCGCGGACATGACGGTCGGCTACAAGGCGCTTCGCGAGACCTTCACCAGCCAGGTGCTGCTCAAACCCGACGAGTACGCGATTGACGTGAAGTATCTCGACGGACCGTTCCGCTATCTCGATAACCGTTGGCGCTTCGAACCTGCCGGCGACAATGCCTGCATTGTCCATTTCTATATCGATTACGAGTTCAAGAGCCGCATCCTGGGCGCGCTGATGGGGGCGATGTTCGACCGGGCTTTCCGCATGTTCACCGATGCCTTCGAAAAACGTGCTGACGTGGTGTATGGACGCGGCGGAGTCGAGTTTGCCGGGGGGTGATGGCGCTTTCCCGGCTGGCGCCGATTTGACATAAGGTCATGCGCAGCACGCGCATCGGTGCCGAGTCGCGGAGGACGAAATGCTGGCAAACCTGTTGGCCGGTTCATTTGTGATCGGTCTGACCGTGTTGATTCACACCTTTGGGCTGATCGCGATAACCCATACAATGAGCCGGCTGATCGACCGGTTTCGCATGCACGGGCGACGCAGCCGCGTGCTCGCCATGATCACCATTGTGCTGGGCATTCTTGGCGTCATGACGATTGAAGTGTGGCTCTGGGCCAGCGCCTACATGGTGACCGGCAGCTTCGACGACTTCCAGACCGCGCTCTACTTTTCCACCGTCACCTTTTCGACCCTTGGATACGGGGATATCGTGCCGCATGCGGAATGGCGGTTGTTTGCCGGACTGGAGGGAATCAACGGCTTCCTGCTGATCGGCTGGTCAACCGCCTACCTGGTCGCGGCCGGGACCCGGGTTGGCCCGTTCCACACCGGCGAGCACTTCTGATTTGCATCAGTCCTTGGCGGATCCCATACGAACCCTTTTCGCCACCCAGGCATAAGTGTCCGTGACGAAATGAACCGGTTTCTCGGCCAGTGTCCTGGCATCGGCGATGGACGGCAATGCCCTTTCAATCGTCGTGCGGACGCGCTCGGTCAACGCAGGTCCGCCTGTTGGAGCAGGGGTTTCCTGGCCGATCGCGTTTTCTCCATTCCCCGCCGGAATGTCGACGCTCGGCCGTCGAACATCGTCACCAGCGGGTATTTGCGCATCGGTGGTTTCCGGCCGGCTTGCCCGGCGCGGGCACGGTACCGGCGGTGGTTGTCTCGCAGACAGCCACGATGACCGGGTAGTCCATGCGCATGAACCGGTCGAGATTCGATTCGCTGTCGGCATCGCATGCCTGGATCGAAGCCCATTGCCGGTCGACCGCTTCGATGTAGTGGCATTGGACGGCCGCGTCGTCGCAGCCGAGGATCGTCATCAGAACCAGTGCTGTTTTCATCGTTTGCCTCGGACCCGCATGTTCCCCTCTCCGCCAATCCGGTAAGCAGCAAACAAAGGCACGATGATGTCACTGTCGCTCGGTTTTCATCTTCCCAGCGCGATACCCTCGCGGCGCGGATCGGCAGCGCCCTCGATGCTGCCGTCCGCCATGATCGCGATGCCATGGAGCCCGGAATTCAGGTCGCGCACCGCGGTCTCGTAGCCGAGGGCCTCAAGATCGGGAGCCATTGCCTCGGCATTGGTCCCGGCCTCGAGGTCGAAGGTGCCGAAGCGATTGACCAGATGCGGCAGCGAGACGGCCTGCGCTATGTTCATGTTCCAGTCGATCAGCGCGATCAGCGCGTTGGCGACGTAGGGGATGATCCGGCTGCCGCCCGGCGAACCGATCGCGAAAACCGGTTTTCCGTCCTTCAGCACGATGGTCGGCGACATCGAGGAACGCGGCCTTTTTCCCGGTTCGACGCGATTCGCCACGGCTTTGCCATCAGTCCCCTGCGGTACGAAGTCGAAGTCGGTCAACTGGTTGTTGAGCAGGAAGCCCGCCGCCATCAGGCGGGCACCGAACGCGTTTTCGATCGAACTCGTCATGGAGGCGACGTTGCCTTGACGGTCGACTACGACGAAATGCGAGGTGGAGGGCAGGGAGGCATTGATTCCGTCGATGCGCAGTTCGGCCTTCTTCCATGGCGGCTCGCCCGGATTGACCATGTCCTTTTCCAGCGCATCGGGCCGATTGATCAGTTTGGCGCGTTCCTTCAGGTAACCGGGATCCGCCAGTCCCACCGGCATGTCGACGAAATCGCTATCGGCCATGTAGCGCCCGCGGTCCGCGAAGGCGAGGCGGGTCGCATCGCCGATGATGCGCAAAGCCTGCGGATCGTCGGGACCGAACGTGGCAAGGTCGTATTCGGCGACCATGCCCAAAATCTGGGCGATCGTCAGTGCGCCGGAGGAGGGCGGTCCCATGCCGCACACCTGGTAGGCGCGGTAGGGATGGCAAACGGGCGCGCGCTCGCGCGCGCGGTAGGCCTTCAGGTCTTCTATTGCGAGTTTGCCCGGATTGCCGTCGTGGAGGCGAACGGCATCGATGATCCGGTCGGCGATCGCTTCTTCGTAGAAGGCGTCAGCCCCGCCATGGACGAGGGCCTCCAGCGTCTCGGCGTAGTCGGGATTGACGAGCAGCGAACCGACCTTGAGCGGTTCGCCGGCCTGATCGAAAAAATAGTGCTTAGTCGTGGGTTGCGCGGCAAGGCGTTCGCGGTCTTCCTCGAGTAGGCCGGCCAGGCGCGGCGACACGTCGAAACCATTGCGCGCAAGGTTGATAGCGGCGTCGAATTGCGGTCCCCAGGTGAGCTTGCCATACCGGTCGTGCAGCATTTCCAGCAGCCGCACGGTACCCGGTACGCCCACCGAGCGTCCGCCGACCACGGCATCGAAGAATCCCAGCGGTTTGCCGTCGAGATCAAGAAAGAGGTCAGGTCCGGCATCCGCCGGTGCCGTCTCGCGTCCGTCGATCGTGGTGACCTTTCCACTCGCGGCATCGTAATAGACCAGGAAGGCGCCGCCACCCAGGCCCGATGATTGCGGCTCGACGAGGCCCAGCACGCTCTGCACGGCGAGCACCGCATCGGCGGCACTGCCGCCGCGCTCGAGCATATCCAGTCCTGCCGCCGCGGCCAGCGGATTGGCGGCGACGACCATGTGGTTTCTTGCCCTGACCGGGTGGGCTTCGGGCACAAGGCGCGGCGCAGTGGTCGCCGCCTCCGGTTGGACCGCGTCCGTGGCCTGTTGCGCCATCGCCGGCGCAGCGAATGCCGCTGCAAGCATCAGGGCCGATGCTATGGTGCGGAAAGTCATCATGGTCGTTTTCCGATCTGCCTTTGCCCGCGTCGTGCGCCTAGGTTGCCGGTCCGAACACCGTTTCGAACGAGGCTTTCAGCGCGATGTCGAGATCGTGCATCGTCACTGGCAGGCCGAGGTCGACCAGGCTGGTGACCCCGTGCTCGGCAATGCCGCAGGGCACGATCCCCGAAAAATGTTCCAGGTCCGGTTCCACATTGATGGCGATGCCGTGAAAGCTGACCCATTTGCGCAACCGTATACCGATCGCCGCGATCTTGTCCTCGGCCGGTTCGCCGCTGGCCGGCGACGGCCGGTCCGGGCGCACCACCCAGACGCCGACACGGTCGTCGCGGCGTTCGCCCTTGACGTTGAATCGGGCGAGCGCGCCGATGATCCAGTCTTCGAGCGCGCTGACGAAGGCGCGGACATCCTCACGCCGGCGCTTCAGATCGAGCATGACATAGGCAACACGCTGGCCCGGCCCGTGATAGGTGTATTCGCCGCCGCGGCCCGCTGCAAAGACAGGAAATCGACCTGGGGTCAGCAGGTCGGCAGGCCGCGCGCTGGTGCCGGCGGTATAAAGCGGGGGATGTTCGACCAACCACACGAGTTCGCCGGCCGTACCGGCCCGAATCGCATCGGCACGCGCCTCCATCGCCGCCAGCGCCCCTTCATAGTCCGTCAGGCCGGGCGCGATTCGCCATTCGACCGGCGGCGTGCCGGGAACGGCGAGAAAGGGTTGCTTGACGGCAATGCGTTCGTTCATCGCTCACGGTCCGTTGGCTTTGCGATATACCGACAGATATCGCGCTTTTGTGCTTTCGCGTCCAGTTCGGCGATGCTTCGCCACTATCGCGAAATTGCTGCTGCGGCAGGCTTGTAACACGGCTGCCTATTTGCTACATGCCCGCCTGCCGGCGATGCGCCGGCCTATTCGTTGCGTGCGGTCGTGGCGGAATTGGTAGACGCGCAGCGTTGAGGTCGCTGTGGGGCAACCCGTGGAAGTTCGAGTCTTCTCGACCGCACCAATTTTCTCCCCCGCTCCCCTTCAAGGCCGGCTTTCCGGCGGCATCGGTTCGCCGCGCCCGATATTCGGCATTGCCGGGCTTGAGGGTTATCTTCGCGCATCCTCCAGCACCATTCTGGCGCCCTTCGTCGCGATCATGATGGTCGGCGAGTTGGTGTTTCCAGAGGTGATCTCCGGCATGGCCGAAGCGTCTATAACCCTAAGGCCCGATATCCCGCGCACCCGCAGGCGTTCGTCGAGAACAGCCATGGCATCGTCCGCCGGACCCATCTTTGCGGTCGCGACCGGATGGAAGATGGTCGTGGCGATGTCGCCGGCGGCGACCACCAGATCCTCGTCCGAGTGGATATGGGCGCCGGGCTTGTATTCTTCAGGTTTGTAGGGGGCGAGCGCGGGCTGGGCGACGATTCTGCGCGCGAGTTTCAGCGATTCCACGGCGACGCGCCTGTCGTCCTCGGTGGACAGATAGTTCGGCGAGATGGACGGGGCATCCAGCGGATCGGCCGACTTGAGATGCACAGATCCGCGGCTGGTCGGCCGCAGGTTGCAGATGCTCGCCGTG
Source organism: Notoacmeibacter sp. (assembly GCA_019912385.1). Lineage (GTDB taxonomy): Bacteria > Pseudomonadota > Alphaproteobacteria > Rhizobiales > Rhizobiaceae > JAIOIW01. The sequence goes on along the minus strand of JAIOIW010000042.1, from coordinate 1,573 downwards.
AATGCCGCAAAAGGATGCAGGCCGGAGTCCCAGCTGTCGAGCGACATGGGCTGGAAATGGAACTCGACATTGGGTGTGTCGTAGTGTGGCGCGGAATAGGCAAAGGCTCCCATCTGGGAGGGTGCCGCCGTCATCGGGCCGCGCCTGAAAAGGGCGTAGTTCACGCCCATCATCGCCCGGCGGAAAAGGTTGTGATAGTCGGTGTTGAGCGTGCGAATGCCCTCGACCCGGTAGATTGGCCGGATCTGCAGATGGTCCTGCAGGTTTTCGCCGACGCCCGGCAGATGCGCGACCGTCTCGATGCCCTGGACGCGCAGGATTTCGCCGTTGCCGATGCCGGACCGCTCGAGAATGGCCGGTGAGGCGACGGCGCCGGCGGCGAGAATCACCTCGCCGGAGGCGCGCGCGACGATTTCCCGGCCGTCCTTGCGGTAGGCGATCCCGATGGCCTTGCCGGCCTCGACGACGACGCGATCGACAAGTGCGCCGGTTTCGATCTTCAGATTGGCTCGGTGGCGCACGGGATCGAGGAAGCCGCGCGACGCGCTCCAGCGGCGCCCGCGCTTCTGGTTCACCTGGAAGTAGGAGATCCCGAAATTGTCGCCGGTGTTGAAGTCGTCGACCCTGGGAATGCCGGCCTGTTCGGCTGCATCGGCTATCCGGTCGAGCAGGTCCCAGCGGATACGCGGATGCTCCACGCGCCATTCGCCGCCCGCACCGTGAAAGTCATCTGCGCCGTCGGCGTGGTCTTCCACTTCCCTGAACAGCGGCAGCACATCGCTCCAGGACCAGCCGGGAAGACCGAGCTGGCGCCAGTGATCGTAGTCGGCGGATTGGCCGCGGAGATAGAGCATGCCGTTGATGGCCGAACAGCCGCCGAGGACGCGTCCGCGCGGGTAGGGGAGTTTGCGCCCGTTGAGCCCGTTCTGCGCCTCGGTCACGTACAACCAGTCGGCGCGCGGATTGCCCATCGCGAAAAGATAGCCGACGGGAATGTGAAACCAGATCCAGTTGTCCCGGCCACCGCCTTCCAGCAACAGCACCTTGTTGGCCGGATCGGCGGACAGGCGGTTGGCGAGGACCGAGCCGGCGGATCCCGCGCCGGCTATGATGTAGTCCCAATCGGCCTGCAACTCGTTATGCGGTACAGCCATGAAGTCCTCCGGCATGGGCCCCCGTCCGCCAGGCCAGCCCGGGGCTTGGCCAAAGCGGGTCCAGGCGTCGTCGGACAAGTCTTGTCAGGGCAGGCGGGGGTGCGCAATGGCGCGGTCGTTATTACCGCGCCGCCGAAATGTTTTTTCGCAGTGCAAAAATTATCGCCGAATTCGAAAATCCGTGTTGACAGGCAAATCAAGGGGGGCCTATAAGCCGGTCATCACGAGGGCGGTGCGCCGCTGGCGGCGCTAGACTTCGCTCTTGTGATTTTTCTTGCGAGAGCCGCGTGAGCGACACTCCATTTTCCCGGGATGGTGACGTTCCGGGTTGTTCGGGTGACCGGACGGAGACCTTTTTGTTTTGGTCTTGTTCTTTGACAATTTGGTATTGAAGAAAGAGAAGCGTGGTCGGCGGGGAT
>JAIOIW010000041.1 GCA_019912385.1 Notoacmeibacter sp. | reverse complement strand
GCCCGGCGCGAGTTCATGTTCGCAGCCGACATGGCCGAAGGCATCTGGGCCGCCGTGGACGGTTTCGAACGTCTGCCGGGCACCATGAACATGGGCGTCGGCACGGACCATTCGATCAACGAATATTATGAGGCGGTGGCGCGCGTGATCGGCTGGTCGGGAACCTTCGTCCACGACCTGTCCCGGCCGGTCGGCATGAAGCAGAAGCTGGTCTCCACCGCCCGGCAGCGCGAATTCGGTTGGATGCCGAAAACCCCGTTGGACGAGGCGATCCGGCGTACCTATGCCCATTTCCTGGATCTCGTACACTGAACCGAAAGCGGCGAGAATGACCGAACCTGCATATCCGCTGGCCACCAGTTCCTGGGACGAAAAGGAATATGCCGCCATCAACCGCGTGGTGGCGTCCGGCTTCTTTTCCATGGGCAGGGAGGTCGTGGAATTCGAGCGCCGCTTCGCCGAATATGTCGGTGCGCCCCATGCCATCATGTCGAATTCGGGATCGTCGGCGAACCTGCTGTTCGTGGCGGCGCTGCGGTATCATTCGCGCTACCGGCTGTCCCCCGGCGACGAGGTTATCGTCCCGGCTGTCTCCTGGAGCACGACCTACTCGCCCCTGGCGCAATACGGGCTGAAACTCAAGTTCGTCGACATCGACCTGGACACGCTGAACCTCGATCTTGGTCAGCTTGAAGCCGCGATCACCGGGCGCACCCGGGCGATCCTCGCCGTCAACCTGCTCGGCAACCCCAACGATTTCGCCCGCATCGAGGCGCTGATCGGCGGCCGCGACATCGTGCTGCTGGAAGACAATTGCGAGTCGCTGGGCGCCCGCTTCGACGGCCGCCAGGCGGGCACATTCGGACTGGCCGGCAGCTATTCGGCCTTTTTCTCCCACCACATCTCGACCATGGAGGGCGGCATCACGGTGACGCCCGACGAGGAACTCCATCACATCATGCTGAGCCTGCGTGCCCACGGCTGGACGCGCAACCTGCCGAAGCATAACCGCGTCACCGGCACCAAGGGCGACGACCCGTTCGAGGAATCGTTCCGCTTTGTGCTGCCGGGCTACAATCTCCGCCCGCTGGAGATGAGCGGCGCGATCGGCCAGGAACAGATCGGCAAACTGCCGATGATCGTGGCCAAACGGCGCGAAAACGCCGCGCTCTTCCGCCAGGTCATGGCCGACTTCCCCGGCCTGCGCATCCAGCGCGAGACCGGCGAAAGCAGCTGGTTCGGCTTTTCCATGATCATCGATCCGGCAACCGGCGTTTCACGCAGGGATCTCGTGGCGACCCTCGACCGCCGCGGCATCGAATCCCGTCCGGTCGTCGCCGGCAACTTCGCCAAGAACGAAGTGGTCAGGCGCTACATGGATCACGAAATCCACGGCGACCTCGCCAATGCCACTTTGGTGGACCGCAACGGCCTGTTCATCGGCAACCACCACTATCCGCTCGACCGCCAGATGGAACTGCTGCGCGCGGCCATGTCGGATGTATTTTGACGGTGAACAGCGCGCATGTGTGGGTCCCACGCCGACGCACAATCAGAATTCGTAGCCGAACAGGTGGAGATCATCCTTGTGGCGCAGGCCGATGCGTTCGCGATTCAGGTCGGAGTAATATTTGCGGTACGATTCGCGCTCTGAGGAATTGATGCGTCCATCGCCAATGCGGATGGCAAGATCGTATTTTTTGGCCAAGCCCCGCAGGTCGTCCTCAAGAGATTCCTGGCGGAGGATTTCGGCCACGGCGATATCCCCGTTCTCATCGGTCAGATAGTCTTTGATCTGACGTTTGATGTAGTTCTGCGGCGAGGCCGGCGCATCATCATCTTCGAGCCAGTCAACATAATCAGAGAAACTGAAGCGACGGAACAGCGCAGCCTCGAGCGCATGACCGGATCTGCGCCCGCCTCCATCCTGACGGATGTAGTGAAACCACGAGACATGCCAGTCCCAGGGATTTCGCACCACTGCAAAAGACGTCATCGCCGCAATGTCGATGCCATTCGTGCTGAAAACAAGATTGTACTCGCTCCACCTCAAATGCCCGGCCGCCGCCTCAAGCCGCCGGGACGGGCATTTTCTGATCCAGGGCTGGAATACCCTTTCAACGAATTTGCCTCCGCATTTGGGGACATGAACAAACAACATGTTTTCCTTTTCCCTGGAAAACCACCCTTGTTTGCGGTGTGTGGGAACCATCATATTTCTAAGACTCCAGTCGTAACCAGCGCTCCGGCCAGATATCTGGATTGACCAATTCGGGATCGGCGAACCAGCGCTTCGGCGCCACCACGATCTTGTCCGCAGACGGATTGAGCCACGCGCTCCACCAGGAGAACGACGAGTTGGCGATGACATGGTGCCGGCACGCGCTCATCAGGCGCAGGTCTTCGTAACCATGGGCGGCGTCATTGTGATCGGCCAGCCGCAGTTCGAACGGAACATCAAGGTTTTCCCGCACCCATTGCGGATCGTCCGAAAACGCGAAGACGACCGGATCGATCCCCTTTTGCTCGGCAATCAGGGACAGCCCCTTGCGGAAATAGTCGAGCGAACATGTGCCGTGGGTGGCGTTGGTTCGCGCATTGCTGACATAGTCGCCGCGCCGGATATGCACGGATACCGCCGATACGCGCGCGATCTCCTCCAGCATGCGCCGATTGGCGGCGTCGGGCGGCCGCACGATCCGGAAGTCCTCCCGTATCCGGTCCTCGTAATCCCTGAAATAGCGCTCGCTTTGCCAATAGCCGGAAAGGTAGACGTCCCGGCCGAGCCGTTCGAAGCCGGGATTGAAACCGAGGCCGTTCTCGCGGAACAGGACCGGCTTCAGCTTCAAGCCGCGCCACAGGAGATAGCCGAGCCGGCTGGCCCTACGGTCCGGCGGCAGACGCGTCTCGCTGGCCGGGACATGCATCACGTTGAAGACATCGAGGCCTAAATCGAACTGGGTCGTTCCGTCGAAAAGGCGGGTGTCGAGGACGAGGTCCACCCCATGCCTGAGCGCAAGCGCCCGCCCGGCGGCATACTGAAACATCTGGTTGCCAAGACCGCCGTTGATACGGGAGATGATCATGTT
>JAIOIW010000040.1 GCA_019912385.1 Notoacmeibacter sp. | reverse complement strand
GGCGGGCAAAGGACGTCAGGCTTGCCGTCGATGCGGCACTCGACGCGCTGCCCAAGGTCGAAGGTGGCAACGGCCAGCTCTATCTCGCGCAGCCGCTCGCCAAGGTCCTGGCGACCTCCGAGGAAATGGCGAAGAAAGCCGGCGACAGCTTCGTGACGGTCGAACGCCTGCTGACCGCGATGGCCGTGGAAAAATCGGCGAAAACAGCGGACATCCTGGCGAAGGCCGGCGTGACCCCGACCGCGCTCAACAAGGTCATCAACGATGTCCGCAAGGGCCGCACGGCCGACAGCGCCTCCGCCGAACAGGGATACGATGCCCTGAAGAAATACGCCCGCGACCTCACCGAGGATGCCCGCAACGGCAAGCTCGATCCGGTGATCGGCCGCGATGATGAGATCCGCCGTACCATCCAGGTCCTGTCCCGGCGCACCAAGAACAACCCGGTGCTGATCGGCGAGCCCGGCGTCGGCAAGACGGCGATCGCCGAGGGCCTCGCGCTCAGGATCGTCAATGGCGACGTTCCCGAATCGCTGAAGGACAAGAACCTTCTCGCGCTCGACATGGGCGCGCTGATCGCCGGTGCGAAATATCGCGGCGAGTTCGAGGAACGGCTGAAGTCCGTGCTGTCGGAAGTCCAGGCAGCGGAGGGCCGCATCATCCTGTTCATCGACGAGATGCACACGCTGGTCGGCGCCGGCAAGGCGGACGGCGCAATGGATGCTTCCAACCTGCTCAAGCCCGCCCTGGCGCGCGGCGAATTGCACTGCGTCGGCGCGACCACGCTGGACGAGTACCGCAAGCATGTCGAGAAGGACGCAGCACTCGCCCGGCGCTTCCAGCCGGTGTTTGTGGCCGAGCCGACGGTCGAGGATACGGTCTCCATCCTGCGCGGCCTGAAGGAGAAGTACGAGCAGCACCACAAGGTGCGCGTCTCCGACTCCGCCCTCGTCGCCGCGGCGAACCTGTCCAACCGCTACATCGCCGACCGGTTCCTGCCCGACAAGGCGATCGACCTGGTGGACGAAGCGGCGTCGCGGCTGCGCATGCAGGTCGACTCGAAGCCCGAGTCGCTCGACGAAGTCGATCGCCGCATCCTCCAGCTCAAGATCGAGCGCGAGGCGCTGAAGGTCGAAAAGGACGAAGCCTCCAGGGACCGTCTGGCCAGGCTGGAAAAGGAGCTGGCCGGTCTCGAGGAGGAATCGGCGAAACTGACGGCCGACTGGACCTCCGAGAAGGAGAAGCTCGGCCTGGCCGCCGAACTGAAGCGTCAGTTGGACGAGGCGCGTAACGAGCTGGCGACCGCCCAGCGCACCGGCGAGTTCCAGAAGGCCGGCGAACTGGCCTACGGCCGCATTCCGGAACTGGAAAAGAAACTCGTCGAAGCCGAATCGGTTGACGGCGAAGCCGGCGGCATGGTGGAAGAGACCGTGACGCCCGATCACGTGGCGCATATCGTCTCCCGCTGGACCGGCATTCCCGTCGACAAGATGCTCGAAGGCGAACGCGACAAGCTGTTGCGCATGGAAGACGAGATCGCCCGGCGCGTCGTCGGCCAGGGCGAGGCGGTTCAGGCGGTTTCCAAGGCCGTCCGGCGTGCCCGTGCCGGCCTGCAGGATCCCAACCGGCCGATCGGTTCCTTCATGTTCCTCGGCCCGACCGGCGTCGGCAAGACGGAGCTGACCAAGGCGCTCGCCGACTTCCTGTTCGACGACGAGGCCGCGATGGTGCGCATCGACATGAGCGAGTTCATGGAGAAGCACTCGGTCGCCCGCCTGATCGGAGCGCCTCCCGGCTATGTCGGATACGAGGAAGGCGGTGCACTGACCGAGGCCGTACGCCGCAGGCCCTACCAGGTGGTGCTGTTCGACGAGATCGAGAAGGCGCACCCGGACGTCTTCAACGTGTTGCTGCAGGTGCTCGACGACGGCCGGCTCACCGACGGCCAGGGCCGCACTGTCGATTTCCGCAACACCGTGATCATCATGACGTCGAACCTGGGTTCGGAATATCTGGTCAATCTCGAAGACGGCCAGGATGTCGATGACGTGCGCAGCGAAGTGATGGGCGTGGTGAAGACCGCGTTCAGACCGGAGTTTCTCAACCGCGTCGACGAGGTGATCCTGTTCCATCGCCTGCGGCGCGAGGACATGGGCGCTATCGTCGCCATTCAGCTCAAGCGGCTGGAAAAACTGCTCGCCGATCGCAAGATCACGCTTGATCTCGACAAGGCAGCCGTCGCGTGGCTTGCCGAAAAGGGCTACGAGCCTGCCTATGGCGCACGCCCGCTGAAGCGCGTGATCCAGAAGCAATTGCAGGATCCGCTGGCCGAAAAGATCCTGTCGGGAGAAGTGTTCGACAATTCGACCGTCACGGTGACCGCCGGCTCCGACCGCCTGCTGTTTACCCCGGGCATCAGTCAGGCCGAAACGGCAGGCGAAAGCGAACAGGCGGCCTGACCCCGTGGACAATCATGGCGCGGACTGACAGGTTCGCGCCATGATGACGCTTGACGAGTACAATACCTTCTGCGCCGCACTGCCTGCCACAACCCATGTCGTTCAATGGGGCGGCGCGCATGTCTGGAAGGTCGGCGGCAAGGTGTTCGCCATCGCCGGCGGGAGCGGCGATGCATCCCGGCCCTGCGTGACGTTCAAGGTCACGCCCCTTGCCTTCGACATTCTCTCCGAGCAGCCCGGCGCGCGGCCCGCGCCCTATCTTGCGTCCCGCGGCATGAAATGGATCCAGCGCGTGTCGGACGAAGCGATCGACGATGCGGCACTTAGCGATTACCTGGCCGAAAGCCACCGCCTTGTCGCCGCGGGGCTGACCCGCAAGGCGAGAATCGCTCTCAATCTGGAAGGGTCGGCAGCAAGTGCCGGCAGATAACTGAAATTACTGGGTTGCTGCGGCGACCTTGACAGCGTCGGCGTCTTCACTGCCCTGGAGGAGCTGGTCGATACGTTTGCGCTCGTTCTCGAATGCCGCCAGTTCCTCGCCCTTGAGAACCTTGCCCGTCGGCAGGCGCACGCGCATCGGATCGACCTTGGTGCCGTTGACCATCAGTTCGTAGTGCAGATGCGGCCCGGTCGACAGGCCCGTTGAACCGACATAGCCAATGATTTGTCCCTGGCGGATGCGGGCTCCGGGAACGACCCCTTCGGCAATGGCGCTTTGGTGGCTGTAGCTCGTCTCGTAACCGTTGGCGTGGCGGATGATCGTCTGGCGCCCATAGCCGCCGGACCAACCCGCCTTCTCGACCTTGCCATTGCCGGCAGCGATGATCGGCGTCCCCCGCGGAGCTGCCCAGTCTGCGCCGGTATGCATTTTGACGTAGCCGAGAATGGGGTGTCGGCGCGGCCCGAAGCCCGAGCGGAACTTTCCGTTCGGCACCGGATTGCGCAGCAGGAACTGGCGCGCGCTGCGGCCCGCGTCGTCATAGTAGTCGGCCGTTCCGTCCTGCGTGCGATACCGGTAGAACGTGCGGCTGTTTCCGCTGAAATTCGCCTTCACGTAAAGGATTTGCGAATCCTCCGTCGCGCGATTGTCGCTATCCGGCCGGGAGAAGAATACCTGCAGGCTATCCGACGGATTGAGGCGGGACTGGAAATCGACATCGGCGGCGAGCATGCGAACGAGCTGCTTGGTCATCCTCGTGTCCAGCCCGTAGGAGAACGCGGCACGGTAGATGCCGTCATAGATCGTGGGCAGGTCGCCGCGCACGCGCACGGGCGGGGGACGGCTGTCGAACAGGGCCGCGATCTGCGCGCTTGGGCCAGGCTCGTCCGAGGCGACGAGCACACCGCGGTCATCGCGCGCGACAGTGACGAGATGTGTCATGCCCTCATAAAGGCTCGCGCGCACGATACGCGTCTCCTCGCCCCGCGACTCGATCCCCAGGCGAAGCGCCATGCCTTCCTTCAGCTTCTCCGCGCCGGCTTGCCTGGCGATCGCTTCCGCCACTTCGGCAGCCGGGGCGTCGGCAAAACCGGCACCGGCCAGGACGTCCGCGACCGGCCCTCCGGAATGGACGGGGATGACCTCTTCCCCGTAGCTCGCCACGTCCGCCTGCACCGCGCGGCGCGCCGCGATGGATACGTTTTCGCGCACGATCTTGACGTTCAGCGGCATCGTGACCGACTGGCCGGGGAACAGGTCGCCGAAGCGCTGCGGATTGACATAGGGCAATGCGGCGACGTGGACGGCTCCATCGGTCAGGATTGCGCCCGTCGTGCGAACGACCTCTTCCACTTCGTCGGAACTGAGCTGGCTCGCCTCGTCGAAAGTCGCGCTCTCGAGCGCAAAATCGACGGTGCGCAGGGCGACCTCGCTTTCCACCTTCGCGCCATAGAGCGTCCCGGTGGGTGCTGTCGAGGTCGTCGCGTTGCCTTCCGAAAACACTTCCAGCGGATTGAAGCGGGGATAGTCGCGGTCGGTCGTGTGCCCGGCGGCCAGCGCCATCTTGACGTCGACGAAAGGCAGGGTGCGCACCAGGTCCCTGTCACCCGACCGGCTGACCGTCGAGACCTCCATGCGCCGGCGGTCGGTCGCCGCCGGCTGTGTGCGCGGCGTCACGACCCGTTCGGCCTTCGCGCCTTGCTGTTCGCTGCCGCGTTCCATCTCGGCAAGCGCCAGGATTTCGGGCGGGGTGGCCAACTGCTCGCGCCCGTCCAGGGCGGCAAACAGGGCAACGCCCATGAGCACACAGGACGTCAGCCCGGTCAGGAATGTACCCGTAAGCCAACGCGCGGAAACTTCGCGCCGGTCAGGAGGCCCCTTGCGCTCGTCGGTGACGAGCGGCGGTTCATCGCCGAGAATGAAAAAGGCGTCCTGCGCGGTCTTCATGCCAAAGCCGGTGATCCCCTGTTCTCCCGCCGGTTTGCGAAACGCAGACCGACAATTGCCCGCCGACCGAACGCAAGTCAATCAATCGCGCCGCGCGTTGCTTATATACGCATTGCTACGCGAATGCGAACGACCCGGCCAATAGATCGCAAATCCGGCCCGAATGTGGCACCTTCGACCGCTCCCCGGGGATGTCATGCCAGCGGCGATGGCCGCGGTCGCGCCCGTCATAAAAATTTCAAAAAACTCCGGAAGGGCTGTTGACAGCAGGTCGGTGCGAAGCCTATATACCCCCCACGACGACGGCGGCCATCGCTTCTGGCGGTTGTTTTTTGCGCCCTCGTTGTTCCAGAGAGCCGCGTGAGCGACACTCCATTTTCCCGGGATGGTGACGTTCCGGGTTGTTCGGGTGACCGGACGGAGACCTTTTTGTTTTGGTCTTGTTCTTTGACAATTTGGTATTGAAGAAAGAGAAGCGTGGTCGGCGGGGAT
>JAIOIW010000039.1 GCA_019912385.1 Notoacmeibacter sp. | reverse complement strand
GGGAGGGGAAGCAATGGGCAGGATCGCCAGGCTCGAGACATTCGCAAACGAATTCGTCTGCTTCGTGCGGCTGACGAGCGAGACCGGCGAAACCGGCTGGGGCCAGTGCTCGACCTACAATGCCGACATCACGGCCACGATCTTCCACCGCCAGGTGGCGCCCTGGGCGCTCGGCGCCGACGACGCGGATGTCGCCGGGCTCGTGCGGCTCGTGGAGGAACGCGAGCACAAGTTTCCAGGCTCCTACCGCTGCCGCGCGCTCGCCGGTCTCGATACTGCGATGTGGGATCTGCGCGGAAAGCGCGAGGGCAAGCCGGTGGTCGAACTGATCGGCGGCAGGCCGGGCCGGCTGCGCGCCTACGCCTCGTCGATGAAGCGCGATATCACGCCGCAAGACGAGGCCGCGCGGCTGGTGCGGCTGCGCGACGAGAAGGGCTTTGACGCCTTCAAGTGGCGGGTCGGCGCCGAATGCGGGCGCGATGTCGACGAGTGGCCGGGGCGCACCGAGGCGGTGGTGCCGGTGGTCGCCCGCGCGCTCGGCGGCGGCGTGGCGAAACTGGTCGACGGCAACAGCGGTTTTTCGGCCCCGCGCGCCATCGCGGTCGGGCGGCTGCTGGAAGCCGAGGGGGTCGGCCATTTCGAGGAGCCGGTGCCCTACTGGGAACTCGAAGAGACCCGCAAGGTGACCGAGGCGCTCGACCTCGACGTCGCCGGCGGCGAGCAGGACTGGGATCTCGCCACCTGGAAGAGGATGATCGACATGCGCGCCGTCGATATCGTCCAGCCGGACGTCATGTATATGGGCGGTCTGGAGCGAACGCTGAAGGTCGCCGCCATGGCAGCGCAGGCGGGGTTGCCGGTAACGCCGCACAGCGCCAACCTGTCGCTGGTCACCATCTGTACGATGCACCTGCTCGGCGCCATCCCCAATGCCGGAAAGTATCTCGAACTCTCCATCGAGGGCCCCGACTACTATCCCTGGCAGGAGGGGCTTTTCCTCGGCGATCCCTTCGCCGTCAGCGACGGCATGGTGACCATACCCGCGGAGCCCGGTTGGGGCGTCGAAATCGATCCGCGCTGGCTGGAGAAGGCGGACTACCGGGCAAGCAGCCGGGACGGATGACCGCCGCGGCGGGGCCGTCAGCCCCGCACCTGGAACCGGCGGCTGACATTGGCGGGCCGACCCGGCAGGGCGAGCGCGGTTTCGGTCTGCGCCCGCCTGGCGACCACCTTGCCGTGCGAGACGACCAGCAGGCGGTCGGCGCGCAGACGGATCGCCTCGACCGGATCGCCGGCGTCAAGCACGACGAGGCTGGCGCGCTTGCCCGGCGCAAGACCGGGATCGTCAAGGCCCATGATCGCCGCGCTCGTTTGCGTCACCATGTCGAAGCAGCGCCGCATGTCGGCGGGGCTGGTCATTTGCGCCACGTGGAGGCCCATGAAGGCGACGTCGAGCATGTCGGCGGTTCCCAGCGAATACCACGGGTCGAGGACGCAATCCTGGCCGAAGCCGACCCGGATGCCGTGGTTCAGCATTTCCGGCACACGCGTCATGCCGCGGCGCCTGGGATAGGTGTCGTGCCGGCCCTGCAGCGTGATGTTGATCAGCGGGTTGGGGATCGCCGCCACCCCGGCCTCGGCGATGAGCGGCAGAAGCTTCGAGACGTAGTAATTGTCCATCGAATGCATCGAGGTGAGATGCGATCCGGCGACCCGGCCCTGAAGCCCGAGCCGTTGCGTCTCGCAGGCCAGTTGCTCGATATGCCGCGATTGCGGATCGTCGGTCTCGTCGCAATGCATGTCGACCATCAGCCCGCGTTCAGCGGCGATCTCGCAAAGCTCGGTCACCGAGCGCCGGCCGTCGGCCATGGTGCGCTCGAAATGCGGGATGCCGCCGACGATGTCGACCCCCAGATCGAGCGCGCGGATGGTGCAGTCGCGCGCGGTCGGCGAACGGTAGAACCCGTCCTGCGGGAAGGCGACGAGCTGGAGGTCGAGATAGTCCTTCACCTTCTCGCGCACCGACAGCAGCGCGCGCACGCCCTTCAGCCCGTGCTCGTCGGACGTGTCGACATGGCTGCGGATGGCGAGCAGGCCCATCGACACGGCCCAGTCGCAATAGGCGAGCGCGCGGGCCTCGATTTCCTCCTCGCCTTGCAGCGGCTTCAACTCGCCCCACAGCCCGATACCCTCCAGCAGCGTGCCCGACCGGTTGATGCGCGGCTGCCCGTAGGAGAGCGTGGCGTCCATGTGGAAATGCGGATCGACGAATGGCGGCGAGACGAGGTGGCCGGAAATGTCGATCACCTCGGCGGCCTCCATGCCGATGGCCGGCTGGACCGCGAGGATCGTCTCGCCGGAAATCGCGATGTCGGCGGTCTTCCCGTCGGGAAGCACGCCGCCCTTGAGAAGAAGTGTGGCCGTCGTCATCGCTCGCCTTTCTGGTAGGGCACCATCAGCGCCTTGGGATAGGTTGCCCGCCGCGCCACAGCGATCAGCGCCAGGATCGACAGGACATAGGGCAGCATCAGGAACACCTGGTAGGGCACGATGCCGCCGGTCACCTGTTGCAGGCGCACCTGGTAGGCGTCGAACGCGGCAAACAGGATGGCGCCGACGAGCGCCTTGCCCGGCCGCCAGGAGCCGAACACCACCAGCGCGATGCAGATCCAGCCGCGCCCGTTGATCATCTCGAAGAAGAAGGAATTGAAGGCCGACATCGTCAGGAAGGCGCCGCCGATGGCCATCAGCGCCGAGCCGGCCATCACCGCGCCGACCCTGACCGCGGTAACCGAGATGCCCTGCGCCTCCACGGACGACGGGTTTTCGCCGGCGGCGCGCACCGCGAGCCCCGCCGGCGTGCGGTAGAGAACCCAGGCCACGATGGCGACCGTGGCATAGGCGAGATAGGTCAGCGGCGTCTGGTTGAACAGCGCCGGACCGACCAGCGGGATATCGGAAAGAACCGGGATGGCGAGAGGCTGGAAGGACTCGATCTTCGGCGGCGAAGTCACCTCGGGCAGGGCGATGCGATAGATGAAATAGGTCAGGCTCGTCGCCAGCAGCGTGATGCCGATGCCGGTGACGTGCTGCGACAGCCCCAGCGGCACGGTCAGCACCCCGTGCAGCAGGCCGAAAGCCGCCCCGGCCAGCGCCGCCGCTATGACGCCGAACCACAGGTCGCCGCCGGCATAGACGGCGAACCAGCCGGCGAATGCGCCGACCGTCATGATCCCCTCAATGCCGAGATTGAGAACGCCCGCGCGCTCGCAGATCAGTTCGCCCATGGTGGCGAAGATCAGCGGCGAGGCGATGCGGATGGCCGCCACCCACAGGCTTGTCGTGAACAGGATCTCGAAGGCTTCCACGGGCGCTACCTCCACCGGATCCTGAAGCGCGTCAGCATGATGGCGGTGACCATCGTCAGCAGCGCGGTCGCCACCATCACCTGGGCGATGTAGCTCGGCACGCCGGCCGAACGGCTCATCGCGTCGGCGCCGACGAAGATACCGGCGACGAAGATCGCCGCGGCGATGACGCCGAGCGGGTTGAGCATCGCCAGCATGGCGACGACGATGCCGGTGTAGCCGTAGCCCGGCGACAGGTCGAGCGTCAGGTTGCCCTTCAGCCCCGCCACTTCCGAAAAGCCGGCAAGCGCCGCGAGGCCGCCGGAAAGCAGCGCGGTTTTCATCAGCACGCGGTTGACCGGGATGCCGGCAAAGCGCGCCGCCTCGCCATTGTGGCCGACCGCGCGCATCTCGTAGCCGAGCACCGTCTTCTTCATGATGACCCAGGTGACGAGCGCGCTGGCAATCGCGATGACGAAGCCGAAATGCAGCCGCTTGCCCTGGATCAGGCGCGGCAGCTGCGCCTCGGCGATGATCCTTTTCGATTGCGGCCAGCCAAGCCCCATCGGGTCTTTCAGCACGCCTTCCAGCAGCATCGAGACAAACAGCAGGATGATGAAATTGAGCAGCAGCGTCGTGACCACCTCGTCGACACCGAAGCGTGTCTTCAGCAGCGCCGGCCCGAGCAGAAGCAATGCGCCGGCGAACATGGCCGAGATCATGATCAGCGGGATCAGCGCCAGCGAGGGCAGCGTGACCGCGCCGGTGCCGAGCACCACCGTCATCACCGCCCCGATATAGAGCTGCGCCTCGGCGCCGATGTTCCACAGCTTGGCGCGGAAGGCGACGGCGACCGCAAGCCCGGTGAAGATCAGCGGCGTCGCACGCGTCAGCGTTTCCACCAGCGCGAATTGCGAGCCCGCCGCGCCCTTGAGCACCAGCCAGAACACGTTGAAGGGCGAGGCGCCAGCGGCCATGACCAGCAGCGACGCGACAAGGAGCGTCGCGACGATCGCGCCCGCCGGATAGAGCAGGGTATGGACGATCGAGGGGGAGGGTTTCGGTTCAAGCCGCATGGGATTCGCCCGTATCGAAAACGCCGTGGCCGGCCATCAGTTCGCCGATCTCGCGAACCGTGAGTTCGCCGCGCCGCGACGGCGGCGACAGCCTGCCCTTCGACATCACCACGATGCGATCCGACAATGCCAGCACCTCGTCGAGATCCTCCGAGATCAGCAGGATGGCCGCACCGCGTTCGCGGGCGGCCAGAAGCTGCGAATGAACATAGGCCACCGCGCCGACATCGAGGCCGCGGGTGGGCTGGTTGGCGAGGATCACGGCCGGGTCGCCATCCAGCGCACGCCCGAGGATCAGCTTCTGCATGTTGCCGCCGGAAAGCAGGCGGACACGCGCCTCGGGCGAGGGGCATTTGACGTCGTATGCGGCGATGATCGACATGGCGAACTCCCGCGCGGCCTTCCAGTCGAGGAAGCCGGCGCGGCTGAACCGCGGCGAACGATAACTCTCGGAGATGACGTTCTCGGTGACGTTCATGTCGCCGATCATGCCGATGGCGTGGCGGTCCTCCGGGATGCGGCCGATCCGGTGGGCGAGCGCGGCGCGCGGCGACCAGCCGCTGACCGTTTCGCGTCGGATGCGCATCTGTCCGCTCGCGGGAACAAGCGTGCCGGCGATAAGTGCCGCAAGCGCCGCCTGGCCATTGCCCGACACGCCGGCAAGCCCGGTGATCTCGCCGGCCGAGAGCGTGAGCGACACCCGGTCGAGGGCGGCCCCGGTGCCCTGGCCCGCGGCCGAGACGCCTTCGATCTCAAGCACCGGCTCGCCCGCGCGGTGCGCCACCACCTGCGGCGTCCTGATTTCCTCGCCGACCATCAGCGCCGCCAGTTCGCCGCGGTCGGTTTCGGCGGTCGCGCGCTCGCCGGCAAGCCGTCCGGCGCGCAGCACCAGTACCCGGTCGCTCACCGCCATGACCTCGTTGAGCTTGTGGGAGATGAAGATGATCGACAATCCCCTGGCGACCAGCATTTCAAGCGTCGCGAACAGGGCATCGGTCTCAAGCGGCGTCAGCACGGCCGTCGGCTCGTCGAGGATCAGGATGCGCGCGTCGCGGTAGAGCGCCTTGAGGATCTCCACGCGCTGGCGTTCGCCGACGGTGAGGTCTGCGACCAGGGCCTCCGCCTTCACATGCAGGCCGAAATCCTGCGACAGTTTCGCAATTCGCGCCCGCGCCGAGGTGCGGTCGAAGCGCGGCGCGAACATGCGCTGCGTCCCAAGCGCGATGTTTTCCAGCACGCTCATCTGGTCGGCCAGGGTGAAATGCTGGTGCACCATGCCGATGCCCGCGGCAAGTGCGGCCGCCGGATCGCCGGGCGGCAGCTTCTCGCCGAAGGCCTCGACCTCGCCCTCGTCGGCCACATAGTGGCCGAACAGGATGTTCATCAGCGTCGTCTTGCCGGCCCCGTTCTCGCCGAGCAGGGCGATGACTTCCCCCCGCCTGAGCTCGAACGAGACCGCATCGTTGGCGACCAGCGGGCCGAAACGCTTGGTGATCCCGGCGAGGCGAAGAACCGTTTCCGCCCCGCCGCCCTGGCTTGCGTCCATCAGCTGGATTTCGGCTCTTCGTCGTTGATCTCGACGACAAGCGAGCCGTCCTTGATCGCCGCTTCGCGCTCGGCGACCAGCTTCAACGCCGCCTCGGGAACCCTGCCCTCGAACGTGCCGAGCGGAGCCAGCGAGCAACCGCCTTCCTTCATGAACGAATAGACGCCGTAGTCCTCGGCCTTGAAGGTTCCGGCCTTGACGCGGGCGATCGCCGCGTCGAGCGTCGGCTCGAAGTGCCACAGCGCGGAAGCGGCGACCGTGTCGGGATAATCCGCCTGCGTGTCGATGACATTGCCGACCGCCAGGATGCCGCGCTCCTTGGCCGCGTCCGACACCCCGAAGCGCTCCGCATAGAGCAGGTCGGCGCCGGCGTCGATCTGGGCGAAGGCCGTTTCCTTGGCCTTGGGCGGATCGAACCACGAGCCGATGAAGGCGACCTGGAACTTGATGTCGGGCGCGCTTTCGCGCGCTCCGGCCATGAAGGCATGCATCAGCCGGTTGACCTCGGGGATCGGGAAGCCGCCGACCATGCCGATATTCTTCGACTGGGTCATCGCGCCGGCGATGATGCCCGAAAGATAGGACGCGTCCTGGATGTAGTTGTCGAACACGGCGAAGTTCGGCGTGTCGTCCATCGGCTTGAACGAGGAGCCCAGCAGATAGGCCTTGTCGGGATAGTCTCGGGCCACCTGGCGGGCGGCTTCCTCGACCGCGAAGGCCTCGCCGATGATCAGGTCGTGGCCGGCTTCGGAATATTCGCGCATCACGCGCTCATAATCGTTGTTGGACGTGTTCTCGGAGAACACATACTCGATGTCGCCGCGCGCCACGGCGGCGTTGGCGGCCTTGTGAATGCGGCTGACCCACTGCTGCTCGACCGGAACCGTGTAGATGGCGGCGACCTTGAGCGGCGTTTGCGCCCGCGCCCGGCCGATGATGCCCGGTGCGGCGACGAGCGCGGCGCCGGCGGCCGCGGTTTTCATGAGTTGGCGGCGATTGATGGCGTGCTTGACGCCAAACCGAGATCCGTAAGGCATGCGAATGCTCCCTGTTGCGAATGACCCGAAATGTTCCCGTCTTATTTTTGACCATATGGTAAAGAAAATTCGGGCCTGTGGCAACAGCGGCAAAAAGAATTGTCACCGCCACAACGCGGCCGGACCGGCACCTCGATCGGCCCGCTGATTCCAGTCCCGGCAGAATCATGGGGCCACCGCTCAGAACCGCGACAGCACGACACCCGCGCCGACGAGGACCGCGGCGGCGATCCGCTGCCAGGATATGTCGCTCACCGGAAGGCCGAAGGCGCCGGTCTTGTCGATGACCATGGCCGCGATGAGCTGGCCGGCGACGAGCATGGCCGTCATCGTGACCACGCCCAACCGCGACACGCCCCACAGCGCCGCCCAGACATAGAAGGCGCCAAGTGCGCCGCCGGTGAACATCCACCATGAGGCATTGGCCAGCGCTTCGGCCTTCGGCGGCCCGCTGCGCAGCAAAACGGTTGCGCCGAGCACCACGAACCCGGCGCCAAACGAGATCGCGGCGGCCAGCACGCCGTCGCCGATCGCCCGCGACAGCGCCGAATTGAGCGGCGCCTGTATCGCCAAAGCCATCCCCCCGGCAAGAACGGTCGCCAGGGCCAGCCAGTAAGCGTTCATTGTCACTGTCCTCTCTTGCGTGGCGTCACGGTAGGTCAAACCGGCATGACAATGAAACCGAAATCATGTTGGACGGATTTTGGATCCTGACCCTAGTCGATTTGCGCGATTGCCGGTATCGTGACGCTTGTGGTTGCGGAACCAGGCAGCGAAGCTCCCTTTCCGCGGGCCGCGATGCAGGGGGAAATCTGTACCGCCGAACGGCGGGAAATGGGGGGTGTCATGCGTTTGACTGTCCGCATGCTCTTTGTGGCGATGATGTTGGCCCTGACAGGCCGGGCATGGGCGGCCGATGTGATTGCGGGCAGCGCGATCAGCTACGGCAACTGGGGTGGCAGCGCCTTTGCCGAGGAAAACGGCTTCACCCATTGCGCCATTTCCGCTCCCTACCAGTCGGGCATCACGCTGCACTTCGCCATCGACCGCAAATACCTCTGGCGGATGGGATTTTCCCATCCCGACTGGTCGATGCGTGAAGGCGACACGTTCCCGATCACCTACCGTATCGACGGCTACAGGTCGGTTTCGGCCGAGGCAACCGTGATCGACCCGACTTTCGCATTGGCCGAACTGATCGCGACCGACACGCTGTTCAACCAGTTCAGGCGCGGCAACACGCTGCGGGTCTATTCGGGTGGCGAGACCTACAGTTTCAGCCTGCGCGGCACATCGAAGGCGCTGGCGATCGCGCTGCGGTGCGTCGACCGCTGGCTGAACTACCGACCCTATCGGGCGCCCGACCAGCCGGCGCCGCCCGTCGCCTCGAGCAGGCCCGCCGACAAGGGCAGCGCGCCGTCGATCTTCGCCAGTTCGCCGCAGGACATGCTGGCAGCGACCCGCTTTGTCGTCTCCCTGTTCGCCGCGAGCGAGTTTTCCGCCTACAAGCTGGTCTCCGAGGACGAGTTGTCGGGCGACGACACCCCGGATTTCCTCAAGAGCGCCGCGGTCGGCTGGACGTCCCCGGAAACCGTCGGCACGCTGCACGTGATCGCCGCCGGCGCGCTCGATCCAACCGACGCGATCGCCGAAGTGATGTCGGGCGATTCCAAGAGCTGCAAGGGCTCGTTTGCCTCGGGCAAGAAGACGGGGGATTCGAAGGTGATCACCGCCTTTGCCGCGTGCAAGGAGGGCGGCAAGTACAGTTTCTACAATGATTACATTGCCTTCCCCAGGCCAGACGGCAAGGTCTATCTCATTACCTCCATGCAGGCTGGCAAGGCCGAGGTCGACCGCAACGTGTCGGAGACGCTTGCGCGCAACGTTGCCATCGCCATTTCGCAATAGGCCGTTCCGGACAGGCGCAGACGTCACGCGGCCCTCACGGTGATGTGACGGTATGAGTGATTGACCGCGGGCGACGCGCCGTGTTCCAACCGGAATCCGAACAGCCTGCAGAAATTGCGAAGGACCGCCGACTTGAAGAAAATCCGGCTTGCGTTTGCCGCACTTGCCGCCCTGACCACGGCCGCCTATGCCGGCAATCCCGACCCCTCGAATTGGGACGGCGTGCTGAAGGAGGCTCGCGGCGAGACCGTCTACTGGAATGCCTGGGGCGGTTCCGACAACATCAATGCCTATATCGAGTGGGCGGGCAACCAGATCGAGACGCGCTACGGCGTCAGGCTGGTTCATGTGAAGCTTGAGGATACGGCGACCGCGGTTGCCAAGGTCGTGGCCGAAAAGGCTGCCGGCAAGGACGAGGGCGGCACGGTCGACCTCGTCTGGATCAATGGCGAGAACTTCGCCTCGATGAAACAGAAAAACCTGCTGTTTTCGCCGGGCTGGGCCGCCGAACTGCCGAACTGGAAATATGTCGACACCGAAAACAAGCCGACAGTCACGGTCGACTTCACGGTGCCGACCGACGCCATGGAAAGCCCCTGGGGCATGGCCAAGCTGGTGTTCTTTCACGACACGGCACGCACCCCGTCCGACGCGCTGCCCGATTCCGCGCGCGAACTGCTTGAATGGGCGAAGAGCCATCCCGGCAAGTTCTCCTATCCCCAGCCGCCGGATTTCATCGGATCCTCCTTCCTCAAGCAGGTCCTGAGCGAACTCGTTTCCGATCCGGCCGTGTTGCAGAAGCCGGTCGAGGAAGCGGCCTTCGAAGGGGTGACCAGACCGCTGTTCGACTATCTCGATGAGCTTCACCCTGTCATGTGGCGTTCGGCCAAGGCGTTTCCGAAGAACTATCCTGCAATGAAGCAGTTGCTGGCCGATGGCGAGGTCGAGATCATTTTCGCTTTCAATCCGGCCGAGGCGTCCGCCGCGATCGCCGCCGGCGAACTGCCCGGAACGGTGCGCTCCTTCGTGTTTTCGGGCGGCACGCTGTCCAACACCCACTTTGTCGCCATTCCCTACAACGCCGCGGCCAAGGCCGGCTCGCTGGTGCTCGCCAATTTCCTGATCTCGCCCGAGGCGCAGGCCCGCAAGCAGGACCCGAAGGTGTGGGGCGATCCGACCGTGCTGGCCATGGAAAAGCTCGGCGCCGACGACCGCGCGCGCTTCGATGCGCTCGATCTGGGCATCGCCACCCTGGCGCCGGCCGAACTCGGGCCGGCGCTGCCCGAGCCGCATGCAAGCTGGATGACCCGGCTGGAAGATGAATGGACACGCCGCTACGGCGTCGCCAACTAGGGTCCGGACTCTAATGATCCCGGGCCGGACGGAATGACTATTGCGCGCCTAGGTCCGATCCTCGCCGTGATGCTGCTGGCCGGGCCGATCCTTTTCGGCCTGGCCGGAACCCTTCTTCCGGCCTTCGGCTACCTGCCCGCGCTCGGCGGCACCACGCTCGGGCTTCAGCCGTTTGCCGAGCTGTTTGCAAAACCGGGCATCGCGGCCTCGGCAGGCATCAGCCTTGCCGCCGGCGTCGTCACGGCCGCCGTGTCGCTGACATTGGTGATGGTGTTCGTCGCCGCCTGGGCCGGCACGCCGTCCTTCCTGCGCGTCCAGCACGCGATCTCGCCGCTCCTGTCGGTTCCCCACGCCGCCGCCGCCTTTGGCCTTGCCTTCCTGATCGCGCCGTCGGGCATGGTGGCCAGGTTGCTGTCGCCGTGGCTGACCGGGTGGACCGATCCGCCCGACTGGCTGATCGTCAACGACCCGATGGGCCTGTCGATGATGGCGGGGCTGGTGGTCAAGGAAATCCCCTTCCTGCTGCTGGTCACGCTGGCCGCGTTGCCGCAGGTGAGGGTCATCCAGACCCGGCAGCTCGCTGCCTCGCTTGGCTATGGCCGCGTCGCGGGTTTCGCCTTCGTCGCCTGGCCGGCGATCTACCGCCAGATCCGCCTTGCCGTCTTCGCGGTGGTCGCCTTTGCCAGTTCCGTCGTCGATGTCGCCGCGATCCTCGGGCCGACGACCCCGGCGCCGCTGGCCGTCCGCCTGGTGACATGGATGAACGATCCGGAGCTGCAATCGCGTTTTCTTGCCTCCGCCGGTGCCGTTCTCCAACTGGGTGTCACCGCCCTGGCGCTCGCCCTCTGGATCGCGTTGGAGCGTATCGGTTCAACGGTTGCGGTATTTGCCTGCGAGCGCGGCTGGCGGATGCGGCGCGACGGTTTCGTGCGCCGCCTTGCGCTTGGCGCCATGCTGGCGTCCGTGGCCGTTGTCTTCGCCGGTCTCGCCGTGCTGGCGCTGTGGTCTTTTTCCAGCCTGTGGCAGTTCCCGGATGCTCTGCCGCGGGAGTTCACGTTCAGAAGCTGGGTGCGCGCGGCTCCGCGCATCGCGGCACCGCTGGCGACGACGCTCGTCACGGCGGCGCTGGCGACCGTGCTGGCGGCGGTGCTGGTGGTGCTGTGCCTGATCCGCGAGGATGAAATACGACGCCCGCCCGGCCGCCTGCTGATGCTGGTCTATCTGCCGCTGATCGTGCCGCAGGCCGCGTTCCTGTTCGGGTTGCAGCTGCTCATCATCGGCGCGCGCGCCGATGCCAGCCTCGGCGCGCTGGTTTTTGCGCATCTGGTTTTCGTCATGCCCTACATGTTCCTGTCGCTGGCCGATCCGTGGCGCTCCTTCGACAAGCGCTACGAGGCGGTGGCCGCGGGGCTGGGCGCGGGCCGGTGGCGGATCCTGGCGGCGGTGCGCCTGCCGATGATGACGCGGGCGATCCTGACCGCCGCCGCCGTCGGCTTCTCGGTCTCCATCGGCCAGTACCTGCCGACGGTTCTGATCGGTGCCGGACGCCTGACCACCGTGACCACCGAGGCGGTCGCGCTGGCGTCTGGCGGCAACCGGCGTGTCATCGGCGTCTATGCATTCGTGCAGATGCTGCTGCCGGTGGCGGGCTTCATCGTCGCCACGGCGATCCCTGCTTTCGTGTTCCGTCACCGCAGGGCGATGCGGGTGTGACCAGCCCTACCGGGCGGCGGCCAGTCCGGCGTCGAGCGCGCCGACGATTTTCTGCACATCATCGGCGGTGATGACCAGCGGCGGCGACAGGATGATGTTGGGGCCGGAAACGCGGATCATCACGCCCGCCTGGTAGGTGGTTTCATACACCGTCGCTATGGTCGCCTTGTCGGCGGGCTTCTTCGTCTCGCGGTCCGAAACCAGCTCCAGCGCAACCATCAGGCCCTTGCCGCGCACATCGCCCACAAGCGCGTGCTTCGCCATCAGCGCCTGCGCCCCGGCGATCAGCTCGGCGCCGCGCGCCGCGGCGTTGCCGGCGACGTTGGCGCGCGTGATTTCCGGTATGCAGGCGAGCGCCGCCGCCGCGCCTACGGGGTGGGCGGAATAGGTGTAGCCGTGGCCGATCGAGCCGAAGGCGGTGTCGTCGTTCTCGAATACCTCGGCGACTTTCTCCGAGATCATCACGGCACCGAAGGGGAAGTAGCCGTTGGTGATCGCCTTGGCCGTGCACATCAGGTCGGGCTTGACGCCCCACAGCCGCGAGCCGGTCCATGCGCCGGTGCGCCCGAATGCGGTGATCACCTCGTCGGCGATCAGCAGGATGCCGGTCCTGTCGCAGATTTCGCGGACTTTCGGCATGAAGCTCTCATGCGGCGGGATGACGCCGCCCGCGCCCAGCACCGGCTCCATGATGAAGGCGGCGATGGTATCCGCCCCCTGGAAGGCGATCTCGTCCTCCAGCGCGTTGATGCAGAGCTGCGCCAGCTTCGCCGGATCGCTCTCGTTGAATGGATTGCGGTAGGTGTAAGGCGAGGGCAGGTGATGGCAGCCGGGAAGCAGCGGCTCGTAGTTGCGGCGGAAATTGGCGTTGCCGTTGACCGAGGCGCCGCCGAAATGGGTACCGTGATAGCCCTTCTTGAGGCTGAGGAACTTGGTGCGGTCGCGCTCGCCGCGGATCTTGTGATACTGCCGGGCAAGCCTCAGCGCCGATTCCACCGAATCCGATCCGCCGGAGGTGAAGAACGAACGCACCATGCCGTCGGGGGCGAACCACTCGGCGAGCATGTATGACAGCTCGATCGCCGGGCCCGTCGAGGTGCCGCGGAAGGCCGAATAGTAGGCAAGCCGGTCGAGCTGTTCGGTAATCGCCCGTTTGATCGGATCGCAGGAATAGCCGAGGTTGACGTTCCACAGCCCGCCAACCGCATCCAGCGTCCTGTGGCCGTCGACATCGGTGAGCGTCACGCCCTCGGCGCCGGTGATGACCTTTGGCGGATGGGCGCGCATTTCGGCCGGATGCGCCATCGGATGCCACATGTGGCGGGCGTTGTTTTCCTTCAGGAAATTATTGTCATGCAGCATCATCGGTCTTCTCCCTTGCCCCCGATACGCCAAGCAGGCGGAGGGCTTCGTCATAGCTTTCGCGCGGTTCGCGGACATCGAAGTGAACTGTTTTCATGCCGGCCGCGATTGCGCCGTCGATGTTCTTCTTCTGGTCGTCGACAAAGACGCAATCGCCCGCCGCGACGCCGAGCCCTTCGGTGACAAGGGCATAGGCGCGCGAGTCAGGCTTGAGGATCTTCGTGTGGGTCGCGTCGACGATCAGGTCGAAATCGGCGAGGAACGGCAGGCGCTCGCGGAATCCGGCGCCATAGAACAGGTCGAGCTCGTTGGAGAGGATGGCGAGCCTGCAGCCTGCCCGCTTCGCCGCCGCGATCGCGTCGAGCGCTTCCGCGCGGATCACGGCCTGCGGGTCGGCGCCGCGCGCGGCGGTGACGAATTCCTCCATGCGCGTCCATGTTTGGCCGGCCATCGCCCCGGTTTCGCGCGTGCGCGCCATCCAGTAGTCGCGCTCGGAGATTTCGCCGGCCTGCATCGAGCGCCACAGATCGTCGCTGCCGGGGTCGAACGGCCCGCGCCAGGTGAGCGTCCCGGCCGGCAGGCCGAGCGCGGCCTCCGTCATCGCGTGCGTCTCGAACAGCGTGCGCGAGATCACGCCGCCGAAATCCAGCACCAGCGCACGGTTTTCGCGCTTCATGCCGCGTTCCTTTCCAGGCGCATCTGGTAGTCCTGCGGCGGTTCGCCGCCCATGGCGCGCGACGCCGTCACGGCTGCCGCCATCACCGCGCGGGCGATTTTCCCGGAAAGCTCCCCGGTCATGCGGTGTGTCGGCGTGGCGACGGCGATCGCGCCGACGGGATCGCCACCGGGGCCGAACAGCGGCGCGGCGATGCCGTAAACCTCGACCTCGAAACCCTGGTCGACATGGGCGAAGCCGTCGCGGCGGGCGATCGCGAGCCTCTCGCGCAATGCGGCGGGATCGGTGATCGTGTCGGGGGTGATGGCAGCCAGCGGTTGCGCCAGCACATGTGCGACAAACGCGGGATCGCTGAAGGCGAGGAAGGCATTGCCCGACGCGGTGGCATGCAGCGGCAGTTTCAGCCCCGGCTCGACGAAGACGCGGCTGGAACGGGCGCTTTCCACCACGCCGACATTGGCGAGGCTGGGACCGGCCTGCAGCGATGCATGCGCGGTTTCGCCGGTCTCGGCGGCAAGCGCTTCCAGGATCGGTTGCAGCAGCGCGGTGACCGGAAAGGTCGCCTCACGGATGCGAGCGAGCCGCAGGATGGTGGCGCCAAGCCGGTAGAGGCGTGTCGCCGGCTGTTGCTCGACCATGCCGGCGCGCGCGAGCGCCGTCAGCATGCGATGGGTCGTGGCCTTGTCCATCCCGGCAAGGCGCGCCAGTTCGCTCAGGCCCAGTTCGGGATGCTTGTCGTCGAAAAAATCAAGCAAATACAGGGCCTTCTCGACCGTCTGCATCGAGCCGCGTTGTCTGTCCAGTGATTTTGTCGTGTTTCGATTTTTGATTAACATGTGAATAGTCTTGACAGAAACCCCGGGGCGTCGCAAGCTTTTTGAACCGCTGGTGATAATAATGAACCGAAAAGGCAAATGGGAGTATTCAGAATGAAGAAATACATTTCGATCGGCCTCGCGGCCGCGGTTTCGCTCGGTGCGCTGGCGGTTTCGCCGGCGGTCGCCGAATATCCCGACAAGCCCGTCGAATTCATCGTGCCGTGGCCTCCCGGCGATATGGAAGACGTGCTGACCCGCATGATCGCGGAGGATTTCCAGGCCGCCTACGGCCAGCCGGCGGCGGTGGTGAACAAGCCGGGTGGTGGCGGCGGCCCGTTCCCTGGTGCGGTCGAGGTCGCCAAGGCACCGGCCGACGGTTCGGTGATCGGCTCCTTCGTCATCGGCGTGCCGGTGGTCGGCCCGACGATCGGCATTGCCGAGCTCAATCCCGACCCGTTCGATCCGGTCGGCATTTTCCTGACCTATCCCTTCGTCATCGTCACGTCGAAGGACGCCCCTTACAAGACGATGCAGGAGCTCGCCGAATACGCCAAGTCCAACGACGTCGTGCTCGGCCATTTCGGCGCGGTGCTGACGCCGACCCAGGTGACCTTGGCGCTGGCAAAGAATCTCGGCTTCTCCTACGCGTCCGACGCCGCCTATGACGCGCTCGACTGCAACACGCTGGCCTCCGGCGACGTCGACGTGATGAACACGACCATCCAGCTCGTCTTGCCCTGCCTCGACAAGATCCAGGTGCTGGCGGCGGTGACCGAGGAGCGCATCTCCACGGCAGCCGATGCCCCCACCGTCAAGGAAGTCGATCCTTCGCTCGACATCTCGCTGTGGAACGGCCTGTTCGTGCGCAAGGATACGCCGGCCGACGTCCGCGCGAAGATCGAGGCCGTCGCCAGGAAGACGATGGAGTCGGACCGGGCGAAGAAATTCGCCGAGGAGACCGGTGCCCAGATCTACTGGAAGGATGCCGAAGCCTCCAGGGCGCAGATCGCCAAGGATATCGCGACGATCGCCGAGGTCCAGAAGATCCTCGGCAACTGATCGCGCGCAAACCGGCGGCGGCTCGTCCGCCGCCGGCTCCGTGCGCCCATGCGGACGCTTTGCGCAAATCGACGGCCGCGCTTACGCTGATTTCCTCCTGACAGGCGGTAACCGGTAATGGACGACGCAAGCCAGAAACACGATATTTCCGAGCTGATCGAACCGCGCCACCACCGCGCCGAGATCGTGTTCGGTGTCGCGTCCTTCGCCATCGCGCTCTTCCTGCTGACGCAGATCGGCGGGCAGACAACGTGGATCGAAGGGCAGCCCTGGACCAAACAGCCCGCCTTCTGGCCCGTTGTCTCGATCGCCGGCATGACCGTTTTCGGCACGCTGGAACTCTGGTTCTCGTGGCGCCGCAATGCTTCGGGCCGCGGCGACTCGATTGCCGGCGAGGTGTTCGAATGGGCCAGGGCGATCGAGTACGCCATCTGGTTCATGGCCTATGTCTTCGTGGTCCCGGTCGCCGGATACCTGCCGGTCACGCTTGCGTTCTGCGCCGCGCTGACATGGCGGCTCGGCTATCGCGACTGGCGGATCATCGTTGCGGCGATGGCGACGGGGGCGGCGACCGTGATCCTGTTCAAGGCGTTTCTTTCGGTCAGAATCCCGGGGGGCGCGGTCTATGAATACCTGCCGGCCGCGCTGCGCAATTTCATGATCCTCTATCTGTGATGACTGCCGGAATGGAAACGCTCGCCGCCAGCCTTGCCATCATCTCGCGCCTCGACGTCATTGTCGCCCTGCTGATCGGTTCGGTCGGCGGCGTGATCATCGGCGCGATCCCGGGCGTCGGCCCGGCCATCGCCATCGCCATCCTGCTGCCCGCAACCTTTTCGCTCGACCCCATCGTCGGGCTGACGCTGCTGCTTGGCATCTACGGATCGGCCATGTTCGGCGGCGCGATACCCGCAGTGCTGATCAATACGCCCGGTACGCCGGTCAACGCGCTGACCACCTATGACGGTTACCCGATGACCCAGCGCGGCGAGGCGCCCCGCGCGCTGTCGCTGGCCTATGGCGCGTCGTTTTTCGGCGGTGTGTTCTCGGTCCTGTGCCTGATGGCGCTGGCGCCCGTTCTGGCAAGGATCGCGCCGCTGTTCGGCTCGCGCGAGATCTTCCTCGCCTGCGTCCTCGGCATGACACTTGTCGTCATCGCCCATCGCGGGCAGGCCATGGCGGCCGGCGCGTTGCTGTGCTTCGGCATCTTCCTGCAGACCATCGGACTGGAGCCTGTCCGTTTCACCCAGCGCTTTACCTTCGACCAGACCTGGCTGACCTCAGGCGTCAACCTCATCGTCGTCGTGCTCGGCCTGTTCGCGCTCAGCCAGGCCTTTGCGTTGCTGGCGGGAAAGGACGACACGCCGGTACCGCCGAAATTCGCCGGCGGCCTGTTCCGGGGGCTGCACGAAGTGTTCCGCTTCCCGAAAATAGCGTTTCCGGCCGCCGGCTTCGGCACGATCATGGGCATCATTCCCGGCGTCGGCGAGTTCACCGCGCAGTTCCTCTCCTACACCCTGGCGCAGAAGATATCGCCCAACCCCGAACGTTTCGGCCGCGGCGCGCCGGAGGGAATCATCGCCTCGGAGGCCGCCAACAATGCGGTGCCCGCGGCGGCCATGATCCCGCTGCTGGCACTTGGCATTCCCGGCGAGGCGCTGACCGCGATGATGCTGTCGGTGTTCTATGTCCACAACGTCATTCCCGGTCCGAACCTGTTTCGCGACCAGATGGATTTCATCATGGCGCTTTATCTGTGCCTGCTGATCCTCAATGTGCTGGCGCTTGCCTTCCTGATGATGGCGACGAAGCCGCTGCTCAAGGTGATCGCCATACCCAATCGGTTCCTCGGCATGGCGATCCTGACGCTCTCCTTCGTCGGTGTGTATTCGCTGAGGAATTCGGCCACCGACTGCCTGATTGCCGCCTGCTTCGGCCTGCTTGGCCTGGTCCTCAAGCGGCTGAACCTGCCGATCGTGCCGATCATTCTCGGCATAGTCCTGGGCGGCATCGCGGAAAACAAGTTCCGCACCTCGCTGCCGCGCATCCATTCGCCGGTCGACTGGGTCAACCGGCCGATCGCCGCCATCATCTTCGCCATCATCGTCGTCGTGCTCGCGGCTCATGTCTGGTCGCTCCTGCGCACCCGGGGAAGGGAAAAGGCCCATGTCTGACCAGTCTGCCATCGACAGGTTGCGCGCGGTCCCCGTGCCGCCGCAGAAACTGTTCATTGCGGGGCAATGGAGCGAGGCGGCATCCGGCGGCGCGCTCGACGTCATCTCGCCGATCGACGGCGCGAAACTGACGACGCTTGCCGAAGGCGAGGCCGCCGATATCGACCGCGCTGTCGCCGCTGCCCGCCGATCCTTCGATGCCGGCGTCTGGTCGCGCGCAGCACCCGCCGAGCGCAAGCGTGTGCTGCTGCGTATCGCCGAGCTGATCGGGAAACACGCGCTGGAACTCGCCGTGCTCGGCGTGCGCGACAACGGCACCGAGATTTCCATGGCGCTGAAAGCCGAGCCGGGCAGCGCTGCCGGCACCTTCCGCTATTATGGTGAGGCGATCGACAAGGTCTATGGCGAGATCGCGCCGACGGCGGAGAATGTGCTCGGCCTCATCCACCGCGAACCGGTGGGCGTTGTCGGCGTCATCGTGCCGTGGAACTTCCCGCTGATGATCGGCGCCTGGAAAATCGCGCCGGCGCTCGCCGCCGGCAATTCGGTCGTGCTCAAACCTGCCGAGGTCGCTTCGCTTTCGCTGCTGCGCCTGGCCGAACTGTGTGCCGAAGCCGGCCTGCCCGACGGCGTGCTCAATGTCGTCACCGGCCGTGGCGCGGTCGTCGGCGAAGCGCTCGGCCTGCACAACGACGTCGACGTGCTGGCGTTTACCGGTTCCGGCATGGTCGGCCGCAAGTTGCTCGAATATTCCGCCCGTTCCAACCTCAAGCGCGTCTATCTCGAGCTCGGCGGCAAGTCGCCCAACATCGTCTTTGCCGACGCGCCGGATCTGGATCAGGCGGCGAAGGTCTCCGCCTTCGGCATCTTCCGCAATTCCGGCCAGGTCTGCGTCGCCGGCTCGCGCCTGCTCGTCGAGCGCTCGATCCACAAGGCGTTCGCGGCGAAAGTCGCCGAGATCGCTGCCTCGATGAAGGTCGGCGATCCGCTCGATCTTTCGAGCCAGGCCGGCGCGGTATCGAGCGCCGACCAGCTGGCCAAGGACCTGCGATATGCCGAGGCCGCCGCAGCCGAAGGCGCGGAGCTGCTGACCGGTGGCAGGCGCGTGCTGGAGGAAACCGGCGGCTACTACATGGCGCCGACCGTGTTCGACAATGTTTCGTCTTCAATGGCGCTGGCCAACGAAGAGGTGTTCGGCCCGGTCCTGGGTATCATCCCCTTCGACGACGAGGCCGATGCGGTGCGCATCGCCAATTCCACGGTCTATGGCCTTGCTTCGGCGGTGTGGACGTCGAACCTGTCGAAGGCGCATCGCATGGTGCGTGCCGTCAAGGCCGGCGTCGTCCATGTCAACACCTATGGCGGGGCCGACATCACCGTCCCGCTCGGCGGTC
The DNA here is from genome assembly GCA_019912385.1 of Notoacmeibacter sp. GTDB lineage: Bacteria > Pseudomonadota > Alphaproteobacteria > Rhizobiales > Rhizobiaceae > JAIOIW01. Next base: position 157,885 of record JAIOIW010000039.1, on the reverse strand, counting down.
ATCGTCAGTCGGGTAACGGCCACGACAAGTCGCTGCACGCTCTCGACAAGTACACCGACCTGAAGACGGCGTGGATCCAGTTGTAACGGACACCGGCAATGACAGACGCGAAAACCATCCTCGTCATCGGCACCTACGACACCAAGTCCGAAGAATTGCGCTATCTCCAGGAGCGCATCGAAAGCCAGGGCGGCACGGTGCTGTCGATGGATGTCTCCGTGCTGGGTGATCCGCCGCGGCCCGTCGATTTTTCGAAGCATCAGGTGGCCGACGCAGGCGGTTCCTCGATTGCGGCGGCCATCGCGACCGGCGACGAAAACGCAGCCATGCAGATCATGGCCGCCGGCGCGGCCAAGATCGCAGCCGATCTGGAGGCGGCCGGCAGGATCGACGGCATGGTCGCCATGGGCGGCACCATGGGCACCGATCTTGCGCTCGATTGCGCCCGTGCGCTGCCGATGGGGCTGCCGAAATACATCATCTCCACCGTGTCGTTTTCGCCGCTGATCGAACCGGCGCGCCTTGCCCCCGACATCCAGATGATCCTGTGGGCGGGCGGGCTCTACGGCCTCAACTCGGTCTGCAAGTCGTCGCTGAGCCAGGCGGCCGGTGCCGCTCTGGGTGCCGCGCGCGCGGTCGAGCGGCCACGTTTCGACCGGCCGATGATCGGCATGACCAGCCTCGGCACCTCCTGCCTGTCCTACATGAAGCGCCTGAAGCCGGCGCTGGAGGAGCGCGGCTTCGAGGTCGCCGTTTTCCACGCCACCGGCATGGGCGGCATGGCCTTCGAGAGCCTGGCGCGCGAGGGCGCGTTCGCCTGCGTGATGGATTTCGCATTGCCCGAACTCGGAAACCTGATGGCCGGGTCGCTGGTCAACTCGGGCGAGGACCGCCTGCTCAATGCGGGCAGGGCGGGGATACCGCAGATCGTCGCGCCGGGTTGCCTCGACCTGATCGATTTCGCCGGTTGGCAGGACATTCCGGAGCGCTATGCCGACCGCCCGTTCCACGCCCACAACCGCCTGATCAAGTCGTCGGCGCTGAATGCCGAGGAGCGCCGCGAGACCGCCCGCGAGGTGGCCAGCCGGCTGGCGCGGTCCGGCGCGCCGGTTCATTTCATTCTGCCTGCGGGCGGCATCGAGGAATGGGACAGGCAAGGCGAACCGGCCCATGATCCCCAAGGGCTCGCCGCCTTCCTCGACGAAACGCGCAAGGCGATCAGGCCGCCGGTGAAGATGACCGAGATCGACGCCCACATCAACGATCAGGCCTTCGCCGATACGGCGCTTGCGATCCTCGACGCCTGGATCGCCGACGGCACCGTGAAGGCCCGCTGAGGAATCCGGCCCGCCGCACCGCGGGAGCCGGGCGCCGCCATTTTGGCGCTCCGCCTGGTGCCGCACGGGCAGGCCTGTCTCGCGATCCTTGCGGTCTGGTGGCGAGAAAAACGGCGCGAGTTCTCGCATTGTTGCGCTGGTATCACACTGTTAAGAAATGACTTTCACGTTTTGTTTAAGTTTCTAAAATACAAGGAATTTGCGGGCAGGACTGGCTCCAAGGCATGATGCAGGCCCGCATTCTGGTCCTGGCCAGAATGTCTTTTCATCATCGAGTTCGCATGCAAGCCCGTGGGAAACCGGGGATTGCCTGATTGTGCAGAATACCCGTTTCCCGGTTTGAGCAGAAAATGGCAAAAGCACCTCTGAAGAACGACAGGAAAGCCAATTCGTCCGCCAAGGATCCCTTGGGAATCATGCGGTTGATGAGGATATCGGCTTTCGCCTCGAGCATTCTCGCGGGCGTCGTCCTTTTCGCCGCGGCCTTTGACCTGGGTTTCGCCGATCTGCGCTTCGAGTTGCGCGATTTCGCCCTGGTTGCCTTGGCGGTGATGCTGGCAGGTATCGTGGCCGTCGCCTTTTCGGGGTCCAGGATCGCAGCTGGCGAAATCGCCAGGGTCAGGGAAGAGCTCGAACTCGCCAAGAGCGAGATCGCCGGACAGAATGCGGCACTGGAAGAAAAAATAGGGGCACAGGTCGCCGCGGCGGACCAGAAGGTCGAGAAATTTCTCGGTGCCGAATATGAGCGGTTGAAGGCGGAGAACCAGGAATACCGCAGGGAAATCGAGCAGCAGAGAACCGTCGAATTCAGCAGAACGAGCGCGGAGATCGAGCAACTGCGCCAACGAAACGAAATGTTGCAGGAAAAGATCAGCAAATGGGCGATTGATTCGGTCGATTCTGTTGTGATGAACGATCGAATTCACGAAGCGTAAGACGGTGCACGGGTGTGTGCACGGTTCCTGCACGCGCCGGATGGCCCCCCGGGTCGATACTGTCGAGGATGACAATGATCGAAAACAGGCATGTGAACGTTAATGATTTCGACAGGGTTGCGGCCTTGGCGGCCAAGGTGGTCGAACTCGCCGAAAAGTACCGCACGCCGCTGGTCCCGGCGGCATACGAGGTCTGGTTTTCCTTCGTAGAAGGCACGAACCAGGCCGTGGTTCGGCGGGTGAAAGAGATCATCGAGAGCGGTTCGGCGATCGGCCCCTACGAAATCGAGCAGATCCGGGGCGAGTGCCGCGGCGCGGACGCGCAAGAGCAGATGAAAACCGCGAATGCGACGCTCGACAGGGAAATGGATGACATCCTGCACCTGATCCAGGGCCACCTCACGTCGAGCGAGGACTTCTCGGGCTCGCTTGACAAGGAGGCCCGTGGTTTGTCCGACGACGCCAGCCCCGCGAAGATCCGGCAAACGATCGAGTTCCTGCTCGCCGAAAACCGGAAAATGCGCGCGGAAACAAACAAGCTGACGGAAAATCTCGAGCGCTCCAAGGATCAGATCCAGAACCTGCGCTCCAGCCTGGAACAATCGCGCAAGAACGAACTGCTTGACCCGCTTACCAACATTCCCAACCGCCGCCAGCTCGAAGCCTTCCTTGCCGAGCATATGGAAAATGCCCGCGCCAAAAACACGCCGCTGAGCCTTGTCATGGCGGATATCGATCATTTCAAGCGGGTGAACGACCATTTCGGCCACCTGATCGGCGATGAGGTGCTGAAATATTTCGCCCACCTGCTGGCGAAGCATGTCCGCGGCAGCGACCTGACGGCACGCTACGGCGGGGAGGAATTCGCGATGGTGTTACTGAACACGACAGCCGATACGGCCGCGATGATCGTCGAACGCATCCGAACCGAGATGGAGAAGGCAAAACTGATGGTGACCGAGAGCAACAAGCCGCTCGGCACGATCACCGCGTCATTCGGCATCGCCGAATATTGCGTGGGCGACGACTGGGACAGCCTGGTCAAGCGCGCCGATACGAACCTCTACGCGGCGAAGAACTCCGGACGCAACCGCATCATTGCCGATCAAAAGGCGGCGGCGTAGGACCTTATCTTCAATGCGGACCTCGAGATTGCGCAGGACGGCGGCCTACGGGCAGACCCCGCCCGCGCTGATGTATTTCCGATAGACCCAACCCTGCGGAGACGGGGTTCCCCAAAGCGGATTGGTGCAGCGCCCCGACATGCACGCGACCTGGTACCAGTTACCCCGGCGGCTCCACACGGAAACCTCGTCGCCGGCATAGAGTTCACCGATCTGGGTGTAGCCGGAGCCAGGCCCTGTCCGCACGGCAAGAAAGCCGTTCCCGCTGTAGTGGTTGTATTGGCTGATCGGGCGGACACCGACGACATAGCCGGTGCAATCGCCGGCAATGGCCGAACCGGCGGGAAGCGCCACGCCAAGCGCGATGACCCCGCCCAATGCCAGGGACTTCAGTTTCTTTCTCATGGATCGGACTCCCTCAGGATATTCGAAGCGGACCGGACAGGCCTGATCAATAGGCAAGGATCCGCACCCGCACGGAATATTGATAGACCTCGACCTCGATCAGGGGTTGCCCGCCGAGGATGGCGTTGCGGGTCGCCGCGTCCATGGCGCCCCGCCGGTCGAGCATGTTCTGCAAATTCGCGCGCGCCCTGTTCGAGGTGAACCAGCCGTCATACTGGTCTTCCGCGTCGGCCTTGCCGAACCGATGGAAATTGGCCCGGTCCTGGCGCACCACCTGGGAGGCGGTATCGAGCCGGTAACCGTCGGAGGCAAGATGATCATTGTAGGATATCCGCGCCACATACGACCCGAGATAGGCATCGGCTGCGGCCGCCTGGACGCCTGCCAGCGTCAGCGCGCAGGCGGCAATGATGAAACGGATCGAACGCATGGCCTTAATCCTCCAAGCCGGGCAATTTCATTGAGAGGATAACCGGTCGCCGGTGCGTCGCGTTGATACCGATCAATTTGGCCGCCGCCGCACCTTGCGTTTCGCACAGCCGAACCGGGAGCCGGCTCGGGCCTGCGCCCGCTTCAGCCGACATCGAGCACGATCTTGCCGATATGCTCGCCCTCTTCCATGCGTTCGTGCGCCCGCCAGGCTTCCGCGAGCGGGAAGATCATGTCCATGACCGGCGCAATCCTGCGCTCGGCGAGCAGCGGCCAGACCCGGGCCTCGAGCTCGGCGGCGATCTGCCCCTTGAACTCCACGCTGCGCGGCCTCAGCGTCGAACCCGTGTGCACGAGCCGCTTGACCATCAGCTTGGCGATGTTGACCGTCGCTTCGGCGCCGCCGAGCGTGGCGATCTGAACGATGCGCCCTTCCTCGGCCGCGGCATCGTAATTGCGCGCGACATAGTCGCCGCCGACCATGTCGAGAATGACATTGGCGCCCTTGCCGTCGGTCGCCTGCCTGACGGCGTTGACGAAATCCTCCTCGCGGTAGTTGATCGCCCGGTCGGCGCCGAGTCTGAGGCAGGCGTCGCACTTGTCCTTCGATCCAGCTGTCGCGATGACATGGGCGCCGAACGCGTTCGCCAGCTGGATCGCAGCGGTCCCGATACCCGACGAACCGCCATGGACAAGCAGGGATTCGCCGGCCTTCAGGCCGCCGCGCTGGAACACGTTGTGCCAGACGGTGAAGAAGGTCTCGGGCAGTGCGCCGGCTTCCGAATCGGCGAAACCGGGGGGAACCGGCAGGCAGTTCGACGCCGGCGCGACGCAATATTCGGCATAGCCGCCGCCGGGCGTGAGCGCGCAGACCCGGTCGCCGGCCGTCCAGCGGGTCACGCCTTCGCCGATGGCGGCAATTTCGCCGGCCACCTCGAGGCCCGGCAGATCCGACGCGCCCCTGGGCGGCGGGTAGGCGCCCTTGCGTTGCAGCACATCCGGCCTGTTGACCCCCGCCGCGCGCACTCTCACCAGCACCTCGCCGGGTCCCGGTTTCGGAACGTTGCGCCTTTCCGGTTTCAGGACCATCGGTCCGCCGGGTTCGGAGATCGCGATCGCGGTCATGGTGGAAGGCAGTGTCTCGCCGGCCATCGTTTCGAATTCCCCTGTTTGCCATGCTCCAGCCGCTCACTGTATCCTCTCGCCACGAAAGAGGAAGCATGGGACACCGGCCATGAGCATATTCGACGAAGAACCGAAGCGGAAAAAAGTCGTTCACGAAATCGGACAGGACCTTTCGATGCTTTCCGTCGACGAGCTTGGCGAACGCATCGCGATCCTGAAACGCGAGGTCGAGCGGCTCGAGACCGAAAGCGTCCTGAAAGGGGCGCAAAGAGAACAGGCCGCCGCCCTGTTCAAGATATGAAATGGAATCCGTTGCGGGGCGCTGCCGCAATCCGGTCATCTAATCCCGCCAACAGCCGGTTTCCGCACGCGTAACCGATTCGCCGCCGCGCACTCGAAAGTCCGCCCATGTTTGCCAATTACGGCCCGATCTTTGCGCTGTTGCGCGGCACCGCCTTCCTGCTGGCGGCCAACGGCCTGCACGGGCTCCTGCTGCCGCTGCGCGGCCAGGCGGAGGGGTTCAGCGCCACCGAACTCGGCTTGCTGGGCACCGGCTGGGCCGGAGGCTTTGTTGCCGGCTGCATTTTCGCGCCCCGCCTGGTGCGCAATGTCGGTCATGTGCGCGCCTTCTCGGCATTTGCGGCGAGCGCGGCGGCGATTGCGCTGATGACCGGCCTGATCGTCGATCCGCTGGTGTGGATCGGGCTGCGCGTCTTCACCGGCTTCGTCATGGCCGGGGCCTTCATGGTGATCGAAAGCTGGCTCAACGAGGCGGCGACGAACGAGAACCGGGGAACGGTGTTCTCGATGTACATGATGGTGACCTTTTCCTCGATCATGGCCGGGCAGATGATCGTGGCCGCCGGCCAGGTGACCAACGAAACCCTGTTCATGATCGCCGCGATCTTCTTCTGCCTCTCGCTGCTTCCGACAACCATGTCCACGGCGGCAAGCCCCCGCCCGCTCACGGCCGTTTCACTCGACCTCAAGGGGCTCTACCGCAATTCGCCGGTGGCCTTCATCGCGTGTTTCCTGGTCGGCGTGGCCAATGGCGGCTGGGGAACGCTCGGCGCGGTTTACGGTGCCAAGATCAATCTGTCGACGCTGCAGATCGCCGTGATGATGAGCCTGACGGTGGCTGCCGGCGCGCTGCTGCAAATACCGGCGGGACGCATCTCGGACCGCATCGACCGGCGTATCGTCATCGTGGTGATGGCCACGCTGGCGAGCCTGTTCGGACTGGCGTTGTTTATCGCGGCGCCGCGTTCGGCCACGGTCGTGATCGCCATGACGGCTTTCTATGGCGCGGCCGCCTACACGCTCTATTCGCTGGCTGTCGCCCACGCGAACGACCATGCCGGCGCCGAGGACTTCGTCAAGGTCTCGGGCGGCCTACTGCTGCTCTATGGATTCGGCACCATGGCGGGGCCACTCCTCGGCGCTGCGCTGATGGAGTTCATGCGCCCGGAGAGCCTTTTCCTGGCGACGGCCGTCGCCCATGGCGGCATGGTTGCCTATACGGCATTGCGGATCGTCACGCGCGCCGCACCGCTGCAGGAGGAAAAGGAGGAATTTCACACCATGCCGGCCGAGCGCGCGGTCACGCCCGAGGCGCTGCGCCTGGACCCGCGCGGCGAGGAAGAGTGAGCCGGTAGCCGCCGGGCTTTCGCCGTGTGCCATCTCGGCCCCGCACGGGGAAGTGTCACGGCAGCCAACTGCCGAAGGGAAGACAAGAGATATCCCGCCAAAACCTTTGTGCCGGCCGGTGCGGGGCTCGCCGAACAAAGATTTCATATCCGTTCGCGAAACAGGTTCCGCGAAGGCAAGATGGCGGGGCCGCGGGGAGGCCGCGGCCCGGACCCGGCGGGCGTTACAGCGCCGTGCGTCCTTTGGGACGCACGAAGGACGCTGTCATTGGATCTGCGCATCGCGCTTTCCGAAAACCGGTTCCGGTTTTCGGGCCGATGCGTCAGTGCCTGGTGACGCCGTCCGCCAATCTGGTGATCTCGTCCTTGAGCAAGAGCTTGCGCCGCTTCAGCTCCACGATCTCGAGGCGGTCGACCGACGGATGGTTGGACATCTCGTCGATGCGGCGTTCGAGATCACCGTGTTTTTTCTGAAGTTCTGCAAGATGCGACTCAAGCGACATGTCGGCACTCCTTTCCTTCGTTCGATGTCATGGTCGCCGGAAACAAGCCGCTTCCAGACGACTCGATGACAATACCATGACAGTTTGCCAGAGCCGGATCGGGCTGTCGAATGAAGCGTGGTAGGATTCCCTTAAACTCTTCATTGTGATATAGAGCGCCGGCTGGTGCGAATGCCGCACGGCTCCCCCTTTGCGGCACTTGCAGTGCGCGCCCTCACCGGTGATGGAATAGACCGATGTCCGATCAGGAACAGGCTGATATCCGCCTTCAATTCGCCCGGCTCAAGCAGGAGCACTCGGATTTCGATGCGGCGATCGAGGCGATGATCGCGACCGGGTGCGATCCGTTGCGCATCCAGCGCATGAAGAAGAAGAAACTGGCGGTCAAGGACCGCCTGCAGGAACTCGAAGACAATATCGTTCCCGATATCATCGCCTGACCCGGCCGCCGCGCGGCTTGCCAGCGGCAGGCAATTCGGCTAACCGGCAGGCCTCTTTCACAGCCCGTTTCGGAGGCCGTGCCGCGATGACCAGAACCGCCGATGTCGCCATCATCATGGGCAGCCAGTCCGACTGGGCGACCATGAAGCACGCCGCCATGATCCTCGACGAACTCGGCGTCCCCCACGTCGTCAGGATCGTGTCGGCTCACCGCACGCCGCAGCGCATGTATGAATTCGCCACGTCTGCAAAGGCCAGCGGGTTGAAGGTGATTATCGCCGGCGCCGGCGGCGCGGCTCATCTGCCGGGCATGGTCGCCGCCTTGACGCCACTGCCCGTGTTCGGCGTCCCGGTGCAATCGGCCGCCCTGTCGGGCCAGGATTCGCTGCTGTCGATCGTCCAGATGCCCGCCGGCGTGCCGGTCGGCACGCTTGCAATCGGCAAGGCAGGCGCAACCAATGCCGGCCTGCTCGCAGCCGCCGTCCTGGCCAACAACGACGAAGCGCTGGCCGCCCGCCTCGACGCATGGCGCGCAGCCCGCACCGCCGCGGTGGCCGACGAGCCGTCGGACGAGGCATGAGCGCGCTGGGTCCAAACGCGACGATCGGCATCATCGGCGGCGGCCAGCTCGGGCGCATGCTGGCGATGGCCGCCGCGCGGCTCGGATACCGCACGGTGATCCTGGAGCCGGAGGCCGACTGCCCGGCCGCCCAGGTCGCCAACCGTCACATCGCGGCCGCCTACGACGATCCCGCGGCGTTGAGCGAACTGGCGGAACTGGCCGATGTCGTCACCTACGAGTTCGAGAACGTACCGGTCGAGGCCGTGCTTGGCCTTGCGCCGCGCGTGGGCGTCTGGCCGCCGCCGCTCACTCTGGAGGTGGCGCAGGACCGCCTCAGCGAAAAGACCTTCCTCAACAAGGCGGGGATTTCCACGGCGCCGTACAAAACCGTGGACAACGACGCCGATCTGGAGGCCGCGCTGGCGGCATTCGGCGGCAGCGGCGTACTGAAGACGCGGCGCCTCGGCTATGACGGCAAGGGCCAGCGGATGTTTCGCGACGCGCCGCGTGAAGCCGTCGCGGGCACCTTCGCGGAGATGGGATCGGTTCCGCTGATCCTCGAAGGGCTGATCGATTTCGAATGCGAGATCTCGGTCGTCGCCGCGCGCGATGCGGCGGGAAGCATCCAGGCCTACGATCCGGCGCAGAATATCCATCGCGACGGAATCCTGCGCCGCTCGACCGTACCCGCCGGCATATCGCAGGCAACGGCCGGCAAGGCGCGCGCAGCCGCTGCCGCCCTGCTCGATGCGCTCGGCTATGTCGGCGTCATCGGCGTCGAGTTCTTCGTGCTGGCCGACGGTTCGGTGCTGGCCAACGAGATCGCGCCCAGGGTTCACAATTCGGGCCACTGGACGGAGGCGGCCTGCGCGGTTTCCCAGTTCGAGCAGCATATTCGCGCCATCGCCGGCCTGCCGCTCGGCGACCCGGCGCGCCATTGCGACTGCGTCATGGAGAACCTGATCGGCGATGACGTGTCCGGCGTCGAACGCCTGGCCGGCGAACCCGGCGTCGTGCTGCATCTCTACGGCAAGAAGGACGCGCGTCCCGGCCGCAAGATGGGCCATTTCACGCGTATCAGCGCCAAAGCGCGTTAGTTGTCCGGACCCGGCATTTCCGGTGCGAACCGGCGGGCATAGCGGCCCGAAAGCGACCAGAACGCAAGCGCGATGGCGCCGCCGGCATAACCGTCCACAGCATAATGCCAGCCGAGCAGCACCGAAGCGATGAAGATGATGCCGGCATAGACCCACATCGCGCGGCCCAGCATGCGGTTGACGCGCGTGGCGGCAAGCGCGAACAGCACGGCGGTCGCCACATGCATGGAGGGAAGGGCGGATATGCCGGCCGACCCGGCGCGCTCGCCCGTGAAGCCCTGCCACAGCATCGCCTGGGTATCGACAGCCCAGATCGGCAGCACGGTGTTGACCGCCCTCAGATGGGCCATGAGGTCGGCATAGTCGTTGCCGAAGCCCGCGAGGTCGTAATAGCACGGCCCGGCCGACGACAGCCCGGTCGCCATCAGGAACCCGCCGAAGAACCAGGTGGTCATGAAGCTCATCAGGTACTGGTGGCGAAGTACGGCATTCCTCACCATGATCGAGACGGCAAGGATGCTGGCGACGAGGAAGACGAACCAGAAATTGTAGAAGAAGTTCAGCACGAACAGCGGCACTTCGCCGCCGAGAACCGGCATCAGCCATTCGTGCGGCAAGACGCCGAAATGCAGTACGCGGTCGAGATCGGCGAATGCGGGGTCCCAGGAAAACGGCTCGAGCACGGCGATCGCGCCCTTCAGGACGGCGAAGGCGGCGGCGAAGATCATGAAGACGGCGAGCGTGTGCAGGATCGAGGCAGCGCGGCCCGATGCGGCAAAGAAGCGGTAGAGAATGGCCGAGAGGTCGCGGGCGGGCGATGTGCTTTTCTTCACCTTGCCCAGCCAGAAAAGCACGATGCCGGCGGCGACCGACAGGCCGAAGAAGAAATATTGCGCGATCTCGTAGCCAAAAGTGGTGACGATACCGGCGTCCGGGCGCGTACCGGTGATGCGGCCGACTAAGACGGACGTGACGAGCGCGACCAGCGCCACGGCGTAGAGCCAACGGTCGCGCCAACCGCTCCGCGCCAGCGCATCGGCGAGCGTGCCGGTGCGCCGGAAAGCAACCGAAGCGATCTGTGCAGTCGTCATGGCGGTCTCCGAAGGGCCTTCCCGTCGACTATAGCAGCCGGTCTTTGCCAATCGGTTAAGCGGTACGGATCAATGCGAAGGTTACGCTTCGTCTTCAGTCGACGCCTCGCCATGGCCGGCTTCGCTCCAGACGAGCCGCTTGTAGTCGAACCCGAGGTCAAGCGTCGGCTTCACCACCTGAAAATAGGGCGACAGGTCGAAATCGCGCGGCGTGAACAGGGAGTGGTGGCGGATGTGCAGGATTTCGCGCCTTGAATAGGACGATTGCGCCGACGTGCGCCCGGGTGCGAGCGTGACCTCGGGGAGGATCGGGTAGCGCACTTGCTGGAACGCCTGGGCGATCAGCGAGGAGCAGATGGCGCGGGTCGGATCGCCGGAACCAAACGCGAGCATGCGCCGCCGCCAACGCACGGGCACCGGCGGCGTGGGAAAGAAATAGCGCAGCATGTCGAAAATGTTCTTCATGTCGTATTTCAGGCCCAGCCGGTCGACCATGAACTGGACCACGACCTGGCAATCGGCGGGCGTAAGTCCGACAGGTCGGCAGATCCGCGTGTTGTAGGTGCGGTACTTCCTCAGCGGTACCGCGGTGCACCCGTCGCCCAGATTGACCTCCACGAGGCGCGGCCGGTCGTCGTCGGCGTAGTTGCCCTCCAGCGTGTCGCCGATATAGAGCGCCGCGTGGCTCCAGGTCGATTGCGTCAGATACTTGATCGCGGCCGAGATGTGCTGGTTGCCCTCCACCAGCAGCACGTCGCCGGGACGCAGCGTGCGGTGCAGCGTCTGCGGGTCGGAGGGCGTGTAGGGCTGGTAGCCGGACGATTCCGCTTCCAGCCTGCCGGCAAGGAAGCGTCCGACCCGGTCCAGCACTGTCTCGGTCTGCTGCATGGCGCACTGCGGTCCGTTTGCCCGACAGGTGAGCAGGAAGTGCCGCGCCGATCAAGGCCGCGGTGCCGGCGATCATGCAAACGTGTGGGAGCCGTGAGTGCCGCCTTTCAGCCGCGGCTCAGTCATTTCCGCTTCTGCGCGGCCCGCCATGCCGTATCCACGCGGTGGCAGAACGCGGCGGGCCGTTTCGAAAACAGCTCTTCCATGGCCCCGGCGGCGCTCTCCCGCAGTTCCCTGGTCCTGGTCTCCGCGAGCCCGGCCACCCGCGCGGCGTCTGCTTCGGGAAGGACAGGATTCGCGGCAAGCAGGGCGACAAGCACCGCCAGGTCATGATCGTCGCCGAGAAATTCACCGAGTTGGTCGAGCGCGCGGGCGCGCCGTTTCATCGTCCTTGTCCGCACCGCCGACATGAGCCTGACCTGCATCATGTGGTGCTTCACCAGCTTTCTCAGGGCGTGCCAGTCTTCGGCCGCCCCACTCTGCTTCGCCTTGCCAAATCCGTCCCGCGCGTCCCGGTAGGACCGCTTGAGCGAGCCGACGAGAAGCTTGCGGGCGCGAGCGCGCGATGCCGGCAGGGCGATGCCCCCGAGCGCCGCTCTTGCCGCCGCGCATTCGCCGCCAGCGGCGGCGAGCTTCGCGTTGAAGCCGGTATTGCCGGCATCGGCGATGCGATCGCGGCGCTCGACGAGGGCATTGCGAAGCCGGGACAGCACCCCGGCATCCGCGTCACCGGCGAACCGCGCCGCGAGCTTGTCGGCCGTCTCGATCAGCGCGGTCGCTTCGCGTTCCGCCGACATCGATTGCGCGATACCGCGCAACCGGGCATTTTCCGATCGCGCGAAGGATTTTACGGCCGGACGGATGAGCCGGTACAGGCCCCGCAGCCGCTTGATGCGCTTGCGCGCATCGTGAACCGCCTGGTGCGCCGGTTCGCCGCGCACGTTGAATTCTTTCTCCATGCGCGCGAGTTGCCGGGCGGCGATGCCCGTGACCTGGCGTGTGAGATCCTTCCGGGGATCGATATTGAAGCTCAAGACACCATTTCCGGTTTGCCGTGGAGCGCCAGCGAGACGTTCGAATAGGCCGGCTCGCCGGTAATTTCGCGGCCAATCCAGTCCGGCAGCGGCGGATTGTCGTCAATCGTTTCCATCTCGACCTCTGCGACGATGATGCCTTCCAGCGCGCCGCGATAGACGTCGATCTCCCAGATGAATCCTTTATGGACGAGCAGGTGGCGGACCTTGTCGATGACGTCGCCGACGCAACATTCCATCATCCGCCGCGCATCGCCGACCGGGACGGGATATTCGAACTCGTCGCGCACCATCGCCGAACCGCCGGTCTTGACCGCCAGCATTGCCGAGCCGTCTCCCATGATGCGCACGCGCACCGAATTGCCGTTCTGCATGGCGACATAGGCCTGGAGGATCATCGTTCCCGAATCCGACGCCTCGCGCCAACTGTCACCAGCGACCAGGAACTTGCGCTCGATTTCCTTTGCCATGGCATTCCTTCCAGGTGGAATGGAGAGGCCTTTCGGCGATTTAGAACCGCGCGGGCGGCCGGCGTCAATGGCAGGGCGCGGATCGGACCGGATCGGGTGCCGGAAGGCTTGACCTGCAATAGCCTCCTCCCTAGTTTGGAATCATTCCAAACTAGGGTCCTGATTCATGCTCTCTCGCTTTTTCGGCGCTTCGAAGCGCTCCTTCGACGGCCTGTCGGAACAGGAGATACTCGCGCTGGCGATTTCCTCCGAGGAAGACGACGCGCGCATCTACATGGCGTATGCGGACGGCCTGCGCGACGAGTTTCCCCAATCGGCGAAGATCTTCGAGGAAATGGCCGAGGAGGAGACCCATCACCGCGCGATCCTGATCGACCTGCACAAGAAGCGCTTCGGCGACCGGATTCCGCTGATCCGCCGCGAGCACGTGCGCGGCTACTACGAGCGCAAGCCCGATTGGCTGGTTCGGCCGCTCGGCGTGGAGAAGGTGCGCGCACAGGCTGCCGAGATGGAAGGCCAGGCGCAACGCTTCTACCAGGCCGCCGCGGCGCGCTCGCAGGACGCCGACACCCGCAAGCTGCTGGGCGAATTGGCGATCGCCGAAGGCGGTCACATCGCGACCGCGAAGGGGCTGGAAGCCAAGCACACGCCGGAGGAGGTGCGCGAGGAAGAGCACGCGGTCGAACGCCGCCAGTTCATCCTGACCTATATCCAGCCGGGGCTGGCGGGGCTCATGGACGGGTCGGTCTCCACGCTGGCGCCGATCTTCGCCACCGCCTTCGCGACCCAGGACACCTGGACGACCTTTCTCGTCGGCCTGTCCGCCTCGGTCGGTGCCGGCATCTCCATGGGATTCACCGAGGCGGCCCATGACGACGGCAAGATTTCCGGGCGCGGCTCGCCGGTCAAGCGGGGCTTTGCCTCCGGCATCATGACGACGATCGGCGGCCTCGGCCACGCTTTGCCCTATTTGATTCCGGATTTCTGGACGGCGACGATCACCGCTTCCATAATCGTGTTCATTGAATTGTGGGCGATCGCCTGGATCCAGAACCACTGGATGGACACGCCCTGGAGCCGGGCGATCTTCCAGGTCGTCCTCGGCGGCGCGCTGGTGTTCGGCGCCGGCATGCTGATCGGCAACGCCTGATCACAGGCTCCGGCCTTTTCTCCTCATGGCGACCTGTTCACCGGGGCGCTCCCTGCCGCAGGCAGGAAAGCGGCTGCCAAGGGTTGCCCTTTCGGGCAAGGCGGTTAACTTGCGCGGGGAAAAAAATTCTAAAGGAGGAGAACAGTATGAGAAAGCTGCACATTTATGCCCTCTTGTCGGGCGTCGCATTGTCGTTCGTCGCCGGCAATGCGTTCGCGAAGACCGAGTGGAACGTCTCGACCTGGGGCAAGCGCCGCGCGTTTACCGAACATATCCACAAGCTGGCCGATCTGGTCGCCGAAAAGACCGGCGGCGAATTCACCATGAACATTTCCTATGGCGGCCTGTCCAAGAACACGGAGAACCTCGACGGGATCTCGATCGGCGCATTCGAGATGGCGCAATTCTGTGCAGCCTATCATCCAGACAAGAATCCCACGCTGATGGTTCTCGACCTGCCGTTCATCGGCGTCGAGACGCTGCGCCAGGAAGGCGCGCTCGACGAGGCGCTCTACAATCATCCCGCGGCGGCAAAGGACCTGGCGCGCTGGAACGCGAAGATCATCATGGCCTCGCCGCTGCCGCAGTACAATCTGGCCGGCGTCGGCCAGCCGCCGAAGTCCGTGGCCGATTTCAAGGGCATGCGCGTGCGCGCCACCGGCGGCATGGGCAATGCGTTCGAGAAGGTTGGCGCCGTGCCGACTTCCGTCACCTCGTCGGAAGCCTACAACGCACTGGAGTCGGGCGTGGTCGATGCCGTGGCGTTCGCGCCCCACGCCCACCTGTCGTTCAGGACGGTCGACATCGCCAAGTGGTGGACGACCAATCTCAATCCCGGCTCGGTGAATTGCCCGGTCGTCGCCAACAGCGATGCGCTGGCGGCGCTGTCGGACGCGGAGCGCGACGCGCTGATGTCTTCGATCCCCGAGGCCATGGAGGCCTACTATAAGGCCTATCAGGCAGTCTATGACAAGTGGGAGCCGCTGCTTGCGGAAAAGGCGATCGAGAAGGTGACCCTGCCCGATGACGAAGTGGCTGCCATGCGCGAGGCGGCTGCCGGTCCGGTCCGCGACGAGTGGATCAAGACCAACACCGAAGCCGGCCTTCCCGCCCAGGAGCTCTATGACTTCGTGATCAAGGCGGTCGCGGAAACCAGGGGCAAGTAAGTCCTGCAAATGCGGCGCGCGCGCCCGCCCACTCCCGTGCGGAGAGGGCGGGCCGGATGTCGGCGCGCACCGCGCGCAGGGGCGGGATGCAAGATGCCGTTTCGGGCAGGACCCGGAGCTTTCGGGGAGATCTGACGCCATGTCATCGGGCAATGTCCGCGAGGACGATTCCACACTCAGTCGCATCGACCGGACATTGTTCCGCTTCGAGGGCTGGCTCAACCTGGCCGCCGGCCTCGTCATCCTGGTGGTGATGCTGATGTCGGTCGCCAATATCCTCGGGCGCAAGCTGTTCAACTGGCCGATACCGGGTTTCATCGACTGGATGATTTCCGCCGTGCCGGTGATGGCTTTTCTCGGCCTTGCCTTCTGTCAGCGCCTCGGCGGCCACATCCGCATGGACATCCTGATCTCCAGGTTGAAGGGCAGGCCGCTGTGGATCGCCGAGTTCGCCAGCGTGGTGGTGATGATGGCGATCACCGCAGTGCTGATCTACGGCTCGTGGGACCATGCGATCAGGGCGCTGACGATCGGCGATTCCACCGGCGATATCCGCTTGCCCACCTGGCCGGTCAAGATCGTGGTGCCGCTCGCGTTGTCCTTGATGCTGCTGCGCCTGGTCCTGCAATTATGGGGTTACGGCCGCGCGATCGCGCGCAGTGACGAAATGCCGGTTGGTGTGCCGCTGATCGAGGACCCGGCGACACAGGCCGCCCATGAGGCCGAGGTCGTTTCCGGATTCGAGGAGACGCGCGGATGACGACGATCGAGGTTTCCGCGCTTCTCGCCGTCGTCCTGGTCATCCTGGTCCTGATCGGCGTGCGTGTGGCTTTCGCCACCGCGCTGGTCGGCTTCGTCGGCCTCGTCATCATCTTTGCTGTCGACAAGAACCAGGGCCTGGCGCGCGGCTTCGTCACCGCCATGAAGATCAGCGGCCAGATCCCCCATTCCAAGACGGCAAGCCACGTGCTGGCGCTGATACCGACCTTCATCCTGATCGGATATCTCGCCTATTATGCGGGCCTTACCAAGGCGCTGTTCGAAGCGGCCAAGCGCTGGGTCGGCTGGCTGCCGGGCGGGCTCGGCGTTGCCACGGTGTTCGCGACCGCCGGCTTCGCCGCCGTTTCCGGTGCGTCGGTCGCGACTTCGGCCGTGTTCGCGCGCATCGCAATCCCCGAGATGCTGAAACTGGGCTACGACAAGCGCTTTGCCGCAGGCGTGGTCGCGGCGGGCGGAACGCTCGCCTCGTTGATTCCGCCCTCGGCGATTCTCGTCATCTACGCCATCATCGTGGAGGCCAGTGTCGGGCAACTGCTGATGGCCGGTTTCCTGCCCGGCCTGGTCTCGGCCGTGATCTACGCCATGCTGATCGTCGGCCTTGCCAAGTGGCGCAAGGACCTCGGGCCGCCGGTTCGCGGCTTCACCTGGAAGCAGCGTTTCGAGAGCGTTCCCGGCGCCCTGCCGATCTTCGCGGTCGTGGCGATTATCATCTACAGCATCTATTTCGGCTGGGGCACGCCGACGGAAGCCGGTGCGCTCGGCGCCTTCATCGTGCTGTTGCTCGCGCTGGTGCGCGGCATGCGGTGGAAAGACCTGCGCGGCGCGCTGGCCGAAACGGCGAAACTGACCACGATGATCTTCACCATGATCTGGGGTGTTCTGATCTATGTGCGCTATCTCGGCTTTGCCGATCTGCCCGGCGCGTTCTCCGATTGGATCAGCGGGTTGCACCAGCCGCCGATGGTGACGCTGCTGCTCATCCTCTCCGCCTATGTCGTCCTCGGCATGTTCATGGACGCCATCGGCATGCTGATCCTCACCCTTCCGGTAACCTTCCCGGCGGTCATGGCGCTCAACGGCGGCGAGAGCGTCACCGCCGCGCAGTCGGCGCTCGGCATGAGCGGCCCGGAATGCGCCATCTGGTTCGGCATCATCGTGGTCAAGATGGCCGAGCTTTGCCTGATCACGCCGCCGATCGGCCTCAACTGCTTCGTCGTCGCCGGCGTGCGCGACGACATCTCGGTTCAGGACGTCTTTCGCGGCGCCTCGCCCTTCTTCATCGCCGACGTGGTGACGGTGGGCGTGCTGATCGCGTTTCCGGGCATCGTGCTGTGGCTGCCGCGCCTCGTCATGGGTTAGCGGCGGCGCGCGGCCGGTTCAGCGGGCGGTCGTATCGAGCTGGCTGTAGGTCGCCCTGGCAAGGGCGAACAGGGCGTCGCGGTCGAGCTCGCCGGTGAGCGCGTAGCCGAAATCGTCGCCGACCCAGTAGAAGCCGTTGACGGTCCCCTCGGAGGCAAAGCGGAACGCTATCTCCCGGCCCGCCGCCTTGCGCAGGTAGAGCGTCACGCGTTCGCCGGCGGCATTCTGGTACATCAACTGGCCCGCTGCGCCTGCTCCCGATGGCAGCAGCCGCCCGCCGACCAGCGCAAATCCGGATTGCGACAGGTCCGGGATCTGGACCGTGCCGCCGATGCGCTTGGACAGCCAGGCCGCGAGATGGGCGGATTCGCCGGCGCCGACCTCGACGGGATGGCGCACTTCCACCGCATAGGTGCGATAGGCGATCGTGGCATCCTCGGGAAGATCGGCCAGCGCGGTGCCAGCCGCCTGGCGCGCGAGCCCGTCGGTGCGCGTGGCCGCAAGCCAGCCGGTCGCGCCGCCCGCGACGAAGAGAAGAAGCCCCGCGGCAAGGGCACCGGCGAGAGGGATGGCACCCGACCGCCGGGTCGAGGCTTGAACCTGAAGGCGGTGGGGCAGGGGTTCGCGCGCGACCGGATCGAGCTCGGCTTTCAGGCGCGCGGCGATTTCGCGATCCCTGGCAATGTCGGCGCGCAGATGCGGCTGTTCCTCCAGCAGCCGCTCGACGGCGGCAGCGCGGTCCGGTGCCAGAAAACCGTCGGTATAGGCCTGGATATCGCTCTCGGTGACAGGGCGCTTGGCGCGGCTCATTACTTCACTCTCCTGATCCGGGATCCGCTTTCGCCGGCAAGCACGCGCAACTGCTGGCGCCCGCGGTGCAGACGCGACATCACGGTCCCGACCGGCACACCGGAAATGTGCGCTGTTTCCTCATAGGTAAAACCTTCGACCGCGACGAGCAGCACCGTCATTCGCTGGTCCTCGGGCAACTGGTCGAGCAGGCGCAGCATCTTGCCGGCATCGGCTGCCGCTTCCTGTCCCGGCGCGACCAGCGGCAAGCCGCTGGCCAGTTCGATCGCGACATGCGGCGTGCGCCAGCGCGCGGAGCGCCGGCCCGAGACGAACAGATTGTAAAGGATCTTGAACAGCCAGGGATTCAGTCTTCGACCGGGAATGAACAGGTGCCAGCGGCTGAGCGCGCGCTCAAGAGCATCCTGCACGAGGTCGTCGCCCTCGTCGCGGTCCCCGGTCAGGCCATAGGCGAACCGGCGCAGCGCGGGGATGCAGGTCTCGATGTCGTGACTGGATGCCGGCACGTCCGAAATCCTCTTGTTCCTCACGCATACGATGCGCCGGCCGGTTTTATTCCGCAAAAGGAATTTCTTTTCCGGGCATGGGGCCTCTGTCCGATGCGCCCCGGTAACCATCCGCATTCAGCCAATTTTCATCTCCGCGCGCTAGGATGCCCGAAAATCGACAGGGCGCCGGTACGGCGCAAATGGAGAAGAAGATGACCCTGATCGCTGCACTGCGCAGCTATGGAAAGGCTCTGCGGGAATTCATGCTGCCGACTTACCGGCCGGAGCGCCACTACATGCGCGGCCCCGGCCCGGCCTGCGCCAAGAGGCTCCAGAAGACCGGCGACATCCAGCACCTGCAGCTCTGACTAGGGCCTGGCGCGATCTCCGCGCAGATAGGCAGCCAGCCTGCCGTTGAGCGGCGTGGCGAGATAGCGTTGCCGCGTCTCTTCCGAAATCCGCTTGTAGGGATAGGTCTCGACGAGTTCGCCGAGCGTCACGGTCGGCCCCGTCGCCGGCGTAACCGCAAGCGCATCGCCTTCGCCCACCGTTCCCGGCATCACGACCCGGCAATAGATTCCCGGCCTGCGCGCCGCCATGAAGCGTGCGGGCATGTCGGACACGCCGACATGCCTGGCGAAGGTCGAGCACGGAATACGCGGGCTTGTGACTTCCAGCACGCCGCCGCCGCACGCATATCGGTCCCCGACCATCGCATCGGTACTGACGATCCCCGCCACCGTCAGGTTTTCCCCGAACAGGCCGGGACGCAGCGGGCGATCCAGTTCGGCCTCCCAGAACGCGTAATCCTCCAGAGAATAGAGATAGACGGCCTGGTCGGCTCCGCCATGGTTTTCCAGGTCGCAGATATCGTCGCCCTCAAGGCCGAGCGAACCGATCGCCACGCGCCCGGCTCTCGGCCGCTTGTCGATGGCGGAGCGGCCAAGCCCGTTTTCGAACGGGACGGCGACACCGGTGTTGACGCTGACGATGCGCATCGGCGCACCTCCTGGTTCCTGATCGGACCGAGATAACCGGATTCGGAACGCTCGTCAGCCCAGATCGTCGAACAGTGCCGTCGACAGGTAGCGTTCGGCAAAGGACGGGATGATGACCACCATCGTCTTTCCGGCGTTTTCCGGCCTCGAACCGACGATTGTTGCCGCCTCGAGCGCGGCGCCCGACGATATTCCGACCGGGACGCCCTCGAGCCGGGCGAGCAGCCGCGCATTCTCGAAGGCGGATTCGTTGGAGACCGCCACCACCTCGTCATAGACCGAGGTGTCGAGAACGGCGGGCGCGAAGCCCGCGCCGATGCCCTGGATCTTGTGCGGACCGGGCGCGCCACCAGAAAGCACGGGCGAACTGGCCGGTTCGACGGCGATGACCTGGAGACCGGGCTTGCGGGCCTTCAGCACCTGTCCGACACCGGTGATCGTGCCGCCGGTGCCGATGCCGGCGACGAAGATGTCGACCGCGCCGCTGGTGTCGTTCCATATCTCCTCGGCCGTCGTGCGGCGGTGGATGTCCGGATTGGCGGGATTTTCGAACTGCTGCGGGATGACGGCGTCGGGCAACGTCGCCGCCAGTTCCTCCGCCCGCGCGATCGCGCCCTTCATGCCTTTCGCGCCTTCCGTCAGTTCCAGGTCGGCGCCGAGCAGCGCCAGCATCTTGCGCCGCTCCACCGACATCGTTTCCGGCATGGTCAGGATCAGCCGGTAGCCCTTGGCGGCGGCCGCGAAGGCAAGCGCGATGCCGGTATTGCCCGACGTCGGCTCGACCAGCACGGTCTGGCCGGGCCTGATGCGCCCCGACGCCTCCATCGCCTCGATCATGGCGACCCCGATGCGGTCCTTGACGCTGGCGATCGGATTGAAGAACTCCAGCTTGCCGACGAGCCTTGCCACGATGCCCTTCTCGGCGGCGAACTTGTCGAAACGCACGAGCGGCGTGTCGCCGATGGTCTGGGTGATCGAGTCATAGATAAGGCCGCGGCCGGGCTTGGTTTGCGACATGGGTCCCTCCGGATGTTTTTCCCAGTCTATGTGGCACCGCCCGAAGATTCGAGGTGGTATGCATATTATTTTGGCACGCTTGCGCAAAATGGTTTCCACAGCCGCCAGCCCGGCGCATTTCTTTTCCGGCCACGGCCTTTTCGCCGTCCAATTGCCGACAAAATCGCGTGGATTGTGTCATGTGAATAATTCGCAGCATGCGGGGAGACGAAGACGATGAGTGTGAACAAAAGCCAGGTCAGGGATATCGCTGGTACGGTGGCGATAACCGCGCTGGTAGTCTTCGTCATGAAGTCCTTCGCCTTCGCTTCCAACTACATCCCCAGCGAGAGCATGGTGCCGACGCTGGAGGTCGGCGACCGGCTGTTCGTGGCGCGCTGGCCCTACGGCGTCAGCCGCTATTCGCTGGCCGTCAATCCGGGCTTTTCGCTTGGCGGCGGCGACGGCCGCCTGCTTTCGCACGTGCCGGCGCGCGGCGACATCGTCACCTTCGCGCATCCGGCCAATGGCGAGACCTATGTGAAGCGGGTGATCGGCCTTCCCGGCGACCGTGTCGCGCTCAGCCATGGACGGCTTTTCATCAACGGCGAAATCGCCGCGCGCCGCATGATCTCGACATATGACTACCGTACACCAGCCGGCAATGTCGCGCGCGTGACCCGCTATGCCGAAACGCTGCCCGGCGGCGCAGAGCATGCGATCATCGAACGCGGCGACGATTACCTCGCCGACAACATGAACGAGATCACGGTGCCGCAGGGCAAGCTGTTCCTGATGGGCGACAACCGCGACAACTCCGCCGACAGCCGCTTTGCCGAAATGGGCTTCGTACCGCTGGAGAACCTGGAAGGCCGGGTCGATGCCGTGCTCTGGTCGCTCCACAGCTGCGATGAGGAGCCGGACCTTGCGTGCGCCCGCAAGCGCTTCCTGGCGAAAGTGGAATAGCTTTTCAGTGCACGAGAAATCCGCCGCCCAGCGGATCGCCGTCCTCGACCGTGAATTCCGCCGTGCCGCTGTAATAGGCCCGGCCCGAGACCGAGGCGACGATGGCCGGGTGCGGCCCGGCGGCGGTCTCTCGCACGACTTTTCCTGTAAAGCGTGAGCCGACGATGCTTTCGAAGACCCGGGTATCGCTGAGCGCAACCTCACCCTTGGCGTGCATCGCCGCCAGCCGCGCGGTGGCGCCGGAACCGGTCGGAGAGCGGTCGACCTGCGCGTCGGCGAAAACGCAGATATTGCGGCTCGGCGTAACGCGCCCGTCGCCGCCATCGGTCAGGATCGAGCCGTAGAGGAAGGCGAGGTCGTCATGGTCCGGATGGGCGAGGGCGTCTTCGCGCTTGACCGCCTCGGTCAGCGCTGTTGCGGCGTCGACGAAATCGCGCGCCCGGTCCCGGCCGAATTCCAGCCCGAACTGACGGCAATCGGCCAGCGCGTAGAAGGCGCCGCCATAACCGATGTCGTAGCGGATAGGGCCGTAGTCCGGCAGGTCGATCATCCGGTCGCCGGAATGGAGGAACGCCGGCACGCTGTCGAAACTGACATTGCCGGTCTTGCCGCCCGCAACCTCGACCGTGGCCACCACCATGCCGCAGGGGCATTCGATGTTGACCGTGGTCAGCGGTTCCTTCGCCGGCACGAGGCCGTGGTCAACGGCATAGCGGCCGAGCGCGAAGATCGCGTGGCCGCACATGGTCGAATAGCCCTCATTGTGCATGAACAGCACGGCGAGATCGGCGCCGTGCAGGTCGGGCTCGACCAGAAGCGCGCCATACATGTCGAAATGGCCGCGCGGCTCGAACATCAGGATCTTTCGCAGATGGTCGAGATTGTCGCGGACATAGGTGCGCTTTTGCAGGATCGTGCCTTTTGGGATCGGCGGATAGCCGCCGGTGACGATGCGCAGTGGCTCGCCGCCAGTGTGCATGTCGATGACGGTGAGTGCTTCCATGGCTTTAACCCACGCCCGTCGAACCGAAACCGCCTGCGCCGCGCGCCGTCGCCGACGCCAGGTCGCGCTCCTCGATCGCGGCCTGCACCACCGGCGCGATCACCATCTGCGCGATGCGCATGGAGCGCGTGATCTCGAAATCCTCGTCCCCGAGATTGACCAGCAGCACCTTGACCTCGCCGCGATAGTCGCTGTCGATCGTGCCGGGCGTGTTGAGGCAGGTAATGCCGTGCTTGAAGGCGAGGCCCGAGCGCGGCCTGACCTGCCCTTCGAACCCGTGCGGAATCTCGAACACGAAGCCCGTTGGCACAAGCTGGCGCCGGCCGGGCAGCAGGATGATGGGACGGTCTTCGGGCACGGCGGCGCGCAGGTCCAGGCCCGCCGCGCCGGCGCTTTCATAGGCCGGCAGGTGGAGGCCTTCGGCGTGGGGCAGGCGGACGATACCGATCGTGGGTGTCATGGCTTTCTGCCTTGTCTGGCGGTCGCTGCGCCTTTTTGGGCGGGCGCGCCTGCCGGGTCAACGCCGTAACCGCGCGCGCTAGCGGATTTCCACCGGACAAGTCCGGTTCCAAGCAGACTTGCGTGGCTTCGCCAAGGCTTCGCCGGCTTGGCATTTGTTGTAGCGCGGATCTTTATTCCAAGACCGTGGAACACTTCTGCGATACCTGCTTAGACCAGCACCTCGCGTTCGACGCGGTCCTCGGAACCGAAGATCTTCAGGTAGCGCTCGATTTCGGCCGGGTCGCCGGTCGCTTTCTGCGGATTGTCCGACAGTTTGACCGCCGGCCGACCGTCGGCTTCCGTGATCTTGCAGACCAGCGAGATCGCCTTCAACTGCTCGTTCTTCTGCGGCGCGCAATCCTTGAAGTCGTTGGTCAGATTCGTGCCCCAGCCAAACGCCATGCGCACGCGGCCGTGGAAATGGCGGTAGGTCTGTTCGATGGAGCCGACATCGAGGCCGTCGGAAAAGATCAGGATCTTGTCCTTCGGATCCTTTCCCATCTTGTGCCACCAGTCGATGATCCGCTCGCCACCCTCGATCGGCGGCGCGGAATCGGGGCGGAAGCCCGTCCAGTCGGCGACCCAGTCGGGTGCGTGGTGCAGGAACGACGCCGTACCGAACGTGTCGGGCAGCACGATCAGCAGATTGCCGCCATAAAGCTTGTTCCAGTCTTCCAGGACCCGGTACTGGGCCTTGACCTTGGCCGCATCATCATCGGTCAGCGCGACATAGACCATCGGCAATTCGTGCGCGTTGGTGCCGACGGCTTCCAGGTCGGCATCCATCGCCAGCAGCACGTTGGA
This sequence comes from Notoacmeibacter sp., assembly GCA_019912385.1. Lineage (GTDB taxonomy): Bacteria > Pseudomonadota > Alphaproteobacteria > Rhizobiales > Rhizobiaceae > JAIOIW01. The sequence continues at coordinate 133,777 of JAIOIW010000039.1, read as the reverse complement.
CGATCCGGTGAACGAATCGCCGATGCCTTCCTTCAGCGCCTCTACGCACCAGCGCTGCCAGAGGAAGGAGTGGCGCCGCCGTGTCCCGAAATCGGAAATGCGGATGCCGGGCAGTTGCTTCAGCCGCTCGACCTTCTGCCACATCTTGGCCTTGGCGCGCGCATAGAGCACGTCGAGCACGAAAGGCCCCATGCCGCGCATGGCTGCGCGCGAGCGCAACTCGTTGATGATCGCCAGTGCCGGGATTTCCCACATCGAGGTTTCGGCCCAGGAGCCATGGAACTCCAGTTCGAACTGGCCGTCGCGCACCTTGAGCTCGTAGGGCGGCAGCCGGAAGGTCTCGAACCAGGCCAGGAACTCCGGCTCGAATATCTGCTTGCGGCCGTAGAACGTGTTACCCGCCAGCCAGATCCGCTCCTTTTTCGACAGCGAAAGCGTACGTGCGTGGTCGAGGTGTTCGCGCAATTCGTTGACGTCGATCTCGTCGGCCAGCCGCACCGCCGAGTTGCGGTTGATCAGCGAGAAGGTCACCTTCACGTCGCGATGCATCTTCCAGATCATCTGCAGCATCAAAAGCTTGTAGAAATCCGTGTCGAGCAGCGACCGGATGATCGGATCGAGCTTCCAGGTGTGGTCGTAGACCCGCTTGGCGATATCGGTAACGGTCATGGCGCTCTTCGTTCAGGCTGCGGCGGCAATCGGGTTGATTTCGCGCACAGCAATAAGGGAGCGACGACGATTAGCCAAGAGCAGGCCCCGGAAATGGCGCTCACCTCAATCCGCGATCTTGACCCGGAGCTCCGTCACCCATTGCGCCGGATCGTCGGTATCGGCGGGCGAGACGCGGTAGATCTCGACCTGGCAGTCGGGGCGGTCGGGCTCACCTGCGGGCGCCAGGCCGCGCCCCGCGATCCAGCCGTTCAGCATGCACATGGCGTCGTGGAGCCGGTCGTAGGGACCGGTGAATGTGGCGATGGCGTAGCGTCCGCCCGGTAGCGCCGAGGACGGCACCTCGCCTTCGCCGGCGACGGGCTCCCGGGTCGTCGTGGCGACCTCCATTTCCACCGCGCCGTCATCGCGAAACCGCCGGTAGCGGAAGAAGCCCGCCCCGCCGGCAATGCCGTTCCGGCCCATCCACTCGTGCAGGACGGGAAATTTCTGCGGCGCGAATGCCGGCATGTCGGTCATCGGGCCGGAAACGGCGATGGCGACATAGGGTTCTTCTTTGCGGGTGACGACCTGCGGCACCGAAAGATGCGCGCCGTCGAATGCGGTTTCGGTTACGGCAAGCATGGTCGTCTCCTCTCAGTTTCCCGCGGCCACGCGTTCAAGCGCCGCGATGTCGATCTTTCGCATGGCCATGAGCGCCGGCCAGACCTTAGCGGAAGCAGGACCTGCGAGAAGTGCCAGCGCCGGCCGCGGCACGATCTGCCAGGAAAGGCCGAAGCGGTCCTTCAGCCAGCCGCACTGGCTCTCCGATCCGCCATCGGCGGTGAGCGCCTCCCACAGCCGGTCGGTCTCGCCTTGATCCTCGGCCTTGACCGAGATCGAGACAGCCTCGCTTAGCGGGAAAACCGGCCCGCCATTGAGCGCCTGGTAGGGCGTGCCGGCGAGTTCGAACTCGACCGTCAGCACGCCGTCAGACCCTTCCGGAATCCTGTCATTGCCTTCCGGGTAGCGGCCGACTTCGGTGATCCGGGAATCCGGGATCAGCGAGCAGTAGAACTCGGCGGCGGGAAGCGCCTGTGCATCGTACCACAGGCAGGTGCGTACTTTAGGGCTCATGGCGGTTCTCCGGTGTTTGCTTCGGGCGGCGCTCCCGCTCGCCCGTTACAGCGATTTCGCGAGCTCCTCCAACTGGTCGGCCGCCGCGTTCCAGCCGGCATGAAAGCCCATCTCCTCGTGCCGCTTCCTGGCCTCCGCCGTCCAGTGGCGCGCGGTGGCGACATAACGGGTCTTGCCGTCCGGCGTGTCGGACATGTCGACCGCCGCGACCATGAAAGGATCGACCCTGGGCCGCCAGTCGGGCGTGAAGGCATCGGTCATGACGAGGCGCTTGCCCTCCACGATCTCCAGCCAGACGCCGGGATTGTCGTGGCTTTCGCCATTCGGTCCGTTCATTTTCGAGAAGAATTCGCCGCCGGGCCGCAGATCGGAGCGGACCTCGGATACATACCAGGGTTTCGGGCAGAACCATTGCTTCAGCAGGTCCGGCTCGGTCCAGCAGCGCCAGATCCTGTCGCGCGGTGCGTCGAGAATGCGGGCGATGGTAAGCGTCAGGTCATCGGCTTCCTGTGTCATCGGATATCCCTTCCCTCGTCATGATTGTTTTCAGGTCTTCAAGCCCCCGCTCGAACGAACGGCCGATCATGCGGTCCGAATTGAAGATCAGGTCCATGATCTTGCCGGCAAATCCGCTTTTGCCGCTCATCTGCCATGACACGTCCGTGGCGTCGCCCGCGGGCGCCAGGCGGAACACGATGGCGTTGTCCGCCCTGACGGGCTTCGTCATGACGAGGCGCATGCGCACTTCGTGGGGGCTGTCGACTGCGGTGATCGCAAGTCGCCCGGTTCCCGCGCGCCGGTCCTGCCACGAACTGCTCGCCCCCGGACCCGATTCGGGCCCCGAATAGGTGACCTTCAAGCCCGGATTCTGCGTGACGAACGGATTCCAGCCGTCCATCGCGCGCAGGTTCTCGATATGGCCGATGACTGCCTCCGGAGTGCCGGGGATCAGCGCGCTGCGCTCGACGGAAAAGCGGTCCGGGCGCCGCGCTGCGATGATTGCGATCATGACCACCGCGAGCGCTACGGCCGCAAGGACGGCCACGAAGATGGTGGCACCAATTCCCATTGTTCCTATCCTCGGTCTGGCTGACTGCGTTGCAACCGGTTGGCGGTCAGGACATGGCCTTCGCGCCGGTAAAGTTGATCATCCAGGGCGTGCCGTAGCGGTCCCTGAACATGGCAAACCGCTCCGCCCAGAATGTCTCTTCGAGCGGCATTCCGATTTCGCCGCCTTGCGACAGGGCGGCGTAGACGCGTTCGGTTTCCTCCAGTGTCACGGGCGAGATCGAGACCGCGAAACCCTGCGGCTTGTTGTACCATTCGCCCGGCGCGTCGGACGCCATGACGTTTGCCGTTCCAAGGCGCATGTTCATGTTCATGACGAGGTGGTCGCCTCCCGGCATGCGGCTGTCGGGGCCGGGCGCATCCAAATTGCGAAAGACCCCGGTGATCTCGCCGCCGAGCGTATCGGCGTAGAAGCGCATCGCTTCCTCGCAATTGCCGTTGAAGTACAGGTACACGGTCGGTTCCACGGCTCATTTCTCCTGTTGGCGCCCCGCCGAAAAAAGCAGCCGGATGTAGCGGTTGAGATGATCGACCATGTCCCGGGCGATTTCAGGGCCGCCCTTGGCCTTGGCGAGGATGAACGCGCCTTGCAGTGTCGCCTGGGTGAACAACGCCAGGCTTTCCGGCGTCCAGTCGGCATCCGCGCGGTATTTTGCCTTCGCCGCCGCGATGTCGGGCTCCAGCGTGGCGGCGTGGCCGAAGATCGAGGCCTGGCAGGCATCGCGGATGGCCGGGTTCGACAGGTGCGTTTCCTGCGCCATCGTGCCGGCAAGACAGGTGAAGTCCGCCGTGCCGCCCTGCAGGATCGCCCTGCGGAAGGCGACATAGGCGAGAACCCGGTCGAGCGGGTCGGCATGGTCGTGATAGGGCGCGTGCGCGAACAGGCCGCCGGTGACCTCAGACCAGTGCTCCGCGGCGGCAACAGCCATGTCTTCCTTGCCGTTGAAATGGTGGAAGAAGCCACCCTTGGTCAGCCCCGCCGCCGCGCAGATGTCGTCGACGCGGGTGGCGGCATAGCCCTTCTCGCGGACGATCTTCAGCGCGGCATCGAGGATACGGGTTCGGGCGTCGGGCTGGCTCTGGGTCTTTGTCGCGTTCATGGAGTAAAGATACCGACCAGTTGGTATGTTGTCAATCGATCGAAGGAGTATTGGATCTCGCCCATCATTTCGCCGACCGCAAGCCAGGGAGAGTGTCGCGTTGGCCGTCGCGCGGGCGCGGCGCTATCATCCGCTGCGCGCACCGGAGACCGGGTAGTGTTTAGCAAATGGTGCGGTTGCGATCATGGCTGACGAGCGTGAGATCCGGCTGCGTATCGACACATTGTCACAGCTGTTCCATGCGCTTTGTCCGTCGCCGCGCTCCCTACCGCCGGCTGGCGGTGGCGTTGGTGAAACCGGTCGGGGTTTGACAGATGGCGGCGGGACGGTCCGAGGGTTCGGACCCTAGCCCTTCTTGTCCTTGGCGTCGGCCAGTTTCTGCCAGCTGTTCTGCTGCGACAGGATCGAACGCAGATAGGTGACATTGGCCTCGGCCTGTTCGCGGCTGAGTTCTTGTGAGGCGATCTGCTCGGCTTCGGCAAACCGCCCCTGAAGGCCGACGACAAGCGCCAGGTTCTGGCGCACGCGGCTGTCGGCGCCGGGCAGTGCGACGGCCTTGCGCAGGTAGGTCTCTGCGGTCTTCAGGTCGCCGGTCAGGACATGCGACATGCCGAGATTGGACAGGATCGACGGTTCGTCGGGCTTCAGGTCCAGTGCCTTGGAATAGAGCGTGCGCGCCTCGTCAGGTTTGCCGAGCTGGTCGAGGATGGCGGCTTCGGCCGATACCAGCTTCCAGTCGGGATATTCCGGTGTCTGGGCGCGGCGGATCGCGTCGAGCGCGGTGTCGAACTTGCCGACGCTGGCCAGCGCCTTGCCGTAGGCGGCGAGCACGGCGCGGTCGCGCGGATGATAGATCGCCGTCTTGCGCATCACGGCCAGCGCCTGGTTCGTGCGATTGGTCATCGACAGGACCTCGGCATAGGCCAGCGCCGTGTCGCGGCTCTTGGGATTGCGGACATAGGCCTTGCCGTAACGCTCGACCGCGCGGTCGAGATCGGCTTCCGTCATCTGCGCGACCGGCGTCGTGCGCCTGTCGACCGATCCGGTGGTCAGGCGCTTGTTGGCGCATCCCGATGCCCCGGCCGACAGCGCCAGGGTGAGCGCGACAAGCATGGTCGCGCGAAGCGCCGGTCGGTTTCGTCCGCTCATGGCCAAACTCCCACTCGTCCGCCGCGAAGTGGCGGCTTTTCCTGTCGAGAAATATTCTGTTAACCCTAACGGATCGTTAAGGCCGCCGATTCCCGGCGGCGAAATACCGGGCAGGAAATTGCGATGGCAGTCGAACTCGTCGAAGGAAAACTCGCCGGCGCGCGGCCGGTCCATCTGGTTGCCAAGGGCAAGCTGAAGGCAACGGATATCGGCAAGGACGCCCAGGCCTGGGCGAAGGAAAACGGCTTCGAAGGCAAGGAGGGAGAAGTGCTGATCCTGCCCGCCAAGGGCGGCGGCGTTTCCGGCGCGCTGCTGGGGCTCGGCGAGGAGAGCGGCGGGTTTGCACCGCTGCTGGCCGGCAAGCTTGCCCGCGCCCTGCCGGATGGCGACTGGCGGCTGGACGGGGAGCTTGACAATCCCGGTGCCGCCGCGCTCGGCCTGCTGCTTGGCGGCTATGTCTATGCACGCTACGGCAAGAAGGACGAGCGCAAGCTGCGCTTCGCGGTCCCGCAGGGAGCGGATGCCGCCCGTGCGCGCCGTCTTGCCGATGGCGTTTTCCTCGCCCGCGACCTGGTCAACACCCCGGCCAACGACATGGGGCCGGAGGCATTGGAAAAGGCGGCGCGGACACTGGCGCAGAAGCACAAGGCGAAGATTTCCGTTATCACCGGCGACGCGCTGCTGAAACGAAACCTGCCGATGATACACGCCGTCGGCCGCGCGGCGGCGGAGGCCCCGCGCCTGATCGACCTCACCTGGGGGGCGAAAGGCGCGCCGAAGGTGACGCTGGTCGGCAAGGGCGTGTGCTTCGATACCGGCGGCCTGGATATCAAGCCGTCCGCGGGCATGCTGCTGATGAAGAAGGACATGGGCGGCGCAGCCAACGCGCTGGGCCTTGCCTCGATGATCATGGCGGCGAAGCTGAAGGTCCGGCTGCGCGTGCTCATACCCGCCGTCGAGAACGCGATTTCCGGCAATGCGTTCCGCCCGGGCGACGTGCTGAGAAGCCGCAAGGGACTGACGGTCGAGATCGGCAATACCGACGCCGAAGGCCGCCTTGTGCTCGCCGACGCGCTCGCGCTCGCTGACGAGGAGGCGCCCGACCTGCTGATCGACATGGCGACGCTGACGGGTGCGGCGCGCGTGGCGCTCGGCCCCGACCTTCCGCCCTTCTACACCGCCGACGAGGCGCTTGCCGCCGAGGTGGCCGAGGCCGCCGTGGCGCAGACCGATCCGCTGTGGCGCATGCCGCTGTGGGCGCCCTACGATGCGAAACTTTCTTCCAGGATCGCCGATGTGAACAACGTGACGTCCGACAGCTTTGCCGGCTCGCTCACCGCCGCCCTGTTCCTGCAGCGCTTCGTGTCGAAGGCGAAGTCCTGGGCGCATTTCGACATCTTCGCCTGGAACCCGGCGGAACGCGCCCACGCGCCGGTCGGCGGCGAGGCCCAGGCGATCCGGGCGCTGGAGGCCGTGATCGCCTCGCGCTACGCCCGTTAACCGCATCGGGGAGGCGGCGAAGGAAAATGTTCGCAAACGATTACCGGCAATGATACGGTTCCGTAACGACATCGTTTGCCGGGGAAGTCGAAGTGTCGGTGGTCATGCGCCCGAGTCAGGCCTTGAAGCTGTGGCAGGATGTGGCGACGAGCGAGGTACAAGGCGGTGAGCCGGATCTGTCGCTGCGCCAGGCGGCGATCCTGCTGACCATCTATCTCGACCCGCCGCCGCACACGGTACGCGGCCTTGCCGCGAAGCTGAACGTCTCGAAGCCGGTCATCACGCGCGCGCTCGACACGATGGGCGCCATGAAGCTGGTGTCGCGGCACCGCGATCCCCGCGACAAGCGCAACGTGCTGATCAAGCGCACGGTGGAAGGCGCGCTGTTCGTCGAGCGTTTCGGCGACGTCGTGGTCGCCCGGGCCGCGGAGTTGCCGCTGTGACCGCGCTTGACCCGCGCCTTCACGCCTTCCGTCCCGATCTCGCCGACGCGCGCCTGCGCGGCCAGGTGGAGGCTTCGGCCTATGTCGAAGGCAAACCGGCCCGGATCACCGTACCGGTCGCCGACGTCCGCCGCGCGGGCGATCCGATGTCCGGCCTCGACACCCAGTTCCTGCTCGGCGAACACGTGACCGTGTTCGACTCGCGGGCGGGCTGGTCGTGGGTGCAGGGCCGCCGCGATGGCTATGTCGGCTATCTGCGCGGCGCCGAGATCGGCCCGGTGTCGCTCAAGCCCTCGCACGAGGTCGCCGTCCCCCGCACATTTGCCTATGTCGAACCCGACATGAAGCGCCCGGTCGCCCGCGCGCTTTCCATGGGTGGTGCCGTCACGGTTTCCGACCATGTCGAGACGCGGGGCACGCTCTATGCGGTGACCGACGACGGCGAGGCCATCGTGGCGAGCCATCTGCGCGCGGTCGGTCAGAATTCCGACGATTACGTGACCGTCGCCGAAACCCTTCTCGGCGCGCCTTATCTGTGGGGCGGGACCTCCGGTTTCGGTGTGGATTGTTCCGGCCTCGTGCAGCTTGCCATGCGCATGGCGGGACGGACGGTGCTGCGCGACACGCCGATGCAGGAAGCGACTCTCGGAGAGCCGATCGATCCGGGAGTCGGTTTTGAGAACCTGCGCCGCGGCGATCTCGTGTTCTGGACCGGCCATGTCGGCATCATGGCCGACGGCAAAACGCTGCTGCACGCCAGCGGGTCTGCCATGATGGTCGTGCGCGAACCGCTCGCCGGCGCGATCGCGCGCATCACGCCGATCAATGGTTCGCCGACGTGCTGCCGGCGTCCCTGATCAATATCCCTGGTCGCGGTCGATCGTGTTTTGCAGGGGCTTGCCCTCACGGAACCGCGCGATCTGGCCCATGACGTAGCGGGCCACACTTTCGCGTTTCGACCACGCCGCCGCGTGCGGCGAGATCACGAGATTCGGCGCGCTCCACAACGGATGGCCTGGCGGCAAGGGCTCGGTCTGGAACACGTCGAGCGAGGCGCCTTTCAGCGTTCCATTGGCAAGGCAAGAGGCGATTTCGTCGTCCTTCTGCGTCTTGCCGCGCCCGGCATTGACGAGGAACGGCCCGCCAAGCGCCCCGTCGCGGGCGAGCTTGCGCAGCAGCGCCGCGTCGATCAGCCCTTCCGTCTCGCGCGTATGCGGCAGCAGCGAGACGAGGATGTCGGTCTGCGCAAGGAAGGCGTCGAGCTGGTCGTTGCCGTGGAACGTTTGGACGCCTGGAACCGTCTTTTCCGTCCGGCTCCAGCCGGAGACGGCAAACCCCATCGTCATGAGCTTGCGCGATGCGTCCTGCCCGAGCACGCCCAGCCCCATGATGCCGACGCGTACTTCATCGGCGCCGGGCTGTTCGAGGATGCGCCAGATCCTTGCCCGCGCCTGCTCCGCATAGGCGAGGTGCTGGCGCAGGTGGATCAGGCACTGCAGCACGATCCATTCGCTCATCGCGTTGGTCAGGTCGTCATTGACGTAACGCACTACCGGCACGTCCGGCAGGCTCACCCCCGACTGGGTGATATGATCGACCCCGGCACCCAGCGAAAACAGAGCCTTGACGTTGGGAATGCGGCTGAAAAGGGCTTCGCCCGGGGCCCACACCACGGCAAACTCGACTCTCGAAAGCGCGTCGTCGGCGAGATCGTCGGAATACCAGAGCACGTTCTCGCGCGGATAGCGCTCCGCAAAGACCGGTAGCCACTGCGCGGGTGTATCTCCGCCGACATAAAGCAGGATGCTTCCGTCATTCATGTCATGAACTTTCCTTCCGCCCGCCTGCGGGCAAACCAGTTGAGCGCCAGCAGCAGGAATCCGTTATGCAACCGGCCTTCTTCCATCGCCGCGACGATATCATCGACCTTCGCGGCGAAGGGAACGATGTCCTCGTCCTCGTCTTCGCCCGCGTGGGCCGGCAATGCCGAGGCATCCACTTCCGCCAGGAAAACCGAGGCCAGTTCTTCGGTGATTCCGGGCGAGGGCATGAAATCGAAGCAGTGGGCGAGGCTGCGCGCCTCGAGCCCCGTCTCCTCGCGCAATTCCCGGATGGCCGCCTCGCGGGCATCCTCGCCGGGTTCGACGCCGCCGGCGACGATCTCGACCAACCCGCCGGATCCGGTCGCGCGGTGCGCTGCCAGCCGGTACTGGCGGATCAGCACCAGTTCGTCGCGGGCCGGGTCGTGGGCGATGACGGCGGCCACGCGCCCGCCCTCGTGCAGGTCGCGCGTCAGCCAGCTGCTCCACTCGCCATCGCTGGCGCGATGACGGCTGCGGTGGCGCACCATCCGCTTGAAGCCGCCGCACAGCACCTCTTCCTGCACGGTCTCGGTCTCGACGGGACGATCCTTCAGCACGTCGTTCACTGGCTCACCACGCCGGCCGGCGCGGCCTTGATGTCGAAGGCCGCGGCGATCAGCGCCCTGGTATAGTCGGTTTGCGGATTTTCGAAGATCTGCCGGGCCGGGCCGTATTCGACGATCCGCCCGTTGCGCATGACGATGACATCGTTGGCCAGCGCACGCACGACCTTCAGGTCGTGGCTGATGAACAGATAGGCCAGGTTGTGCTTCTTCTGCAGGTCGCGCAGAAGGTCGACCACCTGCGCCTGGACGCTCATGTCGAGCGCCGAGGTCGGCTCGTCGAGCATGACGAAGCGCGGATTGAGCACCATGGCGCGCGCGATCGCGATGCGCTGGCGCTGGCCGCCGGAAAACTCGTGCGGATAGCGGTGACGCGACGCCGGATCGAGGCCGACTTCCTCCAGCACCGAGACCACGCGGGCGTCGCGCTCTTCGCGCGAAAGCGCCGGGAAGTGGATTGCCATGCCTTCCTCGACGATCTCGGAGATCGACATGCGCGGGCTGAGCGAGCCGAACGGGTCCTGGAAGACGATCTGCAATTCCTTGCGCAGCGGCCGCATCTGCTTGAACGAATAGCCGTCGATCGCGCGGTCCTCGAAACGGATCACGCCCTCGGACGAGATCATCCGCGCCAGCGCCAGGCCGAGCGTGGTCTTCCCGGAGCCCGATTCTCCGACCACACCGAGCGTCTGGCCCGCGCGCACCGTCACGTCGATACCGTCGACGGCCTTCACGTGGTCGACCGTCTTGCGGAAGAAGCCGCGCTTGACCGGGAACCAGACTTTCACATGTTCGCCGGTCATCACGGTCTCGGCACTTGGATCGGCTTGCGGCGGCTTGCCCTTCGGCTCGGCGGCCAGCAAGTGGCGCGTATAGTCGTGCTGCGGCTTGTCGAAGATATCCGCCGTCGGCCCGCTTTCCACGATCCTGCCCTGCGTCATCACGCAGACGCGGTCCGCGATCCGCCGCACGATGCCGAGATCATGCGTGATGAACAGCATCGACATGCCGCGCCGGCGTTTCAGTTCGGCGAGCAGTTCCAGGATCTGCGCCTGCACTGTCACGTCGAGCGCCGTGGTCGGCTCGTCGGCGATCAGCAGCTTCGGCTCGTTGGCCAGCGCCATGGCGATCATGACACGCTGGCGCTGGCCGCCCGAGAGCTGGTGCGGATAGGAGCCGAGCCGCTTTTCAGCCTCGCGGATGCCGACCTGGTTGAGCAGGTCGAGCACGCGTTCGCGCGCCTGCTTTTCGCTCATGCCCTGGTGCAGCTTCAGCATCTCGGAGACCTGGCGCTCGACCGAGTGCAACGGATTGAGCGAGGTCATCGGTTCCTGGAAGATCATCGAGATGTCGTTGCCGCGCACGGCCAACAGGTCGCGATCGTCCTTGCCAAGCAGGTCCTGGCCATTGAACAGGATCGAGCCCGAGGGATGGCTGGCGGCGGGGTAGGGCAGCAGCTTCAGCACCGACAGCGCCGAGACCGACTTGCCGGAGCCCGATTCGCCGACCAGCGCCACGGTCTCGCCGGCGGCGATGTCGAACGACACGCGATCGACGGCAAGGTTGTCGGTTCCGCCCTGGCGGAACGAAACCGAGAGATCGCGGACGGAGAGGAGGGGCGCGGTCATCTGAAGGTCTTCCGCGGATCGAAGGCGTCGCGCGTCGCCTCGCCGATGAAGATCAGCAGCGACAGCATCAGCGAGATGACGAAGAAACCGGTGATGCCCAGCCAGGGGGCCTGCAGGTTCTTCTTGCCCTGCGCCAGCAATTCGCCGAGCGAGGCGGAGCCGGGCGGCAGGCCGAAGCCCAGGAAGTCGAGCGAAGTCAGCGTCGAGATCGAACCGTTGAGGATGAAGGGCAGGAAGGTCAGCGCTGCCACCATGGCATTGGGCAGCAGGTGCCGGTAGATGATGGTGGCGTTGCCGACGCCAAGCGCGCGGGCCGCATTGACATATTCGAAGTTGCGCGCGCGCAGGAATTCCGCCCGCACCACCCCGACGAACGCCACCCATGAGAACAGCAGCATGATGCCGAGCAGGATCCAGAAACCGGGCGGCAGCACCGAGGCGATGATCAGCAGCAGGTAGAGCACCGGGATCGACGACCAGATCTCGATGAAGCGCTGGAACAGAAGGTCGATCCAGCCGCCGTAATAGCCCTGGATCGCACCGGCCGAAACGCCGATCACCGCCGACAGCAGCGTCAGCGTCAGTCCGAACAGAACCGAGATGCGAAAGCCGTAGATCACGCGTGCCGCCACGTCGCGCGCCTGGTCGTCGGTGCCCAGCCAGTTCCAGTTGCCGATCGTGCAATTGGGATCGTCGACGCCCTTGGGATAGCGCTGGCAGCGCTCCTCGGGCGTATAGAGCCACGAGGGTTTCGCCGGCGCGGCCTCGGGGATGTCGCGGTTGACCGTGCGGTAGTCGTAGCGGATCGGCGGCCAGAGGATCCAGCCATTGGCCACGATCTCGTCCTGGATCACCGGGTCGCGGTAGTCGGTCGTGGCGTAGAAGCCGCCGAATTTTTCCTCCGGATAGTCGACCACGACCGGGAACAGCAGTTCGCCTTGGTAGGAGACCATGATCGGCTTGTCGTTGGCGACGAGTTCCGAGAACAACGCAACGGTGAACAGGGCGAGGAAGATCCACAACGACCAGTAGCCGCGCCGGTTTGCCTTGAAGTTCTGCCAGCGCCGCTGATTGATCGGCGACAGGAAGGGACGCTTCGCGCGCTTTGCCGTATCCACCGCCGCGGCCTTGACCGTATCGTCCATCACACGTCCCTCTTTTCGAAGTCGATGCGCGGGTCGATCCACGTGTATGTCAGGTCGGAGACGAGGCCGATCAAGAGGCCGATGAGCGAGAAGATGTAGAGGTTGGCGAAGACCACCGGATAATCGCGGTCGAGCACGCTCTTGAAGCCGAGCAGGCCGAGCCCGTCGAGCGAGAAGATCTGCTCGATCAGCAGCGCGCCGGTGAAGAAGGCGCCGATGAACGCGCCGGGAAAACCGGCGATGATGATCAGCATGGCGTTGCGGAAAACGTGGCGGTAGAGCACCTGGCGTTCCGTCAGCCCCTTGGAGCGGGCGGTGATGACATACTGCTTCTTGATCTCGTCGAGAAACGAGTTCTTGGTCAGCAGCGTCAGCGTGGCGAACTGCGACAGCACCATGGCCGTGATCGGCAACGTGATGTGCCACAGGTAGTCGGCGGCCTTTCCGAAGAACGAAAGCTCGTCCCAGTTCTCCGAAGTCAGGCCCCTCAGCGGGAAGAAGTCCCAGAACGATCCTCCGGCAAACAGCACGATCAGCAGCACCGCGAACAGGAAGCCTGGAATGGCGTAGCCGACGATGATCACCGCGCTGGTCCACACATCGAAGGTCGAGCCGTCCTTGACCGCCTTGCGGATGCCGAGCGGGATCGAGATCGAGTAGGAGATCAGCGTCAGCCACAGCCCGAGCGAGATCGAGACCGGCATCTTCTCCAGGATCAGGTCGATCACAGGGATGTCGCGGAAATAGCTCTCGCCGAAATCGAAGCGCGCGTAGTTATAGAGCATCAGCCCGAAGCGCTCGTACCACGGCTTGTCGAATCCGAACTGCTTTTCGAGGCTCTTGATGAACTCCGGATCGAGCCCCTGCGCGCCGCGGTATTTCGACGACAGCTCGCCGCCGCCCTGTCCTGCGCCCTGGCTCTGGGCGATATCGCCGCCACCGCCGGAAATGCGGTCGGTCGCATCGCCGCCCTGTCCCGTCAGCTTGGCGATCACCTGCTCCACCGGACCGCCTGGCGCGAACTGCACCACGGCAAACGAGATTGCCATGATGCCGAACAGCGTCGGGATCATCAGCAGCAGGCGCCTGAGGATATAGGCGCCCATCAGCGAACGAGCTCCCGCTTCATTGTTGCCTCATGCCCTGCCAATGGCTTTTGCCTTGTCCTTGTCGTACCACCACAGTCGTTCCACCGGAAAACCGTAATCGGGCTTGTTTTCCGAAAACCCGAACATGTCCCAATAGGCGACCCGGTGATTCGCCGCATGCCAATTTGGAATCCAGTCGCGCCGCGCGCGCAAGACCCGGTCGAGCGCGCGCATGACGATCGTGTATTCGCCGCGGTCTTTGGCTTCTCCCGCCAGCGCGATCAGGTGGTCGACGGCCGGGTCGGCCGTGCCGGGCAGATTGTCACCGCCCTTGGTTGCCGCCGCCCGCGAGGAGAACAACAGTTCGAGGCTTTCGCCCGTGGGCGTCGCGCCAAGCGAACGGGCGGTGCCGACCATGTCGAAGTCGAAATCCCTCAGCCGCGCCTCGAACTGCGAGGGGTCGACCAGGCGGATCGTGGCGTCGATGCCGATCGCGCGCATGTTTTCGACGAAGGGCTGGTTCACGCGCACGAATACCTCGTCGCGAACCATCATCTCAAGCGTCAGCGTTTTTCCCTTGTCATTGACCAGGAGACCGCTGTCGTTCCTCCAGCCGGCATCGCGCAGCAGCCGCGCGGCATTGGCGAGCAGCGCGCGGTCGCGGCCCGATCCGTCGGAGACCGGCTGGACGACCGCCTCGCCGAAGGCCTCGTCCGGGATCTGACCGCGCCATGGCTCCAGCAGCGCAAGCTCGTCTGCGCCGGGCAGCCCCGTTGCGACGAAATCGGACCCCTCGAAGGGCGACTGCGACCGCTCATAGGCGCCGTAGAACAGGATTTCGCGCGTCCATTCGAAATCGAAACACGAGGCGATTGCCTCGCGCACGCGCCGGTCGGCCAAACGTTCCCGGCGCAGGTTCACCGCCCAGGCCTGCATCGCCGCGTATTTCTCGCGCGGGAAGGTGCGCTTGACGATCCTGCCTTCGTTGAGCGCGGGGAAGTCGTATTCGGTTGCCCAGACCTTCGAGGTGAATTCCTCGCGATAGAGCGTTGAGCCCTTCTTGAAGGCTTCGAACGCGCTCTGGCGTTCGCGGTAATAGTCGATGCGGATGCGGTCGAAATGGCTGAAGCCGCGGTTGACCGGCAGGTCAGCGGCCCAATAGTCGTCGACGCGGCCATATTCGACGAACACGCCCGCCTCGAACCGCGACACCGCGTAGGGCCCCGATCCCGCCGGCGCGATCATCTGCGAACCGTCGAAGGGATGGTTATCGAAGTGCGCCTTCTGCACCACCGGATAGGTCGCCGCGTTGAGGATCGCGCGGTCCGACTGCCTGCCGGAGTAAACGAGCGTGAAAGTTCGGTCATTCTCCGCGATTGCCTCGACCAGTTCGTTGAGCGGCTGGCTGAGCGCGGGATGCGCTTCCGGTGACCTGAACAGCGTGTAGGTCGCGACAAGGTCGTCGGCGGTCACCGGTTTACCGTCGTGCCAGCGCGCTTCGGGCCTCAGATGAAAGGTGAAGCGATTGCCGTCCGGCGAGATCGTCACGCTTTCGGCGAGAAGCCCGTAAACCGCGTCCGGCTCGTCGAGCGCGCGCACCATCAGCGAATCGTGGGCAAGCTCCGCGCGTAGCGGGCCTGTCCCGCGCAGCACGAACGAATTCAGCGTGTCGAAGCTCTGCGGGCTCTGGTTGAAGGCCCAGTTGGGCGGCTGGAAATTGAAGGTTCCGCCTTTAGGCGCATCGGGATTGCCGTAGTCGAAGCGCTCGAAATCCGGCGGATATCCGAGCTCGCCGAAGGCCGAGAGCCCGTGCAGCGGTTCGCCCCTGGGCAGTGCGGCAAGACCGGGCAGCGGCATCAGCGATGC
The DNA here is from genome assembly GCA_019912385.1 of Notoacmeibacter sp. GTDB lineage: Bacteria > Pseudomonadota > Alphaproteobacteria > Rhizobiales > Rhizobiaceae > JAIOIW01. The sequence goes on along the minus strand of JAIOIW010000039.1, from coordinate 118,580 downwards.
GGCCGCTGCCGCGCCGCCAAGGGTCAGAAACTGCCGCCGCGTCGGGTCGCTTCGCCCGTACCCCATGCCGCCACTCACCTGATCCGGGCCGCCTTTTCGGCGTCCCACCACCACACCGTCGGGAAGCCCACCGAATACTCCGGCAGCGGATCGGGATGGCCGAAGCGGTCCCACACCACGATGCGGTCGAACGGGTAGAAGATCTGGGGGACCACAAAGTGGTGATGCAGCAGCACCCGGTCCATCGCCTTCGCCGCGGCGACCAGCGTATCGCGGTCGGGCGCGAAGATCACTTCGTCGATCAGCTTGTCGACCGCCGGATCGGCGATGCCGGCGAAGTTGCGCGAGCCTTCCCGGTCCCTCGACTCCGAACCCCAGTAGTTGCGCTGCTCGTTGCCGGGCGAAAGCGACTGCGCCCACACCGCGGTGACCATGTCGAAGTCGAAGCTGCGCAGCCGGTTGATATAGGTCGAGGTCTCGACGACGCGATAGGTCATGTCGATGCCGATCTTGGCAAGGTTCTCCTTCCATGGAAGTTCCATGCGCCCGCCGTCGGGGTTGTAGTCGAGCAGTTCGAAGACGAACGGCTCGCCGGTCTGCGCATTGACCATTCTGCGGTCGCGCAATTCGTAGCCGGCTTCCTTGAACAACCGCAGGGCCTCGCGCAGATTGGCCCTCAGCCTGATGTCATCGCCGGCCACCGGGTTGGTGTATTCCTCGGTGAAAACGGTATCGGGTATCTTCCCGCGGTATTTCTCAAGGATCTCCAGTTCCTTGCCTTCCGGCAATCCGGAAGAAGCCAGTTCGGAGCCGGCAAAATAACTGGCCGGACGGAAATAGAGGTCGAAGAAGACCGTCCGGTTGGTGGTCTCGAAATCGAAGGTGTAGTTGAGCGCGCGCCGCACCCGCCAGTCCTTGAACTTTTCGCGCCGGCCATTGGGCACGAAAGCCTGCATCACGCCCGAGGACTTGTCGGGAATGCGCATCAGCTTGACGTGACCCCTGGCGCGTGCGGGGAAGATGTCCTCGGCATAGGCGGTCGCCCAGTTCTTGGCCGAGTTTTCCGCCCGGTAGTCGTACTGGTCGGCCTTGATCGCCTCCACCATGACGGTCAGGTCGCGATAGTAGTCAAACCGGATGGTATCGAAATTGTGCTGCCCGACATTGACCGGCAGAGCGGCCGCCCAGTGGTCCTTCACCCGTTCGTAGGTCAGCGACCTGCCGGGCTGGAAGCCGGCGATTCGATAGGGCCCCGAGCCAAGCGGCGGTTCCAGCGTCCCGCGCGCAATGTCGCGCGGCTTTCCGTCGGCACCGGTCCCTTCCCACCAGTGTTTCGGCAAGACGAGAAGCTGGCCCATGATGTGCGGCAACTCGCGGTTGCCTGCCACGTTGAAGGCGAAGGTCACCTCGTTGTCGCCGGTCTTCGCGGCCTTGACGACATTGCGATAGTAGAACTGGTTCTGCGGATTGATCGTCGTGAACTTCTCGAAGCTCCAGACCACGTCTTCCGGTGTCACCGGTTTGCCATCGTGCCAGCGCGCCCTGGAGTTGAGGCGGAACGAAACCCACGAAAAATCGTCTGGCAACCGTGTCGCTTCGGCAAGCAATCCGTAGCCTGCCGATATGTCCAGTTCGTCGAGCGACGAGGTCATGAGCGTCTCGAACAAAAGCCCCAGGCCATCGCTGACCTCGCCACGCGGCGGCACGGGATTGAACGTGTCGAACGAGCCCTGCGAGGCCATGCGGACCGTTCCGCCCTTCGGCGCGTCGGGATTGACGTAGTCGAAACGCGAAAACCCGGCCGGGTATTTCGGCTCGCCGGTCAGCGCGGTCGCGTGTTTCCACGCGTATGCGTCGCGGATTTCGCCCGGCGGGATCTGCGGATCGTCGATCGGACGCCCCTGCGCCATGACCGCGCGCGCAAAGAGCGGCGCCATGGCGGCATTGAGCAGCAGGGTGCGGCGGTTGAGAACCAGTGTCGCCATGGCCGGCAGCGCCTCCTCGGACTGTTGCGGTGCTCCGCGTCAAACTATGGCTTTTTCGCCCAAATGAAAGGGAGGGGTGCTGCGAACCGGGCTCCGGGCAACAAAAAAGCCGGCGAGAACCGGCTTTTTCGTATGATCTGTCCGGGCCTTGCCCGTTACGGCAGCGGTGCCGGTTCGGTGGCCAGCGTGCGCAGATACGCGATCAGGTCGGCCCTTTCCTCGATCTTCTTCACACCGGCGAAACCCATCGCGGTGCCTTTGACGTATTTCTTCGGCGCGGCGATGAACTCGGAGAGATGCTCGTAGTCCCAGACCGTCGCCCCGCCCTGCGCGAATTCCTTCATCGCGGCCGAATAGCTGAAGCCCTCATGGCTGGCAGCCGGGCGGTTGACGATGCCCCACAGGTTCGGGCCGACCTTGTTGGCGCCGCCGTCGTCGACCGTGTGGCAGGCCGCGCACTTCTTGAAGACCTTCTCGCCGGCGGCCGCATCGGCGCTGGCCAGCAGCGGCGCGATCGGCTCGGGGCCGGCCTCTTCCTTCGCCTCTGCGCCAGCTTCAGATTCGCCTTCGGCGGCGGCAATCACAAAACCCTCCTGTTCGGGAGCCGGGCTCTCGAAAATGGCGTCCGACACGATCGAGACGGTGAAGATGACGAAAACGGCAGCCAGAAGGCCGCCCACGACTTTGGTGACTTCGAACGAATCCATTCCCTCTGGCTCCTGCGTCTTTTGCTTTCAGACCGCGGCAATCCCCTTCGCCGCCGCGGCGCACGCCTACTCCCCCGTGCCAGCGCGGCCGGTGCAAGTCGCGCCGGAAACTATGTCTTTTGCTTCGCCGTTGCAACACATATAAGAGCGCTTCCACGTGAGACTTTTTGCCACTTCGAACAGGCGCCCGCCATCGGCCACCGACCCAGATGAACACGCTCGTCCTCATTCCCGCCCGCTTGGCGTCCACCCGGCTTCCCGGCAAGCCGCTTGCCGATATCTGCGGTGTCCCGATGATCGTCCATGTTGCCCGCCGCGCCGCCGAAAGCGAAATCGGCCGCGTCGTCGTGGCTACCGACAGCACAAATATCGCCGACGCTGTTCGCGCCCACGGCTTCGAGGCGCAGATGACGGGAGCCGCCCACGCATCGGGGTCCGACCGCATCTTCGAGGCGTTGCAGGCGCTCGATCCCGGCGGCGCGGTCGAGATCGTGGTCAATGTCCAGGGCGACCTGCCGACCGTGGCGCCCCAAACGGTTCGTGCCGCACTCGAACCGATGGCGGATGTGGCGGTCGACATCGCCACGCTTGCCGTCGAGATCACGGACGAGGACGAGAAGACCGATCCCAACGTGGTCAAGGTGGTCGGCTCGCCGGTCGGGTCCGACCGCCTGCGCGCGCTCTATTTCACCCGCGCGACCGCGCCCTGGGGCGAGGGGCCGCTCTACCATCACATCGGCCTTTATGCCTATCGCCGCGCAGCGCTGGAGCGTTTCGTCGCGCTGCCGCCGTCAGTGCTTGAAACGCGCGAAAAACTGGAGCAGTTGCGTGCGCTCGAGGCGGGCATGCGGATCGACGCTCAGGTGGTGAGTGCCGTTCCGCTGGGTGTCGACACGCAGGCCGACCTCGAGCGCGCCCGCAAGCTTCTCTCGCAAGGAAACTGAAAATGGTCGAGAAAACCAACCGGATCGCGTTCCAGGGTGAGCCCGGCGCCAACTCCGATACCGCCTGCCGCGACATGTATCCCGCGATGGAGCCGCTGCCCTGCCCGACCTTCGAGGACGCCTTCAACGCGGTCGAGACCCGCAAGGCGGACCTCGCGATGATACCGATCGAAAACACCATCGCCGGCCGTGTCGCCGATATTCACCACCTGTTGCCCGAATCGCGCCTGCACATCGTCGGCGAATATTTCCTGCCGATCCATTTCCAGCTGATGGTGCTGCCGGGAACCCAGCTGAGCGACATCAAGTCGGTTCACAGCCATATCCACGCGCTCGGCCAGTGCCGCAAGGTCATCCGCAAGCATCGCTGGAAGCCGGAGGTGGCGGGCGACACGGCGGGAGCGGCACGCCTGGTCGCCGAACTCGGCGATCGCTCGCGCGCGGCCCTTGCTCCCCGCCTGGCGGCCGAACTCTACGGCATGGAAATCCTGGCCGAGGATGTCGAGGATTCCGAAAACAACGTGACCCGCTTCGTCGTCCTGTCGAAGACGAAGGACTGGGCCATGGCCGATCCCGGCGTGAAAATGATGACGACCTTCGTCTTCCGCGTGCGCAACCTGCCGGCCGCGCTCTACAAGGCCATGGGCGGTTTCGCCACCAATGGCGTCAACATGACCAAGCTGGAAAGCTACCAGACCGGCGGCAAGTTCTTCGCCACCCAGTTCTATGCCGATATCGAGGGTCATCCCGACGACCGGCCGGTGACGCTGGCGCTGGAGGAACTCGCTTTCTTCTCCCGCGACGTGCGCATCCTCGGCGTCTACCCGACCCATGTCTTCCGCGAGACCCAGCGCGAGGAAGCCGACGGCGAATAGAGCTACCCCGCCGCCACCCAGTCGGCGATCAGGCGGCTGGCGATGGCGCCGGAAGGCGGGCAGGCGGGAGTATCGGGATCGCCGAGCGTCCGCCCCATCATGTCCCGCACTTCGGCGCGCGAGAACCAGCGGCAATCCTCCAGTTCGTCGCGGTCGGCGTCGATCGTCTCGGTGACCGCCTCGCCGTAGCAACCGATCATCAGCGAATAGGGGAACGGCCAGGGCTGGCTTGCATGATAGGCGACGCGGCCGATCGTGATGCCGGACTCTTCATGAATCTCGCGCCGCACCGCGTTCTCGATCGTCTCGCCGGGCTCGACGAATCCGGCAAGGCACGAATACATGCCGGGCAAGAAATGCGGGCTGCGCCCGAGCAGGCAGAAATCATCGCGAACCGCCAGCATGATGGCGACCGGATCGGTGCGCGGAAAATGCTCGGCCCGGCAGTTCGGGCAGACCCGCTTGTAGCCCCCTGCGCTGATCGCGCTCGCCGTGCCGCACCGCCCGCAGAAGAGGTGGTTGGAATGCCAGGCGAGCAGGGATGCGCCCTGCGCCAGCGCACCCTCGTCTTCGCGGTCGAGCAGGCCCTGAGTGTAGACCGAGCGGTAGTCGATCGCCTTGATGTCCTGCGGGGCGGCTTCCGGGTCCAGGCCGGCGGGCGCGGCCAGCAGCGGACGGCCGTCCTGGGTGCCGAGCAGCACGGCATGGGCAAGCTTGACCTCAAGATCGCGGGCGCCGTCGATGTCGTGCCAGCCCGTCAGCCCGCCATCGCCGGTTTCGCGCATGTAGAGCCTTCCAGCGCGCGCCACCATGATGCGCGCCTGCGGGTCGGAGAGTGCGACGTCGATGCAGTCGTCGGGCCTGTGCTCGGACTGGCGGTCGATGCGGTTGCCGGAGAAGCCGGTCAGCGCGCTGGGTTCCGCGCCGGTGGAGAAGAGGGGAAATGTCATGGATCGGTCCGGTTGGCTCGGTGGGAATGTCAGATCGTCTGGGAGGAAATGGCATCCTTGAGCTTCGCGATCAACTGGTGGCGGTCTTCCTTGCGGTAAGGTTCGCGTTCGCCGAAGCCCCAGACCGGCCCGGGCCAGTTGGTGTCGCCCTCGTTGCGCGCCACGATGTGGAAGTGGAGCTGGTGCACCACATTGCCCAGGGCGCCGCTGTTGATCTTGTGGCAGGCCGTGGCCTGCTTGAGGGCGGCGGCAACGAGATTGGTTTCGAAAGTGAGCATGGCCTGGTCGAGCGGGGTCAGGTCGTGCAGTTCCTCGATATTGGCGCGCTGCGGGATGAGGATCAGCCACGGCCAGCGGCGGTCGTTCATCAGCCGGACTTCGCACAAGGTCAGCCACAGCACCGGGCAGGTATCAGCCTCCAGTTGCGTGTCGAGTTCGAAGCCCGCCTGTATCCGTGGGCGCATCCCGAATTGCCTTCCTCCTCTCATCACCGGGCAAGAGTGCCTGCAAATCGGTCACGAGTCTCGCCCTATTTTGCCAAGACGCGGGAAATGCGGCCGCTTATTCGCCGCGTGCCGGCGCCGGCCTCTTGCATTTGCGACGTCGATTGACGATATGGGCTGCGGGAGGTTGGTGGTGGACGGGCCACTCGCCAACCGGGTCAGGTCCGGAAGGAAGCAGCCCCAACGAGCCCGGCACGGGTCACCGTGCCAGCCTCCCACCTCGGCGGCCAGGATCGACAGCCGCTGGTAAAATCCCCTTCTTTCCGGGCTCTGCCATTGACCCGGTCCGGCCCGGCGGCGACTATTGCCGCTCACGAAGGAGTGCGGTCCCGCGCAATGAGCGATTCTGCCGACATGACGAAAGCCGACGGCGCCTATCGTGTTCTGGCGCGCAAGTACCGTCCGCGCGATTTTTCCGACCTGATCGGCCAGGAACCGATGGTGCGCACGCTCACCAACGCGTTCGCCTCAGGCCGTATCGCGCAGGCCTGGATGCTGACCGGCGTGCGTGGCGTCGGCAAGACCACGACCGCGCGCATCCTCGCGCGAGCGCTCAACTACGAGACCGACACCGTCAATACCCCGTCGATCGACCTGGCGACGCCCGGCCGCCATTGCGCCGCGATCATGGAAAGCCGCCATGTCGATGTCGTGGAGATGGACGCCGCCTCGCACACCGGCGTCGACAACATGCGCGACATCCTGGAACAGGTGCGATACCGGCCGGCCTCGGCGCGCTACAAGGTCTATATCATCGACGAAGTGCACATGCTCTCCGGCGGCGCCTTCAACGCCATGCTCAAGACGCTGGAGGAGCCGCCGCCGCATGTGAAGTTCATCTTCGCCACCACCGAGATCCGCAAGGTGCCGATCACTGTCCTGTCGCGCTGCCAGCGCTTCGACCTGCGCCGCGTCGAGGCGGGCGTGCTGATGAAGCACCTGGGGCAGATCGCGCACGAGGAGAAGGTTGCCGTCGACCACGATGCGCTGGCCATGATCGCGCGCGCGGCGGAAGGCTCGGTGCGCGATTCGCTGTCCATTCTCGACCAGGCGATCGCCCATGGCGGCGGAGAGGTGACGGCCGAGGCCGTGCGCTCCATGCTCGGCCTGGCCGACCGCGCCCGTATCATCGACCTGTTCGAGCACCTGATGAAGGGCGACCTGCCGGCCGCGCTCGCCGAGTTCCGCACCCAGTACGACGCCGGTGCAGACCCCGCCGTGGTCCTGACCGATCTCGCCCAGTTCAACCATCTCGTCACCCGGCTGCGCTTCGTGCCCGAGGCGGCCGACGATGCCTCGCTCAACGAGGACGAGCGCACGCGCGGCGCCGCGATGGCCGAGGCGCTGTCGGTGCGCGTGCTGTCGCGCACCTGGCAGATGCTGCTCAAGGGCATCGCCGAGGTCGAGGCGTCCAACAGGCCGCTTGCCGCCGCGGAAATGGTGCTGATCCGCATCGCGCATGCCGCCGACCTGCCGACGCTCGACGAGGCGATTAGGCATGTCGAAGAGGGCGCGGCGCGGACCTCGCCCGCGCCCTCCGATGGCTCGCCGGCACGCCCGCCCGCCGGGTCGCCCGTGCGGGACGGCGGCGGGGCGACCCAGACCGTGTCCTCCGCGCGCATGTCGCCGGGCAGCGGGTCCGGCGGCCAGACCATGCGCCTGGTCGAGACCGCGCCGGTTCCCGAAGCGAAGGCCGAGGTCCGGGAGCCCGAGGTTGAGACCGGCGCGGTGCCTCTCGCTTCCCTGGAGGAGATCGTCGCGCTTGCCGACGAGCGCCGCGACATGGCGTTCAAGGTGATGGTCAAGCGCTGCGTGCGGCTTGTTTCCATCGAACCGGGCCGCCTCGACGTCAACCTCACCGACGACGCGCCCAAGACGCTGCTCGGCGACATAACGCGCAAGCTTTCCGAATGGACCGGCCGGCGCTGGGTGGTATCGCTGTCGCGCCAGGCGGGCGGGCGAACGCTCGCCGAGATCGAGCATTCCGAACACGAAACGCGCCTTGTGGATGCCCGGTCCGACCCCGCCGTCGCCGCGATACTGGAAAGATTTCCCGGTGCCCGGATCACCGATGTGCGCATTCCCGATGCCGAGGTTGAGGACGCGTTGCCAACGGCACCCGGGCCGGACGGCGACGACGACGAAGAAGAACTCTGATTACGGACGGAGACCGAGATGAAAGACCTGATGGGCCTGATGAGCAAGGCCAGGGAAATGCAGCAGAAGATGCAGGCCATGCAGGAGGAGATGGCCAACATCACCGCCGATGGCCAGTCCGGCGGTGGCATGGTCACCGTGACGCTTTCCGGCAAGGGCGAGATGCGCGGCCTGAAGATCGATCCGTCGCTGTTCAGGGAAGACGATGTCGAGATCCTTGAAGACCTGATCCTCGCCGCCCACAACGAGGCGAAGGCCAAGGTGGAGCAGATCGTCCAGGAAAAGACCCAGGAACTGACCGCCGGCCTGCCGATCCCGCCAGGCATGAAACTGCCGTTCTGAAAAGCGCCGCCTCAGATCAGCGCTTTTTCCATCAGGATGGCGGGGAAGATGACGCCGTCGCCGAGCATGATGCTGACCTCGTCGACGCGGCTGAATCCGTGGCGGCTGTAGAAGTTCTCGGCCGGCCGGCTGGAAAAGCACTTGAGGCGGGAAACGCCCTCGGCCTTGGCCTCCGCGATGCAAGTCTCGATGATCGCCCCGCCGACACCGGTGCGCATGAAATTGGGGTGGGTGGCGAAATGGCGAATGTGGCCGATTGCGTCTTCGCTTGACCGGGTATCCGGCGCCATCGTGCTCCAGCCGCCGCATCCCGCTGTCTCGCCGTCGCAGATGGCGGCGAAATATCGGCCCGAAGCCAGCAGCGCGGGATCGATCCTCAACATCATGGGCAGGGCATCGGACAACACATCCTCCTCGTACCAGCCCGGATAGACCTGCGAATAGCATTCGCCGATCAACGCTTCGAGAATGTTGCGATCGGCTTCCGTCGCTTTTCGGACTTCAATCTTTGCCATGAATCACTCCATCGCCCCATTCTACAGGGTACTGTAAAAAAAGTGAGCGCTTCGCTAACATCGCGCGAGGATTTCGACGAAGCCGGCGCGGAAAGGACCGCCAAGCGGGGAAAGGTTCAACGTGTTGAATCCGATGATTAAACTGCAATCGTGCGAACTTGGTCTTTTGCGCCCTGGACGTCGTCGCGCGCGGCTGACGGTGCTCGCACCGCGTCGCCCCGCGCTTCTCGCCGGAACGCAAAATCCCGACGTTCAAACGATTCCATTTGATCGCACCATGCTCTAGGCATTTTCCATGAGCAAACGAATCGTCGGACCCGAAATCGAAAAACTGATCCAGTTGCTGGCCAAGGTGCCGGGGCTGGGGCCGCGTTCCGCGCGGCGTGCGGCCTTGCACCTCCTCAAGAAGAAGGAGCAGCTGATGGGACCGCTCGCAGGGGCAATGGCCGAGGCTTTTGACAAGGTGCGCGTCTGCTCGGCCTGCGGCAATGTCGATACGTCCGACCCGTGCATGATCTGCACCGATCCGCGCCGCGACGGCGCCACCGTGATCGTGGTCGAGGACGTGGCCGACCTGTGGGCGCTGGAGCGTGCGGCCGCGATGAGCAATGTGCGCTACCATGTGCTCGGCGGCACGCTGTCGCCGCTCGATGGCGTCGGCCCTGACGACCTGACGATCCGGCAACTGGTCGAGCGCGTCGCCGCCGGCGGCGTCAGCGAGATCATCCTCGCCGTCAATGCCACCGTGGAAGGCCAGACGACCGCGCACTACATCACCGACCATCTGGCGGGCTTCGACATCAAGGTGACGCGTCTCGCCCATGGCGTGCCGGTCGGCGGCGAACTCGACTATCTCGACGACGGCACGCTGGCCGCAGCGCTGAAGTCGCGCACCGCGTTCTGACAGAACTTTGCGCAGGGAGCAGGCCATGGCCCGACCGCAGCTTCGCATGACGATCGCCCGCATGGCGGCGCTTGTCGCCATGGCGCTGCTGGCCGCCATCCCGGCCCAGGCGAAGGACGCGGCGGTCGAGGCGCTGTTCCAGGCCTGGCTGAAGGAGGACCTGTGGCCCGCTGCCCGCGCGCGCGGTGTCTCCGCGGCGACTTTCGACGCCGCCTTTTCGGGCGTGACGCTCAACTGGAAACTGCCCGACCTGGTGCCGCCGGGCACGAAGCCGAAGACGCCGAAGGAACAGCGCCAGGCCGAGTTCGGTTCGCCGGGCAAATATTTCAATGCCGGAACCGTGGCGGCGGTGGAGCGCGGCGGCAAGGCGCGCCTGGCGCAACACCGCGCCACGCTCGCGGCAATCGAGAAGGCAACCGGCGTGCCCGCGCGCATCGTCGTGGCGATCTGGGGCCGCGAATCGGGATTTGGCGGCGTGAAGATCCCTCACGATGCCTTCGAGGTGCTCGGCACCAAGGCCTTCATGTCGACCCGCAAGGAGATGTTCCGCGCCGAGGTGCTGGCCGCGCTGGAAATCGTCGAGAGGGGCCATGTGCCCCCATCGGCGATGAAGAGCTCATGGGCCGGCGCGCTCGGCCAGCCGCAATTCATGCCGACCTCGTTTCTCAAGCACGCCGCAGACGGCGACGGCGACGGCAGGGCCGATATCTGGCGGTCCGATGCCGACACGCTGGCCTCGATTGCGAACTACCTGCGCCACTATGGCTGGCAGGCCGGGCGCGACTGGGGCTTCGAGGTCACGGTGCCGCAATCCGTGTCCTGCGCGCTGGAAGGCCCGGACCGGGGAAAGCGCATTTCCGAATGGGCGGCGATGGGGATCGCCCGCGTTTCCGGCAAGCCCTTCCCGGATCACGAATTGCGCGGCGAGGGCTTTCTCATGATGCCGGCGGGGCGAAATGGCCCGGCCTTCATCGTCACGCCCAATTTCTACGTCCTGAAGGACTATAACGAGAGCGACCTCTACGCCCTGTTCATCGGCCATCTCGGCGATCGCATCCAGTGGTCGGTCGGCGATTTTTCCGGCCGCTGGGGCGCGGTCGGCGGGCTCTACCGCTCCGACGTCGCCGCCATGCAGCGCGCGCTCGAAAGAGAAGGCTACGATGTCGGCGGCGCCGACGGCCTGCCGGGCTACAAGACCAGGCGTTCCATCGGCGACTGGCAGGCAAAGAACGGCCGCAAGCCGACGTGTTTTCCAGACGCGGACCTGGTGAGGGCGATCAGGTAGATACTCAGGCCGTCGGGTCGTCGCCCACCCGGATGACCAGCTTCCCGCGGTTCTTGCCCGTCAGCAGCCCCTGGAAGGCATCGACCGCGTTTTCCAGCCCGTCGACGAAATCCTCGCGGTATTTCACCTTGCCCGAACGAATCCACCCGGCCATCTCGCGATGGAAATCGGGCATCATCTCCGCCTCGTCATAGTTGATGAAGCCGCGTACCGAGAGCCGGTTGACCAGGATCGCGCGCATGAAGGCGGGCAGATAGTCCGGGCCTTCCGGCAGGCCCTGGGCGTTGTAATAAGCGATGGTGCCGCACACCGGCATGCGGGCGAAGAAGTTGAACAGCGGGATGACCGCCTTCAGCACATCGCCGGCGACATTCTCGAAATAGACATCGATGCCGTCAGGACAGGCGGCCGCCAGCTTTTCCCTGAAATCGGCATCCTTGTAGTCGACGCAGGCATCGAATCCGAATTCGTCGACCGCCATGGCGCATTTGTCGGCCGCGCCCGCGATGCCGACGGCACGGCAGCCCTTGATTTTTGCGATCTGGCCGACAAGCTGGCCCACCGCGCCGCTGGCCGCCGAGACGACCACGGTCTCGCCTTCCTTCGGGCGGCCGTGCTTGAGCAGGCCGCAATAGGCGGTGAAGCCCGGCATGCCGAGCACGCCGAGCGCCGTGGAGATGGGCGCCAGCGCCGGGTCAATTCTGCGCAGCGCCTCGCCCTTCATGATCGCGTGGCTTTGCCAGCCGCTGCGCGCCAGCACGATGTCGCCGGGAGAAAAGCCCGGATCGTTGGAGGAGATCACTTCGCTCACTGTCTCCGCCGTGATGACGTCGCCGATCCGGGTGATCGCCGCATAGGACTTCGCCTGGCTCATGCGTCCGCGCATGTAGGGGTCGAGCGACAGGTAGATTGTCCTGAGCAGTACCTCGCCGTCACCGGGCGCGCCGTATTCCGCGGCCTCGAGCTTCAGGTCGTCATGGCCGGGCATGCCCTTGGGGTACTGCGCCAGCACGATGCGCTGTCCGGTGGTCATGATGGTCCCTCCCGTTCCTTGAATCTATTGCAACTCGCGCCGGAGCCTGTCAGCCACAGGTCCAGGCAATCTCTGATGGTTCGATGTCGGCGTGGATCGCCTCAGGCGCAATTGCGGCAGAACGGCGTGGCCGGAAGCGCCTCGAGGCGTTCGATCGAGATGTCCTCGCCGCACTTGACGCATTCGCCATAGGTGCCGGCTTCGATTCGCGCCAAGGCCGCATCGATGCTCTTCAGTTCGGCCAGTCCGGCGTTGCCGAGGCTTTCCAGCACCTCGTCGCCTTCGCGTTCGGTGGCGCGTTCTTCCACGTCGGGATTGGGCGTCGCATCGAGATCGTGCTCGATTTCCTCCAGCCGGTCCGACAACTCCTCCCTGCGCTTGAGGAGCTTCTTCCTGAAATGCGCGACATCCACCATGAACGCTTTCCCCTGTTGTTGCGGCCGTTCGATTGCCAAACCCTATCTGTCAACACTTGGCACAGTTTTGATTTTCGTCAAAGGGGCAACGATGGTCCGGCGGGTAACGCGGACCGACCGGGAGTTCGCATTCGCGCCGCTCGATGCCGCATACAGGTATGGATTCGTCGTCCTGGGCGCTCCACTCTTTGCCGGTGGAGGTGCACCATGAGCACGACGACCGATATCACCGGGCAGGCCGCAACAGCGCCGGCGCGGCGCGAACGCAGCGGACGCTCGGCCAGGCGCGAAGAACGCAGTCACGGGCCTCTCGCCGTCCATCGGCCCTATATCGTGCGCAACATCCCGCCCTACGACATCCTGTCGGAAGAAAACCTTGTCAGGATCGAGGAGACCGCGGACCGCATCCTCGCCGAGATCGGCATCGAGTTCCGTGACGATCCCGCCGCGCTGGAACTGTGGCGAAAGGCCGGCGCCGAGATCGACGACGTTCTGGTCAGGTTTCCCCCCGGCATGCTGCGCGAGATCCTCGCCACGGCGCCGCGGCAATTCACACAGCACGCGCGCAACCCCGCCAATTCCGTCGAGATCGGCGGGCCGAACGTGGTCTTCGCCCCGGCCTATGGTTCGCCCTTCGTCATGGACCTCGACCAGGGCCGGCGCTACGGCACGATCGAGGACTTCCGCAATTTCGTGAAGCTGGCCCAGTCCTCGCCCTGGCTGCACCATTCGGGCGGCACGATCTGCGAACCGGTCGACGTGCCGGTCAACAAACGCCATCTCGACATGGTCGACGCGCATATCCGCTTGTCCGACCGGCCGTTCATGGGCTCGGTGACGGCCGAGGAGCGCGCCGAGGATTCCATCGAGATGTGCCGAATCCTTTTCGGGGCGGATTTTGTCGACGCCAACTGCGTCATCCTCGGCAATGTCAACGTCAACTCGCCGCTGGTCTGGGACGCGACCATGACGACCGCGATGCGCGCCTACGCCCGCGCCAACCAGGCGGCCGTCATCGTGCCGTTCATTCTGGGCGGTGCAATGGGCCCGGTCACCAGCGCCGGCGCCATCGCCCAGGCACATGCCGAAACCATGGCCGGCTGCGCGCTGACCCAGCTCGAACGCCCAGGCGCGCCGGTGATCTACGGCAATTTCCTGTCGTCGATGTCGCTGCGTTCCGGTTCGCCGACCTTCGGCACGCCGGAGCCCGCCGCCGGCTCGCTGGTGATCGGGCAACTGGCGCGGCGGCTCGGCCTGCCGCTTCGATGCGCCGGCAATTTCACCACCTCCAAACTGCCCGATGCCCAGGCCATGAACGAAGGCACCATGTCGATGCTGTCGGCGATCCATTGCGGCGCCAACTTCATTCTCCATTCCGCCGGCTTCCTGGACGGCCTGCTGTCGATGTCATACGAGAAATTCATGCTCGATGCCGATTTCTGCGGCGCGCTGCATTCCTATCTCGACGGCATCAGGATCGACGATAACCAGTTGGCGCTCGACGCCTTCCGCGAAGTGGGACCCGGCAACCATTTCTTCGGCTGCGCCCACACCATGGCCAACTACCAGTCGGCATTCTGGGACTCCGCCCTCGACGACAACGAGCCGTTCGAGAAATGGGAGGCCGCGGGGTCGAGCGATGCCGCGACCCGCGCCAACAAGGCGTGGAAGAAGACGCTTGACGAATACGAGGCGCCGCCGCTCGATGCGGGCCTCAGCGAGGCGCTGAAGGAATACGTTACGCGCCGCAAGGCCGAGATGGAGGACGCGTGGTACTGAACGCGCGCCCCGAACGGTTCCGGTTCTCAGCCCCGTCCGCGATAGGGCGGGACGCCCTGGTCGGGCAGCCAGACGCCTTGAGGCGGTTCGCCGGTCTGCCAGAACACGTCGATCGGAATGCCGCCGCGCGGATACCAGTAGCCGCCGATGCGCAGCCACAACGGCTTCGTCGCCTCGACGATGCGCCGCGCGATCTGGACCGTGCATTCCTCATGGAAGGCGCCGTGGTTGCGGAACGAGCCGAGGAACAGTTTCAGCGATTTCGATTCCACCAGCGTCTTGTCGGGGCAGTAGTCGATGACGAGATGGGCGAAATCCGGCTGGCCGGTCATCGGGCACAGCGAGGTGAACTCCGGGGCGGCAAAACGCACCAAGGCCGGAGGCCCGTCGCCGCGCGCAAACGGGACCACCTCCAGCACGGCCTCTTCCGGCGAGGCGGGCAGGGTGGCTTTCGCGCCAAGTTGCGTCAATTTGCTGGTGTCTGTCATCATTACCTCAATCAGGTTGCCCGGCCGGGCACCCGACGAATAGGGGAACCGGGAAATGGCTGCAAGTGATCCGTTGCTGCAACCCTACCAGCTCAAGCACCTGACGCTGAAGAACCGCGTCATGTCGACGGCCCACGAGCCGGCCTATTCCGAGGACGGCATGCCGAAGGAGCGCTACCGCCTCTACCATGCCGAGAAGGCAAAGGGCGGCATCGCGCTGACGATGACCGCCGGGTCCGCGCTGGTCTCGCCCGACAGCCCGCCGGCCTTCGGCAATCTGCTCGCCTACAAGGACGGGATCGTGCCGTGGTTGAAGGAACTGACGGACGCGTGCCATGAACATGGCGCGGCGGTGATGATCCAGTTGACCCATCTTGGCCGTCGTACCGGCTGGAACAAGGCCGACTGGCTGCCCGTGCTGTCCGCCTCGCCGGTGCGCGAACCCGCACACCGCGCCTTCCCCAAGACCGCCGAGAACTGGGACATCGAGCGCATCGTCGCCGACTACGCCGCGGCCGCGCAGCGCATGCAGGCCGCCGGCCTCGACGGCATCGAGTTCGAGGCCTACGGCCATCTGATGGACGCCTTCTGGTCGCCGGCCACCAATTTCCGCGACGACGATTATGGCGGCTCGCTCGACAACCGCATGCGGTTCACATGGCGCGTCATCGACGCGGTGCGCGCGGCGGTCGGGCCGGATTTCGTCGTCGGCATCCGCATGGTCGCCGACGAGGACTGGGACAAGGGGCTGAGCCGCAAGGAGGGTGTGGAGATCGCGCGGCGCATCGCGGCTTCCGGCAAGTTCGATTTCATCAATCTGATCCGCGGCCATATCGAGACCGACGCCGCCTTGTCGAAGGTCATCCCGGTATCGGGCATGCGCTCCGCGCCGCATCTCGATTTCGCCGGCGAGGTGCGCGCCGAGACGAAGTTCCCGGTGTTCCATGCCGCCCGCATTTCCGACGTCGCCACGGCCCGCCATGCCATCGCCGAAGGCAAACTCGACATGGTCGGCATGACGCGGGCCCACATCGCCGATCCGCATATCGTGAAGAAGGTGAGGGAGGGTGTCGAGCACCGCATCCGCCCCTGCGTCGGCGCAACCTATTGTCTTGACCGCATTTACGAGGGCGGCGAGGCGCTGTGCATCCACAATGCGGCGACCGGCCGCGAGGCGACGATCCCGCATGTGATCGCGCGGTCGGAGGCGCCGGGAAAACGCGTCGTCGTCGTCGGCGCAGGGCCGGCCGGGCTGGAGGCGGCGCGCGTCGCCGCCGAACGCGGCCACGAGGTGACCGTTCTGGAAGCGGCGAGCCAGGCCGGCGGCCAGGTCCTGCTGATGACCAAGAACCCCCGCCGCAAGGAGATGATCGGCATCGTCGACTGGCGGCTGGCCGAGCTGGAACGCCTCGGCGTCGAGATCCGCTACGACACCTGGGCGGAGGCCGACGACGTGCTCGCGCTTAGACCCGATACCGTCATCGTCGCCACCGGCGGTATCCCGCAGAACCCGCCGCTGGAAGCCGGAGACGGTCTCGTCACCTCGTCCTGGGACATCATCGGCGGCACGGCGAAACCGGCGGGCACCGTGCTGGTCTATGACGATTCCGGCGGCCACCAGGGCATGACCGCAGCCGAGATCGTGGCAAACGCGGGATCGAGGACGGAGCTGGTCACGCCGGAACGTTTCTTTGCTCCCGAGATGGGCGGACTCAACCATGTTCCCTACATGCAGGCGTTCCACGAGAAGGGCGTGACGATCACCATCAACACCCGGCTTTCCGCCGTGCGCCGCGACGGCAACCAGCTTGTCGCAACGCTGGCATCGGATTTCGCGGAAGCGTGGCGCGCCGAGCGCCGCGTCGACCAGGTGGTGGTCGAGCATGGCACCGCGCCGATGGACGACCTCTATTTCGCCCTCAAGGACCGATCGCGGAACCGCGGCGAGATCGATTACGCCACGCTGATATCGGGTGCCGGTCCCGTTTTCCCGGACAGCAACCCGGACGGAGGGTTCGTCCTCTACCGGATCGGCGACGCGGTCGCCTCGCGCAATATCCACGCCGGCATCTACGATGCGGTAAGGATAGGGATCCGGTGGTAGCGATTTCACATGAGCGCTTTCGGCCGCCGGTCAGCGAATAGGCGAGGTCCCTGAAAACCCGGCGCCCGCCTTGGCTGTTCGAGCTTCCGCCTGCGGCAAACCGCGTCGCTTCTCAAAGCCGTCCATTCATCCTAGTTTGCTTATATAAGACGGGAGGCAGGATGGCGATGATCGGCGGCAATACGACGCACAAGGAAAAACTGGTGTCGGGCCTGGGTGGCGCGCTCTCCATTTTTCTCGTCTTCTGGGTAACCGGGTTTGTCGCCGATGCCGCCAACATGCGCGTGTTGCTGATGGCTTCGATGGGCGCAACCGCAGTGCTGATATTCGCCGCGCCGCACGGACCGCTTTCCCAGCCATGGAACGTGATCGGTGGCCACACGGTTTCCGCCGCGATCGGCATATCCGTCCACAAGCTGGGCATTGATCCCCTGATAGCGGGTGCGATTGCCGTCGGCCTTGCGATCACCGCGATATACTACCTCCAGTGCCTGCATCCGCCCGGTGGCGCCACTGCGCTTATTCCCATTCTGAGCGGTTCCGCGATCAACGGCTACGGTTACTGGTTCGTCCTGTTCCCCGCCGGTCTGGGTGCGCTCCTCATGGTCCTTTCGGCAGTCGCCTACAACTATCCGTTCCCGTGGCGGCGCTATCCGCTCAGTGTCCAGAGAATGGTCGCGGTCAAGTCTGAAACGAAACCGCTGGGACCGGCCTATCCCGACATCACGCATGCCGACCTGGTGGCGGCCTTGAGCGAGATCGATACCTTCATCGACGTGTCGGAGGAGGACCTGCTGCGCATCTACGAACTCGCCTGCCGCCGAAGACATCCCGCATTGTCGGTTGAACTTGTTTAGGGTCAGGACCCTAGCCTGCAGCATTCCACTCGACTGGCAGGTTGAGCACGCCGCGGAACGCCCAGCCGCCGATCCGCACGGCGTCAGGATCGGCCAGCGCGAGGCATTTCAACCGGTCAAACACCATCGGCAGCGCGACCTCGGACACCAGCGAACGCGATGCCCAAGCCCCGGCGCAGAAATGCGGGCCGGCGCCGAACGAGATCGCCTTGGCGGTGTCGCGGGTCACGTCAAACCGGTCGCCATTCGTGAAATGCGCCTCGTCGCGATTGGCAGAACCGAACATCAGGAAGGCGCGGCTTTCCGGTTCGAAATCGACGCCGCCGAACGCGAAAGGCTGGGCAATGCGGCGCGGCGACATGCCGATCGGTGCGATCCAGCGGCAATATTCCTCGAATACCTGTTTCCAGCTCGCTTCGCCGGACTGGACAATGGCGCGTTGATCCGGGTGGGTGAGCAGGGCCCATATGCAGCCGGCGATGGCGTCGCGCGGCTCGTTCTGCCCGCCCGAGATGGCAAGCTTGACGTTTGCGCGCACGCTCTCCTCCGGCATGCCGGCTTCCAGCATCACCGCCAGCATGCTGTGGTTCGGCGTCCTGCGCAGCACGGGGATCATGTCGTCGATCGCCGCGTCGATGCCCGCGGTCGCGGCGTGACAGCGTTTCTCCACCTCCGGGTCGCCGACATAGTTGGCAATGCCGTCGATCATGGCCTGCGACCAGGCATCCATTTCCGCATAGGTGATGTTGGTCAGCCCGGTCATGCATTTCAGCGCCTCGCCTGAGAGCGGCAAGGCGTAGGCCTTGACGAGATCGGCTTCGCCAAGCGGTTCGAGGGAGTCGAGGATGGCGCGCGCGCGGGTCTCGAATTCCCGCCGCCAGACGTCGCGCACGACACGCGGATTGAGCGAGGCGGTAATGACGTGGCGTTCGGCGGCATGGGCCTCGCCGTCCTTGCGCATCAGATTGTGTCCCATCAGGACGTTCATCAGCCCACCCGGCTGGTGAGAGGAGAAGACATCGATGTTCTTTTCGCACACGAAGATGTCGTCGCGCCGGGTCAGCAGCGTGGCGCCGAGTTGCGGCACAAAGGCGATTGGCGCCTCGGCCCGCATCCTTGCGAGAGCCGGGTAGGGATCGGCCCAGAACGAAGCTACATCGATGTTGAAAACGGGTGCTGCCGGCATGAAATGAGATCCTCCCGGCGCGCGAGATTACAGCATTTCGCGGCGAGCGCCATTCCCGCTTCTTTACGCGTCAACCGGCCGGGTATAGTTGTGCCCGGGACAACAACAAACGGGACGATTTCGATGAGCTCCACTGCCGCCGCCAATATTTCCGCGCCCGCCCAGGCCGCGTTCGCCTGGGACGATCCGTTCCTGCTCGAGGACCAGTTGAGCGAGGACGAGCGGATGATCCGCGACGCGGCGAAGGCCTTTGCGGAAGCCGAGTTGATGCCGCGTATCGAAAAGGCCTATCTGGAGGAAAAGACCGATCCGGACTTGTTCCGCCTGATGGGGCAGGCCGGCCTTCTCGGCGTCACCGTGCCCGAGGAATATGGCTGCGCCGGCGCCAACTACGTCTCATACGGCCTGGTTGCCCGCGAAGTCGAGCGCGTCGATTCGGGTTATCGTTCGATGATGAGCGTGCAGTCCTCGCTGGTGATGTATCCGATCTACGCCTACGGTTCCGAAGAACAGCGCCGCAGATACCTGCCCGGCCTGGGTTCCGGCGAGCTGATCGGCTGCTTCGGCCTGACCGAACCCGATGCCGGCTCCGATCCGGGCGGCATGAAGACGCGCGCGGAAAAGACAGACGGCGGCTATCGCCTCAACGGCTCGAAGATGTGGATTTCCAACGCCCCGATCGCCGATGTCTTCGTTGTCTGGGCGAAGTCGGCCGCCCATGACAACCAGATACGCGGCTTCGTCCTCGAAAAGGGCATGAAGGGCCTGTCGGCGCCGAAGATCGAAGGGAAACTCAGCCTTCGCGCGTCGATCACCGGCGAGATCGTGATGGCCAATGTCGAGGTCTCCGAGGATGCGCTGCTGCCCAACGTGTCGGGGCTGAAGGGCCCGTTCGGTTGCCTCAACCGCGCCCGCTACGGCATCTCCTGGGGCGCGATGGGCGCGGCCGAGGATTGCTGGCACCGCGCCCGGCAATACGGCCTCGACCGCAAGCAGTTCGGCAAGCCGCTCGCCGGCACGCAGCTCTATCAGAAGAAGCTCGCCGACATGCAGACCGAGATCGCGCTCGGCCTGCAGGGTTCGTTGCGCGTCGGGCGGCTGATGGACGAGGGGAAAATGGCGCCCGAGATGATTTCCATCGTCAAGCGCAACAATTGCGGCAAGGCGCTCGACATCGCGCGCCAGGCCCGCGACATGCATGGCGGCAACGGCATCCAGATCGGCTACCATGTGATGCGCCACGCGGCGAACCTGGAAACGGTCAACACCTACGAGGGCACGCACGACGTCCACGCGCTGATCCTCGGCCGCGCCCAGACCGGCATCCAGGCTTTTTTCTGAGGCCGCGATGACCGGACACTGGGCACGAGCGGGTGCCGCCTATTTCGCGGGCGTCTTCACGGTCGGTTTCGCGCTGGGCACGCTGCGCGTCCTGTTCGTGGAGGAACGCGCCGGTCCGGTCCTGAGCGTGGTGCTGGAAACACCCGTCATGCTTGCGATCGCGTGGTTCGTCGCCGGTTTCGCGGTGCGGCGGTTCCAGGTTGCTGGTGCCGCAAGCGCCCGCATTGCCATGGGCGCGCTGGCGCTCGTCCTGCTGGTTGCCGCTGAGACCGCCCTGGCGTCGGCCGGATTTGGCGTGCCCGTCGCCGAGCATTTCGCGGGCTACGTGTCCGCGCGCGGCGCGGTGACCGCGTTCGGGCAGATCGTCTTCGCCCTGATACCCCCTTGCTCCGGGCGAGGGCCGCCGTCGCTTGAGGGCGCTCAGCCGTCCCTGTTGCGCATGTGCTGCGCCAGCTTCTCGATGTTCGCCATGATCGCGGCGAGCACGCGCTCGTCGCTTATCGTCTCCGCAGCCGCCTGGCGGAAGCACAGGAGCCAGCCTTCGATCTCGTCGGTGCCGATGGGAAACGGCAGGTGGCGGCGGCGCAGCATCGGCGCGCCGCGCTTCTCGATGAAGGTCTGCGGCCCGCCGAGCCACATGGTGAGATATTCGGTCAGCTTCTCGCGGCTCTCGGAGAGATCCTGCGGATGGATCGCGCGCGTGGCTTGCGCTTGCGGAAGCGTGTCCATCAACGCGTAGAAGCGCTCGGCAAGCCTGGCGACGGTTTCTTCGCCGCCGATCATGGCATAGATGCTGGTTTCGCTCATCGCTTCCGTCATTCCGGTTTTGTCAGTTCGCCCCGGGCAAGGCCGGCCGCCGTGCGCGCCAGCAGGACGGCGATCGCCAGGGCGAGCAGTCCGTAGAGCCCGAAGGCAACCGTGCGCGCCTGCGCCAGACCCGCCAGATCGGCATAGACGAATGTCGAGATGGTCAGCGCGGCGAGCGGGAAGGAATAGGCCCACCAGGTAATCATGAAGGGCAATCGGCTGACCTTGCCGATCTGGGTGGCAAAGATCAGCGCAAACAGCACACCGCCGTAGTAGAGGATGCGGCCGAACGGATCGAGCCCGCCCTGCAGCGAAGTCCAGGCGACGAAGCCGACGGCCGGCGGCGCGACCAGGATCATCAGCGTCGGCATCAGTCTTTCGGGCAGCGGCGCATGGAAGATCAGCCGGTTGAACACCAGCGTCACCAGGACGATCCAGAACAGCAGGCCGACCGAGAAGAAGAACCAGGAAACTTCCGTGTAGCCGAGGCGCATGCCGGCGATCGGGACGAGGATGTTGCCGACGGCGGGGATGAACCAGGCCGGATTGAGATGCACCGCCTCGAAAGCGCGGTGGCTGATCCATGCCGAGACCACCGCCAGCGTGACGGCGATATGAAGCGCCGACCCGGCCATCCAGACCGGCGCGCCGAACGCGGGCCAGACCGGCAATGCCGCGGTACCGATCAGTACCAGGCCGATGGTGATCGCGGGAACGAAGGAAATGCGCACGGGATGATTCCAGTCGCCGTGCACGGCCGCCGGGTGGCGCATCATCTTCATCAGGTAGGTTATGGAGATTGCGATGAAGGCAGCGATCGTGACGGCGAGGAATACCTTGCTGGCGATCTGGCCGGTGCCTGTCGCGTGTTCCAGCCTCAGTGTCGCCAGCGTCAGTCCCGCAAGGCCCATGACCACGGCGAAGAAACCGATCGGAAAGTGTTCCAGCCGCGAATGAGTGGCGGCCGCTGCCGCCGGATTGTCGATAGCCATTTCCGCAGGTCCCCGCCAAGAAACATTCATTTCATATAATATGAAAATATATTCATTCAACCAGAAGGACGCTCAAGCCCGTCGCTGACACCCAGTCGGGATTCGAGCGCACCCAATCCGCGATGGATGGCCTCCGTGTCGACGGCGCTGATCCGCTCCAGGAATTCCGCCTCGTAGCTCTTTGCCAGCGCGATGAGCTCGCCATAGACCTTGCGGCCAGCGGGGCTAAGCGTCAGGTGTTCCGTGCGCCGGTCGGCGGGGTCCGGCGCGCGCTTCAGCCATCCGCGCTTTTCCAGCGACGCGACGGCCCGCGACACCTTCGTCTTGTGCATCGAGGAATGGTTGACGATGTCGGTGGCTGTTGCCGTTCCGAATTGGCCGAGCGTCGCGAAAGCCCGCCATTCCGGGCGTGTCATGCCGTGGCGGCTGCGATAGATTTGCGAGAATTCGCGGCTGACGAGGTCGGCCAGCCGGTTGAGCCGGTATGGCAGAAAGGTCTCGAGCGCGAGCACGCCGCCCTCTTGCGCTTCTCCGGAAAATTTCTCGTCCACGCCCGGATTCCCGTTGATAGTTACATTTTCAACTATTACGGATGCAACAAATGCCGCCCCGAGTCAATCAGGGGCACCCCGCATGGGACAAGGCGACATGAGGAGTACGGACCATGACATTCCACTACATGCCGGGTTTCGGCAACGATTTCGAAACGGAGAGCCTGGCCGGCGCATTGCCGCAGGGCCAGAACAGTCCGCAGAAATGCAACTACGGCCTTTATGCCGAGCAGTTGTCGGGATCTCCCTTCACCGCGCCGCGCGGCACCAACGAGCGCTCCTGGCTCTACCGCATCCGCCCCTCGGTGCGTCACACGCGGCGTTTCGAGGAGACCGCGGTCAGCCACTGGAAGACCGCGCCCAACATCGTGCCGGTCGCGCTGCCGATGGCGCAGTACCGCTGGAACCCGACTCCGCTGCCGAACGAGAGAACGAATTTCATCGCCGGCATCCGCACCATGACGACGGCGGGTGACGTCCATACCCAGGTCGGCATGGCCACCCATGTCTATGTTTTCAACGACGACATGGTCGACGACTATTTCTTCAATGCCGATGCCGAAATGCTGGTTGTGCCGCAACTGGGCGCCGTCCGCATCAGGACCGAGATGGGCGTGATCGAGGTCGAGCCCTTGGAAATCTGCGTCCTGCCGCGCGGCATGATCTTCAAGGTCGAGCAGCTCGATCACGCCGCCGGCGGCGCGCGCGGCTATGTCTGCGAGAACTATGGCGCCAAGTTCACGCTGCCCAACCGCGGCCCGATCGGCGCCAACTGCCTGGCCAACCCGCGCGATTTCAGGACGCCGGTCGCCGGGTACGAGGACAAGGAAACGCCCTGCCGGCTGACCATCAAGTGGTGCGGCCGTTTCTTTACCACCGAGATCGGCCATTCGCCGCTCGACGTCGTGGCGTGGCACGGCAACTATGCGCCCTACAAATACGACCTGCGCACTTTCTCGCCGGTCGGCGCGATCCTGTTCGACCATCCCGACCCGTCGATCTTCACGGTGCTCACCGCCCCGTCCGGCGAGGAGGGCACCGCCAACATCGATTTCGTCATCTTCCCGCCGCGCTGGATGGTTGCGGAGCACACTTTCCGCCCGCCATGGTACCATCGCAACATCATGAGCGAGTTCATGGGCCTGATCCACGGCCGGTATGACGCGAAGGAGGAAGGCTTCGTGCCCGGCGGCATGAGCCTGCACAACATGATGCTGCCGCACGGACCCGATTTCATGGGCTTCGAGAAGGCATCCAACGCGGAACTGAAACCGACCAGGCTGGACGACACCATGGCTTTCATGTTCGAGACCCGCTTTCCGCAAATGCTGACGGAATATGCCGCAGGCCTCGACACCATCCAGGAAGACTATATCGAATGCTGGGACGGGCTGGAACGCAAGTTCGACGGCACGCCCGGCATCAAGTGAAACAGATCAGCACATTCAAGGAAATGTCCGAACAATGAAACTCGCAACCCTGAAGGACCGCACCCGCGATGGCAGGCTCGTGGTCGTGTCGAAGGACCTGACCCGCTGCACCGAGGTCGGCCATATCGCACGCACGCTGCAGGCAGCGCTTGACGACTGGGCGCATGTCGCGCCGCGCCTGGCCGAAGTCGCCGAGGGCCTCGAGCATGGCGCGCAGCCGGAAAGCCGCTTCCACGAGCATGATGCGGCTTCGCCGCTGCCGCGCTCCTACCAGTGGGCCGACGGCTCGGCCTACGTCAACCATGTGGAACTGGTGCGCAAGGCGCGGGGCGCCGAGATGCCCGAGACCTTCTGGACCGACCCGCTGATGTACCAGGGTGGCTCCGACGCATTTCTCGGTCCGCGCGATCCGATCCGCTTCCCCGACGGCGCGGATGCGACCTGGGGCATCGACATGGAAGGCGAGGTCGCCGTCATCGTCGACGACGTGCCGATGGGTGCTACCATCGACCAGGCGCGCGAAGCGATCCGCCTTGTCATGCTGGTCAATGACATTTCGCTGCGCGGCCTGATCCCGGCCGAGCTCGCCAAGGGCTTCGGCTTCTTCCAGTCCAAGCCCTCCTCCGCCTTTTCGCCGGTGGCGGTGACGCCGGACGAGCTGGGCGATGCCTGGGACGGCGGCAAGCTCCACCTGCCGCTGCTCGTCGATTACAACGGCAAGGCGTTCGGCAAGGCGAATGCGGGCGTCGACATGACCTTCGATTTCCCGCAGCTGATCGCGCACGCCGCCAGGACGCGGCCGCTCGGCGCCGGCGCCATCATCGGCTCTGGCACCGTCTCCAACAAGCTCGACGGCGGGCCGGGCAAGCCGATCGACCAGGGTGGCGTCGGCTATTCCTGCATCGCCGAGATCCGCACCATCGAGACGATCGATGACGGCAAGCCGTCAACGCCGTTCATGAAGTTCGGCGACACGGTGCGCATCGAGATGAAGGACGCCGCGGGTCATTCGATCTTTGGCGCCATCGAGCAGAAAGTGGAAAAAATGGCGCGCTGAACGCGCCGCAACGAGGGATCACGAAATGACCAAGCAATTCGCATCCGCCGGCGACATGGCCGAAAAGAAGATCTCCTTCACCGAGATCGGCAAGGATATATGGGCGTTCACCGCCGAGGGCGATCCCAACACCGGGGTCATTATTGGCGACAATTCAGTGATGATCGTCGAGGCGCAGGCGACTCCCGAACTGGCCAACAAGGTGATCGAGAAGGTCCGTTCCGTCACCGACAAGCCGATCAGCCACCTCGTGCTGACCCACTATCACGCCGTGCGCGTGCTCGGCGCGTCGGCCTATCATGCGCCGACGATCATCATGAGCCAGAAAGCCCGCTCCATGGTCGTCGAACGCGGCGCCGAGGACCGTGAATCCGAATTCCAGCGCTTCCCGCGTCTTTTCCTCGGCTATGACAGCATCGACAAGGTGCCGCCCCTGACCTGGCCGACCACGACATTCAACGACCGCATGACCGTTTATCTCGGCAAGCGCCGCGTCGACCTGATGTTCCTCGGCCGTGCGCACACCGCCGGAGACATCATCATCCACGTGCCCGACGCGAATGTCATGTTCACCGGCGACATCGTCGAGTACCACTCCGCCTGCTATTGCGGCGACGGTCACTTCAACGAGTGGGGCCCGACGCTGGAGAAGATCCGCGCCTTCGACGTGGACGCCATCGCGCCCGGCCGCGGCGATGCGCTCGTTGGCAAGGAGATGGTCAACAAGGCGCTGACCAACACCGCTGATTTCGTCAATTCGATTTATCGCCCGGTCGCGCGTATCGCCCAGGGCGGCGGCACGCTGAAGGAGGCGTGGGACGCAGCGCGCGCAGAATGCGATCCGAAGTTCTCCGACTATGCCATTTACGAGCACTGCCTGCCGTTCAATGTCGCGCGCGCCTATGACGAGGCGCTGGGCATCGACACCCCGCGTATCTGGACCGCGGAACGCGACATGCGGATGTGGGAGGCATTGCAGGGGTGATAATGGGAGCGGTCGCGGCTTCCGGTCGGCCGGCCGGTCGCGCAATCCATCTCACCGAGGTTTGAGAAATTTGGCGACGGGCGCGCTGCCCGCCGCCGCCGATTGAAACGCATGTCGTCGACGACGCCGGGAGGAATTGATGTCAAAGATATTCGAAACGCCGCTTTATCCCTACGCCAGGTCGGCGGACCAGGATGCGCCGTCACCGGTGCGCCACCCGGTCGTCGTCGTCGGTGCGGGGCCGATCGGGCTTGGTGCCGCGATCGATCTTGCCCAGCACGACGTCCCCGTTGTCGTGCTCGACGACAACGACAAGGTTTCCTGGGGCTCCCGCGCCATCTGCTTTGCCAAGAGGCCGTTGGAGATCCTCGACCGGCTCGGTTGTGGCGCGCCCATGGTCGACAAGGGTGTGACCTGGAACACCGGCAAGGTCTTCTTCGACGAGCGCCAGGTCTATGCCTTCAACCTGCTGCCCGAGACCGGTCACAAACGCCCGGCCTTCATCAACCTGCAGCAGTACCATTTCGAGAAATACATGGTCGATCGCGTCCTTGATCTCAGGGCCGAAGGCAAGCCGGTCGAACTGCGCGGCGGCAACAAGGTGACCGCAATCGATGCGAAGGACGATCATGTCGTGATCTCGGTCGACACACCCGACGGCCCCTACACGATCGAGGCCGACTGGCTGATCGCCTGCGACGGTGCCACCTCGCCGGTCCGCGCCATGATGGGTCTCGATTTCGTCGGCCGCGTCTTCGAGGACAACTTCCTCATCGCCGACGTCGTCATGGAGGCCGATTTCCCCACCGAGCGCTGGTTCTGGTTCGACCCGCCCTTCAACCGCGGCCAGTCGGCGCTCCTCCACAAGCAGCCCGACAATGTCTGGCGCATCGATTTCCAGATCGGCTGGGACATCGACCGCGAGAAGGAGTTGAAGGAAGAGAACATCATGCGGCGCCTGCGCGCCATGCTGGGCGAGGACGCCAGGTTCGAGCTCGAATGGACCTCGATCTACACCTTTCAGTGCCGCCGCATGGAGCAGTTCCACAAGGGGCACGTCATCTTTGCCGGCGACGCCGCCCACCAGGTCTCGCCCTTCGGGGCGCGTGGCGCCAATTCCGGCCTCCAGGACACCGACAACCTGGTATGGAAGCTGAAGCTCGTCATGGATGGCAAGGCGCCGGAAAGCCTGCTCGACACCTACGACATGGAGCGTATCCACGGCGCCGAGGAAAACATCCTCAACTCCAGCCGGTCGACCGATTTCATCACCCCGAAATCCGATGTCAGCCGCACCTTCCGCGACGCGGTGCTCGACCTTGCCGAAGAGTACGAATTTGCCCGCCCGCTGGTCAATTCCGGCCGCCTGTCGGTGCCCTGCACCTATGACGGTTCGCCGCTGAACGGGCCTGACTGCGCGAAGATGCCGCCGCGTTCGCGCCCCGGCTCGCCGGCCGCCGATGCGCCGGTGGACGGCGGCTGGCTGCTCGACCGCCTCGGCGGCGAGTTCCAGCTCATGACCATCAATGCGGACGCGCCCGACTCGGTCTGCGTCAACGGGATCTGCGCCACGCGTGTCGCGCTCACCGCCAATGATGCGCTGAAGGCGCGCTATCTCGGCGACGCCGACGGCGCGGTCTACCTGATGCGCCCCGACCAGCACGTCGCCGCGCGTTGGGAGAGCTATGACGAGGACGCTGTCCGCGCCGCCATCAACACAGCCACGGGACGGAACCAATGACCGCACTCGACACCAAGCCGAATATCGCCCGGCCGGATGATTTCTACGCCGCGCTGATCGCCGCCCACGAGGGCTTGTCGAAAGCCGAAAGCGACGCCTTCAATGCCCGACTGATCCTCGTGCTCGCCAACCAGATCGGCGACCACGAAACGCTGCTGGCGGCGTTGGAAGCCGCCGGGAAAAAAGACTGAGGGACGGATCGCCAATCCCTGGACCAAGGAGAGAGTGTCATGAAGATCGACCGCATTCACCACGTCGCCTACCGCTGCAAGGACGCCAAGCAGACCGTGGAATGGTACCGCGACATGCTCAACATGGACTTCGTGCTTGCCATCGCCGAGGACCACGTGCCGTCCACCCACGAGCCGGACCCCTACATGCACGTGTTCATCGACGCCGGCGCGGGCAACATCCTCGCCTTCTTCGAACTGCCGACCAAGCCGGAAATGGGCCGCGACGAGAACACGCCCGAATGGGTCCAGCACATCGCCTTCAAGGTCAAGGACCGCGACACGCTGATCGAGTATCGCGAACACCTGGAAAAGAAGGGCGTGGAAGTGCTCGGCGTGACCGACCATTCCATTTTCCATTCCATCTATTTCTTCGATCCCAACGGCCACCGCATCGAACTTGCCTGCGACGACCCGGCCGCCGAAGCCATGAACAGGAAGCTCGACGCGGTGAAGTGGGACATGCTGGAGGAATGGGCGAAGACCAGGCGCGCTCCGCGCCACGCAGCCTGGATGCACGAGAAGGAACTGAGCGAGATTTGAGGCTCGCGCATCGCCTCCCCCGTTTTCGGGGGGAGGCAGCCGGGGCCGGGTCTGCAATTGCGATGGCTTGACCCGTTTGAAGTCTTGCGCCGCGCCCCCGGCTTTTGCCCGTTTTCGCAAGGGCGCGGGAAAACTTCCGCGTCCGCCACCCCATGACAATTTGCTGCGCGCCTGCTACCAGCCAGGAGCGCACAACCGCGCAGAACCGCGTGAAGACAGGATGCGCGCCCGTTGGCCGAGTTCACCGCCGAGAGCCAGGATACCCGTGCCCTC
The DNA here is from genome assembly GCA_019912385.1 of Notoacmeibacter sp. GTDB lineage: Bacteria > Pseudomonadota > Alphaproteobacteria > Rhizobiales > Rhizobiaceae > JAIOIW01. The sequence goes on along the minus strand of JAIOIW010000039.1, from coordinate 89,600 downwards.
CTGAGGGGCATCGGCTGGATGCTGTTGACCGGTTTCTGCTTCGTCGGCGTCACCGGCATCGTGCGCTATCTCGGTTCAGACATGCCGGCGATCGAGGCGGCCTTCATCCGCTATGCGGCCGGCACGGTGATGATCGCGCCGATGCTGGTGCGGACCTGTCGTGCCGGCATGAGCCGCGATACCGCAAGGCTGTTTGCCCTGCGCGGGCTGGTCCATGGCGGCGGCGTGATGCTGTGGTTTTACGCCATGGCGCGCATCCCGATCGCCGAGGTAACGGCGATCGGCTATTCCTCGCCGATCTATGTCACGATCCTGGCGGCGCTCTTTCTCGGCGAGCGCATGCATCTGCGCCGCATCGCAGCCGTCATGGCGGCCTTTGTCGGCGTGCTGCTGATCCTGCGGCCCGGCATCTCCGAGATTTCCAACGGTCATCTCGCGCAGCTCGGCGCCGCGCCGCTGTTCGCCGTCTCCTACATCCTCGCCAAGCAGCTTTCCGGACGCGCCGATCCGTCGGCCATTGTCGCGATGCTGTCGATCGGCTGCACCATCGTGCTGCTGCCCGGCGCGATTGCCCAATGGCGTCAGCCGACGTGGGAGGAAATCGGTTGGCTGACTCTGACGGCGGCTGTCGCGACCACCGGCCATTACACCATGACGCGGGCTTATCGCGCCGCGCCGATCACCGTCACGCAGCCGGTCACCTTCCTGCAACTGGTCTGGGCCGCGCTGCTCGGCATCGTGCTGTTCGGCGAACCGGTCAATCTGTTCGTGATCCTCGGCGGCGCGGTCATTATCGCGTCGGCGACCTACATCTCGCACCGCGAATACGTCGCCGCGAGGCGGCCGATCACGCCGGACCCGACCGCTACGAAGGTGTGATCGGGATCCTCCTCCGCCCCGCGAACGGGGAGAGGAAGTCTTCAATGATCACTCGGCTGCGGTCAGTTCGCCGCTTTCGATCTGCTCGCGCTCGATCGATTCGAACAGGGCGCGGAAATTGCCCTCGCCGAAGCCGTTGTCGCCCTTCCTCTGGATGAACTCGAAGAAGATCGGGCCGATCACGGTCTTCGAGAAGATCTGCAGCAGGATCTTCGTTTCGCCGCCGCCGACCACGCCCTCGCCGTCGATCAGGATGCCATGTCTGGCCATCCGCTCGAGTGGTTCGTCATGGCCTTGCACGCGCTCTTTCGACATCTCGTAATAGGTTTTCGGCGGCCCGGGCATGAATTTCAGCCCGTTGGCGGCCAGCGCGTCGGTGGAGTCGTAGATGTTGTCGGTGCCGACCGCGACGTGCTGGATACCCTCGCCGTGATACTTGCGCAGGTAGCTCTCGATCTGGCTCCTGTCGTCGGTCGACTCGTTGAGCGGAATGCGGATCTTGCCGCAAGGCGAGGTGATCGCGCGGCTGACGAGGCCGGTCAGCTTGCCCTCGATATCGAAGAAATGGATCTGCCTGAAGCCGAACTTCTCGCGGTAGAAGTCCCACCACACATCCATATTGCCGCGATAGACATTGTGGGTCAGGTGGTCGAGGTAATGGAAGCCGAGGCCTTCCGGCTTCGGATCGCGTTCGCCGAGCCACTCGAAATCGGCGTCGTAGGCCGAACCCTTCTCTCCATAATTGTCGACGAAGTAGATCAGCGAACCGCCGATGCCGACGATCGCGGGGACGTCGAGCGTCTTGCCGTCGCCATCGTAGGGCGTCGCGCCCATTGAAACGGCGTGGTCGAAAGCGTGCCGCGCGTCGACCATGCGCCAGGCCATCGAGGGCGCGCAGGGGCCGTGTTCTTCACAGAAACGCGTGGCATGCATGCCGGGCTCGGCGTTGACGATGTAGTTGATGTCGCCCTGGCGCCAAACCGTGATCGCCTTCGATCTGTGGCGGGCGACCGGCGTGTAACCCATCGTGGCAAACAGGTTGGCCAACTCTTCGGGTTCGGGATGGGCGAATTCGACGAATTCCATGCCATCGGTTCCCGCCGGGTTGGCGCGGGAAATCTCGGCGGGCGGCGCATCGTGCGGGAAGGGACCCATGACTGTATCCTCGGATTGTTTTATTTGCATTCAAGGTTATCGCATTGCACGCGCACAATGTTTGCAATCCGCGTGGGCAGATGCTCTATTCATGCGAGGAACGCGCATGAAAGGCGGAAAATATGAACGAAGTGGACGGGATTGATCAATTCGACCGCCGGATCCTGGCGTTGTTGCAGGAGGATGCGCGGCTGACCAACGCGGAACTGGCGGAAAAGGTCCACCTCTCCGCATCGCAGTGCTCGCGGCGGCGTCAGCGCCTGGAGGAAACCGGCTACATCAGCGGCTACCGCGCCGAACTGAACCGTCCGAAGCTCGGCTTCTCCATCGTCAACATCATCTCGGTGACGCTGGCCACCCACAACCGCGACAACGCGCGGCGCTTCGCCGATCTCGTGCGCCGGCTTCCTGAGGTGCAGGAGGCTCATGCCCTGACCGGCGAGATGGACTACAGCCTCAAGGTGGTGACCCGTGACCTGGCGGCATTGTCGGCCTTCGTCAACGATGTCCTGCTGCCGCACGAGTCGGTCCAGCACGTGAAGACGGCGATCGTGTTACAAACGTTGAAGGATACGCAGGCTTTGCCGATCGGCGGGTAATTTCATATGTTACAAAATATCGCAGATTTCCATCTGGATTGTTACAAAAAGCGATGCCAAGATGATTGTGCCCGTTTTCCCGGGTATGACGGCATTCCACGATATGCAATATGTTGCATGATAGATGATGTATATTGCGAAGTAGTGGATTCGTTGGCATAAAGACGCGCCTGTCCTCATGCGGGTGCGGGAACTCGTGACCACAACGAAATCGCGTTGAATTGGGAGGAAACCGAATATGAAGATAACTCGCCGCTTTGCGCTTGCAGCCGCGGTTGCCGGTGCCGTGTTTGGCTCCGCGTCAGCATTTGCTCAGGAAGTGACGCTCAAGCTCCATCAGTTCCTGCCGGCTCAGGCCAATGTGCCGAAGCTGGTTCTTGATGTCTGGGCCGACAAGGTGGAAGCGGATTCCGGCGGCCGTATCAAGGTCGAGCGCTATCCCTCCATGCAGCTCGGCGGCAAGCCGCCGGAACTCATGGATCAGGCGATCGACGGCGTCGTCGACGTTGTCTGGACGGTGGTCGGCTACACGCCGGGACGTTTCCCGCGCGCCGAAGTGTTCGAACTCCCCTTCATGATGACCAATGCCGAGGCCACCTCGCGGGCCTATTGGGATATGTTCGAGAAGGAAATGAAGGACACCGATTTCAAGGATGTCCACATTGTCGGCACCTGGGTTCATGGTCCCGGCATGTTCCATTCGAACAAGCCGATCAGGACGGTCGATGATCTCAAGGGCATGAAGCTGCGCGCGCCGACCCGCGTGATCACAGGCATGCTTGAGAGTCTTGGCGCCACCGCCATCGGCATGCCGGTTCCCGCCGTGCCCGAGGCGCTGTCCAAGGGCGTGATCGACGGCTGCGTCATTCCCTGGGAGGTGACCGCTTCGCTCAAGGTTCCGGAACTGGTCAAAAACCACACCGAGTTCGGTTCCGGCGCGCTCTACACCACGGCGTTCGTACTGGCCATGAACAAGGCAAAGTACGAGAGCCTGCCCGATGATCTGAAGGCGGTGATCGACCAGAATTCGGGCCAGGACTTCTCGGCTTTCGCCGGCAAGACGCAGGCGGCTTCCGACGGCCCTGCCCGTGAACTGGCCGTCAAGGCCGGCAACAACATCATCACGCTTTCCGATGAGGAAGTGGCCAAGTGGAAGGAAGCTTCCAGGCCGGTTTATGACAGCTGGGCCAAGGAGATGGCCGACAAGGGCATCGACGGCAAGGCGCTGATCGCGGAAGCCGAGGCGCTGATCAAGAAATATACCGACGCGCAGTAAGCGCGGCGGCACCAAATTACGAGGGCGGCCAGGTTCTGGCCGCCCTTTGTTATGTTACATAACAAAAAACTTGCATCCGCGCACAAGATCGCCAATGATGCATGTCGGGACGAGCCTTCGGCCACGCGACAAGAACAGGCAGGACCGGCCCGTCGAACGGAATTCATGGGAGGAGTTCAGTGAAAATGAACATGGTGAAATCGGCGGTCCTGGCCGCCTTTATCGGTACGGCTGCGTCGGCATTCGGCGCAGCCACCGCTTTCGCGCAGGAGGTGACGCTCAAGCTGCACCAGTTCCTGCCGGCCCAGGCCAACGTCCCCGTGCAGGTACTTGACGTTTGGGCCGACAAGGTCGAGGCCTCTTCGGGAGGCAGGATCAAGATCGAGCGCTATCCGTCCATGCAGCTTGGCGGCAAACCGCCGGAACTGATGGACCAGGCGATCGACGGCGTTGTCGACATCGTGTGGACGGTGGTCGGCTATACGCCTGGCCGCTATCCGCGCACGGAGGTTTTCGAGCTTCCCTTCATGATGACCAATGCCGAGGCCGTTTCCCGCGCCTATTGGGAAATGTTCGAAAAGGACATGAAGGACAACGAATTCGAGAACGTCCATATCCTGGCGACCTGGGTGCATGGCCCCGGCATGATCCACACCAACAAGCCGGTCAAACTGCCGGAGGATTTCCAGGGCATGAAAATCCGCGGCGGTTCGCGCTCGGTGAACTGGCTTCTCGAAGCGCTGAGCGCCACCCCGGTCGGCATGCCCGTTCCGGCCGTCTCCGAAGGCCTTTCGAAGGGCGTGATCGACGGCACGACCATTCCGTGGGAGGTCACCACCTCGCTCAAGGTGCCGGAACTGGTGAAGAACCATACCGAGTTCACCGGCAAGGCGCTCTACACGTTGACCTTTGTTCTGGCGATGAACAAGGCCCGCTACGAAAGCCTGCCCGATGATCTCAAGAAGGTCATCGACGACAATTCCGGCATGGAGTTGTCGGCATTCGCCGGCAAGACCCAGGAAGCGGCCGACGGACCGGCACGCGACATCGCTGTGAAGCTGGGCAACAACATCGTCACGCTCTCGGCGGAAGAAACAGCCAAGTGGCGCGAAGCTGCCCAGCCGGTTTACGAGAAATGGGCCGCCGACATGGACACCAAGGGCTATGATGGCAAGGCGCTGATCTCGGAAGCCGAAGCGCTGATCAAGAAATACACCGACGCCCAGTAGGGCGCATGGCTTGAAACCACTGGACGGGCGGCCTTGCCGCCCGTCCGTTGCTTGTGTATGCCAAGGCGCACGACACCGAGGCAGGGAAACGAACGTCGGGGGAGGCGAGCATGGGCCTGCGATCGTCAATGGAATGGTTGGCAAGGGCACTTGCGCTTGCAGGCGGATTGGTCCTTGTCGTAATCACCATCCTGACCTGCGTTTCGATCGCGGGCAGGGCCATGATTCCGCTGGGTTTCGGCCCGGTTCCCGGTGACTTCGAACTGGTGGAAGCCGCCGCCGGTTTTGCCGTGTTCAGCTTTCTGCCCTGGTGCCAGATCTCACGTGGCCACGCAGCCGTCGACCTGTTCACTTCCTTTCTGCCGGACGGGGCCAACCGCTTCATCGACGTGGTTGGCGAACTGGTAATGACGATCGTGCTGTTCGTTATCGCATGGCGCCTTGCCATCGGAACCGAAGACAAGCTGCGCTACGGCGAGACGACCTTCATTCTTCAGTTCCCGGTCTGGTGGGCCTATGCCGCCAGTCTCGTCGGGGCGTTGGCCGGCTGCGTGGTATCGGTCTATGTGCTTTATGAACGCATTCGCGAACTGGTGACCGGCCGCTCTGATTTCGGCCCGGCGACGGGGGCAATCCATTGAGCCACTTCGAAATCGGGCTTTGGTCCTTTCCCATCCTCATCCTGCTTATCTTCCTGCGCATCCCGATCGGCCTTTCGATGCTCGTTGTCGGCATCGTCGGCTCCTACGTGGTGACCGGCTTCAACTGGGTGCCGATCCTGGCGAAGATGAAGAACGAGACCTACTCGACCTTTTCCAGCTATTCGCTGTCGATCATTCCGCTGTTCCTGCTGATGGGCCAGTTTGCGACGCTCGGCGGCATGTCGAAGGCGCTCTTCAAGGCCGCCGAGACGTGGATGGGCCACCGCCGCGGCGGCGTCGCCATGGCTGCGGTTGGCGCTTGCGCGGGTTTCGGCGCCATCTGCGGCTCTTCGCTGGCAACCGCGGCCACCATGAGCCAGGTCGCGCTGCCGGAACTTCGCCGCTATGGATATTCCGGCTCGCTGGCCACCGGCACGCTTGCAGCCGGCGGAACGCTCGGCATCCTCATCCCGCCCTCGGTCATCCTGGTGATCTACGCCATCCTGACCGAACAGAACATCGCCAAGCTGTTTGTCGCCGCTTTCGTGCCGGGCATCCTTGCCGCAGCCGGCTACATGCTGGCCATCTCGATCTATGTCCGTCTCTTTCCGGAGTCCGCCGGAACGCGCGAGCGGGCGCCCTATTCGGAGCGCTTCCGGGCCCTCGTCGATGTCTGGCCCGTGCTGCTGGTGTTCATCGCGGTCGTGGGCGGCATCTATCTCGGCTGGTTCACGCCGACCGAGGCTGCCGCCGTCGGCGCCTTCGGTACCGGCCTGATCGCGCTCATCAACGGCGGGTTGACCCGGCGCACCCTGATGGACTCCATCCTCGCCACGGCCAGTTCCACCGCGATGATCTTCTTCATCGTGTTTGGCGCCAGCATCTATAACGGCTTCCTGGCGCTCAGCCAGGTGCCGCAGGAACTGGCGGGCTGGGTGGTCGAGCAGGGCTTCAATCCCTGGACGGTCCTCACCCTCATTCTCATCCTCTACCTGGTGTTCGGCTGCGTCATGGATTCGCTGTCGATGATCCTGCTGACGATCCCGATTTTCTATCCGATCGTCACTGGCCTCGACTACGGCCTCAGCATCGAGGAATTCTCCATCTGGTTCGGCATCCTGGTGCTGATAGTGGTCGAGGTCGGGCTGATAACGCCACCCGTCGGCATGAACCTGTTCGTCATCAATTCGATGGCGCGCGAGACGCCGATCTCGGCGACCTATCGCGGCGTCATGCCTTTCGTGGCCAGCGACATCGTGCGAACCGCGATCCTGACGCTGTTCCCGGGGATCACGCTGTTCCTGATGCGCCTGCTTTACTGAGCGGCGGCGCTGGCCGCAACCTCCGTCAGCGTCCCGCCAAGCTCGGCAACCGCCCGGTACTGGCTGAGGAACACCTTGCCGTTGAGATGGCCGAGGAAGTCGACACGCTGCAAGCGGTCCATTACCGGCCCCTTGACCTCCGACAGGTTGAAGGTCACGCCATAGGACTTGAGCCGCTCGTTGATCGCCTCGAGCGACTCCAGCGCGCTCATGTCGATGGCATTGATGGCCGGGCACATCAGGATGACATGCTTCAGCTCGGGCCTTTTCGCGACCATGTCGTAGATCCGATCTTCCAGGTAGCGGGCATTGGCGAAGTAGAGGCTTTCGTCGACGCGCAGCGACAGGATCGTCTTGTCGGTGATCACCGTATGACGCAGCACATTGCGGAAATGCTCGGTTCCCGGCACCTGGCCGACGATCGCCACATGCGGCTTCGACGACTTGTAGAGATGGATCAGGATCGACAGGCCGACACCCATCGATACGCCGATCTCGACGCCCAGGACGAGGGTAACGAGGATCGTTGCCGCGACCGCGATGAAATCCGCCTTTGAATAGATCCAGGTGCGTTTCAGGATCGAGAAATCGACCAGCGACAGCACGGCAACGATGATCGTCGCGGCCAGCGTCGCCTGCGGCAGATAGGAAAGCAGCGGCGTCAGCGCCAAGGTCGCCACTGCCAGGCCGACGGCGGTGAAGGCGCCAGCGGCGGGCGTCTCGGCGCCGGCATCGAAATTGACCACCGAGCGTGCGAAGCCGCCGGTGACGGGGTAACCGCCGCTGATGCCGGCGGCAATGTTGGCAGCGCCCAGGCCGATCAGTTCCTGGTCGGGCACGATCCTCTGGCGTTTCTTGGCGGCAAGCGTCTGGGCGACCGACACCGACTCCACGAAGCCGATGATCGAGATCAGCACCGCGGAACCGATCAGTTCGGCCCAAAGGTCGGGGGAGAACGAGGGGACCGTCAAGGGCGGCAGGCCCTGGGGCACCGCGCCCACCAGCTTGACGCCCTGCTCCCCGAGGTCGAACGCAAAGGCGCCCAGCGTGGTGACCGCGACCGCGCCAACGGGCCCCGCCTTGGCCAGAATGTCGGCGATCTTCGGTTTGATGCCACGCTTCAGGAGAAAGGGTTTCAATCCCTTGCGCACCCAGAACAGGAAGGCGGTCGAGGCAATGCCGATGGCCAGCGTGATGGCATTGATCTGGTTCAGGTGTTCAAAAAGCGAGACGAGGATTTCGAGCATATTCTGGCCGCTCGCGCCAACCCCCAATATGTGTTTGAGCTGGCTGGTCGCGATGATGACGCCCGACGCCGTGATGAAACCGGCGATGACCGGATGCGACAGGAAATTGGCCAGGAAACCGAGGCGGAACACGCCGAGCGCCAACAGGAACAACCCCGACAGGAAGGCGAGCGTGATCGCCGCGGTGATATATTCCGGCGAACCGCTGGCCGCGATCTTGCCAACGGCTGCTGCTGTCATCAGCGAAACCACCGCGACCGGACCGACCGCGAGCGCGCGGCTGGTGCCGAAGATCGCATAGGCGACGAGCGGCAGGATGGAAGCGTAGAGCCCCATCTCCGGTGGCAGGCCCGCCAGCAGCGCGTAGGCGAGCGACTGGGGAATCAGCATGATCGTGACGATGACGGCGGCAACCACGTCGCTGGTCGCCGCTTCGCGGTTGTAGGTCCTGCCCCAATCGAGGATCGGCAGATAGCGTCGCGCCAACCCCATGATTGCAGTTCTGGTCTGGGTCATCTGTCCGGTCCTTCAGGCACGATACTCATCCGCCGCGCCGCAAGGCTTCTGCGGCGCAGGCACTGTCTCCAAATGTTGTCGCGGCTCAGGCCGTGGCTTGACCCTGCACCGGCGCGCCCGTCTGCTGGATCAGCAGGAAGAGGTTCGCGCAGCGCGCGCCGGTGCGGCAGTAGGCGAGCACCGGCTTGGGTAGTTCGGCCAGTGCCGCCGCCATGTCCGTCACATTGTCGCCGGTGATCGCACCTCCAACGACGGGAATGAAACGGAATTCAAGGCCCACTGCCTTTGCCGCATCGTGCACGAGGTCGTGCGGCACCGCACCCGTCTCGCTGTCCGGACGGTTGCACACGATGCTCCTGAACCCGGCCTGCTTGATGGCCGGAATATGTTCCGGGCCGATCTGGCCGGCGACGGTCAGTTCTTCCGTAAGCTGGCGGACTTCCATCGTGCCTGTTCCCTCTGAGTTGTGGGCCCGCCGGCGGCATTCACAGCCGCGGCAGGCCGCATTTGATTGTTAAAGGCTGTTGATCGGTACTTTCAGATACGATTTGCCGCTTTTGTCCTTGGGCGGCAAGCGCCCGGCGCGCATGTTCACCTGCAGCGACGGAATGATCAGCTTGGGCATGTCGAGTGTCGCGTCGCGCTCTTCGCGCATCTTGACGAATTCGTCCTCGCCGATGCCGTCGCGAACGTGGATGTTGTGTTCGCGTTCGGCGCCAACCGTCGTTTCCCACTGGATGTCGCGGCCGTTCGGGCCGTAATCGTGGCACATGAAAAGCCGCGTTTCGTTCGGCAGTTCGAGTACGCGCCTGACCGAACGGTAGAGCGTACGCGCATCGCCGCCGGGGAAGTCCGCGCGTGCCGATCCGCCGTCCGGCATGAAAAGCGTGTCGCCGACGAAGGCGGCATCGCCGACCACATGCGTCATGCAGGCCGGCGTGTGGCCGGGTGTGTGCAGGGCATGGGCCGTCATGGTGCCGATCTGATAGGTGTCGCCGTCCTTGAACAGGCGGTCGAACTGCGATCCGTCGCGCTGGAACTCCGTTCCCTCGTTGAACACCTTGCCGAAAGTATCCTGGACAATGGTGATGTTCTCGCCGATGCCGAGCTTGCCGCCCAGCTTCTGCTGGATGTAGGGCGCGGCCGACAGGTGATCGGCATGCACATGGGTCTCGACGATCCACTGCAGGTCGAGCCCGTTCTTCTCGATGAAGGCGATGATCTTGTCGGCGCCGTCATAGGTGATCCGGCCGGCGGCATAATCGATATCCATGACCGAATCGATTACCGCGCAGGCGTTGGAGGCCGGATCCTTGACCACGTAGGAGATCGTGTTGGTCGGCGCGTCGAAGAAAGCCGTGACTTCCGGCTTCACGGAAGTGTCGGGAGTAAAGGGAGGGGACATGTCATGCTCCTTTCTTGGGATTGGGCGGTCAGGCCCTCGCGGGCCTGAGCGTCCGGTGAAGGATTGCCCGGGCGGTCATGATACCCCCGGCCATGGAAATTACGAAGATACCGGTCGTCTGGGGGTCGATGCCGAGCGCGGGAATCGCACCGCCGGGACAGAATCCGGAGATGCCCCAGCCGACGCCGAACGCGACCGAGCCGCCGAGCAGCTTCGGGTCGATGACACGGCTCGTGGGCACGTAGAACTTGGCCTCCATCAGTGGCCGCTCGGCCTTGCCGAACAGGATGCGGTAGCCTGTCAGGGCCACGGCGAGCGCGCTCGCCATGACGAAGCCGAGGCTGGGGTCCCAGGTGCCGGCCACATCGAAGAAGTTGAGAACCTTGGCCGGGTTTGCCATGCCTGAAAGCGCAATGCCCAGGCCAAAGACCATTCCGGAGACCAGAGCGGTGAGAGCCTTTCCCATCGTCAGCCCCCGATCACATGGCGAATGACGTAGACGGTGACGAAGGTGGAGGCCATGAAGGTTCCGGTCGCAGCGAGGGAACGCCGCGACAGGCGGGCAAGGCCGCAAACCCCGTGGCCGCTGGTGCATCCGGAGCTGAAAGTGACGCCGATACCCACGATCAGGCCCGAAACGATCATCGCCGAGGTCGAGACCGGTGCGGCAAATGGAACCACTTCGCCCGTTGCAAGCAGAATCGCCGGTGCAACGATCGCGCCGGCAAGAAATGCGCCCCGCCACCCCTTATCGGCGGCAAAAGGCGGCAAAATCCCGCCCAGGATCCCTGTCATTCCCGCGATGCGGCCATTGAAAGCCATCAGCATTACTGCCGACATGCCGATAAGCGCTCCGCCAAGTATCGACATATATGGGGTAAATTCGGTTGTCATGTGTCCCTCTGTAGTTTTATCTTGCAGATTGTGACCATCCGCTATCGGACAAATATATGCATAGGTATTCATATATCAAGGATAAAAATCGTGCCTCCACTGGACGTTGAACAGATCGGAAAATCCGCTGACGACGCCGCCGAATTTCTGTCCGCGATGGCCAATTCCAACCGGCTGATGATTCTGTGCAATCTGCTGAATGGTGAGATGGCCGTGCAGCCTCTGGCAGACAAGGTCGGCATGACTCAATCGGCATTGTCGCAGCAGCTCGCCAAGCTCAGGGCATTGAAGCTCGTTTCCACCCGTCGCGACGGGCGGACGATCTATTATTCGGTTGCCTCCGACAAGGTCGGGCGCCTGCTTGAGACGCTCTACGACATCTACTGCGCGCCCAAGAACGCCAATGCCGCGATGTCGACGGAAATGGCGTAGGGGCCTGGAGACACCCAGGACCCGTTGATTACGCGGCTGCCGTCTCGAACAACCCGCCCATTTCCGCTAGCTTCGAGAGATGATGATCGCTGTCGCCGAACAGGATGTCGATCATCGTCAGCCGCTTGAAATAGTGTCCCGCGGCAAATTCCATCGTCATGCCGACGCCGCCGTGGAGCTGGATTGCGTTCTCGCCGACCAGCCGGGCGCCGCGACCGACTTCCGCCTTGGCTGCCGATACCGCCCGCGACCGCTCGCCCGCGTCGTCGCTGTCGGCCATCATGGTCGCGTACATGGTGATCGAACGGGCCTGCTCGGTCGCCACGAACATGTCCACGGCGGCATGCTGCAGCACCTGGAACTTGCCGATCTCGACACCGAACTGCTTGCGGGTCTTGAGGTACTCCACCGTCAGATCGTGCAGCGCTGACATTGCGCCCACCGCTTCGGCGCACAGCGCGGCGATCGCCTGGTCGGTGACCTTGGCGATGAGCGCGTGACCCTTGCCGGCCTCGCCGAAGAGAGCCTGCGCCGCGACGCGCACGTTTTCCAGCGTGACTTCCGCCGCGTGCGTACCGTCCTGCAACCGGTAGCCGCGCCCCGTGACCCCGGGTGCATCGGCATCCACCAGGAACACGGCGACGCCGTCGACGTCGCGAATGCCGCCCGACAGCCGGGCCGAGACAAAGATCTTGTCCGCCGCGTCACCGCCGAGAGCCAGGCTCTTGGCGCCGTTCAGCACATAGCCGTCGCCATCCTTCTTCGCCGTCGTCTCGACATGGGAAAGATCGTAGCGCGCGTTGCGCTCGGTGTGGGCGAAGGCGAGCTTCAGCGATCCGTCCGCGATCTTCGGCACCAGTTCGGCCCGCTGTGCGGCGTTGCCGCCTTCGCGCACGAAACCGCCGCCCAGCACGACCGTGGCGAAATAGGGTTCGAGCGCGAGAACCCGGCCAAGCGATTCCATCACGATCATGATGTCCTCGGTTCCCCCACCAAGCCCGCCGTCCTCCTCGGCGAAGGGCAGGGCGCAAAGCCCCATTTCGGCGATATGGTTCCACACTGCCGGCGACCAGCCCTCGGGCGCCTTCAGATAGGTGTTGCGTTTTTCGAAGCCGTACTCGTTGGCGAGCAGCCGGTCGAGCGCGTCCTTGAGCATTGATTGTTCTTCGGTGAAATCGAAATCCATTGTTTCTGTCCGTATCTTCCCGGTTTCGGATGCGCCGAACGCAACGCCCCGGACCGTCCGGCGGCGCCGCGTTTACGCCATGTCGTCACAAACCCAGCACCGCCTTGGCGATGATGTTCTTCTGGATCTCGTTCGAGCCTCCATAGATCGAGACCTTGCGATAGTTGAAGTAGCCGGGCGCGGCGTGCGCGGCATAGTCGGGCCCCACCGGCGGCTCGTTCCAGCCCTCGCCGGTGTCGTGCTGGAACGGCATGGCGTAGGGCCCCATCACTTCCATCAGCAGGTGCGTGGTGGCTTGCTGGATCTGCGAGCCCTTGATCTTGAGAATCGAGGAAGCCGGGTCCGGCTTGCCGGTGTTGCCACGCTTGGCGTCGGCGGCAACCACCCTGAGCTGGGTCATTTCCAGGGCCTTGAGCTCGATCTCGACCGACGCGATCTTTTCGCGGAACCGCGGGTCTTCGAGCAGCGGGCGGCCGCGCGACATTTCCTTGGCCGCCAGTTCGCGGATGCGCGCGATCTTCTGCTTCGATACGCCGATCCGTGCGATGTTGGTACGCTCGTTGCCGAGCAGGAACTTGGCATAGTCCCAGCCCTTGTTTTCCTCGCCGACCAGATTTGCGACCGGCACCCGCACATCGGTGAAGAACACCTCGTTGATCTCGCGCCCGCCGTCGATGGTGACGATCGGCCGAACCTCGATGCCCGGCGTATTCATGTCGATCAGCAGGAAGGAGATACCCTCCTGTTTTTTCGCCTGCGTGTCGGTTCGCACGAGGCAGAAGATCCAGTCGGCATATTGGGCGAGAGTAGTCCAGGTCTTCTGACCGTTGACGACGTAGTGGTCGCCGTCGCGCACCGCGCGGGTCTTCAGCGATGCCAGGTCGGACCCCGCGCCCGGCTCCGAAAAGCCCTGGCACCACCAGTCGTCGAGATTGGCGATGCGCGGCAGGAACTGCTTCTTCTGCGCTTCGTTGCCGAAGGTGTAGATCACCGGTCCGACCATGTTGACGCCGAAGGCGAGCGGCTGCGGGCAGGGATACTTCTGCAACTCCTCGAGGAAGATGTACTGCTTCATCGGCCCCCAGCCGATGCCGCCATGCTCTTCCGGCCAGTGCGGGACCGCCCAGCCCTTGCTGTTCAGGATGCGGGTCCAGGCCACAAGGCCATCCTTGTCTGGGTATTCCCCGTCCAGCATCTTCGCATGGATGTCATTCGGCAGGTTCTCGGCAAAGAACTGCCGGACCTCGTCGCGAAACGCGATCTCGTCGTCCGTAAAGCGCAGATCCATCTTGTTGCTCCCTCAAACGATTTCGAACAGGCCGGCCGCGCCCATGCCGCCGCCGATGCACATGGTGACGACGGCATATTTGACGCCGCGCCGCTTGCCCTCGATCAGGGCATGGCCGGAAAGGCGCGAACCGCTCATGCCGTAGGGGTGGCCGACCGCGATCGCGCCGCCGTCGACATTGAGCTTCTCGGGATCGATGCCGAGCCGGTCGCGGCAGTAGAGCACCTGCACTGCGAAGGCTTCGTTGAGCTCCCACAGCCCGATGTCGTCGACCTTCAGTCCATGCCGATCCAGCAGGCGCGGTACGGCGAAGACAGGGCCGATGCCCATCTCGTCGGGCTCGCAGCCGGCAACGGCGAAGCCGCGCATGATGCCGAGCGGGGTGAGGCCGCGTTTCTCCGCCTCCACCGAGCTCATCATGACGCTGGCCGACGCCCCGTCGGAAAGCTGTGAGGCGTTGCCGGCGGTGACTGTGCCGCCCTCGCGCACCGGCTTCAGCCCGGCCAGCCCTTCCGCCGTCGTTTCCGGGCGCGGACCCTCGTCATGGGCGATCTCGATCTCGCGGTGGGAAACTGCCTTGGTCTCCTTGTCGATCACCGCCATCACCGTCTTCATCGGCGCGATCTCGGCATCGAAGCGGCCGGCCTCGCGCGCTGCGGCCACCCGGCGCTGGCTCTCCAGGCCGTATTCGTCCTGTCGCTCGCGCGAGATGCCATAGCGCTTCGCCACCACTTCCGCGGTGTCGATCATCGGCATGTAAACCTCGGGCTTGATGCCCATCAGCTTCTCGTCGACGAGCATGTAGGTGTTGCGTTTGTCGTTCTGCACCAGGCTGATCGATTCAAGTCCGCCGGCAATCCCCGCCTTCACGCCATCGTTGCGGATGGCATTGGCAAGCACCGCCATCGACTGCATGCCCGATGAGCACTGCCGGTCGATCGTCGTGCCGCCGACGGTGACGGGCAGGCCGGCCGTCAGCAGCGCGCGGCGCGCGACATTGAGCCCGGTCGTGCCTTCCTGCATCGCGCAGCCCATCACAACGTCTTCGATTTCCGCGCCGTCGAGCCCGGAGCGCGAAAGCGCGTGGGCGATCGCATGGCCGCCAAGCGTGGCGCCCGGCGTGTTGTTGAACGCGCCGCGATAAGCTTTTCCGACCGGGGTGCGTGCCGTTGAAACGATGACTGCGTCGACCATTTTGTTCTCCTGTTGAATTCGGTTCAGGATGCCGTGCGGGCTCGCTCGGCTTCCTCGCGTTTCAGTTCGATCTTGCTCAACTTGCCGACCGGCGTTCTCGGCAAGGCGTCCCGGATTTCCAATGCCCGTGGCATCTCGTGGCGCCCGACGCGGTCCTCCAGGAACTCCTGCAGATCCTCCAGGGTCATATCTGGAGCGCCGGCGCGCAATTTCACGAAGGCTTTCGCAGCCTCGCCGCGATATCCGTCCGCGATGCCGATCACCAGCGCCTCTTCGACGTCCGGATGCTCGTAGATCGCCTGTTCGATCATTTGCGGATAGACGTTGAAGCCACCGGAGATGATCATGTCCTTCTTGCGGTCGACGATGGTGAAAAACCCGTCGCTGTCGCGAAAACCGATATCGCCGGTCAGGAACCAGCCGCCCACGAAGCTGGCGGCATTCTCTTGCGCCCTGTTCCAGTAACCGGCGGTCACGTTGAGCCCGCAGATTGCCAGTTCGCCGGTCTCGCCGGTGGCAAGCTCGCGCCGCGGATCGTCGAGCGAAACGATCTTCACGTAGATGCCGGGCAGGGGAATGCCGATCGTGCCGTTCTTCTGCGGCCAGCCGCGCGGCAGGTTGGTGCCGGCAGGTCCTGTCTCGCTCATGCCCCAGCCGCCGAGCAGTTCCAGCCCGGTTCGCTCGGTGAAGCGCCGCGCCACCTCCACGGGCATCGGCGCACCACCCGAGGCGGTCAGCGTCAGCGAGGAGAGGTCGCGCTTCTCGAAGCCCGGCGTCTGGCAGATCGCGATCCACATGGTCGGCACGCCGGGCAGCACGTTTGCCCCCGCCTCGATCTCGTCGAGCGCGGCCAGCGGATCGAAACGGGTGCGCAACAGGCATTGATTGCCGCCGGAAAAGGATCGCAGCAGCACCGCCGACAACCCGTAAATGTGGAACAGCGGCAGATAGACCAGCACCTTTTCCGGCTCTTCGCGCGTCAGGCCCCACATCGTGTACCAGGCGTCGTAGGAGGCGACGGCGGCACAGATGTTGCGGTGGGTCAGCATCGCCGCCTTGGGCAGGCCCGTGGTGCCGCCGGTATATTGCAGCAGCGCCAGGTCATCGGCCGCGATGTGCGGCGTTGGAGCAGGCTCCGCGCCGGCTACGAAATCGGCCCATGGCGAGATACCCCTGCCGGCCGGCATCGGCCCGGTTTCCGCGCTTTCGCCAAAGGCCGCGTCGTCCACGACGATCAGGCGGTCGATCGCGCCGGTCTCAAGCAGCTTCGCCGCCCCGTCCGCCAGCGCGCCGACATTGGTGGTCACGACGATGCGGGCACCGGAATCCGTCAGCTTGTGGACAAGCACGCGCGGCGCGTCGAGCGGCGAGAGGTGAACCGCCGCCGCCCCGGCCTTCAGCGTGCCGAAGAAGGCGATCGGGTGCGCGGGCGTGTTGGGCAGTAACAGGGCGATCCGGTCGCCCTTTTTGACGCCGGCGCGCCGGAAGGCCGCCGCCGCCTGGCCGGCAAGCGCCTCCAGTTCCCGGTAGGTCGTCCCGCGCCCCCTGAACGCGATGGCGACGCGGTCGGGCCAGCGCGCGGCCCCGGCGCCAAGGATTGCTGGAACGCTTGCGTGCCCGGGCTCGACCGTCACCGGCGCGCCGGGCGGATAGACCGCCCGCCACGGCCAGCCGCCCTCGGGTTCGGGGGGCGGAAAACCCATCGTCAGCCTTTCAGCCCGGCGAAGCTGCCGCCTTCGCTGGCGAGCTTCTTCAACAGGGGTGCGGGCTTGAACGTATCCTCGCCGGTCTTGCCGTGCCAGTATTCCAGCCGCTCGACGATCCTGGCGAGCCCCGCAGTGTCGGCCCAGTGCATCGGGCCGCCCTTGCCGATCGGGAAGCCGTAGCCGTTGACCCAGACGATATCGATATCCGACGCCCGCGCGGCAATCTTCTCTTCCAGGATCTTCGCGCCCTCGTTGATCATCGGGTAGAGCGTGCGTTCGGTGATCTCGTCCGCCGAGATCGCGCGGCGGCTGATGCCCTTTTCCTTCGCCTTCTCGACGATCAGGTTCTCCACCCACGGGTCGGGCTTGGGCGTGCGGCCGTCCTCGTAGAGATAGAAGCCCTTGCCGGTCTTCTGGCCGAACCGGCCCTCCTCGCACAGCGCGTCGCCGATCGCCGCCGTCTTGCCGAGTGACTTGCGGTTTCGCCAGCCGATGTCGAGCCCGGCAAGATCGCCCATCGCGAACGGGCCCATCGGCCAGCCGAAATCGGTGAACGCCTTGTCGACCTCGCTCGGGGTAGCGCCTTCCAGCAGCAGCGATTCCAGTTCCGCCGAACGCGATGCCAGCATGCGGTTGCCGACGAAGCCGTGGCAGACGCCGACGACGACCGGCACCTTCTTCGCGCGCTTCGCCACGGCAAGCGCGGTCGCCAGCACGTCCGGCGCCGTCTTTTCGCCGCGCACGATTTCCAGCAGCTTCATCACGTTGGCGGGCGAGAAGAAATGCATGCCGAGCACGTCGGCCGGTCGCGATGTGAAGGAGGCGATCTTGTCGACATCGAGGTAGGACGTGTTCGACGCCAGGATTGCGCCCGGCTTGGCGATCTCGTCGAGTTTCTTGAACACCTGCTCCTTGACGCCCATCTCCTCGAACACGGCCTCGATGATCAGGTCGCAATTGGCGAGATCGGCATAGTCTGTGGTGCCGCTCAGGCGCGCCATGCGCTTCGCCTTGTCCTCCTCGCTCATCGAACCGCGCTTGACCGAGATGTCGTAGGTGCTGGAGATGCGCGCGAGCCCGTTGTTGAGCGCTTCGCGGCTCATTTCCAGGATGGTGACGGGAATGCCGCCATTGACGAGCGCCATCGAGATGCCGCCGCCCATCGTGCCCGCGCCGATCACGCCGGCCCGTTTCACCTCGCGCGGCTTCACGTCCCTGGTGATGCCCTCGACCTTGGCCGCCTCGCGCTCGGCGAAGAACAGGTGGCGCTGCGCCTTCGACTGGTCGCTTGGCAGCAACTCGAGGAAATAGGCCAGTTCCTGCGCGTAACCTTCTTCGAACGGCATGGTCAGCGCGTTGCGGACCGACTGGGCGCAGCGCAGCGGGGCATCGAGCCCGCGGGCCTTCTTCGTGGCTTCCTTGATCCGCGCATCGAACGCGTCGAGGTCGGCGCGCGCCGCCGCGAGTTTCTCGTCGCGGTCGCGCACCAGGACGTGCGGCCCGCCGCTTGCCGCCTTCTCGCGGGCGAAGGCGATCGCCGTCTTGACGAGATCGTCCTCGGCAATCGCATCCACCAGCCCGTCGGCGAGCGCTTCGGACGCCGGCATGAAACGGCCGGTAACGATCGCTTCCAGGGCTTTTTCCGGCCCGATCAGGCGCGGCAGGCGCTGGGTGCCGCCGGCACCGGGCAGCAGGCCGAGCTTGACCTCGGGAAGGCCGAGCAGGGTCTTCGGGTCGGCGACACGGTAGTGGCAGCCAAGCGCCAGTTCCAGCCCGCCGCCAAGCGTCGTGCCGTGAACTGCGGCGACGGTCGGCTTGGCATAGCTTTCCAGTGTCGCGATCAGATCGAGCAGGGTCGGGTTCTGGCGCGGGCCGCCGAACTCGGTGATGTCGGCGCCGGCGACGAAGGTTCGCCCGGCGCAGGCAAGCACCACCGCGGCCACGCTGGCGTCGTCGCGCAGGTCCTTCAGCGCGGCGTCCAGCGGTTCGCGCATGTGGAAGCTCAGCGCATTGACCGGCGGATTGTCGACGGTGATCACCGCGACATCGCCGTCGCGCGCTACCGATACATACTGGTTCATGATCTCTCCCTGGATACGGTCGTTTGTCGTGTTCCGGTTCAGCCGTGGCCCGCACCGGCGAGGAAGTCGCCGATCAGCCGTGCCGTC
This sequence comes from Notoacmeibacter sp., assembly GCA_019912385.1. Taxonomy (GTDB): domain Bacteria; phylum Pseudomonadota; class Alphaproteobacteria; order Rhizobiales; family Rhizobiaceae; genus JAIOIW01. The sequence goes on along the minus strand of JAIOIW010000039.1, from coordinate 70,463 downwards.
ACGTCTGGTTGTTCGATGCACGGCAGGTGCCCCGCATCCCTGATGATCTCGAAGCGCGACCCGGCGACAAGCGCCGCCGTGGAGCGCACGAGATCGGGCGGCGTCGAACCGTCCTGGTCGCCGGCGACCAGCAGGACCGGCAGTTTCAGCGCCCTTGTCGATTCGGTGAGATCGGCGTCGCGCAACGCTGCGCAGGTGCCCGTGTAGCCATCCACCGTCGTGCGCACCAGCATGTTCACACAGCCCGAAAGGTCCGGATTGCCGGGTGCGCGGAAGGCGGGCGTGAACCAGCGTTGCATCGTGGCGTCGGCGAGCGCGGCGATGCCCCGCGCCTTCACCGTATCGATCCGCTCGTTCCAGATGTCCTCGGTGCCGATCCTGTGCGCGGTATCGCATAGCACCGCCGCCTTGACCAGTTCGGGCCTGAGCGCCGCAAGGCCCTGGGCGATCATGCCGCCCACCGAAAGGCCGACGACCGCCGCGTTCGCTATGCCGAGATGGTCGAGCAGTCCCGCCAGGTCGTCGACATGGTCGGTCATCCGGTAAGGCGCGGGCGGAGCGTCCGACAACCCGTGGCCGCGCTTGTCGTAGCGCACGATGCGGTAGCGGTCTTCAAGGCGCGAGACCACCGAATCCCAGATGCGGAAATCGGTTCCCAGTGCATTGGAAAACGCAATCGCCGGCATGTCCGGCGAACCCCGGTCCTCATAGTGCAGCACGATGCCATTGACGCGCGCAAACGTCATCGTCGGTCCTCCCGGAAGGCTACATACTACCGAGTATGTTGGTTTTGCAATCCCCGGTCAATGTCCCGACTGGCCGGTGGTGCCGATATATCCGGTTTTCGGACGAAAAATCATTGCTTGATTCAAATCATTCAAAATATTGAATATGTTATCGATGCGTGCTTAGCTGCGCCAAATGCGAAGAACAGGGCGATGCACCGGGAGGAGATGGACATGAAGCTACGAGATCAGGCGATTTGCGACCGATTCCAATTGACCAGGCGCCAGGCGTTGGCGCTCGGCGGCAGCGGTCTTGCCGCGCTTGCGCTCGCCGCCACCGCGCGCCGTGCAAATGCCACCGCAACCGTTGAATCGGGCGAAAACGAGGTCACGATCGTTTCCGACGGAAACCTGGTCCTGCCCCTGTCCTTTGTCGGCGCCGGAGCGCCGATGGATGAATTGAAGGCGCTGCTGGCCGCCAACGGCCTGCCGACCGACGCGCTCGTGCCCGACTGCAACGTCACCTTCCTGAAGCGCGGCGACAGGCTGATCGCCTTCGATACCGGATCGGGTTCCAATTTCATGCCCTCTGCGGGAAAATTGCTGGAGAACCTCGGCGAGGCCGGCATCGATCCCGCTGACGTCACGGACGTCGTGTTCACCCATGCCCATCCCGATCATTTGTGGGGCATGATCGACGATTTCGACGAGTTCGTGTTTTCCAACGCGGAATACCACATCGGCGAGGCCGAATGGGCCTACTGGCGGGCCGATGATACGCTCGACAACATGGACGAGGGGCGCAAGACTTTCGTGGTTGGCGCCCAGAGCCGGCTGGCTCTGCTGGAGGACCGTATCAACCTGTTTGCGCCCGGCGCGGAAGTATTGCCGGGGGTCGAGGCGGTGGACACCTCAGGTCACACGCCCGGCCACATGTCGTTCATGCTGCATGGCGGCAGCGAGCCGTTCCTCGTGGTCGGTGACGCGATATCGAATTCGGTGATCTCCTTCGTCCACCCGGAATGGCCGTCGGGCAGTGACCAGGATACTCAGAAGGGCGCGAGGACCCGCTCGGTACTGCTCGACCGTCTGGCTGGCGAAAAGGCGCGAATCATTGGCTACCACTTGCCTCATCCCGGCGAAGGACGGGTTGAACGGCACGCCGGCGCCTATCGCTTCGTCGCCGGCTGAAGCCGTTCCGGCTCCGGATCATTCTGCCGGATCGTGGCGCTCGCCCCGCAGGGCGGAAAAGAGCGAGCCTTCCAGCAGGAAACCCAGTCCCATGCGGGCGCCGATCCAGATCGAGGCGATCACGATCGGCGCCGAAATCGCCATCACCGAGACGGCGGTAACGCCCTGGCCGATGGTGCAGCCCATCGCGAAAACACCGCCGGTCCCCATCAGGAAACCGCCGGCGAGGTGGCGTCCGAGTTCGCGGGCGTCGTCGCAGGCTTCCCAGCGCATGTCGTCGCGCCACCACGCACACACTGCCGCGCCGATAATCACTCCGACGACGAGGCCGACGCCGTAGTCGGGCACGATGCCGGTGAATGTCGCGAAATGCATGATCGTGTCGCCGACGGGCACGACGAAGGAACCGGCTTCGAGTTGAACCGGCTCGAAGGAGGTGCGCGCGGCAAGCCCGGTGGCGAGCCAGCCGAATGTGACCGCCAGGCCGACTACGGTGCCGGTGGCGATGCGGCCATGGGCCTTTCGGTAGCTCCCGTCTCTGAAGATCCACGCCAGCAGGGCAATCGCGGCAACAGCCGCGGTCGCGAGGCGCAGATCGGTGCCGGCCAGTGTCGAAAGCAGCCCGCCGAGCGACTGGTCGGGCGCGGGCGACAGGTCGATGGCCAGATTATCGACGGCGATGATGCGCCCCTGCGCCATCACGCCGCGCTGGGCCGCCAGCGCCGACAGGCCAAGCACGATCAGCATGATGAAGGACCTGAGGCTGCCGCCACCTGTCTGCACCAGCGCCCCGAAGCCGCAGGTGCCGACCAGGGCCATGCCGAAGCCGAAGGCCAGCCCGCCGATGATTGCGCCCGTGAGCCCGAAGACAGGCGAGAGATAGAAGGCGGAGGAGAGGTCGAGCGTGCCCGTCAGGACCAGCGCCTGGGTCGCGATCAACGCGACGGCGGCGGCAAGGAACCATGTCCGCACGCCCTCGCTGTCATTGGCGTACCAGTAACGTTCCAGACCGGACATGACGCAGAAATGGTGCCGCCTTGCCATGAAACCCATGGCGAAACCCGCCAGCAAGCCGGCAGCCGGAAGAAACCAGGGTGACCCTGTCCATTCCATCGCTCACTCCCCGCGGCTGCCTCCCGCAACCGCGCTCCATGCGTGGATGCTAGAGCCGTTCACCTCCAAATGGAAGCTGTTTGATGGCGTGGATTTTTCGTGTTGGCGAGGAGAACATCGCTGCGCGTCACTCCGCGCACCAAACCTGAATGTCGATTCAGCCTAGACGTCTTCACGCACCGGCGCGCAGAACAGGCCGTACAGGGTCTCGATGACCGAGGAAACCTCTTCGTCTGCGATCATGTAGTAGATCATGCGCCCTTCGCGGCGGGTCTTGACCAGCCGGTCGAAGCGCAGCCGTGCAAGCTGCTGTGACACCGCCGCCTGCGGCATGTCCATGATTTCCTCCAGTTCGGAGACCGATTTCTCGCCCTCCGCCAGAAGACAAAGTATGAGCAGCCGGCTTTCATGGCTGAGCGCCTTGAGCAACTCGCTGGCCTTACGGGCCTGTTGCATCAGTACGTTGAATTCGACCGTGTCCGACGGTTTCAGTTTCGGAAGCGCCATCGCCAAATCCTTCCCGCTTTGTCGGCGCGCTTGGGATCACGCCGTTGTCGCCACGCAAGATAACACATCATGCCGCCATGTCAGCTATCGCCGGCGGCAGGCAGCCTCGCCAGCAACTCACCGGCCAGGAACCAGAAAAACTCGTCGCCCGGATACCCTCTGATCCGTCCGATTTCAACTCCGTCGTCGATCAGCACGAATGTCGGCGTCATACGCTCGCGGGCCACAAAGTCCAGGTCCGTCGGCCAGGAAGCGGTGATATCGACGCGGCGCAGCGGCGCGCGCCTGCCCTCGTCGGTATTCGGCCATGCCGGCCCGATCTCGCTGTTGAAGCGTGCGCACCACACGCAACCTGGCTGTTCCAGTATCACCAGTTCGGCTGCCGCCGCGGCCATTGCCGGCAGGCCGAACGCCATTGCCGCGGCTGCGATCAGGGTCACGGGTCGCTTCACGGAAACTTTCCTTGCCGTCCGTTTTTCGTCATTGCAACATATATCATATTCCGCATACATTCCATATCCAAACAGGGAAGAGGACTGCGGCAAGTTTGCGGTCCCGGGGAGGAGCGGAGAATGTTGGACGTCGGGTTTGTAGGCGCATTGATTGCCGGTCTTTTATCGTTCGTTTCGCCCTGCGTGCTTCCGATCGTCCCGCCCTATCTTGCCTGGCTGGCCGGGCTCAGCTTCGAGGAATTGCAGTCCGATACGGCCGATGCCGCCCGTTCGCGCCGAATCATTACCGCCGCAATCGCGTTCGTGCTCGGATTTACCACAGTATTTGTGGCGCTTGGCGCGACTGCGAGCGTCATTGGCAAGACGGTGGCGCAATATTTCGATACCTTGTCGATCATCGCCGGCATCATCATCATCATCATGGGTCTGCATTTCCTCGGCGTGTTCCGCATAGCGCTGCTCTATCGCGAGGCGCGCGTGCAGGTGGAGCGCAAGCCGGCCGGGATTGCCGGCGCCTATGTCATGGGACTGGCATTCGCGTTCGGCTGGACGCCGTGCGTCGGTCCCGTCCTCGCCGCCATCCTGTTCGTCGCCGGAACGTCGGATACGATCTGGCGCGGCGCCGCGCTGCTTGCCGTCTATTCGGTCGGCATCGGCTTGCCGTTCATCCTCGCCGGCGTTTTTGCCAGCCGGTTCCTTGGTGTCCTTCAGCGCTTCAAGAAACACATGCACAAGGTCGAAATGGCCATGGGCGGGCTGCTGGTCGTCACCGGCGTCCTGTTCATCACGGGGCAGATGTCGCGCATCTCGCAATGGCTGCTTGACACGTTCCCGGCCTTCCAGACCATCGGTTAGGAGATACCGCCATGATCCGATTTACTGTCGTCGTTGCCGCCGCTTTCCTTATTTTCGCGCCGGCCGCCAACGCCTTCACCATCGGCGAGGACGGTCTGCACAAACAGGAATGGTTCTCCGAGACCTTCAAGGACGTTGCCGAGGACATCGAGACCGCCTCCGCCGCCGGGAAAAGGCTCGCCATCGTCGTCGAGCAGCGCGGCTGCATCTATTGCCGCAAGATGCACGAGGAACTTCTGACCGATCCGGAGGTGGCGGACTACATCAAGGCCAATTTCATGGTCGTCCAGTACAACATGTTCGGCGATGTCGAGGTGACCGATCTCGACGGCGAGGAACTGACGGAAAAGACTGCCACGCGCAAATGGGGCTTTGTGTTCACGCCGACCATAGTCTTCCTGCCCGAAGAGGCGCCTGAAGGTGTGACCGTTGCCGAGGCCGCCGTTGCCATCATGCCGGGTGCGTTTGGCAAATGGACGTTCCTCGACATGTTCCGCTGGGTTCGCGAGAAGGGCTACGAGGGCGAGGAGCATTTCCAGAAGTATCATGCCCGCCGCATCAACGAACGCCGGGCAGCCGGCCAACCGGATGCGCAATAAAGCAGCGCGTTTCGCGTGAATGGATCAAATATTATACATGCAAAAAATTCTATTTATGCATTGAAATTACGGGATCTGCTGGCTAAGATACGGTTGGAGAGAGAAGGCGGCGGGCCAACCGGCGCCATTTAGGAGGAGGAGATACAACCCGATGAGATTGGGAACAGTTATCGCAACCCTGGCGATCGCCTCGGGCGTCGCGACGGCGGCCGTGGCGGCTGAAGTCGCGCCGGGCGATGTTGCTTTTACCGATGACGGCGTCGCGATGTCCCTGACCGGGACTGCCGGCGATCCGGACGAGGGTGCCAAGGTCTTCAAGAACAAGAAGCTGGGCAATTGTCTCGCTTGTCACGCCAATACGGCGATGGAAAAGGAGTTGTTCCACGGCAACGTGGGACCGGTGCTCGACGGGGTGGCCGGGCGCTATTCGACGGAGCAGTTGCGCGCGATCGTCACCAATTCGAAGCAGATGTTCACCCAGGACACCGTGATGCCGGGCTTCTATTCGCTGGAGGTCGGCAAGGATGTGACCAAGGACCTGGTCGGCAAGACGATCCTGGCCGCACAGCAGGTCGAGGACGTCGTGGCCTACCTGGGCACCCTGAAGGAATAGCCAAGCGACAAGGAGCTTGAAACGCATGAATCTCAACAGACGACAGGCCCTCGGCCTCGCAACTGGCGCAGCGGCGTTCGCGGCCACGGGCTTTCGTGCCTTGCCGGCCATGGCGGCCGCGGAAGACGCGGAAAAGAAGCTGATGGAATTTGCCGGCGGCAAGGCGCTGGAGACCGGCAGGATCACGCTGACCGCACCGGAAATCGCTGAAAACGGCAACACCGTACCGGTCTCCGTTTCCGTCGAGAGCGCCATGGAAGGCGACGACATGGTCGAATCGGTCATGCTGCTGGCCGAAGGCAATCCGAGCCCGGACGTCGCGACATTCCGCTTCACCGCGCTTTCCGGTGTGGCGGCGGTGACGACGCGCATGCGGCTGGCCAAGACGCAGAACGTGATCGCGGTCGCCAGGATGAAGGACGGCTCGGTCTACATGGACAAGAAACAGGTCAAGGTGACCATCGGCGGCTGCGGCGGCTGACGGCGAGGGAAGGAAGAAAACACATGGCAAAGTCCAAACCACGCGTGAAGGTTCCCAAGTCCGCGGCAGCGGGGGAAGTCATCACCATCAAGACCCTCATCAGCCACGACATGGAATCGGGCCAGCGCAAGGACAAGGACGGCAATCCGATCCCGCGCAAGATCATCAACAAGTTCGCTTGCACGTTCAACGGCGAGCCGGTGTTCGAGTGCGAACTCGATCCGGCAATCTCGGCGAACCCCTACCTGGAGTTCAGCGCCAAGGTTCCGCAGAGCGGCACGTTCAAGTTCACATGGGTGGATGACGACGGTTCTGTCTACGAGGCGGAGAACACGATCGAAGTCCAATAATGAACAGGCCGGCAGGGCAGGGAGAGCCCGCCGGCACCTGTCTGGGAGGGAATACCCGTGAATAATATATCACTTTTCATAACCGGACCGGTCATTGCGCTTGCGCTTGCCGCCGGTATTGCGGCCGTGAAAGCCGATCCGGTCGACGACACCTTGACCATCGACGGAAAGGAAATGATTTCGCGTGCGAAGGCGCCTGAGGGCCACCCATTCGACGAGGTGATGTCGGGCTGGCTGTTCCGCACGGCTGAGACCCGCGCGCTGGAAGCCGACACTTTCGTCAATCCCGGCATGCTCGAGGTCGAGGAGGGGGGGGCGATCTGGAACACGGTGGAAGGCACCGCCGGCAAGTCCTGCGCGTCCTGCCATGGAGACGCCGCCGAAAGCATGAAGGATGTCGGTGCCAATTATCCCAAGTGGGATTCAGATAGCGGCCGTCCGATCAACATCGAGCTGCAGATCAACAAGTGCCGCGAGAAGAACATGGGCGCCGAGCCCTACGCGTTCGACAAGGGCGGCCAGAAGGCGCTGACCGCCTATGTCAAGCACCAGTCGCTTGGGACTCCGGTATCCATCGATCTCGGCCAGGGCGAGATGCAGAACTGGTGGGACAGGGGCAAGGAACTCTATTACACCCGGACCGGCCAGTTGAACCTGTCCTGCGCCTCCTGTCACGAAGCCAACATGGGCAAAATGATCCGCGCCGACCATCTCAGCCAGGGCCAGATCAACGGATTCCCGACCTATCGCCTCAAGCAGGGCAAATTGATTTCGGTACACAACCGTTTCCGCGGCTGCATCCGTGATACGCGCGCCGAAATGCCCAAGGCGTTTTCAGACGAACTGATGGCGCTCGAGGTCTACGTCACCTGGCGCGGCACCGGCCTTTCGGTCGAGACACCGGCCGTGCGCCAGTAATACCAGAACTAATTCCGGAGGCGGCCAAACCGCCTCCGGACGCGCCGTCGTGCAGCACCAATCAGCAAATGGGGAGGGGGGGATTCGGCACCGTGCCGGATGCTCCGCTCCTGTGCCCGCAACTAAGGCGAACCGGAGATAGAGCCGATGTTTTCACGACGTGAATTCCTGATGGCCACGGCCGCGCTGTCGGCCATCGCCGGACCGGGCCTTGTTGGCGGGTGGTCCCGTGCCGCGGCTCAGCAAACCTTGAGCGAAAACGACCTGCTCGATTTCGACGGCTACGGCAATGTGACGCTGGTTCACATCACTGACATCCACGCGCAGATGAAGCCGCTCTATTTCCGCGAGCCGTCGGTCAATCTGGGTGTCGGCGACGTCGCCGGCCTGCCGCCGCATGTCACCGGCGCCGATTTCCTCAAGCTCTACAACATCGAGCCCGGCACGCCGCACGCCTACGCGCTGACGTCGGAGGATTTCGCGGCGCTCGCCAGGACATACGGCAAGATGGGCGGGCTCGATCGCGTCGCCACCATCGTCAAGCGAATCCGCGCGGAACGCGGCGACAACGTACTGTTGCTCGACGGCGGCGATACATGGCAGGGCTCCTACACGGCACAGCAGACGCTCGGCGCCGACATGGTGGAGGTCATGAATGCGCTCGAGCCCGATGCCATGACCGGCCACTGGGAATTCACCTACGGCGCCGAGCGTGTGAAGGAACTCGTCGAAAGCCTGCCGTTCTCGTTCCTCGGCGGCAACATCTATGACGCGGAATGGAACGAGCCGGCCTTCGAAGCCTGGAAAATGTACGAGAAGGGCGGCGCCCGGGTCGCCGTCATCGGCCAGGCCTTCCCCTATACGCCGATTGCCAATCCGCGCTGGATGTTCCCGAACTGGTCGTTCGGCATCCGCGAGGAAGATGTCGTCGCCAATGTCGAGGCCGCACGCGCGGAAGGTGCCGACCTAGTCGTGCTGCTGTCGCACAACGGCTTCGACGTCGACCGCAAGCTGGCCTCGCGCGTCGACGGCATCGACGTCATCCTCACCGGTCACACCCACGATGCGCTGCCCGAGCCGGTCATCGTCAACAACACGCTCGTCGTCGCCTCCGGTTCCAATGCAAAATTCGTTTCGCGCATCGATCTCGATGTGCGTGACGGCAAGCTCCAGGGCTACAAGTTCCGCCTGATCCCGGTCTTCTCCGACATCATTACTCCCGACGCCGAAATGACGGCGCTGATCGACAAGGTCCGCGCGCCCTACGAGGCCGAATTGGCGCGCGAAATCGGCCGTACCGAAAACCTGCTTTACCGGCGCGGCAACTTCAACGGCACGTTCGACGATCTTTTCACCCAGGCACTGCTTGAGGAACGCGAGGCCGACATCTCGCTGTCGCCTGGCTTCAGGTGGGGAACGTCGCTGCTGCCCGGCCAGACGATCACGGTGGAGGACCTGCACAACGCCTGCGCCATGACCTATCCGCAAGCCTACCGCTCGATGATGAGCGGCAAGCTGATCAACGATATCCTGGAGGATGTCGCCGACAACCTGTTCAACGCCGATCCCTACTACCAGCAGGGCGGCGACATGGTGCGCGTCGGCGGCATGGGCTACACGATCGACGTCGGCAAGCCGATGGGCTCGCGCATTTCCTCCATGACGCTGCTCAAGACAGGCGAAGCGATCGATCCCGGCAAGGAATATGCCGTTGCCGGATGGGCCTCGGTCAACGAGGGCACCGAGGGCCCGCCGATCTGGGACGTGGTCGAGAACTACCTTGCCCGCAATCCGGTCGTTTCGATCGAGGAAAACAGGTCCGTGACGATCCGCACCTGACGCGACGCGCGGCGACCTCGCGATCACCGAGGTGCAGGACTGAACCGTTAACTCGGCGACAGGGTCGATGCCGCGCCCTATGGCAGGCCGTCGGAATACGAGGCCCATGTCGAGCGCCGCAACGTGTCGTGCTGACCGCCGACCCGGTCTCCGCGATCAACTTCACGCCGCTTCACGAACTCGGTGGCATCATCACGCCCAACGGCCTTTGCTTCGAGCGTCACCGCGCCGGCGCGCCGGACCGGAGGTCAGGCAAATATATGAAAATACATACATAAATTTACATGATCCCGCGCGGTTTGTCGCATTCCGTCCGGTTCGGGAAATATCTTAGTATTCAAATCGACCTATGTTTTTGCGCCCGATGGATGTGTCTGTCCATGTGCCGGGTTGGGAAAATGCAGGGAGTTTTGTCCGCACGACGGAGACTGCGGGGAGGAGCGAGAGCAACAATGGAACGGGCGGCAACGACCGGATGAGCCGGACCGGCCGGGCCTGCAAAACGGCGCTTTGGGAGGAGGCTGTATGCGGGAATGGGATACCTGCAAGGCAATACGCGGAATATGGCATGTTCCAGCGGCACGCGCGCTGGTGGCAGCCATTCTGGCGGTCATGAGTAGCGGCTCATCGTCATTTGCCGGCAGCGGCGATCCCGCCGCGGGGGAAAAGCTCTACGGCAACTGCAAGACCTGCCACGAGATCGGAGAGGGCGCCCACAACAAGGTCGGGCCTCATCTCGACGGGATCATTGGGCGCAAGGCCGCCTCGATCGAGGGCTTCAGGTATTCCGGCGCCATGGAAAAGGCCGCTACCGAAGGGCTGGTCTGGTCGGTGGAAAACCTCGACGCCTATCTCCAGAAACCGCGCGAATTCATTCCTGGCAACCGCATGTCGTTTCGCGGCATGTCGAAGGAGAAGGATCGCGCGGATCTGATTGCGTGGCTCCAGTCGATGGCGCGGGCCGCGCCCGCCGCCGATCCCGCGCGCATCGAGCCCGACACCCACGGCCCGGCGCGCGAGTTCACGGACATCGTGCTGGCCATGGAAGGTGACCGCGACTACGGCGAATATCTAGGGTCCGAATGCGTCACATGCCACCAGATCACCGGCCAGGTCGAAGGCATTCCCTCTATCGTCGGCGTGCCGCGGGATTATTTCATCCGCTCGCTGTTCGAATACAAGACAAATGTCCGCCGCAATGAGGTGATGAAACTGCGCGTCGCCAATCTCGGGAACGAGGAGATCGCCGCGCTCGCCGAATATTTCAGTTCGCTGGAGCCGCAATAGCGTCTGCCGGCAAAACTTCACGCCAACCGTCATCCAGGGAGGACACCGATGACAAAACTGACACGCAGGCAATTCGCGCTGGTGATGGGGGCTGGTACCGCCACGCTCGCCATGCCCACCTATCTTCGTGCCCAGGATAAGCCCAGGGTTGTCGTGATCGGCGGTGGTGCCGGCGGTGCGACCGCGGCGCGCTATATTGCCAAGGATTCCGAAGGCGCGATCGATGTCACGCTGATCGACTCCGCCGACAATTTCACGACCTGCTTCTTCTCCAACCTCTATCTTGGCGGTTATCGCGATTTCGCGTCGATCACCCACAGCTACGAGACGCTGGAATCGAACTACGGGATCAAGAAGGTGACCGGTTGGGCGGTCGGCGTCGACCGCGATGCAAGGATGGTCTCAATGGCCGACGGGTCGAAGATCCCCTACGACCGCCTCGTGGTCTCGCCCGGCATCGACCTGGTCTGGGATTCCGTGCCGGGCTACTCGGAAGAGGCCGCCGAGATCGCGCCGCACGCCTGGAAGGCCGGTCCGCAGACGCAACTGCTCAAGGCCAAGCTGGACGCGATCGAGAATGGCCAGCAGATCGTCATGGTCGCGCCGCCCAATCCCTATCGCTGCCCGCCCGGCCCCTACGAGCGCGTCTCGATGATGGCCCACGTGCTCAAGTCCAAGGGCGTGGACGCCAAGATCATCATCATCGACCCCAAGGACAAGTTCTCCAAGCAGGGCCTCTTCCAGGAGGGGTGGCAGAAACACTACACCGGCATGGTCGAGTGGTATGGTCCCGACGTGCATGGCGGTATCAAGGGCATCGACGTCAATGCCGGTACCGTTGAAACCGATCTGGACACGTTCAAGGGTGCGCTGCTCAACGTCATTCCGGCCCAGAGGGCGGGCAGGATCGCCCAGGAGGCCGGACTCACCAACGATAGCGGTTTCTGCCCGATCGACGCCGGCTCCATGCGCTCGACCGCCGACGAGAACATCTTCGTCATCGGAGACGCCTCGATTGCCGGCGCCATGCCCAAGTCGGGCTTCTCCGCCAACAGCCAGGCCAAGGTGGCGGCGATGAACGTGCGCGGCGACCTCCTCAAGTCGAAAGTCTTCCCGGCAAAATACTCCAACACCTGCTGGAGCCTGATCGAGACGGACGATGGCGTGAAGGTAGGCGCGCAATATGCCCCGGCGGAAGGCAAGATCGCGGCAACCACGACGTTCATCAGCCAGACCGGTGAGGATGCGGCGCTGCGAAAGGCGACCTACGAGGAATCCGTCGGCTGGTACGCCGGCATCACGGCCGACATGTTCGGCTGATCGCGAGCGGCTTGGGGTCAGGGGAAGCGGCGGCTGTCAACGGCCGCCGTTTCCTTTTAGTTTTCAGCTAATGCCACTTGCCAGTCAGGCGGCCGGCTGTGAAACTGCCGACCGTTTCAATGTTAAGTGATCATGATGCCCAGGACCGTCCTGCACAATTATTTCCGCTCCTCCACCTCCTACCGCGTGCGCATAGCGCTGAACCTGAAGGGCATCGACTACGAATATGTCGCCCATCACCTGCGCTTCGGCGGGCACCGCAAGCCGGAATACCTGTCGTTGAACCCGCAAGGCCTCGTTCCGGCGCTCGTCTGGGAAGACGGCACGACGATCGCGCAATCGCTGGCGATCCTGGAATTCATCGACGAGATGGTGCCCGAGCCGCCGCTGCTGCCGGCCGATCCGCGCGGCCGCGCGCGGGTGCGCATGCTCGCCCAGATGATTGGTTGCGACATCCATCCGGTCAACAATCTGCGCGTCCTGAATGCGCTGCGCGAGCGCTTCGGCGCGGACGACGAGACCGTTGCCGACTGGTTCCGTCACTGGGTGAAGGAGACGTTCGAGCCGATGGAGACCATCCTGGCTGAAGATGGCGGCACGGGGCTCTACTGTCACGGCGATACGGTTACGATCGCCGATCTTTGCCTGGTCGCGCAGGTCGCCAACAACGGTCGTTTCAATGTCGACATGGCGCCCTATCCGACGATCAACGCGATTTATGAGCGCTGCATGCGGATTCCGGCCTTTGTCGAGGCCGCGCCGATGAACCAGCCCGACGCCGAATAGCATCGCCTGCGGGGCCAGAAAAAAGGGAGGAAAACGGCCATGATGAGCCAGGAGCAGAACGACCTGATTACCCGGACCGGACCGGGCACGGCAGCCGGCAAGGTGCTGCGCCGCTACTGGCAACCCGCCGCGCTTGCCGAGGAACTGGTTTCCTCCCGGCCCGTTGTGCCGGTGACGCTGCTGGGAGAGCGCCTCGTGCTGTTCCGCGACGACGACGGCGAACTTGGCCTCATCGCCCGCCATTGCCCGCATCGCGGCGCCGACATGTGTTTCGGCCGGCTTGAGGACAACGGTCTGCGCTGCCCGTTCCATGGCTGGCATTTCGACCGAACCGGCCAATGCGTCGAACAGCCGGCCGAGCCGGAAGGCAGCCGCATGCATGAGAACGTGCGTACGGTCTCCTATCCGGTCATCGAGAAGAACGGCATCATCTTCGCCTATCTGGGCGCCGGCGATCCGCCGCCCTTTCCGGCATTCGACTGTTTCGAAGCCCCCGAAAGCCATGTCTTCGCCTTCAAGGGGCTCTGGGAGTGCAACTGGCTCCAGGCGCTGGAGGTCGGCATCGACCCGGCGCATGCATCCTTCCTGCATCGCTTCCTGCAGGACGAGGACCCGAACGAGGGCTACGGCAAGCAGTTCCGCGATCGCGCCGCCGGCACCGATATACCCATGACCCAGGTGCTGCGCGAATATCCGCGCCCCGACATCAATGTCGAGGAAACCGATTACGGCCTGCGCATCATCTCGCTGCGCCATCTCGCCGATGGCCGCACCCATGTGCGCGTCACCAACCAGGTCTTCCCGGAGGCGATCTGCATCCCGATGTCGAACGAGATGACGATTACCCAATGGCACGTGCCGGTCGATGACGGCAATTGCTACTGGTATTCGATGTTCACCAGCTTCGGCAAGCCGGTCGACAAGGCGCTGATGCGCGAGCAGCGGCTGAAGGAGCATCGCCTGCCCGACTATGCGCCGCTGAAGAACCGCTCCAACAATTACGGCTACGATCCGGAAGAGCAGAAGGACCGCACCTATACCGGCATGGGTCTCGACATCAACGTCCACGACCAGTGGGCTGTCGAGTCCATGGGCCGTATCCAGGACCGCCGCGAAGAACATCTCGGCAAGTCCGACGCCGCGATCATCCGCTACCGCCGGATGCTGCGTTCGGCGATCGAGGCGGCCGGAAAGGACGATGCCGCTTCCATGCCGATGGCCGTCGACGCGGCGCGCGCGGCGGCGATCACCGGTCCCGTGGCGGTCGACGCCATTGCCGATGCCGGCCAGGACTGGTTGGAGACCTATGTTGCCGCCGACCAGGCCAGGCGCGCGGCCTGCGCCTGGGCGAACGCGCGCTGAACCGACAGGATAGATGCTGATGGGTGGGCAAGGCGGCGCGGCGGCGCTGAAGTCGGGGCTGGTCGGTCGAACCGGCCTGCTGGACGACGAGCAGTTCGAGCGAGCCGCCGAACTGGTCCGTGCGGTCGGGACCGATGGTCTGGAGACGGTGCGCCTGTGCTTCGTCGACCAGCACGGCATCCTGCGCGGCAAGGCCATCGTGGCTTCCGCGCTGGCGTCAGCCTTCCGCAACGGCGTCTCCATGACGTCGACGCTGATCCTGAAGGACACCTCGAACCGCACTGTTTTCGACGTCTGGGGCACCGATGCGGGCTTTGGCCTAGGCGTGCTCACGGGCGCCGCCGACATCCTCATGGTACCGGACCCGGACCGGTTCCATGTGCTGCCATGGTCGCCGCACTCCGCGCTGCTGCTGTGCGACATCCACATGGCCGACGGCAGCCCGCTGCCGGTCTCGACCCGCGCCATCCTGCGCAATGCGGTCGCCAGGCTCGACGCCGCCGGCCTCGATGCGCTGTTCGGCCTGGAACTGGAGTTCCACGTCTACCAGGTCAGCGATCCGAAACTGGACCATGCCGACGGCGGCATGCCGGCATCGCCGCCGGAAACCACGTTGCTCGCGCACGGTTACCAGTACCTGACCGAAAGTCGGTACGACGCGCTGGAGCCGGTGATGGACGAAATCCGCCGCACCGCGCAGGCGCTGGGACTGCCGGTGCGCTCGATGGAGGTCGAGTTCGGGCCGAGCCAGTTCGAGTTCACCTTCGACCCGGCGGGTCCGCTTGCCCAGGCCGATTCCACCGTGCTGTTTCGCCATGCCACCCGGGAGATATGCCGCCGTAACGACCTCCACGCCACGTTCATGACGCGGCCGAAGGTGGATAACGCGGTCGGCAGCGGCTGGCACATCCACCAGTCCCTCGTCGGCATCGACGATCGCGTGAACCGCTTCGTGCCCGGCGCGGGCGAGGCGCTGTCGCCGCAGGCAGGCGGCTGGATCGCCGGTCTGCTCGACCATGCGATCGAAAGCTGCCTGCTGACGACGCCGACGGTCAACGGCTACCGGCGCTACCAGCCCCACATGCTGGCCCCCGATCGTGTGCAGTGGGCCCGCGACAACAAGGGCGCGATGATCCGCGCCCTGATGCGGCAGGGCGATCCGGCGAGCCGTATCGAGAACCGCACGCCCGAATCCGCCGCCAATCCCTATCTCGTCTTCGCTTCGCAGATATTCGCCGGCCTTGACGGAATTGCCCGCGGACTTGAGGCCCCGCCGCCCGCCGACACGCCCTATGCCGCCGCCGCGCCGGCCTTGCCGCGCAATCTCGGCGACGCCATCGCCGCGTTTTCGGCGAGCGCCTTCTGGCGTTCGGAACTCGGCGACGGTTTCGTGGATTATTTCACCCACATCAAGCAGGCGGAGTGGAACCGCTATCTCTCGACGGTCTCCGAATGGGAGCACCGCGAATATTTCTCGCTGTTCTGAAAGGCTCCGCCATGTACGCCAATCCCTTTTCGCTCGAAGGCAAGATCGCCGTCATCACCGGATCCAGCCGCGGCATCGGTCTCGCCACCGCCGAATGCATGGCGGGCCTGGGCGCGAAAGTTGTCATTTCCAGCCGCAAGGCCGAGGTCTGCGAGGAGGCTGCATCGCTGATCCGCAACGCCGGCGGCGAAGCGCTGGTCGTCCCCTGCAACATTTCCCGCAAGGACCAGGTCGAAGGCCTCATCGCCGAGACCGAGCGTCATTGGGGCACGCCCGACATCCTCGTCTGCAATGCCGCGGTCAATCCCGCCTACGGCCCGCTCGCCGAACTGACCGACGAGGCGTTCGACAAGATCATGGGTTCCAACGTCAAGTCCAACCTGTGGCTGTGCAATCGCGTGATCCCCGGCATGAAGGCCAGGGGCGGCGGTTCGATCGTCATCATCTCGTCGATCGGCGGCCTGCGCGGCAACCCGGTCATCGGCGCCTACGGCATTTCCAAGGCGGCCGATTTCGCGCTCGCCCGCAACCTCGCCGTCGAGCACGGCCCCGACAAGGTGCGCGTCAACTGCGTAGCGCCGGGCCTCATCAAGACCGACTTTGCCCGCGCACTGTGGGAAGACGAGAAGTTGCTGAAGATGCGCAACGCCCAGACCCCGTTGCGCCGTATCGGCGATCCGACCGAGATCGGCCCGGTCGCCGCATTCCTCGCTTCCGACGCGGCAAGCTTCATCACCGGCCAGGTTATCGTCGCCGACGGCGGGGTGACGATCGCCTGATCAGGGCCGCGCCGCTGCCTTGACGAAGTCGGCGGCGCGTTCGGCGATCATGATGGTCGGCGCGTTGGTATTGCCGCCGATCACGTTTGGCATCACCGAGGCATCGGCCACGCGCAGGCCCTCCAGCCCGCGCACCCGCAATTGCGGATCGACTACCGCCTTTGCGTCCTTGCCCATGCGGCAGGTGCCGACCGGGTGATAGACCGTGTCCGCGCGCGAGCGGATCTGGCTCTCCCATTCCTCATCGCTCATGCCGTCGCGGGTATAGAGTTCCTTGCCGCGCCACTTGTCGAGCGGCGGCGCCATCATGATGTCGCGCGTCAGCTTCGCCCCGCGCATAAGCGTCGCCATGTCATGCTCGTCGGTCAGGAACCCAGGATCGATCAGCGGCGCGGTCATCGGATCGGCCGAGGAAAGCGCGACGGTTCCCCGCGAACGCGGCCGCAACACGCAGACATGGCAGGAATAGCCGTAACCCAGATGCAGCTTGCGGGCATGGTCATCGACAATGGCGGAAACGAAATGAAGTTGCACGTCGGGCCGTTCCAGATCGGGCCGCGTCTTCAGGAACGCGCCGCCCTCAGCGCCGGGCGAGGCGACCATGCCGGTGCCATCGCGCCGCCATTGCAGGACCTGCCGCATTATATGCAGGCCGCCGGCCGGGCCGATGCCGAGAAGCGTGGAGTCGGGCGATTTCCAGGCGAGCACGAAGTCGATGTGATCGTGCAGATTCTCGCCCACGCCATCGAGCGTGTGCCGTACTTCGATACCGTGCTTTTTCAGCGCTTCGCCTGGCCCGACGCCCGAGAGCATCAGGAGTTGCGGCGAGGCGAAGGCCCCGCCCGACAGGATGACCTCGCGCCGCGCGCCGACCCGCAGCGTGTTCTTGCCGCGCCTGAACTCGACCCCCGTCGCGCGCTTTCCGTCGAACAGGATGCGCGTGGCGTGCGCGTTCGTCTCCACCTTCAGGTTGGGCCGGTCCATGACCGGATGCAGATAGGCCGCGGCCGCCGAACAGCGCTCGCCGTTCTTCTTGCCGCCATGGAACTGCGTCACCTGGTAGAGCCCGGCGCCTTCCTGGACCGCGCCGTTGAAATCGTCGTTTCGGCGGATCTGCAGCGCGCCGGCGGCATCGACGAAAGCTTGCGATATGGCGTGCGCGAACGTTGTTCCGACACCTGCAGCGGCCCGCCAGCGCCATGCAACTCGCTGCTTCCGCGCTCGTTGTTCTCCGATTTCAGGAACCAGGGCAATACCTCGTTCCACGACCAGCCGTTGCAGCCAGCCGCCGCCCAGTCGTCATAATCCGACGGGTGGCCGCGAATGTAGAGCATGGCGTTGATGGCGCTCGATCCGCCCAGCGCCTTGCCGCGCGGCTGGTAGCCGCGCCGCCCGCCGAGGCCCGGTTGCGGCACCGTCTCGTAGGCCCAGTTGTTGAGCTTCGGCCGGCCGGGCAGCATCGCCACGATGCCCATCGGCGCGCGGATCAGCACGTCCTTGCCGCCGCCGCCGGCCTCGAGCAGGCACACCGTCACGGACGGATCCTCGCTCAGGCGCGCAGCGAGCGTGCATCCCGCCGATCCACCGCCAACCACGACGTAGTCAAAAGTCTCCATGGTCTCCTCCCGCGGGGAGCGATCGCCTGCCGCCTCCTCCGCCGGGTGGAAGACTATCCAGCCACCCGCGCCGCGGCCAGCCCCTTTTCGATGTCGGCGATCAGGTCGGCGGGATCTTCCAACCCGATCTGGAGCCGGATCATCGGGCCGTCATGGTTCCCCTTCGCGACCGTACGGTCGCCGAGGTACACATGGACGGCCAGGCTCTCGTGCCCGCCCCAGGAATAGCCGAGGCCGAAGACCTCGAGCGCGTCGAGGAAGGCATGTGCCTGCTTCTGGCCGGCGCCGGCGAGCACAATGGAGAACAGGCCGGACGAACCGGAAAAATCGCGCTTCCAGATGGCATGACCTGGAAACGAGGGCAAGGCGGGATGCAGCACTCGCGCCACTTCCGGCCGGCCTTCCAGCCATCGCGCGATCTCCAGCGCGCTCTTCTGGTGGCGATCGAGGCGAACGCCCATCGTCTTGAGCCCGCGCTGGACCTGGTAGATGTCGTCCGGCCCGGCGCAGACGCCAAGCGTGAGGAAGGTGTCGTGGAGACGCTCCCAGCAGGCGGCATTGGCCGAGACCGTGCCGAGCAGCACGTCGGAATGGCCGCCGGGATATTTGGTCGCGGCATGGACGGAGATGTCGACGCCGTGATCAAGCGGGCGGAAATAGAGCGGCGTCGCCCAGGTGTTGTCCATCATCGTGACGGCGCCGTGTGCCCGCGCGACCTTCGCGATCGCCGGGATGTCCTGCATCTCGAAAGTGTTGGAACCCGGCGACTCGGTCCACACCACCTTCGTGTTCGGCTTCATCAGCCGTTCAATGTCCGCGCCGATTTCCGGCGCGTAGTACTCGACCTCGACGCCGAGCCGCGCCAGCATGGTGTCGGCGAAGCGCCGCGTCGGGTTGTAGACCGAATCGACGATCAGCACGTGGTCGCCCGCCGAGAGGAAGGCGAGCAGCGGCACCACGACGGCGGCGAGGCCCGAGGGCACGGCGATCGTCCCCGCCGAGCCTTCCAACTCGTCGATTGCCGCGCACAGCGCATCGCTCGTCGGTGTCCCGCGCGTGCCGTAGGTGTAGCGTTGCGTGCGGTTGGCCATGGTATTGGCATCGGGAAACAGAACCGTCGAGGCATGGACGACCGGCGGCTGAACGAAACCGAAGAAATCGCTCGGGTTATGGCCCGAATGTGCCAGGCGCGTGTTGATACCTTTTTGATCCGTCTTGTCCACTTGGTGTTCCTTCCCGTCTGATTTTCCGTCGCGAGGGATAGACCAACTTGGCGCGCGAATGAAGCGTTCGCGAACGGCAGAATCGGAGAAGTTGCCGTATCGCGGATGGAAACGGTCACAACAAGCGAGCCGGATTGGCAAAATCGGTCGGGGAGAAAGCGCCGTTGTGAGGACGCTGGCGCTTGACGCATCGCTCAATATGGCATTCGATACAATCCGCAATGGGAGATTAGCCAAGGGATTGCCGGTCAGATCGTGACTTCGGCAAGTATAGGCTTTTCCTTTGGTTGGAACCAGAAATCCGGCGAGTCCGGATCAAACAATGGGGTTACTTATGAAAAGTTCAGTTATTACAAGCGTAATCGGTGCGGCTGCACTGGCCTTTGTGGCCGGCGGAGCTTCTGCATCGACACTGGATGACGTGAAGGCCAAGGGCTTTGTCCAGTGCGGCGTTTCCACCGGCCTTGCCGGTTTTTCCGCGCCCAACGACAAGGGTGACTGGTCCGGTCTCGACGTCGATCTGTGCCGCGCACTTGCCGCCGCGATCTTCGACGACGCCAATGCCGTCAAGTTCTCACCGCTGTCGGCCAAGGAGCGCTTTACCGCACTGCAGTCCGGCGAAGTCGACATCCTGTCGCGCAACACGACCTGGACGACCAGCCGCGACACGTCGCTCGGCCTGAACTTCCGCGCCGTGAACTACTATGACGGCCAGGGCTTCATGATCAACAAGAAGAACCTGCCGGAGATCAATTCCGCGCTTCAGCTTTCCGGCGCCGCGGTTTGCGTGCAGACCGGTACCACGACCGAGTTGAACCTTGCCGACTACTTCCGCGCCAACAACATGGAATACAACCCGGTCGTGTTCGAGAAGCTCGAAGAGGTCAACGCCGCCTATGATTCCGGCCGCTGCGACGTTTACACGACCGACCAGTCCGGCCTCTATGGCATCCGCCTGACGCTCTCCAGCCCGGACGATCATGCCGTTCTGCCGGAAATCATTTCCAAGGAACCGCTGGGTCCGGCCGTGCGCCAGGGCGATGACCAGTGGTTCGACGTCGTAAGCTGGGTGCACTTCGCGATGCTGACTGCCGAGGAACTCGGCGTGACGTCGGCCAATGTCGAGGAAATGAAGAACTCCGACAATCCGAACATCAAGCGCCTGCTTGGCACGGAAGCCGATACCAAGCTTGGTACGGATATCGGTCTCACAAACGACTGGGCCGCACGCATCGTCAAGCATGTCGGCAACTACGGAGAGTCCTTCGAACGTAATGTCGGCTCCAGTTCGCCGCTCAAGATCGCCCGCGGCGTGAACGCGCTCTGGACCAAGGGCGGCCTGCAATACGCCCCGCCGATCCGCTAAGCGCGACAGCCAGACGACAGGGAAGGCGGCGACCGGCCGCCTTCCCCAACCGGAAGAAATCCGGACCCAACGAACATGATAACGGAGCATGAGGGGATCATGGCTTCCCAGGATGTTGCAGGGCACGGAAGGGGTGGCGCGTCGTCGTTCCTGTACGACCCGAAAATCCGCGGTATCTTCTACCAGGCGATTGTCTTCATTGGACTTTTCGCATTTGTCTGGTGGATTGTCGGAAACACGATCGACAATCTGCAGAGGTCGAACATCGCGTCCGGCTTTGGCTTTCTGAGGGGCCGGGCTGGCTTCGACATATCGCAGTTCCTGATCGACTATACGAGCGATTCCAGCTACGGCCGGGCGCTGGTCGTCGGCCTTCTCAACACGGTCCTGGTAGCCGTGTTCGGTATTTTCACCGCGACGATCGTCGGATTTCTTGTCGGCATCGGCCGGCTGTCGCAAAATTGGCTGATCCGAAAGATCTGCACGGTCTATGTCGAGATTTTCCGCAACGTTCCGCCGCTGCTGGTCATTTTCTTCTGGTATTTCGGCGTCCTGTCGATCCTGCCGCAACCGCGCGATTCCATCAATCTGCCGCTCAACGTCTTTCTCAACAATCGCGGTTTCAGTGTGCCCAAGCCGATCTGGAGCGAGGGCGCCGGGCTGGTTGCGCTGGCTTTCCTGATCGCGATTGCCGGAACCTTTCTGGTGCGCCGGTGGGCCCGTCAGCGCCAGATGGCCACCGGGCAGCCCTTCCCGGTGCTGTGGACCGGGCTCGGCCTGATCATCGGTCTTCCCGTGCTGGCATTCGTCGTCACAGGCTTTCCGCTGACATGGGAGCTGCCGGAACTGGGCCGGTTCAATCTGCGCGGCGGCTTCCAGATCAAGCCGGAATTCCTCGCGCTTTACCTGGCGCTGTCATTTTACACGGCCGCCTTTATCGGGGAGATTGTTCGCGCCGGCATCATGGGCGTCAACAAGGGGCAGACCGAGGCGGCTTATGCGCTCGGGCTTCGGCCCGGCCCGACAACCCGCCTGGTCATCATCCCGCAGGCCATGCGCATCATCATCCCGCCGCTGACCAGCCAGTATCTCAACTTGACCAAGAACTCGTCCCTTGCGATCGCGATCGGCTTTCCGGACCTCGTGGCAATCGGCGGCACGATTCTCAACCAGACGGGACAGGCGATCGAAATCGTTGCAATCTGGATGGTTGTCTATCTCGGACTGAGCCTGGCGACCTCGGCATTCATGAACTGGTTCAACGCCAAGATGGCGCTGGTCGAGCGCTAGGAGAGACACGATGCAAGAACACGATCTCTCCTATGTGCGCATGGAAATGATCAATGCGCAGGCCGCGCCGGCTTCCGAACACGGCATTGTCCGTTGGCTGCGCAGGAACCTGTTCGCCACCCCGCTGGACAGCGTGTTGACCATCATCGCCCTGCTGGCGATCCTCTATTTCATCCCACCCATGATCGGGTGGCTGTTCCTCAACGCGCAATGGACCGGCGACGACCGCTCGGTATGTGCCACGATCGCGCAGGGCGGCGTCCAACCGGACGGATGGGCCGGCGCGTGCTGGGCCTTCGTCGGTTCAAAATTCGAGCAGTTCATGGTCGGGCGCTATCCGGTCGACGAGCGCTGGCGCGTCTGGCTTGTCGCCATCATGTTCACGGCGCTCCTCGTGCCGCTGTTGGTCCCCAGGGTTCCGCGCAAGGGGCTGAATGCGGTGCTCTTCTTCTTCGTTTTCCCGGTTGTCGCGTTTTTCCTTCTCTTCGGCGGCTTCGGCCTGCCCGAGGTGGAAACTCCGCTGTGGGGCGGCCTGATGGTAACGCTGGTGCTGTCCTTTGTCGGCATTTCGGTGTCGTTGCCGCTCGGTATCGCTCTTGCGCTCGGACGCCGCTCGAACTTGCCGGTCATAAAGTCGATGTGCATCATCTTCATCGAGACCGTTCGCGGCGTGCCCCTGGTCACCGTCCTGTTCATGGCGTCGGTCATGCTGCCGCTGTTCCTGCCGCAGGGCGTCACCTTCGACAAGTTGCTGCGCGCGCTCATCGGCGTGGCGCTGTTCGCGTCGGCCTATATGGCCGAAGTGGTTCGCGGCGGCCTGCAGGCGATCCCGAAAGGCCAGTACGAAGGTGCTGATTCGCTCGGCCTGGGCTATTGGCAGAAAATGTACCTGATCATCCTGCCGCAGGCGCTGAAGCTCGTGATCCCGGGTATCGTCAACACCTTCATCGGCCTCTTCAAGGATACGAGCCTTGTCTACATCATCGGCATGTTCGACCTGCTCGGCATCGTGCGGCTGAACTTCTCGGATGCGAACTGGGCTTCGGCGGTGACGCCGGCAACCGGCCTGATCTTTGCCGGCTTCGTGTTCTGGCTCTTCTGCTTCGGCATGTCGCGCTATTCGATCTTCATGGAACGCCTGCTCGACACCGGGCATAAGAAATAGCTGGGGAACAACATGAGCGAAAACGCCGCAACCACATCCGACAACCAGGTCGACCGCTCCAGGATGCAGATATCCGACACGGATGTCGCCGTCGAAATCATCGACATGCACAAATGGTACGGTGACTTCCACGTCCTGCGTGACATCAACCTGAAGGTCATGCGGGGCGAGCGGATCGTCATTGCCGGCCCGTCGGGATCGGGCAAATCGACGATGATCCGCTGCATCAACCGGCTGGAGGAACACCAGCAGGGCAAGATCATCGTCGACGGCATCGAACTGACCAACGACCTGAAGAAGATCGACGAGGTGCGCCGCGAAGTCGGCATGGTGTTCCAGCATTTCAACCTGTTCCCGCACCTGACCATCCTGGAAAACTGCACACTGGCGCCGATCTGGGTCCGCAAGATCCCCAAGAAGAAGGCCGAGGAAATCGCGATGCACTTCCTGGAGCGGGTCAAGATTCCCGAGCAGGCGCTGAAATATCCCGGCCAGCTTTCCGGCGGCCAACAGCAGCGCGTGGCGATCGCCCGTTCGCTGTGCATGAATCCGCGCATCATGCTGTTCGACGAGCCGACGTCGGCGCTCGACCCGGAGATGATCAAGGAAGTCCTCGACACAATGGTCGGCCTGGCCGAGGAAGGCATGACCATGCTGTGCGTGACCCACGAAATGGGTTTTGCGCGTCAGGTCGCCAACCGCGTGATCTTCATGGACCAGGGCCAGATCGTCGAGCAGAACTCGCCGGACGAGTTCTTCGACAATCCCCAGCACGAGCGCACCAAGCTGTTCCTCAGCCAGATCCTGCACTGAGGCGCAGCGGCCGGACCCGGCAATTCCGGAACAACTCGCGAAATACCGAATTTCGCTTCCGCGTCGTGGCCGTTACGCTTCCGCGTCGTATCCGTAGAGCCAGTCGAGACTGGCGGCGAGCCGCTCGCCGCCGCTGAGACCGAGGATGACATTGCGCGCGAGCGCGACCGGACCGGCGGCATGCCAGGTGAAGTGGTTGAATGCCCCGCGCCGGATGACGCGCGTAACGCGAGGCTTGCGCCGCTGTTCCCAGCCGGTCAGGGCTTGCGCGATGTTGTCGGGCGAAGCGCCGACGGATGCGGCAAGCGATACCGCGTCCTCGATGCCCATGACCGCGCCCTGCGCCGCAAACGGTGTCATGGCGTGCGCCGCGTCGCCGATCAGTGCGACGCCGGCGGGGTCGGTCCACCGGCCGGCCGGATTCACCCCATGGAGTGCCCAGGCCACCCAGGGGGCCGCATCCTGCGCGATCTGCTGCAGCCGTGGCGACGCCTTGGCCATGGCGGCCAGCAACGGTGCGTTGTCCTGCGCCACCGCCCAGCGCTGGCCGACATCGGGCCCTTCGGTCACCGCAACCATGTTGATCGACATGCCCGCGCGGATCGGATAGGCGACGACATGGACGAGCGGATGCATGAAGGCGGTGACATTGTGCATGTCCAGCAGGTCGTTGCCGATGTCGCTCGCGCTGATCGTCGCGCGCCATGCGAGCTTGCCTGAAAACGCGCTTGCCGACGCGCCCTTGACGCGTGAGGCCATCCTCGACCAGACGCCGTCGGCACCCACCAGCAGCAGTCCCGACACCTCGTCGATCCGGCCGTCGCGGTCGATCGAAACGGTGACGCCGCCGGCATGGCTGGCAAAATCCGCGACCTTGGCGCCGGTCGTGATCGTGATGTCCGCTTCCCGTTGCGCCGCAATCAGCAGCGCGGATTGCAGGTCGGCGCGATGGGTGACGAGATAGGGCGCGCGCCAGCGCTTTTCGGCGAAGTCGCCAAGCGGAACGCGGGCAACCGGCTTCATGGCCGGCCCGCTTCGCATGATCACCGATTGCGGCCGCACCGCCGCCATGCGCAGGGCGTCAAGCACGCCAAGGCGCGATAGCAGACGGGTGGCGTTGGGTGACAATTGCAGTCCGGCGCCGACTTCCGAGATTTCAGCGGCGCGTTCGAACAGCCGGACCGCGAAACCCTTGCGCGCGAAGGCCAGCGCGGCCGTCAATCCCGCAATGCCGCCGCCTGCAATGATGATCTGGCGCGATCGGGACATCGGAGCGCTCCGGTATGGCGTTCACGCCGCCTTGTCGTGCCAGGCGCAGCCCTCGGGGCGCGTCTCGCCGGCCTTGAGATCCGGCGCGTAGACGAACAGCGTGGAGCAATAGGGGCAGACCTTTTCGTTCTCGTCGCCCATGTCGAGGTAGACATGGGGATGGTCGAACGGAGGATTGGCGCCGACGCACATGAACTCCTTGGCACCGACTTCGATGGATCTATTTCCCGCATCGTTGTGGAAGTGGGGAATTGAATGGCCCGCCATCAGTCTCTCCGGTCATTTCCAGGCCGGCGCCCTCGACCAGCCCTGTGTCACGGTTTGGATCATAAGCGATTTGTTTGCAAGTGCCGTGATATCAAACTGCCGCAACCGCAGCGTAATGCCACAGACCGATATCGGGCGCCGCTGTCGTGGCGCTGCCGCAATTAGGTATATGTTATCCGTACCATGAACGAAACAAAGCCAATGAAGACCGATCTCGCCGCTGTCGACATCCCGAAGGAATTTCTGGCCGAAAGCCCCGAACGGTTCGTCAATCGCGAATTTTCCTGGCTGCAGTTCAATCGCCGGGTGCTGGAGGAAACGCGGAACCAACGACACCCGCTGCTGGAAAGGCTGCGTTTCCTGTCGATCTCGGCGGCCAATCTCGATGAATTCTTCATGGTCCGAGTTGCCGGGCTCGCCGGCCAGGTTCGCGAAGGCATCACCGAGCGCTCGCCGGACGGCCGCACGCCGGCCGAGCAGCTCGAACGGATCCTGCTCGAAGCGACCAGCCTGCAGGAAAACCAGCAGGCCGTCCTGTCGGAACTGCTCGCCCTGTTGAAGAACGAGGGGATCGAGATCGTGCGCGGCGATGCACTGACCAGCAACGAGCTTCGCTGGCTGGAAAACCACTTCATGGATTCGGTTTTCCCCGTCCTCACGCCGTTGTCGATCGATCCCGCCCACCCGTTTCCCTTCATCCCCAATCTCGGCTTCTCCATCGCCTTGCAGCTCAAGCACCGCAAGCTCGGCGAGGAAATGACCGCTCTGCTGCGCCTGCCGGTCGCGCTCACCCGCTTCGTCCGCCTGCCGGTGCGCGGCGGCGTCGTGCGGTTCATTTCGCTCGAAGATGTCGTTGGGCTGTTCATCACCCGGCTGTTTCCGGGCTACGAAGTCATCGGTTCGGGCACGTTCCGCGTTATTCGCGACTCCGACATCGAGGTCGAGGAAGAAGCCGAGGACCTCGTGCGCCTGTTTGAATCGGCGCTGAAGCGCCGGCGGCGCGGCCAGGTGATCCGTCTCGAGGTCGACCCGGAAATGCCCGAGGCCCTGCGCGATTTCGTTTCCGGCCAGCTCGCGGTTCATGGCAATCGCGTCAGTGACCAGAAAGGCATCCTGGCGCTGAACCAGATCTCCGAGATCGTCGCCGTTCCGCGCGACGACCTGAAGTTTCCGCCATTCAATCCACGCTTCCCCGAGCGTATCCGCGACTGCGGCGGCGATTGCCTGGCGGCCATCCGCGAAAAGGACATCATCGTCCACCACCCCTATGAATCCTTCGACGTGGTGGTTCAGTTCCTTCGCCAGGCGGCACAGGATCCCGATGTCGTCGCCATCAAGCAGACGCTGTATCGCACGTCCAACGACAGCCCGATCGTGCGCGCGCTGATCGATGCATCGGAGGCCGGAAAATCGGTGACCGCGCTTGTCGAGCTCAAGGCGCGCTTCGACGAGGAAGCCAACATCCGCTGGGCGCGCGACCTGGAGCGCGCCGGCGTGCAGGTCGTGTTCGGATTCATCGAATTGAAGACACATGCCAAGCTGTCGCTGGTCGTGCGCCGCGAGGAGGGCAGGCTGCGCAACTATTGCCACATTGGCACTGGCAACTATCACCAGATCACGGCGCGCATCTATACCGACCTATCCTATTTCACCTCCGATCCCGAGATCGCGCGCGATGTCGCCCAGGTCTTCAATTTCATCACCGGTTACGCCGAACCCGCCGACCAGATGAAGCTCTGCTACTCGCCCTACACCATGCGCGACCGCATCCTGTCGCACATAAGGGGCGAGATCGAGCATGCCCGTGCGGGGCGCCCGGCGCAGATCTGGATGAAGCTCAATTCGCTCGTCGATCCGGAGATCATCGACTCGCTCTACGAGGCAAGCGGCGCGGGAGTGGAAATCGACCTCATCATCCGCGGAATTTGCTGCCTGCGGCCCCAGGTGGCGGGTCTGTCCGAAAATATCCGCGTCAAGTCGATCATCGGCCGCTTCCTGGAACACAGCCGCATCCTATGTTTCGGCAATGGCTACGGCCTGCCTTCCGACGGGGCGGTCATCTACATCGGTTCGGCCGACATGATGCCGCGCAATCTCGACCGCCGCGTCGAAGTGATGGTGCCGATCGCCACACGAACTGTGCATGACCAGATCCTCGACCAGATCATGCTGGGAAACATTATGGACAACCAGCAGAGTTTTGAAATATTGCCTGACGGCACCTCGCGGCGTATCGAGCCCGAGGAAGGCGAGGAGCCGTTCAATGCGCAGGAATATTTCATGACCAATCCGAGCCTTTCGGGGCGGGGCGAATCCCTGAAGTCGCACGCCCCCAAACGCATCGCCAATTACCGTCGTCGCAAGAAGTCGGCCACCGGGGCATGAATGCAGGCTCACAGGGCCGGCTGAAGGATCGCACGCCGGTATCGGTGATCGACATCGGATCGAACTCGATCCGTCTCGTCGTCTACGAGGGCATTGCCCGCGCGCCGACCGTCCTGTTCAACGAGAAAATGCTGGCGGGCCTGGGACGCGGCATCGTGTCAACCGGCAGGCTCGATCCGCAAGCCGTGGAGCGGGCGCTGGAGGAATTCGCCAGGTTCCGCGCGCTCTCGCAGCAGGCGGGCTCCGACGCGATGCACGTCATCGCGACGGCCGCGGCGCGCGAGGCGGAAAACGGGCCGGAATTCATCGAGCGCGCCGGCCAGGTCCTCGGAACGGAAATCCAGGTGCTTTCGGGGCGCCAGGAGGCACATTATTCAGCGCTGGGGATCATCTCCGCGTTCCGGGAACCCGACGGGATCATCGGTGACCTGGGCGGCGGCAGCCTTGAACTGGTCGACCTCCGCGGCAAGGCCATCGGCGACGGCATAACGCTTCCGCTCGGCGGCCTGCGGCTGGCCGACATGACGGGCGGAAAACCGGACAAGGTGCGCGCCATCATCCGCGAACAGATCGCGCGCGCCGATCTTCTGAACGGCGGCAGGGGCCGCGCTTTCTATGCGGTTGGCGGCACGTGGCGCAACCTGGCGCGCCTTCACATGGTGGAATCGGGCTATCCGCTCAACGTGATGCATCACTACGAGATGGAGCCGGAGCGCTGTGGCGAGTTCCTCGACCTGGTGGCCGATGGCAATATCAACAAGATGAACGGCATCAAGCGGGTATCCAAGAACCGCCGCGCGCTGCTGCCCTATGGCGCGGCGATCCTCCGGGAAATCATCGCGGCGATGAAGCCGGAGCGTATCGTCATATCGGCCGTCGGCGTTCGCGAGGGCTATCTCTATTCGCTGCTCGAAGGCGGGTGGCAGGAGGCGGACCCGCTGCTGACGGCTGCAGACGAACTGGCCGTGCTGCGGTCAAGGTCCGCCCAGCATGCGCGCGAGCTCGCCGAATGGACCGGTCCGGCTTTCGCCGCGATGGGACTGGACGAGACGGCTGATGAGGGCCGCTATCGCCGCGCGGCATGCCTGGTGGCCGACATCGGCTGGCGCGCCCACCCCGAATACCGCGGCACCCAATCGCTCAACATCATCGCCCATGCCTCATTCATCGGTATCGATCATCCGGGCCGGGCGTTCATCGCGCTGGCCAGTCTCTACCGCCACGAGGGTCTCATCGATGACGCCGTCGCGCCCGAGATCCGCCAGATCATCACGCCGAGGCTGATGGAAAGGGCCAAGGCGCTCGGCGCGCTGCTGCGCGTGGTCTATCTGCTATCGGCGTCGATGCCTGGCGTCATTCCGCGCCTGACGTGGCGCATCGCGCCTTCCGGCGCACTTCAGCTGGTCATTCCGAAGGATCGTGAAGACCTTATGGGCGAGCGGCCGAAAGGCCGCATGGCGCATCTGTCGGCTTTCCTCTCGCGCGACATGGAACTGGTGGTAGGAGAATAGCGAACAGGGGATTTGAACGAAAAACTTGCGCGGGCAGAACCGAGCGCAAGATTTTTGTTCGCTACTCGCTGATCTCGAAGATCCTGACCTTCCGGTTTTCGAACCGGATTCCGAGTTCCCCGCGCACCAGTTTCAGCGCCTTTTCGCCGAATACCTCGCGGCGCCAGCCATGCAGGGCGGGAACGTCCGCCTTTTCGCCTTCGCCGGCGATCCGGTCGATCTCGTCGGACGTGGCCAGCACCTTCGCGGCCACACCTTGCTGTTCTGCGACAAGCTTGAGCAGCACCTTCAGTATTTCTGCCGCCGAACTGGTTCCCTCCGGCTGCTGTGCCGGCCGGGGCACGCGCGGCAAGGCGTCGTCGGGAAGCGCGAGTGCCGCCGTCACCGCCTCCAGCAAGCTCGCCGCACCGGCGGAACGCTCCCAGCCGCGCGGTGTCGACCGCAGCTTGGACAGCGCCTCCGCCGTCACCGGGTGCTGTTGGGCGATCTCGTAGATGGCATCGTCCTTGAGCACGCGCCGGCGCGGCACGTCGCGCTCGCGCGCCTCGCGTTCGCGCCAGGCGGCAACCGCCTGCATCACTGCGAGATCGCGCGGTTTGCGAACCCGCATTTTCAGCCGCGTCCAGGCATTGTCGGGATGCAGTTCATAGGTTTCGCGGGCCGTGAGGATGTCCATTTCCTCCTTCAGCCAGTGTGCCCGGCCTTCGCGCTCAAGCTCGGCGCGCAGATGGTCGTAGACATCGACCAGATGCGTCACGTCGGCCAGCGCATAGACGAGCTGTTTTTCCGAAAGCGGCCGGCGGCGCCAGTCGGTAAAGCGCGAGCTCTTGTCGATCCGCGCGCCCGTGATCTTGGCAACCAGTTGGTCATAGGCCACGCTGTCGCCGAAGCCGCAAACCATGGCGGCAACCTGGGTATCGAATACCGGATGGGGAATCAGGTCGCCGCGATTGACGACGATCTCGATATCCTGGCGTGCGGCGTGGAATACCTTGGTGACGTTCTCGTCGGCCATCAGCCGGAAGAAGGGCGCAAGGTCGATGCCCTTGGCGAGTGGATCGACAAGGGCGGTTACCTCGCGGGTCGCCATCTGGATCAGGCATAGTTCGGGCCAGAAGGTCGTTTCGCGGATGAATTCGGTATCGACCGTGACGAATTCGGATTTCGACATTTCCCGGACGATTGCGTCCAACTCTTCGGTCGTGGTGATCAGGTGCATGTAATCTCTTTGAAATTTTCTTCAGGTCTGTATTTGCGCTGATGTTTCACAAGTCAAGCGCCGTGCGTCAATGGCGTTCCGTGCGCCGGGCAAGCCGGGCGAACACCGGTGAGGTGCGCAGCAGGGCGGTGAAGCGCTTGCGCTCGCCTGGCGGCACCGCGCGGCGTGCGCGAAGACGCCACAGCGTCGCGACAAAGAGCGTTGCATGGATGGCGCTGATGAAGGCGAACAG
This sequence comes from Notoacmeibacter sp., assembly GCA_019912385.1. GTDB lineage: Bacteria > Pseudomonadota > Alphaproteobacteria > Rhizobiales > Rhizobiaceae > JAIOIW01. The sequence continues at coordinate 39,444 of JAIOIW010000039.1, read as the reverse complement.
GGCCCGCGGCCCGGCCAGTTCCATCAGTGCGGCTGCAGCCGGAGGTCCGGCCATGGCGCCGGCCGAGTAGAACAGCATCAACCCTGCGGCGACCTGCACGTAGTTTCCCTTGACGGCGTGGTCGTTGGCATGCGCCGCCGACAGCGAATAGAGCGGCATCGCGAATGCGCCGAAGGCCAGGACGCCGACGAGATTGAGCGTCACCGAATTGCCGGCGAGGAAGGTGATGGCCAGGCCCGCGATGACCGCGCCCGACGTTGCCAGCAGCAAGACATGTCGCCGGTCCCAGCGGTCGGAGAGCCAGCCCAGCGGATATTGCAGGATGATGCCGCCGATGACGCCGGCGCTGATGAAACTCGCCACCTCGGCAATCGAGAATCCCGCCGACTGCGCATAAATCGGGCTGATCATGCGGAAGGCGGAATTGGTGACGCCGATCGCAACGCAACCGATCGAGGCGATCGGCGACAACCGCCACACACCGAGGATATCAAGCTTGATATCCTCCGGCGCCTTCGGGTTGGACCGGTCGCCCAGCGACACCGGCACCAGCGAAAGCGAGATCATCATCGCGACGACGGCAAAGATGGCGAAGCCGCCCGATCCGATGACCGGAATGAGGTATTGCGATCCGGTCACCGCGCCGATGTCGACGATGCGGTAGAGCGACAGAACGCGGCCGCGGTCCTCGTTGGTGACACCCGAATTGATCCAGCTTTCGATCGTCGTGAAGAGGCCGGCAAAACAGAATCCGGTGATGAAACGCACGGCCAGCCAGGTCACGGCGTCCGGCATCAGGACCAGCATCAGCGAGGCCGCCGAGGCGGTTGCAGCCAGCGCCGAAAAGGTGCGGATGTGGCCGACGAGCCGCAGGACGCGCACAATATAGAGGCAGCCGAGCAGGAAGCCGCCGAAATAGGCGGTGCCCATCAGGCCGATCAGGCCGGGCGAAAAGCCCTCCTCCGCGCCCCGGATCGCGATCAGCGTGCCTTGCACGCCGTTTCCGGCGAGCAGGATTCCCGCGGCGGTCAGCAGGGGAACGAGGGGACGGATGGACTGCATGAACCACGGGAACCTGATTTTGCCGGCCAATATGGCGCGGGATTTTTGAACGCGCCAGTATCAATGTGCCCGATCGCGTGTGACAGGGCGCGCAGCCGGGCCTTCGCCTTGACAAATCGCCTTTGCCGTGCGCTTTTCGCGCGGATTTTCAGGCCGCCGGCCCTCGTCCTGCAGAGGCGGCCGCACCCTGCACGAGAGACATCATCCAATGCACCGTTACCGCAGCCATACCTGTGCCCAGCTTCGCAAGGCGGACGTCGGCCAGACCGCCCGCATTTCCGGCTGGGTCCACCGCGTCCGCGACCATGGCGGCCTGCTGTTCATCGACCTGCGCGACCATTACGGCATCACCCAGATCGTCGCCGATCCCGATTCGCCCGCCTTCGCAACGGCTGAAACCGTGCGCGGCGAATGGGTCATCCGCGTCGACGGCGAGGTCAAGGCGCGCTCCGGCGAGACCGTCAACGCCAACCTGCCGACCGGCGAGGTTGAGGTATTCGCGCGCGAAATCGAGATCCTGTCGAAGGCCGAGGAACTGCCGCTGCCGGTCTTCGGCGAGCCGGATTATCCGGAGGACATCCGCCTCAAGTACCGTTTCCTCGACCTGCGCCGCGAGACGCTTCACCGCAACATCATGAGCCGCACCAAAGTCATCGCATCGATGCGCCGGCGCATGGCCGAGGCGGGTTTCACCGAATTCTCCACGCCGATCCTCACCGCCTCGTCGCCCGAAGGCGCACGCGACTTCCTGGTGCCGAGCCGCATCCATCCCGGCGAGTTCTACGCGCTTCCCCAGGCGCCGCAGGTCTACAAGCAGTTGCTGATGGTTTCGGGCTTCGACCGGTATTTCCAGATCGCGCCGTGTTTCCGCGACGAAGATCCGCGCGCCGACCGCCTGCCCGGCGAGTTCTACCAGCTCGATGTTGAAATGAGCTTTGTCGAGCAGGACGACGTGCTGGGCACGATGGAGCCGGTGCTGCGCGGTGTGTTCGAGGAATTTGCCAATGGCAAGCCGGTGACGGCGGAGTTCCCGCGCATTCCCCATGACGAGGCGATTGCCAAATACGGCACCGACAAGCCGGACCTGCGCAACCCGATCGTCATGGAAGACGTGTCGGAGCATTTCCGCGACTCCGGTTTCAAGGTGTTCGCCAACATCCTGGCCAACGACGTGCGCGGCGCGGTGTGGGCAATTCCCGCCAAGGGCGGCGGATCGCGCGCCTTCTGCGACCGCATGAATTCCTGGGCGCAGGGCCAGGGCCAGCCGGGGCTCGGCTACATCTTCTGGCGCGAGGAGAATTCGCGCGTCGAGGGCGCCGGCCCGATCGCCAAGAACATCGGCGAGGAACGCACCGAGGCCATTCGCCTCCAGCTCGGCCTGAAGGCCGGCGACGCCTGCTTCTTTGCCGCCGGCGATCCGCGCAAGTTCTACGCCTTCGCCGGCGACGCGCGCACCCGCGTGGGCGAAGACCTCGACCTCGTCGACCGCGACCGCTTCGCGCTCGCCTGGGTCGTCGACTTCCCCTTCTATGAATGGGACGAGGACGAAAAGAAGGTCGAGTTCGGCCACAACCCCTTCACCATGCCGCGCGGCGGCCTGGGCGCGCTGGAAACCGAAGAGCCGCTGGCGATCAAGGCCTGGCAGTACGACCTCGTCTGCAACGGCTTCGAGATCGCCTCGGGCGGCATTCGCAACCATCTGCCCGAAGTCATGGTCAAGGCGTTCGAGATCGCCGGCCTGTCGCATGATACGGTGGTGGAGCGCTTCGGCGGCCTCTACCGCGCCTTCCAGTACGGCGCGCCGCCCCATGGCGGCATGGCGGCCGGTGTCGACCGCATCGTCATGCTGCTGGTGGGTGCGAAAAACCTGCGCGAGGTAACGCTGTTCCCGATGAACCAGCAGGCCGAAGACCTGCTGATGGGCGCGCCAGCCGAAGCCACGCCCGCCCAGCTTCGCGAACTGCACCTGCGCACGGTGCTGCCCAAGAAGGAGTGAGCGGCTTCGCCGCTCAGTCGTTCGCCTTCACCGTCACGCCTAGTATCTCGGGCAGCGACTGCGGCGCGGCCATGCCGGTCGCCATCAGCATCGGCGCGGCGACCGGCTTGGCGGGTTCGGCGGCAATCGTCAGCGATTTCGGATCGTCGAGGTAGGCGCCCACGGCCTCGGCAACCCTCGTTGCAAAGACCGGGTTTCGCAGTTGCATCAGCATCGCCGGCAAAATGCCCTTGGCCTGGCTGATCATGTCGGCGCGTGTCGCGCCTCGCTGCTCGGCCATGAAATCGAGGACCTTGTTGGTCAGCGACGCGTCCTCAAAACGGATCTTCAGGCGGCTGAAGACGAGCTGCTGCATCAGGCCCATATAAGCCAGTCCCGAAAGCTGGCTGCTGGTGTCGCCCGCCGCCTGCCGCTCGTTGAGGTCCTGCATGGCGGCGATGAATTGTGGCGTTATGCCGCTGATGTCCATCGATACGCTCAGTTGGGCTGCGTCTTCCACCTTGTAGACCAGATCGTTCATTACCGAGCGCCCGCCATTTGGATTCCAGCTCCCGGAACCCGAAACGCTGCCCCTGAGCTGCGCGTAACCGAGGGCGGCAATCATATCGCGCGTGCGTGCATCGGGCAGTTTCGACATGTCGGCTTCGATGCCGTTGATCTGTATCGTGTATTTCAGCGGCTTGCCCGGTGAATAGGGGCTGGCCTCGAAGCTCGCGCTTGCCATGCGGAAGACCTCGCCGGCTTCATCCTGTGCGCGAATGCTTTCGAACCGGGCGCTCTCCATCAGGAGCGATTTCGCCATCGGATCGTTCGTACCGGCCTTGGATATGAAAATGCCCCTGAAGTCGGCGCCTTTGAATTCCAGAGTCGCGCCTTCGGCGGCATGGCTGAATTCGGGTGCCCGGATCGCCGTTATCCGATAGCCGCTTTCCTGCTCCTTGACGTCCTGGAGGCGGATTTCGTCCAGCTTGGCGGGCACGGTGCCCGGCGCGCCGATCTCGACGCCCGTCAGTACGATGTCGTTGCCGTCTGGCTTTGCGTTGTCGATGGAAAGTTCCAGGCCGTTCGCCGCGAATTGTGCGATCACCGCATCGGTGAACGGCTGCAGATCGGCCTGCTTGTCGGAAGGCGAGCAGGATGCGGCTGCGATTGCTGCCAGCGCGATTGCAGGCAAGAAGTGCATTCTGGCCATTGAGACGACGCCTTTTCCTGGCCCGCGCCCCGCGGGCCGATTGCATGGGCCCCTGTGCCAATCTGGCAGAATTGCCATGTTTCGTCCACAAGTCACGCCTTGACGGGCGGAAAGGAGCGGAAGGTCGCCCCTTGCCCCGAATCGCCGCATTCGATAACCGGTTCACATGGGAAAAAGCCTGATCCCGCCCGGCGACGGCGGCGACGACAAGATTGAACCGGTCGACCTGAAGCGCGCTCTTGAGGAGCGTTACCTCGCCTATGCGCTGTCGACGATCATGCACCGGGCGCTGCCCGACGTGCGCGACGGGCTCAAACCCGTGCACAGGCGCATCATGCACGCCATGCGGTTACTGCGCCTCGATCCCGACCGCGGTTTCGCGAAATGCGCGCGCATCGTCGGCGATGTCATGGGCAAGTTCCACCCCCATGGCGACCAGGCGATCTATGACGCGCTCGTTCGCCTCGCGCAGGAATTCGCGGTCCGCTATCCGCTGGTCGACGGCCAGGGCAATTTCGGCAATATCGACGGCGACAACGCGGCGGCCATGCGCTACACCGAGGCGCGGATGACCGATGTGGCGGCGCTGCTGCTGGAAGGTATCACGGAGGACGCGGTCGATTTCCGCCTGACCTACAATGAAGAGGACGAGGAACCCGTCGTCCTGCCCGGCGCCTTCCCGAACCTTCTGGCCAACGGCTCTTCGGGCATCGCGGTCGGCATGGCGACCAACATCCCGCCACACAACGCCGCCGAAATCTGCGACGCGGCGCTGCACCTGATCGACCATCCGGACGCGACAAATGCCGATCTCATGCGGTTCGTTCCGGGTCCCGATTTTCCGACCGGCGGAACGATCGTGGAGGATGCCGCATCGATCGCCGAGGCCTATGAGACGGGCCGCGGCGGCTTCCGCGTCCGCGCCCGCTGGCACAAGGAGGATGCGGGCCGCGGCACCTGGGTCGCCGTCGTCACCGAAGTCCCCTACCAGGTGCCGAAAGCCCGCCTGATCGAAAAGATCGCCGAGCTGGTGATCGCCAGGAGATTGCCGCTGCTGGAAGACATCCGCGACGAGAGCGCGGAGGACATCCGCGTCGTCCTGGTGCCCAAGAGCCGCACGGTCGATCCCGAATTGCTGATGGAATCGCTGTTCAAGCTGACCGACCTGGAAAGCCGCGTCTCGCTCAACATGAACGTGCTTTCACATGGCAAGGTCCCCAATGTCCTGTCGCTGAAAGGCGTTCTGGCGGAATGGCTGGCCCACCGCAAGGAGGTGCTGATCCGACGCTCGCGTCATCGCCTCGGCGAGATCGACAAGCGGCTGGAACTCCTCAGCGGCTACCTTGTCGCCTATCTCAATATCGACGAGGTCATCCGCATCATCCGCGAGGAGGACGAACCGAAGCAGGAAATGATGTCCCGCTTCGAACTGACGGCCAACCAGGCCGAGGCGATCCTCAACATGCGGCTGCGCAACCTGCGCAAGCTCGAGGAGTTCGAGATCCGCAAGGAGTTCGATGCGCTGACCGCTGAGAAGGTCCAGATCGAGGGCCTGCTTGCCTCGGAAGCCAAGCAATGGAAGGCGATTGCCTGGGAAGTTGCCGATGTGCGCAAGAAGTTCGGTCCCGACACGGAACTCGGCAAGCGCCGCACCGATTTCTCCGAGGCGCCCGAGCACGACATCGCCGACATCCACGAGGCGATGATCGAAAAGGAGCCGGTGACCATCGTCGTCTCCGAAAAGGGCTGGATGCGGGCGATGAAGGGCCATCTGGCCGATCATTCTGGCCTTTTGTTCAAGGACGGCGACAAGCTGAAATTCGCTCTCCACGCGCAGACCACAGACAAGATCCTGGTGCTGACCACCGGCGGCAAGGTCTACACCATCGGCGCCGACCGGCTGCCCGGCGGCCGCGGCCATGGCGAACCGATCCGCATCATGGTCGACATGGACAACGACCAGGATATCGTCGCTGTTTTCGTCCACGATCCGCAGGCGAGAAGGCTCGTCGTGTCCCATGACGGCAACGGCTTCGTCGTTCCGGAGGCCGAGGTCGTCGCCAACACCCGCAAGGGCAAGCAGGTGATGAACGTCAAGGCGCCCGACGAGGCCAAATTCTGCATCCCCGTGGCAGGCGATCACGTGGCGATTGTGGGCGAGAACCGCAAGCTCCTGGTCTTCGCGCTCTCCGAGATTCCCGAAATGACGCGCGGCAAGGGCGTGCGCCTGCAGCGCTACAAGGATGGCGGCGTGATGGACATCAGGACCTTCGCGCTCGCCGAGGGGCTGAGCTGGACGGACAGCGCCGGGCGCGTCTTCAACCGTCCCGACGCCGAACTGGCCGAATGGAAGGGCGCGCGCGCCGCCGCCGGCCGCATGGTGCCCAAGGGCTTCCCGCGCACCGGCAAGTTCGGGTAGCGCGAAGCGTCAGCCCCGCCAGCGCAGCAGCCAGCGTTCCAGCAACGTGATCATAGCGCTCACTGTCAGGCCCAACGCCGACAGGATCAGCACGCCCGCCACGAGCTGGTCTATGGCGAACAGGGAACCTGCCATCTGGATATAGGCGCCGATGCCCCTTTGCGCGGCGATCAGTTCGGCTGCCACGATCAGGATGATGGCGATCGCCGCGGTGATGCGCATGCCCGACAGGATCGCCGGCATGGCGCCCGGCAGCAGGATCTTGCGGGCGATGGAGAGGCGCGTCAGCCCGAAGGACTGTCCCATGCGGACAAGCCCGCGGTCGACATTGTCGACCCCGCCATAGGTTGCGATGACGGTCGGGAAAAACGTGCCGAACAGGATCAGCCCGACTTTCGAGGCTTCCCCGATACCGAACCAGATGATGAACAGCGGCAGCAGCGCGATCTTCGGCACCGGGAAGATGGCGGCGACCAGCGGTGACAGGCTCGCGCGCACCGGCGCGAACAGGGCAATGGCGAAGCCGACCGCCACGCCAAGCACGGTGCCGAGAACCCAGCCGGAGACAAGCCGGCCGAGGCTGGCGCTCAGATGTTCCCACAATTGCCCGCTGGTCCAAAGATAGCCGAAGGCCGATGCAACTTCGCTTGGCGCCGGCAGCACGAGCGACGAGATGAAGCCGGTGCGGCTGCCGACCTCCCAGATGGCCAGAAGGATGGCGAAGGTTGCCGCGCCGATCAGGCGCATCGGCCGGTAGCGGTATCCGCCGCCACGGAACGGAACCGGTGTGCCCTGTCTTTCCGTGCCGTTGTCAGCCATCGGCAAGCTCCCGTTCGGCGGCTTCCGCCTCCTCGCGCATCATGTCCCAGAGCCGTTCCTGGACGGCGATCAGGCCGGGATTGTCGTGACGGCGCTCGTCGATCGGCGTTTCGATGGTGACGATGTCGCGGATGCGTCCCGGACGCCGCGACAGGATGGCGATGCGGTGGCCAAGCCGTACCGCCTCGGCCAAATTGTGCGTGACGTAAAGCGCGGTGAAGCGCTCGCGCAGCCACAATTGCACGAGGTCTTCCATCAGCAGGTCGCGGGTCTGCGCGTCGAGCGCCGACAGCGGCTCGTCCATCAGGAAGACGGCCGGGCGGACCGCCAGCGCACGGGCAATCGCAACGCGCTGCCTCATGCCGCCGGAAAGCTGGCGCGGCCAGGCGCCCGCGAAGTCGGAAAGCTTGGTGCGCGACAAAACGTCGGCAACGATTTCTGCGCGCTCCTTTTCGCCAATCGGCCGGTCTTCAAGCACGAGGCTGACATTGCCCTCCACCGTGCGCCAGGGCAGCAGCGCGAAATCCTGGAAGATGAAGGTCAGCGGATTGAGCGAATTGGCCGGCGGCGGGCTCATCTGCAGCACCTGTCCGCCGTCAGGTCTTTCTAGTCCGCCGGTTATGCGCAGCAATGTGGACTTGCCGCAGCCCGAAGGCCCGACAAGGCAGACGATCTCGCCGCTGGAAAGCTCCAGCGAGATATCGTCAAGCACAAGCAGATCGCCATAGTGCTTGGTCAGGTTGCGAAGGGAAAGGTCCAAGGCGGGAATGTCCGAAGCTGCCGGGCTGCGCGTGACAGCGCAGCTCGGCGTTTGCGGTCAGTAGGTCTCGACGTAGGACGTGTCGACCAGCATGTCGATGGTCACCGCGTCGGAGACGAGTTTTTCCGACTTGAACCAGTCGAGCTGATGCTGCACCGAGGTCAGGTTCAGCTTGCCGTCGGGTTGAAGGCGCATCGCGCCGGCCTTGATCGGCCCGGCGGCCTTTTCATAGGGCCGGTCGTTATAGACATACTTGTGGATCAGCTTGACCGCGTCTTCGGCCGCCGCATCGCCCGCCGTGTTGTCGACCAGCGCCGCGTTGAAGTCGGCGATGCCCTTCGAATAGGCCTTGAGGAAGCGTTCCGTCAGGTCGCGGTTTTCCTGGGCGATCTTCGTCGAGGTGAAGATCGTCGTCACCTGGTAACCGTCGATATAGTCGGCAACGTCGCCGATGATTTTGGCGCCGCCGGAGCCGGCAAGGCCCTTGGCGATATGCGGCACGATGGCCCAGCCGTCGATCTGGCCGGATTTCAAGGCGCCGATGACCGCGGGCACCTTCTGCAGGGCCTTCAATTCGACATCGGAAACCGAGAAGCCTTCCTTGGCCGCGATCTGCGAGATCATGTAGTGGAACGACGAGCCGGTGCCGGTGATGCCGAAGTTCCGGCCCTTGAAGCCGGCCGGCGTCGTCAGTCCCGCGTCATAGGCGGCATTGGACGCCAGGATCTTCTGGCCGTCGATGCCCTTTTCCTCCGTCAGCGCCCCGCCGATCACCTTGACCGCGCCTTTTTCGGCAAGGTTGATCAGCGCGCCGGAAATGGCGGTGACGCCGAAATCGATGTCGCCCGAGGCGATCGCCACGGCCATCGGGCCGGCGGCCTGGAACATGACGAGCTCGGCATCGAGCCCCTCTTCGGTGAAATAACCGCGCTCATGGGCCATGAATGCACCGGCATGCGACGTCAGGCTCATCACGCCGATCTTGACCTTGTCGGCGGCGAATGCCGGTATGCCGGCCGCGCCGGCGAGCGTTGCGGCGAGCGCCGCTGTAAGAAGTGTTCTGCGGCCGATCATGCCTGCCATGGGTCTCGTCTCCCTGAGGTAGTTTCGTTTTTGCGCCGGGACAATGGGCCAAGCCGCGCGGCGAGGCAACCCGCAAATCTGCGCCTTGCCGCCGCCGCCGGGCGGCCGTTGAAAGCGGCTGGTGCTTTCCGCTTTCATTTTTGCCGCAATTGCACTATATGCGCCGCAACGTCGCGCTTGGAGCGTGGCGTGCCATGACCCTTGCTGGACGACATCCCGGCTTTGGGCGACTCAATCCTCGCATTTTCAGAAAGGACCATGCGATGTCGATTACTGCTGATCGCAAGCAGGAACTCATCAAGGAATATGCAACTGCGGCGAATGACACCGGCTCCCCCGAGGTGCAGGTGGCAATCCTGACGGAGCGTATCAACAACCTGACCGGACACTTCAAGGACCACAAGAAGGATAACCATTCCCGCCGTGGCCTGTTGAAAATGGTCTCTCAGCGCCGTCGCCTGCTCGACTACCTCAAGGGCATCGAGGAAGAGCGCTACAAGGTGCTGATCGCCAAGCTTGGCATTCGCCGCTAAGGCGGTATTTCCCGGCAGGTGCCGCAAGGCGCCTGCCGGTTTTAGCATTCGGGCCATCGAACAAGGCCCGCCCGGCGCTCGGGACCGAATGAAAGAGGTTTTGCCCGCAGCGCTCCCATGGGACCGGTCATGGGGCAGGATTGCAGGACGCTTGGAAGGTCAGACGCCTTCGCTTCGATACGAGCCTCCCGTTGTCTTGCCCGTGACTCGTCCAGAACAACGTACGAGAGACGCAACCGCGCCGGACACATGGGGGCGCGGTCGTTTCGCCCATGTAAAGGACAAGACATGTTTTCCCACCACAAGGTCGAGATCGAATGGGGCGGCCGTCCGCTCATCCTCGAAACCGGCAAGATTGCCCGCCAGGCCGATGGCGCCGTGCTCGCCACCTACGGCGAGTCCGTCGTGCTCGCTACGGTCGTTTCCGCCAAGGAGCCCAAGCCGGGCTTCGACTTCTTCCCGCTGACCGTGAACTACCAGGAAAAGGCGTTCGCCGCCGGCCGTATCCCGGGCGGCTTCTTCAAACGCGAAGGCCGGCCGAGCGAAAACGAGACCCTGACCTCGCGCCTGATCGACCGTCCGATCCGTCCGCTCTTCGCCGAGGGCTACAAGAACGACACCCAGGTCATCATCACCGTCGTCCAGCACGATCTGGAGAACAATCCCGACGTTCTGGCAATGGTTGCCGCATCTGCCGCGCTGACGCTTTCCGGCGTTCCCTTCATGGGCCCGATCGGCGGCGCGCGCGTCGGCCTCATCAATGGCGAATACGTGCTCAACCCGCATGTCGATGAAATGCCGGAGTCCAAGCTCGATCTCATCGTTGCCGGTACGTCTGATGCGGTGCTGATGGTCGAGTCCGAAGCACAGGAACTGGCCGAGGATGTCATGCTCGGCGCTGTGATGTTCGGCCACCGCGCGTTCCAACCGGTCATCGACGCAATCATCAAGCTCGCCGAAGTGGCCGCCAAGGAACCGCGCGACCACCAGGTCGAGGATCTGTCGGAGCTTGAGGGCGAGATGCTCAAGATCGCCGAGGCGGATTTGCGCGAGGCCTACAAGAACACCGACAAGCAGGCGCGTTATGCGGCGGTCGACGCCGTCAAGGCCAAGGTGAAGGAAGCCTTCGCTCCCGCCGAGGGTGAAGAGGCCAAATGGACCGGCGAGCAGGTCGGCACCGTGTTCAAGGGCCTGCAGGCCAAGATCGTGCGCTGGAACATCCTCGACACGGGCAGCCGCATCGACGGACGCGACCTCAAGACGGTCCGCCCGATCGTCTCGGAAGTCGGCATCCTGCCGCGCACCCACGGTTCGGCGCTGTTCACGCGCGGCGAAACCCAGGCGATTGCCGTTGCGACGCTTGGCACCGGCGAAGACGAGCAGTTCGTCGATTCACTGACGGGTACATACAAGGAGCGTTTCATGCTCCATTACAACTTCCCGCCCTATTCGGTCGGCGAGACCGGTCGCATGGGTTCGCCCGGCCGCCGCGAGATCGGCCACGGCAAGCTGGCATGGCGCGCCATCCATCCCGTGCTGCCGGCACCCGACCAGTTCCCCTACACGCTGCGCGTGGTCTCCGAGATCACCGAATCCAACGGTTCGTCGTCAATGGCGACCGTCTGCGGCACCTCGCTGTCGCTGATGGATGCCGGCGTGCCGCTATCGTCGCCCGTGGCCGGTATCGCCATGGGCCTGATCAAGGAAGATGACCGCTTTGCCGTGCTGTCAGACATCCTCGGCGACGAGGATCACCTCGGCGACATGGACTTCAAGGTGGCCGGTACCGCCAACGGCGTCACCTCGCTGCAGATGGACATCAAGATTTCCGGCATCACCGAGGAAATCATGGATGTCGCACTCAGCCAGGCCAAGGACGGCCGCCTGCATATCCTGGGCGAGATGGCCAAGGCGCTGTCGGAAAGCCGCGGCGAACTCGGCGAATACGCGCCGCGCATCGAGGTCATGACCATCCCGACCGACAAGATCCGCGACGTCATCGGCTCCGGCGGCAAGGTCATCCGCGAGATCGTGGAAAAGACCGGCGCCAAGGTGAATATCGAGGACGACGGCACCATCAAGATCGCCTCGTCCAACGCCAAGGAGATCGAGGCGGCCAAGAAGTGGATCCACTCCATCGTGGCCGAGCCGGAAGTCGGCGAAATCTATCAGGGCACGGTCGTCAAGACCGCCGATTTCGGCGCCTTCGTCAACTTTTTCGGTCCGCGCGACGGCCTCGTGCACATCTCGCAGCTTGCGCCCGAGCGCGTCGCCAAGACCACCGACGTGGTCAAGGAAGGCGACAAGGTCTATGTCAAGCTGATGGGTTTCGACGAACGCGGCAAGGTGCGTCTGTCGATGAAGGTCGTCGACCAGGAGACGGGCGAGGAAATCGTCCGCGAGAAGACCGAAAAGTCCGAAGACGCCGAGTAAGCGGCCGCTCTTCGCCGTAAAACACGGGCGCGGGCGGAAACGTCCGCGCCCGTTGTCTTTGGTGAGCATTCCTCATGACCGAAAGCGCCTGGCAGACCCTGTTCCATCCCTTCGAGGCCGGCTGGCTAGACATGCCGGCCGCCGGTGAGCGCTGGCTGTTCGTCGGCGCCGTGCCGGGTTTCCGTTTGCCTGATGGCTTTGCAGCCGGGCTGACAATCGTCCAGGGCTTCCGTCCCTGGTTCAACGCGCTTGCCGCCGCCGGTTTTGAGGTCGTGCCGCAGCAGGGCGGGGCGAGGGGCCCGTTCGACGGCGCGCTGGTCATGCTCGGCCGCCATCGCGGCGAGAATGAAATGCGCCTGCGCGACGCGGCGCTGGCGGTGAAGCCGGATGGGCTGGTCGTCGCGGCGGGAACGAAGAATGACGGCGCGGCGAGTTTCGCGAAAAGGCTCGCGCAGAACCTGCCCGCCGCCGAACACGCGGCCAAGCATCATGGCACCGTGCTCTGGTTCGCTCGCCCGGATGATGAAACCTGTGCCCTGGGCCTGCCGAAGCCGGAAACCGCGCCTCTCGTCGAAGGCCGTTTTCGGACCGCGCTCGGCATGTTCTCCCATGATCGTGTCGATGCCGGATCCGCGCTGCTGGTCGCGCATATCCCGGCCGGACTCAAGGGCCATGTCGCCGATTTTGGTGCAGGCTGGGGCTACCTCTCGGCCATGGTTGCGGAGAAATCCCCGGGCGTGACCGCGATCGACCTTTATGAAGCCGATTTCGCATCGCTTGAAGCCGCGAAGGCCAATCTGGCGAAGCTGCCGGTCCAACCGCGCTTCTTCTGGTGCGACCTGGCCGCAGAAACGGTTACCGAGCGTTATGATGCGATTGTCATGAATCCGCCGTTTCATGCCGGGCGCAAGGCCGATCCCGAACTGGGGCAGGCGATGATCGCACGCGCCGCACAGGCGCTTAAGCCCCATGGCCGCCTTCTCATGGTTGCAAACCGGCAACTGCCTTACGAACAGATACTGTCGAGCACCTTCCGGCGCCATCGCCTCGTCGCCGAGGCGCATGGATTCAAGGTGCTGGAAGCCGAGCGCTGAACTGCTCTCAGTGGACGGCGACCTGTTTCACCGGCACGTTTCGATAGGCGGACGGATCGAGCGGCTGCGGCTTGCCGTAATAGAAACCCTGAACGACGTCACAGCCGGCAGCCTTGAGCAGCACGGCCTGGCTTTCCGTTTCCACGCCTTCGGCCAGCGTGTGGGCGCCGAGCGCGCGCGACAGGCCGACAATGGTCGAGACCACGGCGCCGGTGCTCGAATCGTGCTCCAGCCGGCTGACGAAGGAACGGTCGATCTTGAGCTTCTTGAACGTGAAATCCATCAGGTAGGACAGGTTGGAATATCCCGTTCCGAAATCGTCGATGGCGATCGAGACGCCCATGTCCGACAATTCCCTGAGTATGCGCGCCGCTTTGTCGCGGTCGAGTGTCATCGCCGTTTCGGTGATCTCGAGCTCGAGCCGTTCCGGCTTCAGCCGGGCGTCGGCGAGCGCGCTCTTCACCATGGCGATGAGATCGCCGTTCATGAACTGGGTCGGAGAAAGGTTGATTGCGACATAGGTGTCGTCGGGCAACCGGCTGGCGTCCCTGCATCCGCGGCGCAGGACCCATTCGCCCAGTTCGCAGATGATGCCGGACTCTTCGGCCACCGGGATGAACTCGGAGGGCGGAATCATGCCACGCTCCGGGTGCCGCCACCGCAGCAGCGCCTCGTATCCGACGAGCTTGCCGCTCAACAGGTCGAATTGCGGCTGGTAGTGCAGGTCGAAGTCGCCGCGTTCGAGCGCCGCGCCGAGCTCGCTTTCGATCCACTGGCGATAGTCGGCGACGCGGCTCATTTCGGGATGGAACACGGACCAGGTTCCAAGCCCGCTCGCCCGCGCCCTCTGTAGCGCCAGATTCGACCGCCGCAACAGCACGATCGGGTCGTCGCCGTCCTTCGGCATCGCCACGATGCCAACCGAGATATTGACCGATTGGCTGTGCGAAGTCAGCTGGTAGGGCCGCGCCATCTCCTCCAGAAGCTGTTCGACCAGCATATCGAGACTGCCCTCCAGGGCGCTGTCGGGCACGAGAACGACGAATTCGCCCGCGCCCATTCGCCCGATCGTCGTTCCGCGGGGCGCGTTCGCCTTGAGCCTCTTGCCGAATTCGAGAATGAGCTCGTCGCCGTGCTGGTATCCGATAGCATCGTTGATGTGCTTGAAGCGGTCGATGTCGATATCGATCATGAACACCGGTTCACCGGTTCGCTTGACCGCGCCGATGGCGTCGGAAATCTTGCCGATCATGGCCAGCCTGGAGGGAAAGCCGGTCAGCTTGTCGATGCGCGTTTCGCGATAAACATATTCCTCCGATTCATCCACGCCGGCGAAGAATGACATCGCAGCAATCGCCGCGGCGAGCGCGCAAAGGCCGGCCACGATGCCGCCGAATGTCGCTGGAGAAATGTGGGAAAAATTGCCCAGGAGATTCGACTTCATCGCCCAAAGCCCGAGGAAAAGCCCCCCGGTACCGGACCCTGTGATCGTCAGAATCTTGAACCAAAGTGCGCGCTTCGGATTACCCGCCATAAACCTGCAAAACCCCCGTTTGTGGGGGCAAAACTATTGGGGAGGGGTTAATTTTCCATCCCGGTAATCCGTACAATCGTCTGGTTTCGGCAGCTTTGTTGCGGCTGCTGTTCCAGGTTCCCCGGGGAAGGGCCTGTTCACCCTTCGTCGGTGCGCTTCAACTCGTCCAGCGACGGCATGGAAATGATGTTGTAGCCGGAATCGACATAGTGGATCTCGCCGGTCACACCGGAGGACAGATCGGACAGGAGGTAGAGCGCCGAGCCGCCGACCTCGCTGATACTGACGGTGCGGCGCAAGGGCGCGTTACGCTGCTGGTAGGCAAACATGTAGCGCGCGTCGGCGATACCTGCGCCGGCAAGCGTGCGTACGGGCCCGGCCGAGATCGCGTTGACGCGGATATTGCGCGGGCCATAATCGTTGGCGAGATACCGCACGGAGGCTTCGAGCCCGGCCTTGGCGACGCCCATGACGTTGTAATTGGGCATCACGCGCACCGACCCGGCATAGGTCAGGGTCACCATCGAGCCGCCATCGGGCATCAGCGCGGCCGCGCGCCGGGCAACTTCGGTAAACGAAAAGCAGGAGATCACCATCGTGCGAATGAAATTTTCGCGCGAGGTATCTGCATAGAGTCCCTTCAGTTCGTTGCGGTCGGAAAAGCCGATCGCATGGACGATGAAATCAAGCTTGCCCCATTCGTTGCCGAGCGCCTCGAACGTCGCCTCCACGCTCGCCTCTTCCTCGACATCGCATTCGAGCAGCAGTCTGGCTCCGACCTTCTCGGCAAGCGGCTTGACCCGCCGCCCGAATGCGTCGCCCTGGTAGGTGAAGGCCAGTTCGGCGCCGTGCTCGGCGAGACGCGACGCTATTCCCCAGGCGATGGAATGATCGTTGGCGACGCCCATGACGAGGCCGCGCTTGCCTTGCATCAGCGCATTCATGAAGGTGGTCCTTGTTAGCTGTAGCGCTGGAAAACCAGCGTGGCATTCGTCCCGCCGAAACCGAACGAGTTCGACAAGGCGATGTCGAACGGCTTGTCGATGCGCTCGCGCACGATGGGCACGCCTTCGAATTCGGGATCGAGCGTCTCGATATGAGCGCTCTTGCCGATGAAGCCCGCGTGCATCATCAGGATGGAATAGATCGATTCCTGTACGCCGGCGCCGCCGAGCGAATGCCCGGTCAGCGATTTCGTCGAGGCGATCGGCGGCATGTCGTCGCCGAACACCTCGCGGATGGCGCCGATTTCCTTGCTGTCGCCGACCGGGGTCGATGTTCCGTGGGTATTGATGTAACCGACCTTGCCGTCGACATTTGCCAGCGCCTGGCGCATGCAGCGCACCGCGCCTTCGCCCGAGGGCGCCACCATGTCGTATCCGTCGGACGTCGCGCCGTATCCGACGAGCTCGGCGTAGATCTTCGCGCCGCGCGCCTTGGCGTGCTCCAGTTCCTCCAGGACCAGAACGCCGGCGCCGCCGGCGATGACGAAGCCGTCGCGGCTGACGTCATAGGCCCGCGAGGCGGTTGCCGCGTCGTCGTTGTATTTCGACGACATCGCGCCCATCGCGTCGAACAGGTCGGACATGGTCCAGTCGAGATCCTCGTGGCCGCCGGCGAACATCACGTCCTGCTTGCCCCACTGGATGAGTTCGGCGGCGTTCCCGATGCAATGTGCCGAGGTCGAGCACGCCGAGGAAATCGAATAGTTGACGCCATGGATCTTGAACCATGTGGCGAGCGTCGCCGATGCCGTCGACGACATGGCCTTCGGCACAGCGAAGGGGCCGATGCGCTTCGGCGAGGTGTTCTTGCGGGTGATGTCGGCGGCCTCGACGATGGTCCGGGTCGAGGGGCCGCCCGATCCCATGACGATACCCGTACGCTCGTTTGTGATGTCGCCTTCCTCCAGCCCGGAGTCGGCGATCGCCTGCAGCATGGCGACATGGTTCCATGCGCCGCCCTGGCTGAGGAAGCGCATCGCGCGCCGGTCGACCAGTTCGCTGGGGTCGAGCGTCGGACGCCCCCAGACCTGGCACTTGAAACCGTGATCGGCGAAATCCTGCGAGAAACTGATCCCGGAGCGCGCCTCGCGCAGCGAGTTCGTCACTTCGTCCGCATTGTTGCCGATGGACGACACGATTCCAAGGCCGGTCACGACGACACGTCTCATGTGCTACTCCTCAAGCCGCGCGGGCAGCCCTTCAGGCTGCCGGTTCTTTCGACAGGCCGACGCGAAGGTCGGTTGCCCGGTATATCGTCTCGCCGTCCGCTTTCAGCCATCCGTCCGCAATTCCCAGCACGAGCCGGCCGCGCATGACGCGCTTGAAGTCGACGCCGTATTCCACGAGCTTGACCTTGGGCGTCACCATGCCCTTGAATTTGACCTCGCCGGTGGAAAGCGCCATGCCTTTTCCGGGTTCCCCGAGCCAGCCAAGGAAAAAGCCGGTCATCTGCCACATCGCGTCGAGGCCGAGGCAACCCGGCATGACCGGATTGCCGATGAAGTGACAGGGGAAGAACCAGAGATCCGGCTTGATGTCGAGCTCGGCGCGGACATAACCTTTGCCGAATTCGCCGCCTTCCTCCTGGATGTCGGTGATCCGGTCGAACATCAGCATCGGCGGCGCGGGAAGCTGCGCGTTACCCGGTCCGAACAATTCGCCGCGCCCGCATGCCAGCAGGTCTTCGTAATCGTAGCTGGATTTTCGCGCTGCCATGTCCGCCTTTTCCCGTTTCGCGTTTCCCGGCAATTCCCTCTAGCACATGCGCGCCGTCAGCTAAATGCGTCCTTCGCGCTACGGGGAATCTGTTTGTTTCGGCGGCCGCCACGGCCAATGGTCGCCACCGCCTTGAGCCGCTTATAGGAAAGCGCGCAAAACGGCAAAGGTTGATTGCGCAACAATATTGAAAGCAGGGGAAAATCGGCCGTTTTGGTGCCATGCCGGGCGTTTTGTCCGGCGCAATCGCGCCTGATTCTCAGTTTTCGATTCTCTCGCCCGGATAGACGCCCCAGATCGACGACTGGCTGAGCCATCCCCTGTGGCCGGAGAAATCCATCTCGCACCAGTCGCCGGTGCAACCGATCACCGTACCCACCGCGCCGGGCTCGAGCATGGCCACCGTCGCGGCACCCGTCGAGGGCTTGGCCAGCAGGTTGACCATGGTTCCCTTGCCGGTATCCCAGGGGGTGGCGATCGCCGTGCGTTTGCCTGAAAGCAGCGACTGGTAAATCCAGCCTTCCGTGCCCTCGGCATCGCGGACACGGCGCCAATTGTCGTATTCCTGCACGACTTCCATCGGCAGGCCGGACTTCATGTACATCCAGTCGACCGCATAGTCGCGCCCCGGCCCGATTCGCAGATTGACCTTGCTGGCCTTGAGGCTGACGAACCTGGGGAGCGGGTAGCCGCTTGGCCCGACCGCGGTTCCGCCCGTCTCGTTTGCTGCCGCCGGTACTGCGATTGCGGCAAAAATGGCGGCTGCGATTGCCCACCCGGCCGCCCGTGTCCCCACGCTGCACATTCCCGTTTGCCTACCTTGTATTTCTTGCGCTCGCAGCCCAGCCCGGAGGAACGCCTTTTTCTTTGTCAACTCCGGCGCCGCTTGGTACACAAGCGGGAGGCGGGCCGACATCCCAGTGTCGCGCTTCCTGGTTAACGAGCTCTGAACGCGGTGCGGATTCGAGGTGACAATGCCCGGCAAGAAAAAGCCCCTTGTAGTGGTGACACGCAAACTCCCCGACCAGGTGGAGACGCGCATGAGGGAGCTTTTCGACACCCGCCTGAACCTGGAAGACAAGGCCATGACCCAGCCGGAACTTGTCGCTGCGGTCAGGGAAGCCGAGGTTCTCGTTCCCACGATCACCGACCACATCGACGCCGCGCTGATCGAGCAGGCCGGTCCGCGACTCAAACTCATCGCCAACTATGGCAACGGCGTCGACAATATCGATGTCGCGGCGGCGTCGGCCAAGGGTATCACGGTCACCAACACGCCGAATGTGTTGACCGAAGATACGGCCGACATGACCATGGCGCTGATGCTGGCCGTTCCGCGCCGCCTGACGGAAGGCGCCAATATCCTCAAGGGCGACGGACGCTGGCAGGGTTGGTCGCCGACCTGGATGCTCGGTCATCGCATCCACGGCAAGCGCCTCGGGATCGTTGGCATGGGCCGTATCGGCACCGCCGTGGCGCGGCGCGCCAAGGCCTTCGGTCTGTCGATCCACTATCACAACCGTCACCGCGTGGCCTCGGCGATCGAGGACGAGCTGGAGGCGACCTATTGGGACAGCCTCGACCAGATGATGGCGCGCATGGACATCATCTCCGTCAACTGCCCCTATACCCCCGCGACCTTCCATCTGCTCTCGGCCCGGCGGCTGCAGCTCATGCGGCCCAACTCCTATATTGTGAACACCGCGCGCGGTCAGATCATCGACGAGGACGCGCTGATCGATATGCTCGAGTCGGGAAGGCTTGCGGGTGCCGGCCTCGACGTGTTCGAACACGAACCGGCCGTCAATCCCAAGCTGGTGCGTCTCGCCGAAAAGGGCAGGCTCGTCATCCTTCCGCATATGGGCTCGGCGACCATCGAGGGTCGAATCGACATGGGCGAGAAGGTCATCATCAACATCCGCACCATGTGCGACGGCCACCGCCCGCCCGACCGGGTCCTGCCCTCCAAGGTCTAGGAGCGGTTCAGGCGGTCCTGATCGTTCCGTCGCGCCCAACCTGCACCGTGTGGCCGGCGAACGCTCCATGCTGTCCGGCGTCCAGCCGAACCGCCATCGGAACCGGCCATCCCATCTCCTGCGCCGCCAGCAGGCCAAGCAGCAGGATGGCGTCCGGCCGGTCCAGTATCAGCGCCGCGGGGGCATGTCGGCCGTGGACAAGTTCCAGCAGCACCGCCGACGCCGATGACGAACCGATCGTGCCGGGCACGAACAGCACGCGCCCGGCGACGTTTTCGCCATGCTGGGGATGACGGACATCGCCGATCAGGCCCGTGCGCGATTCGACTCCACCCCAGAAACTGATCGGGGCTGTCAGCACCAGGGCTTCGCCGCGGCCCGGCTCACCCTCCACCAGGATTTCGCCCTTCATTTCCATCCCGGCCGCTCCGAAAACACGGGCTTGCCGGCAACCGCGCTTTCCACGCAGTCGGCCAACGAGCCAAAGAGAACGCCGTAGCCTGTATTGCCGGGCGCATAATGGGCGAACTTGCCGGAACTGGTCATCAATACGCCATTGGCCAGGGCGGGAAGGATCGGCGTGACGACGACGCAGGTATCGGCGATGACGACCACGCCAAGCGCCTCGAGGGCTTTGCGCCTCCCGGTCCTGTCGAGCACGGCGATGGCATGGCGGCCGGTGCAGGCATGCAGCGGCACGGCCAGCCGCCTGCCGCCGATCAGCCGCTCCAGCGCGGCGAATTCGTCGATGGAAAGATGCGGGCTGCCGATCGCTACCGCGTCGATCCGGTTGGCACCGGCGGCAGTGGAAAGGCGGGCCTGCGCGTCGCGCACCATCGCTGCCGTCACGGTGATCGTCTCGTCCGGCGCCTGCCCGCCGAGCGCGTTCGCGAGATCGGGTGCCTCCGGCGTCACGGCGGTCATGTGGAACAGACCCACCGCGCCGGACGAGGCCGCCGCCGCCCCGAAGGCCTTGAGATTGTCCTCGCCTGGGTTGTCGCGAACGCCGGTCACCACACCCACAGTGTCGCCGGCCAGCCGGCCGTAGAGACTGCCCAGGACCGGCCAGGCGGCTGAATCGGCCAGGAAGCTCTCAGGCGCGTCCGACAGGTCGAAGACGAGCCGTGCTTGACGATTCTCCGTCCGGTGCAGGCCGTAGTCGGGCGCGCGGCCCGAGATGGCGCAGGCGATGTCGAGCAGATCGCCATAGCGATTGGTGCGCGCGCCGAGCACCGAATTGCAGAACACGACCGCATTGGATTCGCCCCAGGCCACGTCGGTGCCCGTCTCCGGCCGGTGGCCGGCCTGGTAGGGCGCGCAAGTCCAGCTCGGTTCGCATCCGAGCCGCCGGTAGGCAGCCATCAGGCGCGCCGCCATTTCGCGTTCCTCGCCCTCGAGGCGCACGCGAGAGCAACCCGTGAGATCGAGCGCGCCGACATTGAGCGTGGACCGCACCGAAACCCGGCCGCCGCCCGCTACCAGCCGTTCGGCGAACAGCGTTCCCGACGGGCCATGGTAGAGCGCGCCGTCGATATGGGCCGATGCGATCGGGATGAGACCGCGCGCGCCCATCAGCCGTGCCGTTTCGGCAACCAGTCGCATGGCGATGCCCGCCGCTTCGCCGGCTCTGCCGCCCGCCACAGCACGTTCTTCCGGCGTCAGTTCGACAGCCATGTCACGACGGCTTGCGCATGATAACCGAGGCCGTTTCGGCCGCGGATACGCGCCAACGGATCGGGGGAGGGGCGCTCAATCGTGTTTCCTCGCTGCGCGATAGCGAATGGTCTCGAACCGCGCGGCAAGCGCGTCGTAGAGCAACAGGCGCCCGATCAGCGGTTCGCCGGCTCCCGTGATGAGCTTGATCGTCTCCATCGCCTGGAGCGTGCCGATCACGCCGGTCAGCGCGCCGAGCACGCCGGCGACCGCGCAGGAGGGTACGGCGCCCGGCGGCGGCGGTTCGGGGAACAGGTCGCGATAGGAAGGATATTGCCGCCCGTCGGGCCCGGTCGCGTAGGGTTTGAGCACGGTCAGCGATCCGTCGAACCGGCCGACCGCACCCGTCACCAGCGGCTTCTTCGTGGCTGCCGCGACATCGGCCACCAGATAGCGTGTATCGAAATTGTCCGAACCATCGACTGTCACGTCATAGGCAGCGATCAGACGCGCGGCATTCTCCGCCGTCAGCCGCTCCCGGTGCGTTTCGATCACGACATGCGGATTGATCCGCGCCAGCGCGCGCGCCGCGCTTTCCACCTTCGCTTCGCCGACCGACGCGGTATCGTGGATGATCTGGCG
Source organism: Notoacmeibacter sp. (assembly GCA_019912385.1). Classification (GTDB taxonomy): domain Bacteria; phylum Pseudomonadota; class Alphaproteobacteria; order Rhizobiales; family Rhizobiaceae; genus JAIOIW01. The sequence continues at coordinate 17,528 of JAIOIW010000039.1, read as the reverse complement.
CTGCAGGTTTGAAAGCGACACCACGTCGTCGTCGACGATACCGAGCGCACCGACGCCGGCGGCGGCAAGATAGGCCAGCACCGGCGCGCCGAGCCCGCCCGCGCCGACCACCAGCACACGGGCGCCCCGCAGTTTCTGCTGGCCGGGCCCGCCCACCTCGGGCAGCACGATGTGGCGCGCATAGCGCTCCAGTTCCTTGTCGCTCAGGGCCGTCGGTTTGGTGTTCATGGCGCAATCCTTAGCGCGAAGGTGCGGGCTTGTCAGGCGCCATCTGCCTGGCTCACCGTTCCGTGCGCGACCGAAAAGAATTGTGCGCGGCCTTGAAGGCTGGAAAACAGCGCCGCATCGGTGCCTGTCATGAATGCCTGGCAGTTGAGGTCGTCGAGAATGGCGAACAGCGCCGCGCGGCGGCCGGCATCGAGATGCGCCGCGATCTCGTCGAGCAGCAGGATCGGCGCCATGCCCGCCATGTCGCCGGTGAGCCGCGCATGGGCAAGCACGAGTCCGACCAGCAGCGCCTTCTGCTCGCCGGTCGAGCACAGTGCCGCAGGCATGTCCTTGGGCCGGTGGCGCACTTCGAGGTCGCAGCGGTGCGGCCCGTCCAGCGTCCGGCCCGCCGCGCGGTCCGCCGGCCGGCCCTCCGCCATCCGCGCACGGAACGCCTCCTCCAGGTCGACCGCCGGCTGCTTCAGGGCGCCTTCCTCGTAGGTGCCGGTCAGCGCGATCGTCGATTTCGGAAACGGCGTGTCGTCGGGCAGGCGTTCGATCATGCCCTTAAGCAGCCGCACCAGTTCCGCGCGCGCCGCCGCGATCGCGATGCCCGTCTCGGCCATCTGCGCCTCGATCGCCGCCAGCCAGCTTTCGTCGCGGCGGTCTTCCGCGAGCAGCCGGTTGCGCGAACGCATCGCCTTTTCATAGTCGGCGGAACGGCGGCCATGCGCCGGATCGATCGCCAGCACGAGACGGTCGAGAAAGCGCCGCCGGTCGCCTGCCGGCCCTGTGAATAGCCCGTCCATGGCCGGGGTCAGCCAGACCACGCGCAGCCATTCCAGCAGGTCTTCCGCCGAGCGCGCATTGGCGCCGTTGATGCGGATGCGCCGCCCCTGTTCCGTCCCGCCGGCCCCGGTTTCCGCCGTCCCTGTGCCGATTTCCGCCTCGCCGTCCGGCCCGTCGAGCGTGACGTGGATGGCAAAGCCGCCCGCCGCACCGCTGCGCGCGACGTCGCCATAGGCTGCGCGCCGCAATCCGCGCCCCGGCGTCAGGAACGAAACCGCTTCCAGCAGGTTTGTCTTGCCAGCGCCGTTGTCACCGGTCAGCACGACATGCCGGCCGTCAAGGTCGAGCGACAGGGCGGCATAGTTGCGAAAGTCGGTCAGCCTGAGCCGCCTCAGCGCCACGCGGGGTGGACTGGATCTAAGGTCTGAGTTCGCCTGGCGCGCGGCCAAGGCCTCACACGCGCATCGGCATCAGGACGTAGAGCGCGCCGGGATCGGTCGGATCGTTGATCAGCGTCGGCGAACCGGCGTCGGCCAGCATGAAGCGCGACTCCGAACCGCTGAGCTGCGACGTCACATCGAGCAGGTACTTCGCGTTGAAGCCGATCTCGATGGGGTCGTTGTCATAACCGGCGGGCAATTCTTCCGTCGCACTGCCGGAGTCCGGATTGTTGACCGTCAGCGTCACCTGGCCGTCGGCGATGGCAAGTTTCACCGCCCGCCCGCGCTCCGAGGAGATGGTCGAAACACGATCCACGGCCTGGGCAAAGGTCTGACGGTCGACGATCAGTTCCTTGTCGTTGCCGCTCGGAATGACGCGCTGGTAGTCCGGGAAAGTGCCGTCGATCAGCTTGGAGGTCAGGACGACCGAGCCGATGGTGAAGCGGATCTTGGTATCGGAAAGCTCGGTCGTGATCGCGACATCCGGATCGTCGACGAGCTTCTGCAACTCGCTCACCGTCTTGCGCGGAATGATGATGCCGGGCATGCCCTCCGAACCGGCCGGCGCCTCCACCTCGGCGCGTGCCAGTCGGTGACCGTCGGTGGCGACCGCGCGCAGCATCAGCGAACCGTCGCTTTCGATCGCATGCAGATAGATGCCGTTCAGGTAGTAGCGCGTCTCCTCCGTCGAGATCGCGAACTGGGTCTTCTCGATCAGCCCTTTCAGGGCTGCCGAATCCAGCCGGAAGATATGGCTGAACGATCCCGCGCTGAGTTCCGGGAAGTCGGCCTGCGGCAGGCATTGCAGCTTGAAGTTCGACCGCCCGGAAATGACCGACATCGACCCGCCGTCCTCCTCGGTCTTGAGCATCACTTCCGCGCCCTCGGGCAGCTTGCGAACGATGTCATAGAGCAGATGGGCGGGAACCGTGGTAGCGCCGCCCTGGTCGACCTGAGCGACGGTCGCTTCGGTTATTTCGAGGTCGAGGTCGGTCGCCTTCATTTCCAGGCTGGCACCCTCGGCCTTGAGCAGCACGTTGGACAGGATCGGGATGGTATTGCGCCTCTCCACGACCCGGTGGACGTGGTTGAGTGACTTCAGGAGGTTCGACCGTTCAAGGGTGACACGCATGCGCACGTTCTCGCTTGGATAGACTGTTCGAACGGCGATGGGCAATCATCGCCGTGCCGGGCAATGGACATCCCCGGGAGTCGTGCAAAAAGACAGGAAAAGCAAGGCGAACGCAAGCCTGCTGCGTGGTTCGCGGGCTCCATGGAGGCAATATTCGGGGATAAGTGCGAAGCGGGGGAGCATGCCCCCGCCATGCTCCCCCGCCGGGCCGTCATGCGGCCCTTACGCCCCTCAGGTCCGCCAAGTCCCCGTAACAAACCTGTGCGGCATCACGCCTGCTCGTTGATCAACCGCTTGAGCAGCTCGATTTCCTGGGCCAGCGTGTTGTCGCCGCCGGTCAGTCCCTCGATCTTGCGCACTGCGTGAAGCACCGTCGTGTGATCGCGCCCGCCGAACCGCCTGCCGATTTCCGGCAGCGATCGCGGCGTCAGCACCTTCGAGAGATACATCGCCACCTGGCGCGGCTTGACGATGGTCCGCGTCCGCCGGTTCGACAGCAATTCCGTCTTCGAGACGTTGTAGTGCCGCGCCACGATGCGCTGGATGTCCTCGATACGCACCCGTTTCGGTTCGCCGGAGCGATAGATATGGCCGAGGAGTTCGTCGATGCGTTCCAGCGACAGTTGCGGCTCGAAGGACCGGCGGAACAGGATCTGGTTGAATGCGCCCTCGAGTTCACGCCCGCTGCCGGTCACGGTCTGCGCAACGTGTTCCAGGATGTCATCGGCAATCTCAAGCGTCGAGTCCTCCGCCTGCGCGGCTGTAAGCCTGCGCTTGAGCATTTCCAGCCGCATGGCGAAATCCGGTTGGCCCATTTCCAGCGACACGCCGCCCTGCAGGCGCGACCTGACGCGCGGCTCGAGCGATTCGAGTTCCGAGGCCGGGCGATCTGCCGCGACCACCACCTGCTTGGCACTGTCGAGCAGCATGTTGATGAGATGGCAGAATTCGTGCTGGATTGATTTTCCCTGCAGGAACTGCATGTCGTCGATGACCAGCAGGTCGATATCGCGAAGCTGCTCCTTGAACGTCAGCGCGTTGTTGTCGCGGATCGCCGTGGCGAAACGCCACATGAAATATTCCGCTGTGAGATAGACCACGCGCGCCTTGGAATCGCGTTGCAGTGCTGCCGTTGCGATTGCCTGGAGCAGGTGGGTCTTGCCGAGACCGACCGAGGCATGGACGAAAAGCGGATTGAACCGCACCGATCCGGTGCCCGACTCCGCGATCGTCTGCGCCGCGGCGAATGCGACGCGATTGGACGGGCCCTCTATGAAGCTGTCGAATGTGTATCGCGAGTCGAGCGGCGAGCCGACGACGTTCTGCCGCGCATCGCCATCAAGGTGCGGCTTGGCCCCTGTGCGTTCGGAATGACGCGGCTGGACGGCGATCGCGGCATGGCTTGGCTGCACAAGCCCTGCGGCTTTCTTCGGGGGCGATACGATTTCGGTCGCGGAAGGGCGAACGCAACGGGTTGCGCTTCGCACCAGCAACTCGACTCTGAGGATACCTGGAATTTCCTTGGCCCACAGCTCGGTGAGCAGATCCTGGTAGTGACCGTTGATCCACGACCGAAGAAAGGCGGTGGGAACCGATAGGCGGATCACGGACTTCGAAGCGTCAACAAGCTTCATTCGCGCAAACCAGCTGGAATAGATATCGACGCCGAGGCGAGCCTTGATCTGTGCGTCGACCCGCTCAAAGGCCGTATCCGGGCTCCCGCTCGCCATCTTCACCGCCCGCTCTCCAATCGCGCCCGTCTGAAATGAAATCTTTTGTCCCGTTGCCGCATCAATTCCGCCATGCATGGCTGTAAAAACCTCTCGCGTTGAGCGAACCGGCACAGAAATACCGTGTCGCTTTCCCCGTTCAAAAACCGCAGTTGCCCGCGCTTGAATGACAAAACGTTCCCCTCGCCGGAATACACGTATCCCGGCCTGTTCAGCACAGTTTGCCCACTTGCCCCCAACTTACGAAGGCGCTGCCCCAGGTTCCGAAGACTTAACGCCCGGGCAATAAAACTTGCCCGTTCCGGAACCCTACGCCCGCCGCGAGAAACCAAAACGGCTTCCCGCGATACTGCAAAGACATGTACATGGACGATCCGATGCCAGCGCCGGATAGGCACAAAATTCCCGTTCGCGGAGTCACTCCACGCTGGAAACCCCTCGCTTTTTCCGGGTTTCAGTTGGCTGCATCAGCCGTCCTTCGATGAAATGAGAATACAAAAATCTGTGGGCAAAGGGCAAGGGCGTCAGTTACCATTTCTTAACCCGATCGGGCTGTTGGCGGCTCTGATTCGATCCCGTGCGAAGGCGACGCACGAATAAGCCTTTTTGATTCAATCCCTTTTGGAACGCGTGGGAATTTGGTCCTTGGGAGAAAAAAATTTCAAACAATTCGCTTGACAGCCGATTGCGGGCGCCAAACCCGATGTGACATCAACAGGCTGTGGAAAACCTATCATAAGCATTTGAAATATAAAGATAAAATAAGATATTAGAAAAGAACGAAATACTACATTATGACAAATTGTTACGATCAGGGCGAATGCGCGCCGGCAAACGGGTTCCCCGCTGCGGCAAAGGATGATCTGCAAGCTGTTGAAGGCAAATGAAAAAGCCCGGCGCGGTAGCGCCGGGCTTTCCAGTGCTTTGCCGTCGACCGGTAGACGGTCAGGCGAGTGCCTTGATCCGGCTCACCAGGCGCGAAACTTTGCGTGACGCGGTGTTTTTGTGGATGACGCCCTTGGAGGCAGCCCGCATCAGCTCCGGTTCCACGGCCTTGAATGCTTCCTGGGCAGCCGCCTTGTTGCCGCTTGCCAGCGCTTCTTCGACCTTGCGCACGAATGTCCGCACGCGGGAACGGCGCGTCTTGTTGATCGCAGTACGTCGCGCGATCTTGCGCGTTGCCTTCTTGGCCGACGTCGTATTGGCCATGATCTCTCTCTTTTCTCTCGGCTAAATCTGCTTCGGACCTTTGGACGTGACCGCCGGCCTGAAGGCATGAAACAATCGGGCAGCCGTTGGGCCGCCGCAAGTGTCGGGGCTTATAGTGGAGCTTTTCGCATGCGTCAACGGGTCCAATGCGCTCCTCGCCAAAATCGCGGCTCCGTGGTGTCCGGCCTGGTCAACCGTTCCTGAAATTGGGTGCCCGCTTTTCCAGAAATGCCGCCATGCCTTCCTTCTGGTCGTCCAACGCGAATGTCGAGTGGAACAGCCGCCGCTCGTGGAGCAGGCCTTCGGCAAGCGTGGTTTCGTAAGACCGGTTGACCGCTTCCTTGACCATCATGACGACCGGCTGCGAGTAGGAGGCGATCTTCTCCGCCGCCTTCAGGGCCTCGTCGAGCAGTTTCTCCGCAGGAACGATCCGTGCGACCAGGCCGCAGCGTTCCGCTTCCTGCGCATCCATCATCCGCCCCGTCAGGCAGAGGTCCATGGCCTTCGATTTTCCGACGAAACGGGTGAGCCTCTGCGAGCCGCCCATGCCGGGGATTACCCCGAGCGTGATTTCCGGCTGTCCGAACTTGGCGGTTTCGGCGGCGATGATGAAGTCGCACAGCATGGCCAGTTCGCAGCCGCCGCCAAGCGCGTAGCCCGCCACCGCCGCGATGATCGGCTTGCGTGTGCGCACAGCCGCATCCCAGCCGGCGAACAGGTCCATGGAGTAGGTGTCGGTATAGCTGAGCGGCTGCATCTCCTTGATGTCGGCGCCCGCGGCGAATGCCTTTTCCGAACCGGTGATCACGATGGCCCCGATCTTGGCGTCCTTGTCGAAGCCGGCCAGCGCCTCGCACACTTCCGCCATGACCGTCAGGTTCAGCGCATTGAGCGCCTTCGGCCGGTTGAGCGTGATGACGCCAACCTTGCCCCTGGTTTCCGTGATGATTGTCTCGTAGCCCATCAAGTCGTCCTCCTGAATGCGGTCCCGTTAGGCACCGCTCGGTCCCTGTTGCTGCGTTTTGTAGTCAGCACTGGCAGGTGGAGCAATAGAAAGTCGATCGTCCCGCCTGTGTGATGCGCTTCACGATGCCATGGCAGCCCGGGCGGGTGCACGCCTCGTCCTCACGGTCATAGACGGCGAAGGCGTGCTGGAAATAGCCGAGCGAGCCGTCCGCATGCACATAGTCGCGTAGCGAAGACCCGCCGGCGGCGATCGCATCGGCAATGACCGCGCGGATCGCGGCCGCGAGCCGTTCGCTGCGAACCGTCGCCTTGCCGCCTGCCGCCGTTATCGAGGTGGCGAGGCGTTCGGGCGAAAGCCTGGCCCGCCAGAGCGCCTCGCAGACGTAGATATTGCCGAGGCCCGCGATCAGTCTCTGGTCGAGCAGCGCGGCTTTCAGGCTGGTTCTCTTGCCATGCAGCAGTGCTGAGAGCAGGGCGCCGTCCAGCGCATTGCCTGTCGGCTCGACACCGAGTCCGGCCAGGCTCGGATGCCGGTCGAGTTCCTTCTCGTGGGAAAACAGCATGAAGCCGAACCGGCGGGGGTCGTTATAGACCACATGCGCGCCCGGCGCGCCATCGCGCTCGAGATGAAAAACCACGTGGTCGTGGCGCGTGTCGCGTGAGCGCGGATGATGGAATTCACCGGCAAGCATGGCGTCGTGCGCCGTCTCGACGCGGAAGGAACCGGACATGCCCAGATGGCAGATCAGCACCAGCCCGTCGTCGAAATGTACCAGCAGGTATTTCGCCCGCCGCGCCAGGGCGGTGATCGTGCGCCCGCCGAGCCGCCCGGCGAAGTCGTCGGGAAACGGAAAGCGCAGATCGGCGCGCCGTTGCTCGACACCCGCGATCTTGGCGCCTTCCATGGCCGGAACGAGGCCGCGACGCACGGTTTCGACCTCGGGCAGTTCAGGCATCTGCGGCAAGCTTGGCGAGAAACGAGGTGCCGTGCGGGCCCCTGGCGAGATCCAGGTGCTCGGCAATGGTCGCGCCGATGTCGGCGAAAGTCAGCCTCAGGCCCACGGAGCCGCCCTTCAGGCCGGGTCCGGTCCCGGCTATGGGGATGCGCTCGCGCGTGTGATCCGTTCCCCGCCAGGTCGGATCGTTGCCGTGATCGGCGGTCAGCATGAAGATGTCGCCCGGCCTCAGCAGGGCCAATGCCTGCGGCAGCCTGCGGTCGAACGCCTCAAGTGCAGCGGCATAGCCCGGAACATCCCTCCGATGTCCGAATTCGGAATCGAAATCGACGAAATTGACAAACACAAGGTCGCCGTCGCCGGCGTCTTTCATGGCGCCGAGCGCCGCGTCGAACATCGCCATGTTGCCGTGGGCCTTGCGCGTTTCGCTGACGCCGCAATGGGCGAAGATGTCGGAAATCTTGCCCACTGCGAAGGTCTTGCCGCCTGCCGCGACGATCCGGTCCATCAATGTCGGCTCGGGCGGGGGGACGGCATAGTCGCGCCGGTTTCCGGTGCGCTTGAATGCGCCCGGTCTTTCGCCGGCGAAGGGCCGGGCGATCACGCGTCCGATGTTCCAGGCATCGGCATGGCGCCGGGCGATCGCACACAATTCGTAAAGCCGCTCAAGACCGAAATGGTCTTCATGCGCCGCGATCTGCATCACCGAGTCGGCGGAGGTGTAGAAGATCGGCTTTCCGGTGGCGACATGCTCCGGTCCGAAATCCTCGATCACTTCGGTGCCTGAATAGTGCCGGTTGCACAATATTCCGGGCAGGCCGGCTTCCGCGACGATCGGATCGATCAGTTCCGCCGGCATGGCGGGATCAGTGTCCGGAAAATAACCCCACTTGAAGGTGACGGGTACGCCGGCGATTTCCCAATGGCCGGACGGGGTATCCTTGCCGCTGGAAACCTCCTGTGCGGCGCCGAAAAATCCCGACGGTTCGCCTTCGAGCCCCGGCGGAACCGCGCCGGTGGCGATTTCCGCCGCCCGCCCGATGCCGAGCGCGACCATGTTGGGGACATGCAGCGGTCCGGAACGAAGGCCGTCCCTGTCGCCTTCTCCGCTTGCGCAGGCAGCCGCGATGTGGCCGATCGTATTCGACCCTTCGTCGCCGAAATCGGCCGCGTCGGCGGCGCCCCCGACGCCGACGGAATCAAGGACGAAAAGAATGGCGCGCTTCATGGGCTCTCGATCACGTTTTCTCAGTCCTATTGATAGGGACGGCGCTTGCCGTTGGCAATTCGGAAACCATATCCGGGGAAACTGCCGGGCGGCACAACGAACGAGGGCGGCGATGCCTGTTGCAGCATGGCGATATGCAAGGACGGCGGCGGCGGTTGCGCTTGCGCTTTCCGCCGCACCGGCGGCGCAGGCGGGCTGGCGCGAAGACATCGGTACGTTTCGCATCGGCATCGTCGCGCCGGGTGGCGGCCCGGTCATCGAGGGTGCGGATATGATGATGCAGGCCTTCTCGGCCGCGCTTGGCATGCCGGTGGAGATTTTCGCTGCCCGCGACTACGCCGCGCTGATCGACGCACAGGCGTCGAAGCGCATCGAATACGCCATCTATTCCGCATTAGCCTACGCGACGGCGCGCCGGTTGTGCGAATGCGTGGAGCCGGTGGTTTCGCCGGCTTCGCTATCGGGTGCCGGCGGCGTCCAGGCGGTCGTGCTGAAACGCACATGGGTGGAAGGCGCGGGTCCGCCGACCATTGCCGTCCCGCCCGATTCAGCGTTGTTTCCGGGTGTCGTGTTGGAGATGGCACGCGGGTCGCTTCAAGGTGGCGCGCGATATGAGATCCGTGTGGCCGATACGATGGAAGAGGCCGAAGCGTTGTTCGCCGACGGCAAGGTGAACGCGCTGCTCGGCTGGGCCGAAGCCGGTTCGGACGGCGAGCCGGGCGGAACCGTCGCCAGGATCGCGGCCCGCGGGATCACGCCCTCCTCCTATGAAATCGCGTGGCGGTCCGAGACGTTGCGGTTCGGTCCGCATGCGGTGCGAACCGACATCGACGCGCAAGCCGTCGCCCTGCTGCGCAATTGGCTGCTGGGGCTCAAGCAGGCGAAACCGGATGTTTTCGAAGTCTTGTCGCCGCAACTCACCGGGGGATTCATTTCCGCCGCCGTCGGCGACTACGGCTTCGCCGAGCGGATGATTGCGAACCTGGCCGGCAGGTCCGCCGGGCAATGAGGGCGAAGGGCTGCCGGGTGCGGCAAAAAGCCCGCCATGCGGGACAGCGGGCCTGTTTCGTCAGGACGGGTACTCCAAATCAGCAGTCGCCGCAGGGTATGCTCGCACTCATTCGCGGACGAAGATGATATGTCTCGCTCATGTCGATATGGGAGAACATTCCACCCAGGCCTGCGCCTTGCTGCGCCGTATCCGACCAGGCGATGACCGGCTTGTAGTCAAGCGTCGTCTCGACACGGACAAGGAAAGTCCCGGCGATCAGCAGCTTGTCGGGAATGGTGTCGGTGATGTCGGTATCCTTGGGTAGGTAGTTCGAGGCATTGGTGCCCACCGCCTTGCGCGACCAGGATACGATGGCGCGCGGATTGGCTTCGTCATCACTGATCTGGACAGCGGTGACGCGGATCTCGGGCGCGGAACGGTTGTAGGGTTGCATCGTGCTTTCCCCGATTCGCATGATCGAATCGAGATCGGAACGGGTGATCGTCTGGTTCTGGGTCACCAGATCTGCGACGATACTGGCGGTGCGACCGACCTTCTTGTTGGCCTCGATACCCAGGCCTATCTCCATGGTCACGAAATACATGGTCAGAAGAACGGGCGCGATAAAGGCGAATTCGACCGCAGCTACGCCGCGCCGCTCACGGCAAAAGCGCGCTGCGGCTTCTCCGAATCCGCGTATCCAGCGTTTCTTTTCGATCATGGTCTTGCCTTTGCGCAGTTCCATTGCCGCGCCCCGTTTCGACCTAGTCATTGAACGGCTCGTTCCGCCACGTGATGGTGCTGAACAGCAGCGTCTTGCCGTCCTTGAGGTTCGACATCGCCGAACGCATCATGTCGGTCATGACCGGCCAGCGATAGAATACGCGCAGCATGTTGATGGTCAGCGAACCGCCCGGGGTCACGGAAAAATCGGTGGTGTCGATATCGCGGTCGGACGTAAACTTGATCCGGATTCTGGAAGCATCGCTGTAGGTCGCGAATTGACGGAGATCGACCTCCAGGCCGGGACAGGAATCGGCGACCAGGATCTTCAGGCTGTCGCAAACCTTCGACTTCAGCGTCGCTTCATCAAGATCTGCCGCTTTCAATTGGCCGGTTCGGATCTGCCGGGCGATGTCATCGCTCGCATTCGCCATGAGTTCCTGTGCAGCGAAGGAGACGCAGCTTTCCAGGATGGCGAAGACGAGGAACGAAAACGGTATGGCGAGCGCCGAGAACTCGATTGCAGTGCTGCCCTCGCGGTTGCGCAGGAAGCGCCCGAACATTCCACGCTTGCGCCTTCCGCCGCGGGAAGGGCGCCCCTTGTCATTTCGCGCATATTCAGCCATGTCCAATCCTCTGACCATGTCCAATCCTCTGACATGTCGTCGAAAGTGGAGTTGAACCTAGGCTATCCCGGTTGAAATCCCGTTTGCCCGACGCACGCAATTGTTGCGTTCGCATTTACCTCACGAAAACCATACCCGAACGTGGCGAAGGCCGGACGGCGGAGACTGCCGCCGGGAGTCAATTGGATGACATCGACGCGTCCGACTGCGCCGCCGCGTCGTTCTTGAACTCGGCTTCGCAATAGGGAACGCACGACAGCGTCTGGACCTCGGCCCTGCGATAGATGCGCACCGAAGCTTCCTGCGACCGGCGCACGAAAACCATCTCGTCCATGATCGGATTGTCATCGGAATCGAGGACCACGAGATTGGTGACGCCGAAGCCCTTGCCCGTCAGGACGAGCGTGCTTGAGTCCTTGACCGAGACATCGGCAATGCCCGGCTCGCCGATCACGATCGTGTTGGCGGGGCGCGCCAGGCGCACGATCTTGGCCTGGTTCATTCGCACCTCGATGCCTTTTTCGGCCGCGTCGGCAGCAACGCCCGTCAGCAGGATTCCCGCAGTGGCAAAAATGATTGCGGCCCTTGTTGTCATACGGCGCATCGACGTTCTCCGGAACCAGGCATGTCTCGATGCACCATGAACCGTAATGGTAAACCGCCGGTTAAATCGCCGCTCCGCCCCCATGCCGCCGGGGCAGGCGCGACACTTTATGTATAGGCGCAGGGGGCATCGTTTGCGTGCGCATGGGCACGCTTTGGACGCGGCGCGTGCACCCCCGATCTTTAGCCGGGTGTTTACCAAGTCAGCCAATGCGGCCGTTTAGCGATTTGGTAAGGCTATTTGGTAACCGGACCGAAAGAGCCTCCCCGTAGATTGGCCGCATCCGATCGACGCAGGAAGATGTTGACGGAAGTGCTGTAACACATGTGGAGTAAGGAGCTCTCAAATGTCGAAATTGTTTGCACGTTTCGTGAAGGACGAATCCGGCGCAACCGCCATCGAATATGGCCTGATCGCCGCCCTCATCGCCATCGCGATCATCACCGGCGCGTCGTCCATCGGCTCGAGCCTGGCGACCAAGTTCTCGGAAATCGCCAGCGCCATCGACGGCGCCTCCTAAGAAGTTCACCGGACTTCCGGTTTTCGAAAAAGGCCGCTCCCCGGGGGCGGCCTTTTTGTTTCACCAAAGATTAATCGGGCATTGCTAGCATCCGGGCCGGACCGGCAATGGGACTTGTCATGATCGAAGCCGCGATACTCGTCGTCTTTCCATTCTGCATGGCGTTCTCGATCGTGTCGGACACGCTTTCGATGACGATCGCCAATCGCGTCTCCCTGCTGCTGATCGCTGCCTTCGCGGTTCTGGCGCCAATGACCGGGATGGCCTGGTCCGACTACGGCCTGCACTTCGCGGCAGCGATGCTCGTTCTCGCGGTCACGTTTTCGCTTTTCTCGTTCGGCGCCATGGGTGGCGGCGACGCCAAGCTGATGGCGGCGACCGCGTTGTGGATCGGGCTTGATCTCAACCTGCTGTCCTATCTCATCTATGCCGCGATGATCGGCGGCGCGCTGACATTCATGATCCTGCTGTTCCGGAAATCGCCGATGGCCGTGTATGCAGGCCAGGTTGCCTTCCTGCGCCGAATCGCCGATCCGGGGGAAGGCGTGCCCTACGGCATAGCGCTCGGCGCCGCCGCATTGATCATCTTTCCGCAGACACCGCTCTGCGTCTGGGCCTTCGAGCGCATCACCCTCATCTGACGATGAACGGGAGCTAGGCGCACAGCGCGATGCAACCGGCCGCACGCGGAGGTGGCTTCGGCTGGTAAACAGCCGTTAATCATAATGATAAGCATCGTATTAACCATAATTTGACGATTGGTACCGCATCTTGCCGCCAGTGATGTGAATCCCGCGTGTGAGGTTCGGTTTTATGAAAACGTCTCAGATCATCGTTCTGGGTGTCGCCGTTGCCGCCGCCGGCGGCGCGGGGCTCATTGCCAAGAACATGACATCGGCGCCGAAACCGGCTTCGGTTGTTGTCCAGAAACAGCCTGAGAAACCAGCCATCGCGCTGAAGGAAGTTCTGGTCGTGTCGGATAATGTGCCGATGGGCGCGCCGCTCGATCGCAACATCATGAAATGGCAAGCCTGGCCGAAGGATTCGATGAACGAGCAGTTCATCACCCGCGACGAGGAAGCCGATGCCATCGACAAGCTGGACGGCGTGGTCACGCGCGTGGCGATCTCGCAGGGAGAACCGGTGCGCAAGAGCCGCCTGATCGGCTTTGGCAGGAGCTTCCTTTCCTCCGTCCTTCCGGCTGGCATGCGTGCTGTCGCGACCCAGATATCGGTCGATACGTCGGCCGGCGGCTTCATTCTTCCCAATGACTATGTCGACATCATCATGACCCGGCGTTCCAACGACGCCGGCGCAACGGGCGGCTTCATAACCGAGACCGTTCTGTCCAACATCAGGGTGCTCGCGATCGACCAGACGATCCAGGAGGATCCCGAAGGCCGCAAGGTAAAGGTGGGCAGCACCGCGACACTCGAGCTCACGGCCGAACAGGCCAAGATCATCACTGTCGCCCAGCAGATGGCCGATCGTCTGACACTGGCCCTGCGATCCGTGAAGGACATCCAGGAAGAAAGCAGTCCGGACGCGAAATACCTGGTTTCCGAAGGCGACGGCAATAACGGGACCGTTCGCGTCATCAAGGCCGGAAAGATCACCGAAGAGGCATCCAAGCAATGAACCGGTATCTGAGAACTGTCCCGTTCGATATCGCGTCCGCCCCTGCGGGTCGCGTTCGAAAGGCCGGCATCGGCGCAGCGCTTGTCCTGGCGCTCTGCGGAACCGCGCTTTCGCCGCTGGTCCTCACATCCGGCGCCGTTGCCGGCGAGACGCGGGTCAGCGCTGCGCGGGGGAGCCAGGAAATCAAGCTTGGCCTCAACAAGTCGGTCGTGATCGACCTGCCGGAAGATGCCTATGACATCCTCGTGGCCAATCCGACGGTCGCCGACGCGGTCACGCGCACCGCCCGCCGCATCTACCTGTTCGGCAAGCAGGTCGGCGAGACCAATATCTTCGTCTTCGGCGCCGATGGCCGCCAGATCGCATCGCTCGACCTGCGCATCGAGCGCGATGTCGCGGGTCTCGAGGTATACCTGAAGCGGTTCCTGCCGAATTCCGATATCACGGTCGAACTGATCAACGACAACGTCGTGCTTACCGGCACGGTCGACACACCCCTCGATGCTGCGCGCGCCCAGCAGCTCGCCACGATCTTCGTGACGGGCGGCGAGGCGACGACCGGCCAGTATGCCACCACCGCCTCGGGCGGTGATGCCGGCAGCGGCGTCGCCATTTCAAACCCCGACTCCAAGCGTCAGACGTCGAAGATCGTCAATCTCCTGAAGATCGTCGGGGAGGACCAGGTCACGCTGAAGGTCACTGTCGCCGAAGTCTCGCGCTCGGTCATGAAGCAGCTTGGCGTCAGGACGCTCCTGTCCGGCTCGTCCGGCGACGGCATCACGTTTTCCGCCGTCGGTTACGGAATCGAGGGTCTCGGCAAGAACCTCGCCGACTATGCGACGACGGCATCGGCGGCGCTCGGCCCGGCCACCCTGTCCTCCTATCTCAATGCCATGGAGCAGACCGGCGTGATGAAGACGCTGGCCGAGCCGACACTGACCGCTGTTTCGGGCGAGAAGGCGACGTTCCAGGTCGGCGGCGAGTTCAACTATGTCACCTCGCTCAATACCGACGACGAAGGCAGGAAGACCTACACTGTCGACAAGATCGAATATGGCATCGGACTCGAATTCCAGCCGGTGGTGCTTTCCCCCGGCCGCATCAGCCTCAAGGTGCGAACCGCGGTCTCCGAGCCGACGACGGAAGGATCGGTTCCGATCGGAACCGAAAACATGATCTCGATACGCAAGCGGCTCGCCGACACGACGGTCGAGCTGCCCAGCGGCGGTTCGATGATGATCGCCGGGCTGGTCCGCGACGACGTTCGCCAGTCGGTCAGCGGCATGCCGGGCCTGCTCAAGGTGCCCGTTCTGGGAACGCTGTTCCGCAGCCGTCGGTTTGAACGCAACGAGTCCGAACTGGTCATCATCGTTACTCCGTATCTGACCAAGCCGGTGGCACGTAACGAGTTGGCGAAACCGGACGACAATTTCAATCCGGCCAGCGATGCCGCCGGCATGTTTCTGGGTCGCGTAAACCGCGTCTACGGCACCATGAAGACCAACCTCCCCGATGGCCGTTACCACGGTGCCGTCGGATTCATCTTCAAGTAATCGGGATTGAGTGCCATGTATCAGGTCACGCACAAGGCCAAAATCGATACTCGCTTAGGCCGGATGGTCAGGCGCACCGCACCGGTTGCCGCCGTGCTGGCCGCGGTGCTGATGTCCGGTTGCGCGGCCATGCAGCGCGACCATGTCGTCGTCGGCTCCGTTCCGCAGGACTACCGCACCAGCCATCCGATCACCATCGGCGAGCGCGAAACCGTCTACGATATTCCCGTGGCGTCCAGTGCCACCGGGCTCATGCGCTCGCAGGAGGACTCGCTGCGCGGGTTCCTGGCCGGCTACGATCCGCGAACCAGCAGCCCCGCAAAGATCATCGTCCCGAGCGGATCGCCCAACGCCGGGGCCGCCGAGCGCGTCGCAGGCGATATCGTGCACATGATGATCAAGCAGGGCATTCCGGCCAGTCGGATCGCGACGTTCAAATACTTGGCCTCGGCCGACAACACGACGGCGCCGCTGCGCATAAGCTTCGTTCGCCTCAGTGCTTCGGTCGAGAAATGCGGCCGGTGGCCCGAAGACCTCTCGGACTCCACCGAAAACCGCAACTGGACCAATTTCGGCTGCTCCTACCAGAACAACCTGGCCGCCCAGATCGCCAATCCGGCGGATTTGCTTGGACCGCGTTCGCGCGGCGACATCGACGGGACCCGGCGGGCCAAGGTTATCGATACATATGAAACGGCGGATACTGTCTGGTCGACGGAAATCTCCTACTAGGGCTGCCGTGGGGACTGAATGATGAGCAATTTGGCATACGACGAGAATCAGGAACGCGGCTACGAGGCGTCGGATCGCGACATCTCCGCCTTGCAGGCGGTTCGCCCGATCCCGCGCATTTCCATCCAGGCATTTTGCGAATCGGAGGGTGTGGCCAGGCCGATCGAGCGGGCCGCCGAGGATCGGCGCATGGCGCGGGCCCACGTAAAGGTCACGATGGGCGGAGTCGATGCCGCCGTGGACTTTTACCAGTCCGCGCCCACGCCCAATCTGATCATCGTGGAATCGCGGCGCGAGCCCGGAGAAATCATGGCGTCGCTCGATGGCCTTGCGGAAGTATGCGACCCGAGCACGAAAGTCGTCGTCATCGGGCACTACAACGACGTCGCCCTTTACCGTGACCTGATCCGCTCCGGAATTTCGGAATATGTCGTCGCGCCGATTTCATTGGCCGACATCATTTCCATCGCGACGTCGATCTTCGTCAATCCGGAGGCCGAGCCGCTGGGCAAGACGATCGCCTTCGTCGGCGCCAAGGGCGGCGTGGGGTCCTCGACCATCGCGCACAACGTCTCCTGGGCCATGTCGACGCTCTTTGCCACGGAAGTCGTGATCGCCGACATGGACCTGCCCTTCGGTACGGCCAATATCGATTTCGACCAGGATCCCCCCCAGGGCATAGCCGAAGCCGTGTTCTCGCCGGAGCGGATCGACGAGGTCTATCTCGACCGCCTGCTGTCGCGCTGCTCGGAGCATCTGTCGATGCTGGCCGCGCCCTCGACGCTGGACCGGGTCTACGATCTCCAGGCCGACGCGTTCCAGCAGATCGTCGATACCGTCCAGCGTACGGCGCCGCTGGTCGTCCTTGATGTCCCGCATCTGTGGAATGCCTGGACCCGCGACACGTTGATCCAGGCAGACGAGATCGTCATCACCGCGTCACCCGAGCTGGCCAATCTGCGCAACACCAAGAACCTGGTCGATACGCTGAAGCGCACGCGCCCCAACGACCGGCCGCCGCGGCTCATTCTCAACCAGGTCGGCATGCCCAAGCGGCCCGAAATCGATCCTTTGGATTTTGCCGATCCGCTGGGCGTGTCGCCGATCGCCGTGATCCCGTTCGATCCGCATTTTTTCGGTTCGGCGTCAAACAACGGGCAGATGCTCGGCGAGATGGATTCCAGGCATCTGATTTCACACAAAGTAAACGAAATCGCGCACATTTTGACCGGTCGCATGGAGGCCAAGGGACGGCATTCCAAGGGGCTCAGCGGCATTTTCTCCAAGCTGGGCAGGAAGAAAAAGTAGCGGATTGCGCGCGTAGGGGCTGAGAGCTGAAATGTTTGGTAAGAGAAGCAGCGAGGGCGGAAATCGCGGCGTTCCCGAGTTCAGGGCGCCGCATGCCGGTAGCGTCTCTGAAAAGGCGCCCCTGCCCGATGCCGCGGGGAAAAAACCGGCGGGACCGGGCGCGCCCAATCCCGCAC
>JAIOIW010000038.1 GCA_019912385.1 Notoacmeibacter sp. | reverse complement strand
AGAAACGCGAAAATCGTCATTCGCTTGGGCGAAAAGCCGGCAAAGCGTCCCGCCCGCGGGCTTTGGCCGATGACCCGCACCTCGAAGCCCTTGAGCGTGCGGGCAAGGACGAACCATACGATGATCGCGGCGATGATTGCGAGCCCGATGCCGTAATTGGCCCGTCCGGATGCCGGCAGGATCTCCGGCAGCAGGGCATAGTCGTGGAAAGTGATGGTGCCGGGAAAGCTGAACCCTTGCGGATTGCGCCACGGCCCGCGAACCAGCCAATCCAGGAACAGCTGCGCAATATAGACCAGCATCAGGCTGGTCAGGATCTCGTTGGTGTTGAAGCGCGTCTTCAGATAGGCGGGGATCGCCGCCCAGGCCGCTCCGCCGGCCATTCCCATGAGCAGCATGAGCGGCAGGATCAGGATGTTCTGCACATCGGGCAACAGAACGGGAAGCGCGGAACCAGCGAATGCGCCCATCAGGAACTGGCCTTCCGCGCCGATGTTCCAATTGTTGGAGCGGTAGCAGATGCACAGGCCGGCCGCGATCAGGATCAGCGGCGATGCCTTGATCGCCAGTTCGTGAAGCGACCAGGTCTCGGTCAGCGGCTCTATGAAATACGAATAGAGGCCCACCGCCGGATTCTTGCCCAACGCGATGAACATGATTGCGCCCGCGACGATAGTGAGCGCGAGCGCGATGAATGGCGACAATGCGCTGAACAGGGCTGATCGCTGCGGCCGCTTGACGAGTTCGATGCGCATCACACGGACTCTCTTTCGTCGTGATCGAGATGGCCCGGCTCCGAGCCGCCCATCAGCAGGCCGATATTCTCGTAGGTTGCCTCCGCGATAGGCACCGGCTCCGACATCTCCCCGTTGTGCATCACAGCGATCGCATCGGAGATCTCGAACAACTCGTCGAGGTCCTGGCTGATGACGAGCACGGCCGAGCCGGCGCGTGCCAGTTCGATCAGCGCCTGCCGAATACGCGCCGCCGCGCCTGCGTCGACGCCCCATGTGGGCTGGTTGACGATCATGATGGCCGGTTGGCGGTCCAGTTCGCGGCCGATGATGAATTTCTGCAGATTGCCGCCCGAAAGCGACGCGGCCTCCGGGTCTTCCGCGCTCTTGCGCACATCCATGTCCATGACGACGCGTTTCGAAGCCTCCGAGATCGCACCGATGCGGATCGTCCCGAGCGGACCAAGAAACGCCTGCGCGTCGGTCTTGTGACGCGAGAGCAGCAGGTTTTCCGACAGGGCCATCGCCGGCGCCGCCCCGTGTCCGAGACGTTCCTCCGGCACGAAAGCCGCGCCGATGAGCCGGCGCTGCGAAATGCCCATGCGCCCGGCATCGGTGCCGCGAAGGCGCACCGAACCGGCGTCGTCCTGCAACACTTCGCCCGAGATTGCTTCGAAAAACTCGCCCTGCCCGTTGCCGGCCACACCGGCGATGCCGATCACTTCGCCGCCACGGACAGTCAGCGACACGTGGCGCAGCGGCATCGCGAACGGTGTCGCGGCCGGCCTGTCTAGCTTCCTGATCTCGATCAGCGGTTTGCCCGGTCCGCCCTCCGGTGTCTCGCGGATCACCTGGTGGATTTCCGTTCCGACCATCATGGAAGCGAGCGACGCGGCGGTCTCGTCGCGTGGATTGCAGTGGCCGACAACCTTGCCGTGCCTGAGTACCGTGGCGCGATCGCACATCCGCTTCACCTCTTCCAGGCGATGAGAGATGTAGAGGATCGACTTGCCCTCGCCTCTCAGCCGTTCCAGCGTCTCGAACAGCTTGTCGGCCTCCTGAGGCGTCAGCACCGAGGTCGGTTCGTCGAGGATGATGAGGTCGGGTGTCTGCAGCAGGCAGCGGATGATTTCGATGCGCTGGCGCTCGCCGACGGAAAGATCGCCGACCATCGAATAGGGGTCGAGCGGCAGTCCGTAGCTATGGGACAACGCCTGCGCCTTGGCTGCGATCGTGCGGATGGCGGTGTCATCGTCGAGCGACAGGGCGATGTTTTCGGCCACCGTCAGCGAATCGAACAGCGAAAAATGCTGGAACACCATGCCGATGCCGAGGCTGCGGGCGTGGCCAGGGCTCGTGATCCTGACCCGCTCGCCTTTCCAGGCGATCTCGCCGTCATTGGGCTCCAGCGAGCCGAACAGCATCTTGACCAGCGTCGACTTGCCGGCGCCGTTTTCGCCCAGCAGAGCGTGGATTTCACCCTTCCCGATGACCAGGTCGATATGGTCGCACGCCGTCAACGTACCGAATACTTTCGTCAACCCGCGAACTTCGAGCAGGGCCTCCCCTTTGTTGTTACCCTCATGAGCCAAGGATTCCCCTCCGGCTTCTTCTCGTTGTCGCTGATGCTAGCCAAGCTTTCCGCCCGGTCAAAGCGACGGCAACCTTGAAACAGCTTCAATCTTCACGGGGGCAATCACGGTAGCAGCACCGTTGTCCCGGTTGTCT
Organism: Notoacmeibacter sp.; assembly: GCA_019912385.1. GTDB lineage: Bacteria > Pseudomonadota > Alphaproteobacteria > Rhizobiales > Rhizobiaceae > JAIOIW01. Next base: position 118,462 of record JAIOIW010000038.1, on the reverse strand, counting down.
TGCGCGCCTCGAGATCGCTGTGCGCCCGCCCGGCCTCGGCAAGCGCATACTTCTGGTTCACCTGGATATCGATCACGCCCGAAGCGACCAGGCCGAACAGCTCGGAGGCCGCGGTTTCGAGATCCTCGCGCTTGGCGATATAGGTGAACAGCGTCGGGCGCGTGGCGAACAGCGAGCCCTTCTGGGCAAGCAGGCCGAGATTGAAATTCTCGATCGGGCCGGACGACTGGCCGAAACTGACGAACAATCCGAATGGGCGCAGGCAGTCGAGCGAGCCGGGATAGGTGTCCTTGCCCACGGAATCGTAAACGACATCGCAAAGCGCGCCGGCGGTCAGCTTCTTCACTTCCGCGGCAAAGTCCTGCTCGCGATAGTTGATGACGTGGTCATAGCCGTGGGCGAGGGCGAGTTCCACCTTGTCGGCCGAGCCGGCCGTGCCGATCACGGTCGCGCCCAGGTGCTTTGCCCATTGCCCCGCTATCAGCCCGACGCCGCCGGCAGCGGCATGGAACAGGATCGTGTCGCCGGGTTTCACCGGGTGCGTTCGGCGCAACAGGTACCAGGCGGTCATGCCCTTGAGCATCATGCCTGCGGCCTGTTCGTCGGAAATGCCGTCGGGAACCTTGACCAGGCGGTCTGCAGGCATGACGCGCTGCTCTGCATAGGCGCCGAGCGGTCCGGCATAAGCCACCCGGTCTCCGGGTTTCAGCCAGTCGACCCCCTCGCCGACCTCAAGTACCCGGCCGGCGCCCTCGTTGCCCGGCGTGAACGGCAGGCCGGCTGGTGAGGGATAAAGGCCGGTGCGGAAATACACGTCTATGAAATTGAGACCGATCGCCGTTTGCGCGATCAACGCCTCGTCCTTGGCGGGCTTGCCCGGATCAACGTCCTTGAGTTCAAGCACCTCAGGGCCACCGGTCCTGCTGACAAGTATTGCCTTTGTCATGGTTCAAGCCACCTTTCTTCCAAGGTCCGGGAAAATTTGCATGACACCGCCGATGACGTACAGGTAGATGCCGGTCACGGCGACGCCGGTCTTGACGAAAATACCGGTGCTGAGGTTCTCGGCCAATGCGACCAGACCGAAGGCGCACCAAGCGAGAAAAACCGGAAGATTGATATTGCGCAGCCGCTTCACCCGCACCGGATGCAGGAAGTTCACCGGCACGAAACTGAGGACTGCAGAGATGACGACAACGGCAAACGATGTCCACTCGCCGGGTTCGATGACGTAGAGCGTGAACACCACCATGTTCCAGACCACCGGAAAGCCCTTGAAGAAGTTCTCCTTCGTCTTCATCGACGTGTCGGCATAGTAGATCGCGCTCGAAATGACGATGATCGCGGCCGACAGAAAGGACAGACCCTCGCCCATGAAGCCCCTGTTGTAGAGCGCGAATGCGGGAATGAGCACGTAGGTGACATAGTCGATGACGTTGTCGAGCACGTCGCCCGACCAGGTCGGCAGGACTGCCTTGACATGCAGCTTGCGCGCGATCGGCCCGTCGATGCCGTCGACAAGAAGCGCCAGGCCAAGCCAAAGGAACATGGCCGTCCAGTTCTTTTCGGCACAGGCGACCAGCGAGAGGAACGCCAGGAAGGAACCGGAAGCCGTCAACAGGTGAACCGAAAAGGCTTTTGCCTGCGGCCATGTCACCTTCGTACCTGTTGGCCGGCTGAACAACGGCTTTTTCACGGACCACGCCAATCCAGCTTGCAGATCTCGGCGGAACGGCCCGCAAAATTCCAGTTGCGCCCAAATGCGCGCATGCGGCTCTTGTCGGAACGCGCGACGATGATTTCCGGCGCGATCCAGTATTCCGAATTGGTGATGACCGTATCGCCCTCGCGGTCATTGCCGCGTATCGGCGTCACGGCGCCGTCGATGATGTTCGGGATCCTGACGATTCGCGTCTTGTCCTCGATTTCATAGGTGATCGGCACCTGTTGAATTCCAAGGAAGTTGCCGACCAGGACGGACAATAGCGACGTGGTGCCACCGGCCTTGCCGCTGAAAATGCGCCCGAAGGCCTTCTGCGCATAAATAGAGGCGCGCTTGTCGACAAACAGGCCCGCCGTCCAGTTGCCGCGACTCATGTAACCGGGGATTTCCATCACCAGTCCCAGGTTCAACCCGGAGAGGTCGACTTCTCCGAAATGCCCGGAATCTATACGGAAACCCGCCCATGTCTGACAGTAGCCCTCGGTCGGCGGATGGTTGCCGAGCGACAGGACGCACGGACAGAAAACAGTGCAATTGCAGGACAGAACCAGTTCGCCCTTGAGCGCCCAACTTTCACCAGCCATTTCCCCTCCTTCGCACTACACTGCCGACAGTAATAGAAGCGCTGCGGCCCACACAAGCAGTATTGCGCCCGAAATCCGGGTGATGAACCGGCCAGTACGGACTTTCTCCACAACCGCCAGAATGGAGAGCAGCGCCATCCACATCAGGTTCATCATGCCCACCGCCAGCATCACCAGCATTAACGCCCAGCAGCAGCCGACACACCAGATCCCCTGCCAAAGGCCGAGCCGGAAGATCGCGATAGGGCGGGTGCTCCAGTTCGAAAACAGTGTGGCAAAGGGATTGCGGCATTTTTTCAGGCATACTTCTTTCAAACCGGAAAACTGGTAGAGGCCGGCAATGCCAAGTGCCGTCGCCGCAGGTATGGCTGCTATTGGCGCAAGTGCACCGTTCGGTGCCAGCAACCTGCTTGCCGACGCCCAAGCGATGCCAAACAGGGCGGAAAAAGCCAGCCACACGGCTAGATAACCGCTAACCAGAACGATCGGATGAACCACCTTTTCGCCCTTTCGCGCGGCAGTGTCGGCGATCTCGCAGTAGGTGCGGATCATCGGCAGGGCCGACGGCAGCATCATCGCCAGCGCCATCAGGAACCACATGGTGACGGCGGCAAGCAGGAAGCCGGCCTGGCCGGATACCGGCGCCGGTACCAGGCATAGCGCCACGAACACTTCGAGCCAGCGGGGAAGCGGGAAATCCGGCAGCCAGCGGGCGAGATCGCCGCCCGGCCCCAGGGCGAGGCCGGGGGTCGCCTGCCCAACGCGCGCAGCCATGGCCGCGAACACGGCCCAGGCCAGGACCACCAGCCCGGCCAGTGCGGTGTAAACAGGCAGACGGCTGGACTGGGCGAACGCGCCAATGGCGCGGCCAGCGGCGTCGAGGGCTGAAAACTCCGCCGGTCTAGATGAGGTTTCTTCTTCGCTTGCCATGCCCCGTCTTCAAAGTCCCGTTGATGCGAGCCGCCTGGATGCCATATACGAGCAGGCATCTGTTCGCCAGTGGCGGGCAATGTGCGACCAGACAGGAACCGGAATGGGTACGCCGCAGGAATTCGACATCATCGTGGCCGGAACCGGCCCTGCGGGCCTGATAGCCGCGCTCGCGCTTGCCGATGCCGGATTTTCGATCTGTCTCGCCGGGCCACCCGTGCGTCGTGACGATAGTCGCACGACAGCGCTCATGATCCCGTCGCTGGAGTTCCTCGACAAGATGCAATTGGGCGATACCTTGCGCGAAGCCGGGGCGCCGTTGCGTATCATGCGGATCGTCGACATGACGAACCGGCTCGTTCGCAGCCCCGCGGTAACGTTCCGGGCCAGCGAGATCGGCCAGGAGGCGTTTGGCCATAACATCCCCAACAGGGTACTGGGCGCCGCGCTCGAGAAGGCGCTTGGGACCCGTGCGAACATCCATCGCGCGGTCGCACAGGTGGTCGCGTGGGAACCCGGCGCGGAACGCATTGTCGCACGTCTCGACGTCGGTGTGGCCATATCCGCCAGGCTCGCCGTGGCCGCCGACGGCCGCGGTTCGCCCGCCCGTGGTGCAGCCGGAATCGACGTGAAGCGCGCGGCCCTGCCCCAGTTGGCGCTTGTCGTCAACTTTTCGCACCAGCGCGGTCACGACGATACCTCGACGGAATTCCACACCGCGGACGGACCGTTCACGCAGGTGCCGCTCCGCGGCGAGAATCGATCCAGCCTTGTCTGGGTCACCTCGCCGCAAAAAGCCGACGAACTTGCCGCGATGGATGATCCATCCCTGTCGCGGGCGGTCGAGACAATGATGCAATCGATGCTGGGAAAGGTTTCGGTGGAACCCGGCCGCCAGGTCTACCCGCTCTCCACCGCCATGCCGGCCCGTTTCGCCGATCGCCGTATCGCGCTGGTCGGCGAGGCCGCGCATGTTTTCCCGCCGATCGGCGCACAGGGGTTGAACCTGTCGATTCGCGATGTTCGCGATCTCGTCGATACGGTCAGAGGCGCCGTGGGCGATCCCGGCGCCGATACCGTCCTGGCCCGCTACGACGCGAAGCGGCGCCCGGATGTGATGGCCAGGGCCGGTGCCGTCAACGCACTCAACCGTTCGCTGTTGTCGGATCTGCTGCCCGCGCAATTGCTGCGCTGTGCCGGCTTGGGTCTGCTCGGCGCCTCGGCGCCGTTGCGCTCGATATTCATGCGCGAGGGCATGAGACCGGGAAGCGGCCTTGGCGCGGCGGGCACTGCCTTAAGGGAAAAGGTCCGGCGGTAGGTATCCGCCCGTTATCAGAACCAGCAATCCCGTCACGCTGAACACCGACAGCGTCGTCGAGACAAGAATGCTCGCCGACGCGCGCTCCGCCCACACGCCATATTGCTGGGCGATCACAAAGACATTGGTGGCCGTGGGCAAGGCGGCGAGGAGGACCGCGGTATAGACCCAGACCGGATCGAAATTGCCGATCCAGCTCAGCATGAAGTAGCAGATCGCGGGATGAAGCAGCAGCTTGAGCGGGGTAATGATGCCGATATCGCTCGGAATCCGCTTCAGGGGGCGCAGCGCCAGCGTCACGCCCATCACGAACAGGGCGCAGGGCGCCGCCGCGCTGGCCAGGTAACTGAGCAGCCGCTCGATCGGTTGCGGTGGCCGCACCTCGATCGCAGCCGCCAGCACGCCAATCGCGGTGGCGATGATGAAGGGATGGAAGGCGATCTTGCGCACGATCTCGAGCGCCACCGTCGCGGCGGGGCGTTCTTCGTCGCCCGCCAGCGCCATCATCAGCGGCGCTATCGTGAAATGCATGATGTTCTCGAAGCAGAAGATCAGAGCGACCGGAACGGCGGCCTCTTCGCCGAGCGCGAGCAATGCAAGGCCTGGTCCCATGTAGCCGATATTGCCGTAGGCGGCGGCAAGTCCCTTGACCGTCGATTCGGCGATTTCGCCGGATGAGCGAAGCACGGCAATGACGAACATGATCGCGAAAACCGTGTATGTCGAGAACACCGATCCGAAGATGTAGCTCCACTCCGTCAGGCGTTCGATCGGGGTTTTGGACAGGAGCTGGAAGAACAGCGCCGGCAAGGCGATGTAGATGATGAACGTGTTCATCCAGCCAAGCGCCTCGAGCGGCTGGCGGGTTATTCGCGCAGCGACGAAGCCGAGAAGAATCAAGCCGAAGAATGGCAGGACGAGACCCAGGACATCGGACATCAGGCAGTCAGGTTCCTCATAAGACTGGTGAATCAAGCATGGGTGATGCGTGGGACGCCGGGATTGAAATTCCCTCTCCCCTGCGCCACATATTGCAAGAGGTCAAGAAACCATGGGCAAATTCGCAAGCGCAAAATTCCAGATCGGCCAGGTCGTCAAGCACCGCCTGTTTCCGTTTCGCGGCGTGATATTCGACGTCGATCCGGAATTCGCCAATTCGGAGGAATGGTATGAATCCATTCCTGCCGAGATCAGGCCGCGGCGCGATCAGCCATTCTATCATTTGCTCGCAGAGAACGCGGAGACGGAATATGTCGCCTATGTTTCCGAGCAGAACCTTCTGGTCGACGACTCCGGTGACCCGATTCGCCATCCGCAGGTGAGCGAATTTTTCGGAGAACTTTCGGAAGGCAGGTACAGGCCGCGCGACGAAATGATGCATTAGCGTATCGGCCCGAAAACCGGAATCGGTTTTCGGATAGCTTGATGCGCGGATTCGATGACGCGCAGCGTCCATTGTGCGACCCAAAGGCCGTGCGGTGCTGTAGCTGGCCCGAAACGGACAGGGTAAAAAAAACGGGGCCGCAGGGCCCCGTTTTCAATTTTGATCTGGCTCAAAACGATCAGTTTGCCTTGGCCTTTTCCTGTTCTTCCTTGAGCTTCTTTTCAAACTCGGCGCGGCGTTTTTCCACTTCCGCCTGAATCTGCTTGCGGCGGTCGTCGAATTCCGACTGTTTCATCGGTTCGCCGTCATAGACGCCGGTGAAGCCCTGGAGCGAGATTTTCACGGGTGTCGGCTGGTTCTGGAAATTGACGGCCGTGATCGTCAGTTCGCTGCCGCGCTTGAAAGAATTGATCAATTCGTCGGTCAGCGGAGCCTCGGCGATGCAGCTCGGATTCTCCTGCACCGGGCAAATCACGTATTCCACCTTCTGGGTCTTTCCACCGTCGACCTGCAGGCCGATGCCGGGCGGCAGGATCCGCATCGGCGGAACGGTTATCTGCAGGACGCGGCGGTTCTGCTTGCCCTTGATCTCGATCAGGTTCAGTGCGGTCAGCAACTGGCCGGATTCGGTCGAGGCCTTGATGAACTGCACGTTGCAGACATCGGTTTCCTTCTGCTTCTGGCATAGCTTGATCCATTCATTCGGAACGGGTCCCTGCTGTGCGACCGCCGATCCGGCAAACGGGATGGCTGCCAGGCCAGCGATCAGTGCGAGCCGCGCTGCTGCGATTGTGGGCTTCGTCATTTCCAGTTCCTTCATGATCCGTCGGTCGAAATACTGTATACCCGATTGGCGCCGTAGTGGTTTTCAATTGAGGCAACAGCATGACCCCGGCGTGCCAGATGCAAACGCCAATTCCTCGGCGCGGGTGTTACACCGAGATTCCAACGGAATCCAGACCCGAGCGCGGAGAGGCCCGCTCTTTTTTGAAAGTCTTGCCCGATTGCCGCCCCGGTTGTCCGGCAGGCAGACGAGCAGGCATGGTAGGATTCAATCCGATTCGACGACGAGGAGTATAGCGCCATGGAACGACTTGCGGGCGCCCTCGCCGCGCTGCTGATCCTTTTTAGCGGCGTAGCGGCAAGGGCCGAACCAGCCCACGCCATCGCCATGCACGGCTCCCCCGCGCTGCCGCCCGACTACGCGGCGTTCCCCTACGCCAACGCCAATGCGCCGAAGGGCGGCAAGATCACCTATGGCGTTGAGGGAACGTTCAACAGCGTCAATCCGTTCATCGTCCAGGGTGATGCCGCGCGCGGGCTCTTCGACCAGACCTACGGCTACAACGTCTTCGAGAGCCTGCTCGCCCGCTCCCGTGACGAGGCATTCACGCTTTATCCGCTGATCGCGAAAAGCGTCGAGACCGACGAGGAGCGCAGTTTCGTGGAATTCACGCTGGACGAGCGAGCGCGCTTCTCCGACGGGCAACCCGTCACCGTCGACGATGTCATGTTCTCGATGGACCTGCTGCATGAGAAATCACGGCCGCTCTACCGCCGCTGGCTGGACAATGTGCAGAAGATGGAAGCGACCGGCAGGGACAAGATCCGCTTCACGCTGAAACCAAGCGCCGACCGCGAAATGCCGCTTCTGATCGCCCTGCTCCCGATCCTGCCGAAGCATGCCACGGATGCCGAGCATTTCGACAAGACGACGCTCACGCCGATGGTGGCGAGCGGCCCCTACACGATCGCAAAGGTTGATGCCGGGCAATCGATCACGTTGAAGCGCAATCCCGACTACTGGGCCAGGAACCACCCGTCCAAGGCCGGTTTCGACAATTACGACGAAATCCAGATCATCTATTTCCGCGACGAGAACACCATGTTCGAAGCCTTCAAGAAGGGCCTTGTCGACGTTTACGAGGAAAAAAGCACCAAGCGCTGGGTCGAGGGATACGATTTCCCGGCGGTCACCGACGGGCGCGTCGTCAAGTCGGTGTTCAAGGACAGCCTGCCATCCGGCATGTACGGCTTCGTGTTCAATACGCGACGTCCGGTCTTCGCCGATCGCGAAGTCCGACGTGCATTCGCCGACCTGTTCGATTTTGAGTGGGTCAACCAGAACCTGTTCTCCGGCGCCTACACGCGGACCAGAAGCTTTTTCGACGGATCGGAGCTTTCTTCTTACGGCCAGCCGCTCGATGAGAGCGAGAAGGCGTTTTTCCAGTCCCGTCCCGGTGCCGCACTACCCGAGGCGCTTGAAGGAACGCTCCAGCCTGCCATATCGGACGGTTCCGGCCGCGACCGCGAGTTCATGCGCCAGGGTTTCGACCGGCTCCGGCAAGCCGGATACAAGCTTTCCGACAAGGTCATGACCGCGCCGGACGGCACGCCGCTTTCCTTCGAGATTCTGCTGCGCGGCAAGGGCGGCGAAGCGCTGGCGGCGGCATGGCAGCGTACGCTCGCCAGTCTGGGGATCGCGGTGTCGATCCGCAGCGTCGACGACGCACAGTATCAGCAGCGCCTCCAGACCTACGACTACGACGTAATCCTGCAGTTCTACTATTCCTCGCTGTCGCCGGGCGCCGAGCAGATCGGGCGCTGGGGCTCAGGGTCGCGCGACCTCGATGGCACCTACAATTTCGCGGGTGTGGCCGATCCGGCGATCGACGATGCGATCGACAACCTGCTCCACGCCCGCACGAAGGAGGGGTTCGTCTCGGCCGTTCGCGCCTATGATCGCGTTTTGTTGAGTGGATTCTATGTCGTGCCGCTCTATCATCTCGACGAGCAGCGGGTGGCGCATGCAAGCGCGATACGCCATCCCGACAAAACCGCCATCTACGGCTATCAATTGCAGACGTGGTGGCGCGAACAGTAGCGAGACGGGACACGGACGATGACGCAAGCCGCCCCCATCACCATCGATATCGTTTCGGACGTGATGTGCCCATGGTGCTACATCGGGCATAAACGGCTCGAGAAGGCGATGGCGGAGGCCGGCGACGTTCCCGTTGAAATCCGTTGGCGGCCGTTTCAGTTGGACCCGACCCTGCCGCGCGAGGGCCGCGACCGGCGGCAGTACCTGGAGGAAAAGTTCGGAGGTTCGCAGGGCGCGAAGGAAGCCTATGACCGGGTGCGCGAGGCCGGCACCGCCGAGGATATCGCCTTTGCGTTCGAAAAGATCGCCGTTTCGCCCAATACGCTCGATGCCCACCGCGTGATCCGCTGGGCGGCGACAGCCGGAGATGGCGTCCAGAACCGCCTGGCGCGCCGTCTGTTCGAGATCTATTTCGAGGAAGGCGGCAATGTCGGCGACCACGGCGTCCTGATCGGTGCGGCACGCGAGGCCGGCATGGATGCGGCGCTCGTGGAGACATTGCTGGCCACAGATGCCGACCGCGACGCGGTGGAGCAGGAGATCATGACTGCGCAGCAGATGGGCGTGCGCGGCGTGCCGTGCTTCGTTCTGGAGGGCCGTTACGCGGTGATGGGCGCGCAGGACCCCTCCGTTCTCGTCGAGGCGATCAGGGCGGTCTCCACGGCCAAGGCGGCGGGCAAGCTGGACGCGCCAATATCCGCGTAGAGATCAGGCTGCGGCCGTTTCCACCAGTTTCACCAATTGCGTCATGACGACGGCCGAGCCGGCCAGGCGCTTTTCCGGATTGGGCCAGTCGCGTGAGAATACCACACTCTGGTCGGGCCTGATCTTGGCGAGCGACCCCTGCTGGGCGATATACTGGACCAATCCTGCGGGATTGACGAAAGTCTGGTTGCGGAACTGCACGACAACGCCCTTCGGCCCCGCGTCCAGTTTCTCCACATTGGCCTTGCGGCAAAGCGCCTTGATGTAGACGACCTTCAGCAGGTGCTGGACTTCCTCCGGCAGCGGGCCGAACCGGTCGATCAGTTCGGCGGCAAAACCGTCGATCTCCCGCGGCCCGGTCAGGTCGGCGAGCCTGCGATAAAGGCCCAGGCGCAACTGCAGGTCGGCGACGTAGGCTTCGGGGATCATCACCGACGTGCCGATCGTGATCTGCGGCGACCACGATCCCTCCTCGGCGTGTTCCTCGCCGCGGATTTCCGCCACCGCTTCCTCCAGCATCTGCTGGTAGAGTTCGTAGCCCACCTCCCGTATGTGCCCCGACTGTTCCTCGCCGAGCAGGTTGCCTGCGCCGCGGATGTCGAGATCATGGCTGGCAAGCTGGAAACCGGCGCCAAGCGTGTCGAGCGACTGGAGGACCTTCAATCGCCGGTCGGCATTGGCGGTCAGCGTCTTGCGCGCGGGAAGCGTCAGGAGCGCATAGGCGCGCAGCTTGGAGCGCCCCACCCTGCCCCTGAGCTGATAGAGCTGTGCCAGTCCGAACATGTCGGCGCGGTGGACGATCAGCGTGTTGGCGGTCGGAATGTCGAGGCCCGATTCCACGATCGTCGTGGACAGCAGCACATCGTACTTGCCGTCATAGAAGGCATTCATCTTGTCATCGAGTTCGCCGGGCGGCATCTGCCCGTGCGCAACGGCGACCTTCAACTCGGGGACCTGCTCGGCGAGGAACGTCTTCACCTCGTCGAGGTCGGCAATGCGCGGCACGACGTAGAAACTCTGGCCGCCGCGATAGCGCTCGCGCAACAGCGTCTCGCGGATGACGACCGGATCGAACGGCGAAATGAAGGTGCGCACCGCCATGCGGTCGAGTGGCGCCGTCGCGATCAGCGACAGTTCGCGCACACCCGACAGCGCCAGTTGCAGCGTTCGCGGAATCGGCGTCGCCGACAGGGTCAGTACATGAACGTCACGCTTGAGATCCTTCAGCTTTTCCTTGTGCTTGACGCCGAAATGCTGCTCCTCGTCGATGATCAGCAGGCCTAGATTATTGAACTTGATCGCAGAGCCGAGAAGCGCGTGGGTGCCAATGACGATATCGACGGTGCCGTCAGCCAGTCCTTTCTTGGTTTCGGCCAACTCCTTTGCGCCAACCAGGCGCGAGGCCTGGCGGACGCGAACCGGCAGGCCCGAAAAGCGCTGTGAAAAGGTTTTGAAGTGCTGGCGGGCAAGCAGGGTGGTCGGCACTACGAGCGCCACCTGCATGCCCTCCATCGCGGCGAGAAAGGCCGCGCGCAAGGCTACTTCGGTCTTGCCGAAACCGACATCGCCGCAGATCAGCCGGTCCATCGGTCGGCCCGACCCCAGGTCCTCGATCACGGCCTCGATTGCCGATAGCTGATCCTCCGTCTCGTCATAGGGAAAACGCGCTGCGAATTCATCGTAGAGCCCCTGCGGAGGCACCAGGACCACGCCACCGCGCATCTGGCGTTCGGCGGCCAGGCGGATGAGCTGGTCGGCCATCTCCAGCAGCCGCTTCTTCAGCTTCGCCTTGCGCGCCTGCCAGGCGACGCCGCCCAGCCTGTCAAGCTGGGCCTCGCTTGTCTCGGAACCGTAGCGCGACAGCAATTCGATGTTCTCGACCGGCAGGAACAGACGGTCGTCGCCTGCGTAACGCAGTTCGAGACAGTCGTGCGGCGCGCCGGCGGCCTCGATCGTTTTCAGCCCGGCAAACCGGCCGATGCCGTGATCCGCGTGAACGACGATATCGCCCGGCGAAAGGGCGGAGACCTCCGAGATGAAATCCTGGGCGCGTTTCGACCGCCTGGACCGCCTGACCAGCCGGTCGCCCAGAACGTCCTGTTCGGCAATGATCGCCAGTCCGGCGGTCTCCAGACCTGTTTCCAGCGGCAGGATGGCGAGGCCCGCCTTCTCGCCCGGAAGTCTTTCCAACTGCGCAAGGTCGCCGACCGGCTCGAGATTGCCGAGGCCGTGTTCGACAAGGATGTGCTGCAATCGGTCAAGCGAACCTTCGCTCCAGCCGGCGATGAGGACGCGCTTGCCGCCCGCGCGCAATTCGCCGGCATGGCGCACCACGTGGTCGAAGACATTGGCGGACGGCGCGGCCCGTTCCTCGGCAAACGACCGGCCGGCTTTCGAGCCGGCATGCAGCACCGTGCGCGCGCTATCCTCCGGCTGGTCGAAGGGCGTCAGATCGACGGCGAGACGGCCAGCCGCCGCCGCCACCGATTCCTCCGCCGAGAGGTACATGCGTTCCGGCGGCACGGGCTTGTACGGCACGGCATCGGCGAGCGACGTTTCCGACTGCCGCGCGCGCGCCTCGTAGTGCTCCAGGATCTGCGCGTGGCGGCTCGCCACTGCTTCGTGAGCCAGATGATCGAATACGACGGGCGCATCGGGCACATAGTCGAAGACGGTTTCCAGCCGGTCGTAAAACAGCGGCAGCCAGTGTTCCATGCCGGCAAAACGCCGGCCTTCCGAGATCGCTGCGTAGAGCGCGTCATCGCGCTGCGGCGCGCCGAAGGATTCGATATAGGACCGGCGAAACCGGCTGATCGTTTCCGGGGCAAGCGTGACCTCGCTCATCGCCTGCAACCGGAAATCCTTGCGCTGGCCCGTCGTGCGCTGGCTGGCCGGATCAAAGGCGCGGATCGACTCCAGCGTGTCGCCGAAGAAGTCGAGGCGCAGCGGCTCGGCCGCGCCGGGTACGAAGACATCGAGGATACCGCCGCGCACCGCGTATTCGCCGACATCGCGCACCGTACCGACCCGCTCGAAGCCGCTGGTTTCCAGCCGCTCCACCAGGATATTCATGTCGATCTGGTTGCCGGGCCGGCCCGACAGGCCTTGCGCCTTCACTGCATCGCGGGGTGCAATGCGCTGGAGAACGGAATTGGCGGAGGCGATGACGATGGCCGGATGCCGCTTTTCGGCCAGCGCTATCAGGTCAGCCAGCGCATCGAGCCTGCGTGCGGCAGCGTCTGCTCCGGGCGACACCCGGTCATAGGGCAGGCAGTCCCAGCCCGGCAGTTCGGTCACCGGGAGGCCGGGTGCGACGAACCGCAACGCTTGCACCAGGGCCGGCACGCGCTGGCCGTCGCGCGCGACAAACAGGACAGGCCCGCCCTGTCCCGCCTCCACGGCGATCCGGGCGAGCACGAAGGGCTCGTAGCCGTCGGCCACACCGTCGACCGTGACGTCGCGGCTTGAACCGGGTTTCAGCCCGAGGGCGGGAATGAGATCCATTTCAGTTCAGAATTTCATCGCTTTGCGGTGCGCCAGGATACGCCGGAAGATCGGACGGTTCCGCTCCGTGGGCACCGGGATTTCCCCTACGATCCACTTGAAGAGGTCCTGGTCGTTCTCGTTCATCAGTTCGTCGAGTGCATCCAGTTCGGCTTCGCTGAGGGTCGCGATTTCGTCATCGGCGAAGGAGCCGAGAATAAGGTCCATCTCGCGCATACCGCGGTGCCAGGCGCGAAACAGGATCTTGCGCCGGCGAGGATCGAGATGGGCTGACGATTGCGTCGTGCCGGTCATGGTCATGTTCCGTTGTTTGATGCGCCGCATATATCGTGGAAGATCGCCGATGTCAGCCTTTCACCCGGGCACTTGCCGGAATATGTTTGCGCGATGCGCCCTTCGCTTCTCGATCCACTGTTTGCGCCGGTTTCCTCCCTCGACGGGGTCGGTCCGAAGCTGGCCGGGCTGATCGCGAGGATCGTGCCCGGCGACGTGCAGGACCGCGAGGCCAGGATCGCCGACCTGCTGTTCACCCTGCCGCACTCGCTCATCGACCGGCGCAACAGGCCGGGCATCGCCCATGCGGCGGAAGGCGCGATCGTGACACTGGAATTGCGGATCGACCGCCACCAGCCACCCCCGCGCGGCAAGAAGAATGTGCCTTACCGGGTCTATGGGCACGATGATACCGGCGAAATCGCGCTCGTCTTCTTTCATGCCAAGGGGCCGTGGCTGGAACGCTCCCTGCCGGAAGGCGAGACGGTGCTGGTGTCGGGGCGCATGGAGTGGTTCAACGGGCGTCCCTCGATGGTGCACCCGGACTATATAGCCCGGCCGGGTGAAGTCCTGCCGGAGATTGAACCGGTCTATCCGCTTACCGCAGGGCTTTCGGGCCGGGTGTTGCGCAAGGCGATGCATGCCGCGCTCACCCGCGTGCCAGATCTGCCCGAGTGGCAGGATGGGGAACTGATGCGCCGGCAGAGCTTTCCGCCGTTTGGCGACGCCCTGAAACGGCTGCACGATCCGCAGGCCGTCGCCGAAATATCGCTCGATAATCCTGCGCGGCGCCGTCTTGCCTATGACGAGTTCCTTGCCGGACAACTCTCGCTGGCGCTGGTGCGCTCGCGCATCAGGCGGCTGGCGGGCCGGCCGCTTGCCGCCAGCGGCCGGTTGCAGGCGCAATTGCGGTTGGCACTACCCTATTCGCTGACCGGATCGCAGGAACTTGCCGTCGCGGAGATATCGGCCGATCTGGAAAAGCCGGAACGCATGTTGCGGCTGCTGCAAGGCGATGTCGGCTCCGGCAAGACGATCGTTGCGCTGATGGCAATCGCCCATGCCGCGGAGGCAGGCGGGCAATCAGCCCTGATGGCGCCGACCGAAATCCTGGCGCGCCAGCACCTTGCTACCATCGCGCCGCTGGCCGAACGGATCGGCCTGAAGGCGGCCATCCTTTCTGGACGCGAGAAGGGCCGCGAACGCGAGACGATCCTTGCCGGCCTTGCCGACGGCACGATCGACATCGTGATCGGTACGCACGCGCTTTTCCAGCAGGGTGTCGCGTTCAAGGATCTCGTGCTGGCCGTGGTCGACGAGCAGCATCGCTTCGGCGTTCACCAGCGCCTGGCCATGACCGCGAAGGGCAATGCGCCGGACATGCTGGTCATGACCGCGACCCCGATCCCGCGTACCCTCGTGCTGACCGCCTTTGGCGACATGGATGTTTCACGGCTGACGGAAAAGCCGGCGGGACGGCAGCCGATACGTACCGTGACGCTGCCGCTCGAGCGGCTCGACGAACTTGTCGGGCGCATGCGCCGGGCGGTGGACGAGGGCCAGAAAGTCTATTGGATCTGCCCCCTGGTCGAGGAATCCGAAGAAATCGCGCTGATGGCGGCCGAAGACCGCTTCAAGAGCCTGAAACCGGTGTTTGGCGATACGATCGGCCTTGTTCACGGCCGCATGTCCGGGATGCTCAAGGACGAGGCGATGCGCGCCTTCAAGGCCGGCGAGACACGCCTGCTTGTCGGCACGACCGTCATCGAGGTCGGGGTTGATGTGCCGGATGCCACGATCATGGTGATCGAACATGCCGAGCGCTTCGGGCTCTCCCAGCTTCACCAGTTGCGCGGCCGGGTCGGTCGTGGCGAAAAGCCGTCGAGTTGCGTGCTTCTCTACAAGGGGCCGCTAGGAGAAACCGCACACCGCAGGCTGGAAGTCATGCGCGAGACCGAAGACGGTTTCGAAATTGCCGAGGAGGACCTGAAATTGCGCGGCGAAGGGGAGTTGCTGGGTACGCGCCAATCTGGAACGCCAGGCTTCCGGGTGGCGCGGATCGAGGCTCATGGCGACTTGCTGGGGATCGCGCGCGACGACGCGCGCCTTGTTCTGGCCACCGATCCGGAACTGAACGGTGCGCGCGGCAGGGCCTTGCGATTGCTGCTTTACCTGTTTGGCCGCGACGAGGCGATCCGCCTGCTGCGCGCCGGCTGATCCGGGCTCATGCCGGTTCGGCGGGTTTCTTCTTGCGGCTTGTGCCCTTCTCGGGAAGGCCGTTGGCAGCTGCCAGTTCCGCCGTCTTCTCGCGATATTGCGGCGCCACGAGGCCGGCCGAGATGACAAGCTTGGCGGCGTCCTCTACTGACATTTTCAGCGGGTGAATGTCTTTTGCCGGCACGAACAGCAGGAAACCGGACGTCGGATTGGGTGTCGTCGGCAGGAAAACAGCGATGGTATCGCCACCCTTTTCCTGCAGTTCGTCCTTCACCTCGCCGCGCGTATCGGTTGCGATAAACACCAGCGCCCACAAGCCCTTGCGCGGATATTCGATGAGCGCCACCTTCTTGAACGTGTTGCTCTGTTGCGACAGCACGGTCTCGAGAATCTGCTTCAGCCCGCGATAGATATTGCGAACGAAGGGCATGTTTTCGAGCAGGCCTTCGCCGTAGTTGACGATCGCGCGGCCGATGAAATTGGCGGTCAGGAAGCCGATCAGCGTGATGAGCACAATGGCGACGATGAGGCCAAATCCCGGGACTGAGAATGGCAGGTAATTGTCGGGATTGTAGTGCGCGGGGATGTAGGGCTTCACCCAGCCGTCGACCCAGCCGATGAACGACCAGGCGATATAGGCGGTGATCGCCAGCGGCGCGGCAACCACGAATCCGGTCAGGAAATAGTTGCGCAGCCGGGTCATCCCGGAAATCTTGTGGGTGTGGTCGGACATGATGGCTCGCGGGACCGAAGGGTACGCCCTATTTAGTGTGCGCCGCCGTTTATTTGAATAGACAATCGCGCAAGGCCCGCAAAATGTGCCCGGCTACTCGACGGTGACCGACTTGGCCAGGTTGCGCGGCTGATCGACGTCAGTCCCCATGAAAACAGCCGTGTGGTAGGCGAGAAGCTGGACCGGCAGCGCGTAGATGATGGGCGCGACAAATTCCGGCACGTCGGGCAGGACGATGGTTTCCATCGTCTCCACAGTCGACAGGCGTGCGCCCTTTTCGTCCGTGATCAGGATGATCTTGCCGCCGCGCGCCGCCACCTCCTGCATGTTCGACACGGTCTTTTCGAAGATATGGTCGTGCGGCGCGATGACGATCACCGGCATGTTCTCGTCGATCAGCGCGATCGGCCCGTGCTTGAGTTCGCCGGCGGCGTATCCCTCGGCATGGATATAGGAGATCTCCTTGAGTTTCAGCGCGCCTTCCATGGCAAGCGGGAAGTTGGTGTCACGCCCGAGATAGAGCACATGCTTCACGTTCGCGAGTTCGCGCGCGACCCTTGTGATCTGGTCTTCCAGATGAAGGACCTGGGAGGCGATACGCGGAACCTCGATCAGAGCCTGGACATGCACGCGCACTTGCTCCGGCGAAAGCGTCTTGCGCTTTTCGGCGGCCCGAAGGGTGAGTGCCGCCAGAACCGAGAGCTGGCAGGTGAATGCCTTGGTCGAAGCAACGCCGATCTCCGGACCGGCAAGGGTCGGAAAAACAGCATCCGCCTCCCGCGCAATCGTCGAGCCGCGTACATTGACGATCGCGCCGATCGTCATGCCCTGGTTCTTGCAGTAGCGAAGCGATGCAAGCGTATCGGCGGTTTCGCCGGACTGTGAGACGAACAGTGCCGCATCCCCCTTCGCCATGGGCATCTCGCGATAGCGGAATTCCGAGGCGATATCGATGTCCACGGGCAGGCGCGCGAACCGCTCGAACCAGTATTTCGAGATCAGACCCGCGTAGTAGGCCGTTCCGCAGGCCGAAATGGCCAGGCGATTAATAGCAGAAAAATCTATTTTCGATTTCAACGGCTTGATTGTCATTGTTGAGAAATCGATATAATTGGATAACGTATGGGCGATGACTTCCGGCTGCTCATGAATCTCCTTTTCCATGAAGTGCCGGTGATTGCCCTTGTCGACCAGGAAAGCCGTGCCGACCGATTTCTGCGGCGCACGGTGAACGGGATTGCCATCCATGTCGTAGATCGCGAATTCGCCGCGGCGCACGACCGCCCAGTCTCCGTCCTCCAGATAGGTAATGGTGTCGGTGAAGGGCGCAAGCGCGATGGCGTCGGAACCCAGGTACATTTCGCCATCGCCGTGTCCTACCGCCAGCGGGGGACCGTTTCGCGCGCCGATGATCAGGTTGTCGTCACCGCGAAACATGATCGCAAGCGCAAACGCGCCGCGTAGCCGCTTGAGCGCATTGTGCGCGGCTTCGACCGGAGCCGCGCCGTTGCGGATCTCGCGGGAAACAAGGTGTGCGACGACCTCGGTGTCGGTTTGCGAAGAAAACTGATAACCGTCGGCGATCAGTTCCTCGCGCAGTTCCCAGAAATTTTCAATGATGCCGTTGTGGACGATGGCGACATCGCCGGAGAAATGCGGATGCGCGTTGGCTTCGTTCGGCACGCCATGCGTTGCCCAGCGGGTATGGCCGATACCGATGGTGCCCGCCAGCGGCTCTTCCTTCAGTCGCTTTTCCAGATTGATCAGCTTGCCTTCCGCGCGGCGGCGATCCATGTGACCGTGATCGACCGTAGCCACCCCGGCAGAATCGTATCCGCGATACTCGAGCCGCTTCAGCGCATCGACAAGAAGGGGCGCGACGGGCTCTTTGCCCACGATTCCGACGATTCCACACATTGGCGATTGATTCCCATTTGACGGGTATTTCACTGTAGGCCGGCCGGATACCAGCATCTGCGGAATCCGGGAAATCACACATCATTTCATCTGTTTGCGCGTGATCCGCCAACACGCACCATCATAGGTCAAACACGTTTCGAAGCGGTTAGCGTCTGAACCACGCCTGTGGCTATTTTCGGGCCTTGAGAAACCGTTCGCGCAGGCGCGTTGCCATGCCGGGCTTGTTGACCTGGCGCGCACGGGCAAACGCCACCGCATCGCCCGGCACGTCGTCGGTCAGCACGGAGCCGCTGGCGACATAGGCGCCCTCCCCGATCGTGATCGGCGCGACCAGGGCCGAATTGGAGCCGATGAAGGCGCCCGGACCGATCGTCGTGA
This sequence comes from Notoacmeibacter sp., assembly GCA_019912385.1. Taxonomy (GTDB): domain Bacteria; phylum Pseudomonadota; class Alphaproteobacteria; order Rhizobiales; family Rhizobiaceae; genus JAIOIW01. The sequence continues at coordinate 99,909 of JAIOIW010000038.1, read as the reverse complement.
GGTGCTTGGCGTATCCGTCGTAATTGCAGGTGATCGTACCCGCGCCGATATTCGCGCCCGCGCCGACAAGGGCATCGCCGATATAGGTCAGGTGGTTGACCTTGGCGCCGGTATCGATGACGGCTTTCTTGACTTCGCAGAAATTGCCGACCTTCGCCTTCTCGCGCAGGTCCGCACCCGGCCTGAGCCTGGCGAAAGGCCCGACTTCGGCTCCCGCCGCCACCGTCGCACCTTCGAGATGCGAAAAGGCGCGGATGCGCGCCGGCCCGGTCACCGTCACGCCGGGTCCGAAAAACACATCCGGTTCGACCACCGTATCCGGCGCTATTTCCGTGTCCCAGGAAAAATGCACCGTTTCGGGATCGAGCAGCGTCACCCCTTCCAGCATCATCCGCTGACGGCAGCGCCGTTGCCAGATCGCTTCGGCTTCGGCGAGTTCGGCGCGATTGTTGATCCCGAGAACCGATTCGAACGGCACCTCGGTCGCCACCGCGTTCAGTCCCCTTTGCCTCGCAATCCCGACGATGTCGGTGAGATAGTATTCGCCCTTGGCGTTATCGTTCCCGACGGCATCGAGCAGGTCCAGGGCATGGGCGCCGGCGATTGCCATGAGCCCGCCATTGCAGAACGTGATCGCCTTCTCGGTGTCGCTGGCGTCGCGGTCTTCGCGGATGGCGACGAGCTTTCCGTCCTCCACGATCAGCCGCCCGTAACCGGCCGGATCATCGGTATGGAACCCCATGACGACGACATGAGCCCCTTTGGCCAGGCGCGCTCGCGCGCCTGCCAGGTCGGCAGCGTCGATCAGCGGCGTATCGCCAAACACGACGAGGATGTCGTCATGGCCCCGCGCGATGGCGCCGCGGGCTGCAAGGACCGCATGCGCCGTGCCGAGCCGTTCGGTTTGCTCGAAGGTCTCGGCATCGGGCGCAAAAGGGCTTACCGCCGCGCGCACCGCATCGGCATCCCGCCCAACCACGAGCGCGGTCGCGGCGCTGCCGGATTGCCGGGTCGCTCGCGCGACATGAGCGGCCATGGCAAGCCCGGCGATTTCATGCAGCACCTTGGACCGGTTGCTCTTCATCCTCGTGCCGTCGCCCGCGGCGAGGATGATCGACAGGCAGGTGCGTTGTGTCATGTGCGTTGTCCAGAAAGCCGGATCGTGCGCGAACAGGCCGAATCCGGGTCATTGAAACCATCTGCGGCCCATGGTCTAACCCATCGCCTCCACGCCTCACAAGGTTGAAACCGAATATGCAAAACCGCGTTCCGGCCCGTTTCCCCATCGCGGTCGTCGTGATGATCGTCACGCCCCTGCTATTCTCCACCAATCTTGTTTTCGGCCGGGACGTGGTCCGCGAAGTTGCGCCCTTCACGCTGGCCTTCATCCGCTGGGCGACCGTCGGGCTCGTGCTCACGCCATTCGTGATCCGCGATTGGGTGACGATCGGCACGATCGTGCGGCATAACCGGACACGTATCGCCGTTTTGGGTTTCCTCGGCATGTTTGTCTGCGGCGCCGTCGTCTATGTCGCGCTGACCATGACAACCGCGACGAACGCGACGCTCATCTACACTTCATCATCGGTAATCATCATCATCATGGAAACCGTGTTCGCCGGCCGCAGGATGAAAGCGCGCGAGGCGGCAGGCAGCGCCATCGCCTTTGCAGGCGTGGCTACGATCGTATTGCGCGGTGACCCGTCCGCCCTGCTGTCCATGCAGTTCAATCCGGGCGACCTGCTTATCCTTGTCGCGGCGTTCTCGTGGGCGGGATATTCGCTGATCTACCGGTCGGGCGACCTGGCGCGCTTACCCAACATGGCGCTTTTCAGCCTCGTCGCGACCGCGGGTTCGCTGACGATCCTGCCCTTTGCCGCCTACGAGGTGGCGAGCGGCATTAGGGTTCCGTGGACTTTATCCGCGTGGCAGGGCATCGGCGGTATCGTCGTGCTCGCCTCGCTGCTGGCATTTTCAGGGTTCCAGTACGGCGTGCGCAATCTCGGGCCGTCGCTCACCGGGATATTCATGTACATGCTGCCGCCCTACGGCGTGGTGCTCGCGGTGCTGCTGCTCGGCGAGTCGTTTCATGGCTTTCACGCCGCCGGCATATTGCTCGTCACGGGCGGCATTGTCATGGCCACGTTTCCCCTGGCCTGGCTTCGGCAACGGTTTGGTGGTGTGTCAGCCGATCGTTTGAAAGACGGGAAAGGTTTCCAGCAGCCAGAATGAAAAGCTCTGCATCCCGCCGGTCAGAAACAGGACGCCGGCGACGACGAGCAGCCCGCCCATGACCTTCTCGACCTTTCCGAGATGAACGCGGAAGCGTTGCAGAAACCGCATGAAAGCTCCGGAGAAGAAGGCGGCGACGAGGAAGGGTATGCCCAGGCCCGCTGAATAGACCGCCAGCATCGATGCGCCCTCGAAAGCGGTTTCGCGGGTGCCGGCGAGCGCAAGGATCGAGCCGAGGACAGGTCCGATGCACGGCGTCCATCCGAAGGCAAACGCCAGACCCATGATGTAAGCGGCGACCGCGCTGGCCGGACGGCCCTGCGACCTGAAGCGCGCCTCTCGTGACAGGAGCGGTATGCGAATGATGCCCAGGAAGTTGAGACCCATGACGATGATCAACAACCCGGCGACGACCGCGAGCGGCTCCTGCCACACCCGAAGCAGGCGGGCGATGGCGAATGCGCTCGCGCCAAGGGCAACGAAAACCGTGGAAAAACCCGCTACAAACGCGATGGATGAAGCGATGAGGGCCCGCCGGCCCGCGGCCAGTTCATTGGCATCCCTGGCGCCCGAGAACTCCTCCACGCTCACGCCAGCCATGTAGCACAGATAGGGCGGAACGAGCGGCAGCACGCAGGGCGACAGGAAAGAAAGCGCGCCGGCGCCCAATGCGCTTGCGTATCCGATGTCCAGTGCCATGGCGACTATGCAGCTCGTCTTGATATCATGAACGCTTTCATAGCCGTCGATGGCAAGCGAGGCGAGTCACCGTGGCGTGACTGCGCCAATATGCTGCGCCCCAAGCGTCAGCGGAATCGGGGTTGCCGCTTCTCCAGGAAGGCGCGCAGCCCTTCCCTGGCATCTTCGCCCGTCTGCGACAGAGCGGCACTGAGGCTTTCGGTGAAAAGCCCGTCGGCGCGAGACATGTCGTCGATCCGCGCGATGGCGTTGATGACCAGATAATTGACGAGCGGCGCGTTGGCGGCAATGCCTTCGGCGAGTTCGCGCGCCTTCGCCATCCCCTCGCCTTGGCCGACAAGGTAATGCGACAGGCCGATCTGCTGGCCTTCTTCGGCGGTATAGGTGCGCCCTGTCAGCATCATCTCGGTCATCCGGTCGGCACCAATCAGGCGGCCAACGCGCACCGTTGCGCCGCCGCCGACAAAAATACCGCGCTTTCCTTCGGGCAGCCGGTATTTCACCGAAGGCTCGGCCACGCGCACATGGGTGGCGGTCGCGATCTCAAGCCCGCCGCCCATGACCGCGCCGGTGAGAACCGACACGACCGGCAATCCGCCGAACTGAATCATGTCCATGATCGCATGCCAGCCGCGGGAGTGGTGCAACACCACTTCTGCGTCGCGCTGCTCCTGTTCGGCAAGGTCGAGGCCGCTGGAGAAATGACCACCCTCGCCGCACAGGATCACAACCCGGACGTCCTTGGGAGGATTGGAGAAGAAATCGCGCAATCCGTGGAGAAGATTGTCGTTGATGGCATTGCGCTTGGCCGGCCGCCAAAAAGTCACCGTCGCGATCTTGCCGTCGATCGCAAGTCTGACTTCGGGATTGATGTCCCGCTCTTTTGTTTCCGATTGTACCATTGTCTGCGTGCCACCTTCTCTCTTGCCGCGATCATTCATTGTATTGTGGAGGTGAAATAGTTTGCTATCATAACGAATCTCCGGCGTTCAGGTTTCGGGTGCAATATCGCCGAAATCTGGATCTCGAAAGCGATTTGCGAGTTCCATGGCAGTCAGAAGCACGATATCCGCCTCCGGTCGAAAGAAATCGAGCGACATTACGGCTCGAAACGCTGCAATGCCGGATATTCCGGACATGAGCCGCATCATCGGGTACAAGCTGCGCCGAGCGCAGCTCGCCGTTTTCCAGGACTTCATCGAGACCGTCCAGGAGATGGAAATCAGGCCGGCGGAGTTTTCCGTCCTTGGGCTGATCGCCGAGAATCCGGGCCAGAAGCAGACCGACATTGCAAGCGCGCTTGGAATCAAGCCGGCCAACCTGGTGAACCTGATCGACGGGCTGGAGCGGCGCGGGATAGCCGAGCGGCGCAAGGGGGGTACCGACAAACGCGCCCATTCCCTCTACCTCACCCGCCATGGTGTCGAATTTGTCGGCGACATGATCCGGAAGTGGCAGGCCCATGAAGAGCGCATGATCGAGCGCCTCGGAGGGCCCGCCGAACGCGACCTGTTCCTCCAGATGCTCAACCGGATCATTGACGACGGTTCCGCCGCCGGGGAGTGAACCATACGCCATGCATCAGCCGCGTTTGGCCCGCGCCGCGACCAGCACGTGAGCGGGCGCGGGCTCGGCGTAGATATCCTCCACCAGATTGGCCCGCTCGGCCATGACTGCCCTCTGGTTGATCGATCCCTTGTCGGTTACCTCGTGCGCGTCAAGCGACGGCGGCGTATCGAGAATGATGGCGCGGGCAACATGGTTTGAGCTGCCGGTCGACTGCGCCGCCAACTGGTTCAGCCGTTCCTGGAAGATGGACCGCACCTTCGGATGCGCGGCGATGGCGGCATCGTCCGCATCGGCGAGTTCCGGAGCGATCCTGCGCACGGCATCGTGGTCCGTGAACAGCAATGCGCCGACATGGTTACGGTTCAGGCCGGTCAGTACGGCATCGCGGACATAGGGCGCAAACGTGCGAACGATCGCGCTGCGCACGCCCGCCATGTCGACCCAGGTGCCGGTCGACAGCTTGAAATCCTCCGATACCCGGCCGTCGAACATCAGTCCCTTGTTGATGTCGCTCGGGTCGATCAGCTTGAGTGCGTCTCCGATCTTGTAGAAACCTTCCTCATCGAAGGATTCGGCGGTCTTGTCGGGCTGGCGCCAGTAGCCAGGCGTAATGCTGGGGCCGCGCAGCCTGAGCTCCATCTTGTCGATATTTGGCACCAGCTTGAGCTCGAGACCCGGAGCCGGAAGGCCGACCTCTCCCGGCCGTTCGACCGGCCAGGTCGTGGTGAGGGCAAACGGGGCCGTTTCCGTCGATCCGTAACCCGTGACCATCACGATCTTTTTGCCGGTCGTTTCCAAAGCGGTCTTTTCCAGCGCGTCCCAGACGTGCTGGGACAGTGCGGCGCCCGCATATTGCAGCAGGTTGAGCCGTGAGAAGAAGGATTTGCGCAACGCCTCGTTCGTCTCGAGATTGGCGGTGAGCATCTCGTAGCCCTTGGGTACGTTGAAATAGATCGTCGGCGATATCTCGGTCAGGTTGCGGACCGTTCTGGCGATCCCCGCCGGCGTTGGGGCGCCGTCATCGATGTACAGGCTGCCCCCGTTGTTCAGCGTGAGGCCGAAATTGTGGTTGCCGCCGGCCGTGTGGTTCCAGGGCAGCCAATCGACCAGCACCGGCGGTTCATCCCGCAGGAAGGCGTAACCCGCCGCGATCATCATCTGGTTGGCGCAGATCATGCGCTGGGTATTGATGACCGCCTTCGGCATGCCGGTCGAACCCGACGTGAACAGGAATTTTGCGATCGTATCCGTATTCACGGCCTTGTTTGCCGCGTCGACCGCGTCCGTAACCGTAGTCGCGACAATGTCGTCGAACAGTTCGCAGTTGAAACCGTCGGCGGGATTGCGCGCGACCAAAAGGCGAATGTCATGCGTCATGACCGCGTCGAGGGACTTCGCGAATGGCGCGCCGTCGGCGGCGAACACCAGCCCCGGCGTCATCAGGCCGAACAAATATTTGAGCTTGGCATGGTCCTGGGAGACGAGCGAATAGGCTGGCGAGATAGGCGCATAGGGCACGCCAGCCATCATGGCCCCCAGTGCGATCAATCCGTGCTCGATGCTGTTACCCGAGAGAATGGCGATCGGTCGCTCCGCCGACAGGTCGCTATCGATGATGTATTGGGCGATTGACCGCGTCTTCTCGCGCACCTGCATATAGGTCAAACAGCGCCAGGGGCCGCCATCGACACGATCGGCCAGGAATACCCTGTCGGGCGCCGCCCTGGCCCAATGGTCGAGCCTGTCGATGAGCGAGCGCGGATAGTCCCCAAGCGTGGCGCGGGAGCGAATATAGCGCACGCCGGCGATGCCATCGCTCAGTTCTGCTGTAAAATCTCCCAGCCGAACCGGGCGCATCCCTGGAATATCGACAACTGGCATGGGTATCCTCCCCGGATAATTAGTTATCTTTCATAACTAACTTGCCAAATCTTTCAAAGACGGTCAAGCTGGGGACGAACGGCAATCGAACAATCCGCCGCGAAAGGACCGTCATGAACCTCGACGAACTCATCGCCATCGACATTCATACCCACGCGGAGGAGCCCTGCGATTCCCCGCGCGACGACGGTTATGACGAATTTCAGGCAGGCATGGCCAAATATTTCAGGAATCCGGCCGGCGTCAAAGGAATGCTGCCGACGGTTCGCGACACGGCCGCCTATTATCGCGAGCGCAGGATCGCCTGCGTGATATTTCCGGTTGATGCCGAGCGCGAGACAGGTTTTCGCCGCTACGAAAACGAGGAGGTTGCCCGTATTGCCGCGGAAAACGCCGATGTCATGATCCCGTTCGCCTCCATCGACCCGGCCAAGGGCAAGGCTGGCGCGCGCGAAGCGCGGCGTCTGGTGCGCGAGTTTGGCGTGCGTGGTTTCAAATTCCACCCGACGATGCAGGGATTCTACCCGAACGATCGTTCCGCCTATGTCCTCTACGAGGCGATCGCCGAGGAAGGCGCCATCGCTCTGTTTCACACCGGACAAACCGGCGTGGGATCCGGCATGCCCGGCGGCATGGGCATGCGGCTGAAATATTCCAATCCGTTGTATCTCGATGACGTGGCGGTAGATATTCCTGAAATGCCGATCATCCTGGCTCACCCTTCCTTTCCGTGGCAGGAAGAGGCGCTTTCGGTGGCCACCCATAAGCCCAATGTCTATATCGACATGAGCGGCTGGTCGCCGAAATACTTCCCGAAGATCCTCATTCAGTATGCCAATTCGCTGTTGAAGCATAAGATGCTGTTCGGATCTGACTGGCCCGCGATCACGCCGGACCGCTGGCTCGCCGATTTCGAGAAGATCGACATCAAGGACGAAGTGCGGCCTTTGATCCTCAAGGAAAATGCGCGCAAACTGCTTCGCCTCTAGCTTGAGCTTATCGCGGCGGCCTAAATATTAAGGCGATTGCGCTTGACCGCCGCACACCCCTCACGCGACACTCGACGCGTTCCGTCAGCCATGGTCCGGTCGCCATGGCGGTGGTAACGCGCGCGGCACGCTAGTGACTCGCAATGGGAGGATAAGATGAAATATATCAATATGCTAGGCTCCGCTATAGTCGGGGCGGCGATCGCCTTGGCCGGTTCGAGTACCGTCATGGCCCAGGAATTCACCTTCAAGCTCCATCATCTGCTGGGCGCAAAGGCGCCGGCGCAGACGCAGATGCTTGAACCCTGGGCAAAGGCAGTCGAGGAAAACTCGGGCGGCCGCGTGAAGATCGAGATTTATCCGGCAATGTCGCTCGGCGGCCGGCCGCCGGAACTGGTGCAACAGGTGCGCGACGGCGTCGTCGACCTGGTGTGGACCGTCAATGGTTATACGCCGGGCCTGTTTCCGCGCTCGGAAGCCTTCGAACTGCCTTTCGTCTACGTCAACGATCCGAAGGCGGCCAATCTGGCGATGTATGACTTGTTCGAATCCGACCTGAAGGAGGAGTACAAGGGCGTCGAGGTCATGTTCCTTCATGTCCATGCGGGTCAGGCCATCCACATGCGTGACAAGCTGGTGCGCAGTCCTTCCGACATGGAAGGCCTGAAAATGCGCATTCCAACGCGCACCGGTGCCTGGATCATCGAGGCGCTCGGCGCTTCACCGACCGCGATGCCGGTGCCAGAGCTGCCCCAAGCCCTCTCCAAGGGCGTGGTCGACGGCGCGTTCATTCCCTGGGAGATCATTCCCCCGCTCAAGATCCAGGAACAGACCAAGTATCAGATCGAAGGCCATGATCTGGCCCGTTTCGGAACGACCACGTTCCAGGTGTCCATGAACAAGGCACGCTGGGACAGCCTGCCGGACGACATCAAGAAGGCATTCAAGGACGCCTCGGGTCCGGAATGGTGGGCAGAGGTCGGCGATATCTGGCGTGCCTCGGACGATTTCGGTATCAAGCTGGCCACCGATGCGGGCAACGAGCACATCATCCTGACAGAGGAAGAAACGAACGCTTTCCGCGAGAAGCTGGAGCCTGTCGTCCAGCGCTGGATCGATGAAGTGTCTGCCCAGGGCATCGACGGTGCCGGCCTGGTGAAGAAGGCGCGCGAAGCGATCGCCAAGCACAGCGGCAAGATGTAATGGCGCGAAGCCGCGGCTTCCCGGGGGCGAGGCTTTCGAGCCTCGCCCGCTCGTTTATTTCGCTCTGGGCGCTTTTCGGCGGTGTTGTCCTGTTCGCCGTCGTGGCGATCAATGTCATTTCAGTTGTCGGCGGTGTATTCTGGAAACCGTTTCCGGGCGACTTCGAAATGACGGAAATCGGCGTGGCGGTTGCCGCCTTTGCCTTTCTTCCCTACTGCCAGATGACGGGCGCCAACGTGACCGCCGACATCTTCACCTCGCGTGCATCCGATCTCTGGATATCGGTCTTTTCACTGCTGGGCTCTCTGGTGGCGCTCGGGTTCAGCCTGCTCTTGCTTTCGCGCATGTATGATGGCCTGCTCGATCAGAAAGCCTATGGCTACACGACTGCCATCCTCCAGTTTCCACACTGGATCGCCTTCATTCCCATTCTTGTGTCGCTTGCGCTGCTTGCCGTCGCGTCGCTCGTAACGTTGAGCGAACACATCGGCGAAATCCGGGGGGCATAAGCCATGGCCGACGCATTGCTGATGGGTCTTGCCGGCCTCGCCGTCCTTGTTTTCCTGATCGCGATCAGGGTGCCGATTGCCTACGCGATGATCCTGGTCGGCGGCGTCGGCGTGACGATGCTCAACGGCACGGCGATCTTCATGAGCCAATTGAAGACCCTCGCCTACGGCCAGTTTTCGATCTACGATCTGTCGGTCGTTCCGATGTTCATTCTGATGGGCGCGCTCGCGACGCGCAGCGGGTTGAGCCAGGACATGTTCCGCGCGGCGAATGCGTGGATGGGATGGCTGCGCGGCGGCACGGCGATGGCGGCGATTGCGGCCTGCGCGATCTTCGGCGCGGTTTCCGGTTCCTCGCTGGCGACGGCATCGACCATGGGCAAGGTCGCGCTGCCCGAGTTGCGCCGCTACAATTATTCCGGCGCGCTGGCCACCGGAACGCTCGCCGCTGGCGGCGTGCTCGGCATCCTGATCCCGCCATCCGTGGTGCTGATCATCTATGCCATCATCGTCGAGGCAAATATCGTCACGATGTTCATGGCCGCGCTGATTCCGGGCATCCTGGCGGTCCTCCTGTTCCTGCTGACAATCGCCGTCTATGTTCTGCTCCGCCCCGATGCCGGGCCGCGCGGCGGTTCTGGCTCGCGCGCGGAGTTCCTTGCCGCCACAATCGGCGTCATCCCGGTCCTCGTCATCTTCCTGCTGGTTATCGGCGGCATGTATGGCGGACTCTACAATCCCACTCCCGCCGCTGCCATCGGTGTGTTCCTCGTCTGGATATACGGGTTGGGCCGCAGGCGCCTCGACCTGAAGGGCATGCGCGGAGCCCTGCTGGAGACGGCGCAGACTTCCGGCATGATCTATCTCATCCTGCTCGGTGCGGAGATGCTCAAGATCTTCATGTCGCGCGCCGGTGTGCCGCAGGCAACCGCCGAGTGGATGGCGAATTCGGGCCTGGCGCCGATGACGGTCATGATCCTGCTGCTTGTCGCCCTCATCCTGCTCGGTTGCCTGATGGACAGTCTGTCGATGATCCTGCTGGTGATCCCGTTCTTCTGGCCCGTGCTGATGGAGATCAATGGCGGCATCTACCAGGGCGCGGACGGCGCCGGGTTCGGCATGAGCACCGAGGACCTGAAGATCTGGTTCGGCATCCTGTCGCTTATCGTGGTCGAACTCGGGCTGATAACGCCACCGGTCGGCATGAATGTCTTCGTCATCTCCGCCCTCGCGAAAGATATCCCCATGAGGGAAACTTTTAAGGGAGTTATGCCATTCTTCTTCGCTGAACTGATCCGGGTGGGCTTTCTGCTGGCATTCCCGGCAATAACGCTCTGGTTGCCGCGCCTGCTCAGCGGATAAGCCAGGATACAGGAGGCAAGGAAGGGCGATGCAACATACGTCTTCCGATACGATGACCGCGGGCGGGGCCATCTTCACCCGGCTGAAAGCGCTGGGCGTGGATTATGTGTTCGCCAATTCCGGCACCGATTTCCCGCCGGTCATCGAGGGCCTTGCGGAGGCTGCAGCCAAGGGTATCGACCTGCCGCATGCGCTCGTTGTCCCGCACGAACACGCGGCCATGGGAATGGCCCACGGCTACTACCTGATGACCGGAAAGGCGCAGGCTGTGATGCTGCATACCAATGTGGGGCTCGCAAACGGCGTCATCGGCACGATCAATGCTGCTTGCGAAAACATCCCCGTGATCCTGATGTCCGGCCGCACCCCGGTAACCGAGGAAGGCCGCTTCGGCGCCCGTACCGTGCCGATCGCCTGGGGCCAGGAAATGCGCGACCAGACCGCCCTGGTCCGCGAATCCTGCAAATGGGACTATGAACTGCGGTTCCCGGAACAGGTTGCCGGCCTGCTCGACCGCGCGCACGCGATCGCGAACTCCACGCCCAAGGGCCCCGTTTACCTGTCGCTGCCGCGCGAAACCCTGTGCGAAAGCACGCCCCTCGACGGTCTCGACGGCCCGCCATCGATCGAACCGGCGGTCGGTTCGCCCAACCCGCAAGCGATCGAGACGGCGGCGAAATGGCTGGCGCAAGCGAAGGCGCCGCTGGTCATCGCCCAGCGCGGCGCGGGCGACAAGAAGAGCTTCAAGGCATTCGGCAAATGGGCGGAGCGCTGGGGGATCGCGGTCTGTTCCTGGTGGGCCACGCATCTGGCGATCTCGACCGAACATCCCTGCCATGTCGGCGCTGATCCCGGCCCCTGGCTGGCCGGGGCCGATGTCGTCGTGGTACTCAACTCCCTTGCGCCCTGGTGGCCCGACAAGCACAAGCTGGCGCCGGGCGCAAAGGTGATCAATATCGGACCGGACCCAGTCTTCAGCCGGTTTCCGGTGCGAAATTTCCGCTCCGACCTGACGATCGCTGGGGAGACCACGCTGACGGTCCCTGCCCTGATCGACGCCATGGAACGCCACAGCCGCGACAAGACCGCCATCAAGGCAAGGCGCGAGATGCTGGCGAAGGTATCGGGCGAATTCCGCGCAGGCTTGCGCGAAAAGGCAACCGCCGACCGCGCGCGCGGCATTACCAAGGCCTATGTCAGCCATTGCCTTGGCGAAGCGCTCGGCGGGATCAAGTCGAGCGTCTTTTCAGAACTTGGCACCCAGCTCGGCACGCTGAAGCGCGAAAAGCATCGTTCCTGGTTCCAGGAGCCGCATTCGGGCGGCCTGGGTTGGAGTTTTCCGGCCGCGCTCGGCGCGAAACTGGCCGATCCGGATCGCGTCTGCGTCGCCACGATGGGCGACGGATCCTACATGTTTTCCAATCCGACCGTTTGCCACCAGATTGCCGAAGCGCTGGAGCTTCCGGTGCTGGTGATCGTGCTCAACAACGAAGAATGGGGCGCGGTGCGCGCCTCGGTCACCGGCATGTATCCAAAGGGATTCGCATCCCGTGCCAACCGGATGCCGCTGACTGCGCTCAAGCCCTCGCCCGATTTCATCGCCACCGCATCGGCGAGCCGGGCCTGGGCCAGACGCGTAACGAAGGTGGAAGACCTGCCGAAGATACTCTCGTCCGCCCTGAACGTCGTGCGGAACGAACGGCGCGTGGCTTTCCTCGACATCAAGGTGCTGCCCGATTGAAGCCGCCGGCCAATACGCTTCCGGGAACGGTTCATTGCGATCTAATCGGTTTAATTCTCGCTCCCGCTGTGCTAGTTGCGATATGTACCGGTGTACATCCTCCCCTGTCCGGGCTCGCGCAGTAATGCGTCCGGCTCGGGATGCGGCTACGCCTTCCCGCCAACGAACCAGCCTTTGACATGATGATCGAAAACATTTCCGCCCTGCCCTCTCCCGCGCCGCGCATGACCGAACCTGCGGTTCTTGCGGCCGAAATCATCGAACGGCTGACATACAGCACCGGAAAGGACGCGAAGGCCGCCAAGCGTCACGACTGGCTGACGGCATCGATCCTAGTCATTCGCGACCGGATCATCGACCACTGGATGGAGTCGACCCGTCGCGCCTACCGGACGGAAAGCAAGCGCGTCTACTACCTGTCGCTGGAGTTCCTGATCGGGCGGCTGATGCGCGATGCCGTTTCCAACCTGGAACTGATGTCATCGATGCAACAGGCGCTGGCCAGCCTCGGCGTCGACCTGGACGTCGTCGCCGAACTGGAGCCCGATGCGGCGCTTGGCAATGGCGGGCTCGGGCGGCTCGCCGCCTGCTTCATGGAATCGATGGCGAGCGTCGATATTCCCGCCTATGGATATGGCATTCGTTATCAGCACGGCTTGTTCCGGCAGCAGATTTCCGACGGGTGGCAGGTCGAGCTGCCCGAGGAGTGGCTTGCCCATGGCAATCCGTGGGAGTTCGAACGGCGTGAATCGTCCTACGAGATCGGTTTCGGCGGTTCGGTCGAGCCGAAAAGGCGGGATGGTTCGCGCGAGCCGGTTTTCGCGTGGAAACCGGCGGAGCGGTTCATTGCAACCGCCTACGACACGCCGATCGTCGGCTGGCGCGCCAAGCGTGTCAACACGTTGCGTCTATGGGCGGCACAGCCGATCGATCCGATCCTGCTCGACAAGTTCAATGCCGGCGATTACGACGGCGCGCTCGAGGACAGCAACAAGGCCGAGCGCCTGACCCGCGTTCTATATCCTGCCGATTCGCACATCGCCGGTCAGGAACTGCGTTTGCGCCAGGAGTTCTTCTTCTCCTCCGCTTCTTTGCAGGACATCATCCGCCGGCATCTGCAACAGTATCATGCGCTCGACAACCTGCCGCAAAAGGTGGCCGTCCAGCTCAATGACACTCATCCCGCGGTTGCCGTGACCGAACTCGTCCGCCTGCTCACCGATATCCATGGCTACGATCTGAATACGGCCTGGGACATGGCGCGCGCAGTTTTCTCCTACACCAATCACACGCTACTGCCCGAGGCGCTGGAAAGCTGGCCGGTCCCGATGTTCGAGCGGCTTTTGCCCAGGCACATGCAACTCGTCTACGCGATCAATGCCATGGAACTGACCGCGGCGCGGGAAAAGGGATTCGGGTCGGACGCGGTCAGCCGGATTTCGCTGATCGACGAGGGCGGCGAGAGGCGCGTTCGCATGGGCAACCTGGCCTATCTGGGCTCCCACTCAGTCAACGGCGTGTCTGCGCTGCACACCGAACTGATGAAGCAGACGGTTTTCGCGGACCTGCATCGCCTTTATCCCGACCGCATCAACAACAAGACGAACGGTATCACGCCGCGACGCTGGCTGATGCAGTGCAACCGGCCTCTGTTCGAACTGATACGCGATGCGATCGGCGACCGCTTCACGGATGACGCCGAAGCGCTCGGCGAACTCGACCGCTTCTCCGGCGACCCGGCCTTTGTCGAGAAGTTCGCGGCGGTGAAGCGGGAAAACAAGAACCGGCTTGCGAAGCTGGTTCACAAGCGTTTGGGACTCACGGTCGATCCTTCCGCCCTGTTCGACATCCAGATCAAGCGAATCCACGAATACAAGCGGCAATTGCTGAACATAATCGAGGCTGTGGCGCTTTACGACCAGATCCGCTCGCATCCGGAGAAGGATTGGACGCCGCGGGTGAAGTTCTTTGCCGGCAAGGCGGCGCCCAGCTATTACAATGCCAAGATGATCATCAAACTGGCCAACGATGTCGCCAGGGTCATCAATAACGACCCGGCGGTGGGCGACCTGCTCAGGGTCGTTTTCATTCCCAACTACAACGTGTCGCTCGCCGAAATCATGGTGCCGGCCGCCGATTTGTCGGAACAGATCTCGACGGCCGGCATGGAGGCGTCGGGCACCGGCAACATGAAGCTGGCATTGAACGGGGCGATTACGATCGGCACGCTCGACGGCGCGAACGTCGAAATCGGCGAGCGGGTCGGTGCCGAAAACATCTTCATATTCGGCCTCACGGCCGAGCAGGTCGCCAGGAAACGTGCCGCCGGGCGCGATCCGCGCGCAGCGATCGGCGCTTCGTCCGAGCTCGCCCAGGCGTTGTCGGCGATTGGCTCGGGTACGTTTTCGCCGGACGATCGCGGCCGATATGCCGATCTCATCGGCGCAATCGAGAGCCACGACTGGTTCATGGTCACCGACGATTTCGATGACTACTGCCGTGCACAGCGCGAAGTTGACGATCTATGGTCGACGCCATCAAGTTGGAACGCCAGGGCAATACTCAACACCGCGCGGGTGGGATGGTTTTCTTCCGACAGGACGATACGCCAGTATGCCGCGGATATCTGGGACGTTCCGACAATATAAGGGCGAATTGACATGGACCGGCGCACGTGAAATCGAAATCCGCTCCGCCCCAAAAGCCGACTGACCGGCCCTGGCTGCCCGGCGATGTGGTGCGGGCGATCATGGCGGGCGAATACGCTGATCCCTATGGCGTACTCGGCTTGCACAGCGGTGCGAAAGGCTTGTGCGCGCGGTGTTTCATCCCCGGCGCTGAGACCGTCACGGCCTTTACCCTCGACGGCAAGGAAACCGGATCGCTGGAACGCACAAACGATGCCGGATTCTTCGAGGGTCGCGTCCGCATCCGCAAGCGGCAGCCGCTACGCTATCATGCACGCAGCAGCGGTGGCGAATGGTGGGTAACCGATCCCTACAGTTTCGGTCCGGTCCTGGGGCCGATGGACGACTACTACATCCGCGAAGGCTCGCACCTGCGCCTGTTCGACAAGATGGGCTGCCATCTGATCCGCCATGAGGGCGTGGACGGACTGCATTTTGCCGTTTGGGCGCCCAATGCCAGGCGCGTTTCGGTGGTCGGCGATTTCAATGGCTGGGACGGCCGGCTAAACGTCATGCGCCTGCGTCTCGACACCGGCATATGGGAGACCTTCATTCCCGATGTCGGGGCGGGGCATACCTATAAATACGAGATCATCGCCGCCGACGGCACCAAATTGCCGCTGAAAGCCGATCCTTTCGCGTTTCGCTCGCAACTGCGGCCCGAGACCGCCTCGATCACGGCTGCCCCGATCGATCACGCGTGGGGCGACAAGGCCCATCGCGATCACTGGAGCAGCGTCGATCCGAGGCGCCAGCCGATCGCGATCTACGAGGTCCATCCCGGGTCATGGCAAAGGGCGGACGGAGGCGGGTTCCTGAGCTGGGACGCATTGGCCGACCGCCTGATTCCCTACTGCGTGGACATGGGCTTCACGCATATCGAGTTCCTGCCGATCAGCGAACACCCGTATGATCCCTCCTGGGGCTACCAGACGATCGGTCTCTATGCACCATCGGCGCGGTTCGGCGAGCCGGCCGGCCTGGCGCGCTTCGTCGATGGCGCCCACCGCGCCGGCCTTGGTGTGCTGATCGACTGGGTGCCCGCCCATTTTCCGACGGACGAGCACGGGCTCGCACGTTTCGACGGCACCGCGCTCTACGAGCATGCCGACCCGCGCAAGGGGTTCCATCCCGACTGGAACACGGCAATCTACAATTTTGGCCGGTCCGAGGTTGTGTCCTACTTGGTCAACAACGCCCTCTACTGGGCAGAGACATTCCATGTCGATGGCCTGCGCGTCGATGCCGTCGCATCGATGCTTTACCTCGACTACTCGCGCAAGGAAGGCGAGTGGATTCCCAACGAGATGGGTGGGCGCGAAAATCTCGAGGCCGTGCACTTCCTCCAGGAGATGAACAAGGCGGTGTATGGAGCGCATCCCGGATTCGTCACGATCGCGGAGGAGTCGACCTCGTGGCCGAAGGTATCCCATCCCGTGCATGAAGGCGGGCTGGGTTTCGGCTTCAAGTGGAACATGGGCTTCATGAACGATACCCTTCGCTACATGGCGCATGAGCCCGTCCATCGCAAATACCACCACAACGACGTAACGTTCGGCCTGCTCTACGCCTTTTCGGAGAACTTCGTCCTGCCGCTCTCGCATGACGAGGTGGTCCACGGAAAGGGCTCCCTGCTCAACAAGATGCCCGGCGACGACTGGCAGAAGTTCGCCAATCTGCGCGCCTATTACGGCTTCATGTGGGGCTATCCCGGCAAGAAGCTGCTGTTCATGGGCCAGGAATTCGCCCAGCGGGACGAATGGTCGGAGGCGCGCGCCCTTAACTGGCCTCTGCTGCAATATCCGCCGCATGAAGGCATGCGCCGGCTGGTCCGTGACCTGAATCGCGCCTATCGTGAGAAACCGTCACTGCATGCGCGCGACTGTGAACCGGACGGCTTCGATTGGCTGATCGCCGACGACAACGACAATTCGGTCTTTGCCTGGCTGCGCAAGGCCCCGGGCAAAAATCCGGTTGTCGTCATCTCAAACTTCACGCCGGTATTCCGCGAAAACTACCGCGTGCCAATACCGCGAGACGGCCGATGGCAGGAAATCCTGAACACGGATGCGGAAATCTATGGGGGATCGGGCAAGGGCAATATGGGCTATGTCGAGGCTTCGAAGGGAGTTGCCGAGATAGTTCTTCCGCCATTGGCCACGGTCATGTTTGAGTACCAGGCTTGTACATGAGGTCGTTGGGAGGACGAGATGGTAGAAAGAAGCAGCTCGCCGCTGGCGCGTAATGCAATGGCCTATGTCCTGGCCGGCGGGAGGGGAAGCCGCCTGCAGCAGTTGACCGACCGGCGTGCCAAGCCTGCGGTCTATTTCGGGGGCAAGGCGCGGATCATCGATTTCGCGCTGTCAAACGCCATCAACTCCGGCATTCGGCGCATCGGCGTGGCAACGCAGTACAAGGCCCACTCGCTGATCCGCCACCTGCAGCGCGGCTGGGGATTTCTGAGGCCGGAGCGAAACGAGAGCTTCGATATCCTGCCTGCCAGCCAAAGGGTTTCGGAAAGCCAGTGGTACGAGGGAACCGCTGACGCGGTGTACCAGAACATCGACATCATCCGGGACTACAACATCGAATACATGGTGATCCTCGCTGGGGATCACATCTATAAAATGGATTACGAGCTGATGCTGCGCCAGCACGTCAACGCCAAGGCCGACGTGACGGTCGGGTGCCTGGAGGTGCCGCGCAGCGAGGCGTCCGGCTTCGGCGTGATGGCCGTCGACGAAAACGACAACATCGTCGAGTTCGTCGAAAAGCCGCAGGACCCGCCTGGTATCCCCGGCAATCCGGATTATTCGCTCGCCTCAATGGGCATCTATGTCTTCTCCACGAACTACCTGATCGATGAGCTCCGGCGCGACGCGGCTGATCCCAATTCCAGCCGCGACTTCGGCAAGGACATCATTCCGCACATCGTCAAGGAGGGAAAGGCGGTCGCCCACCGCTTCGCCAAGTCTTGCGTCCGCGCATCCTCGGAGAAGGAGGCCTACTGGCGCGACGTCGGCACGATCGATGCCTACTGGCAGGCCAATATCGATCTGACGGACATTTTGCCCGAACTCGACATCTACGACCGGTCGTGGCCGATCTGGACCTATGCGGAAATCAAGCCGCCGGCCAAGTTCGTGCACAACGAAGACGGCCGTCGCGGCCAGGCGATATCGTCGCTGGTTTCGGGCGACTGCATCATTTCCGGCTCGACGGTCAATCGCAGCCTGTTGTTTACCGGCGTGCTCGCCCGTTCGTGGTCGCAAGTCGACGAGGCGGTGGTGCTGCCGGAATGTGTCATCGGGCGATATGCCCGGCTCAGCCGCGTTGTCGTCGATCGCGGCGTGAAGATCCCGGCCGGACTGGTGGTCGGTGAGGATCCCGAACTCGACGCCAGGCGTTTCAACCGCAGTCCGGGCGGTATCTGCCTGATTACCCAGGACATGCTCGATGCGGCGGGACTGAGTGAAGCATGAAAGTCCTTTCCGTCGCCTCAGAGGTCTTTCCCCTGGTCAAGACCGGAGGGCTTGCCGATGTCGCTGGAGCGTTGCCGCCGGCATTGAAAGCGCATGGCGTGGCCATGACGACGATGATTCCCGGCTATCCGGTGGTGATGAAACAGATCGCCAAGGCAACCACGGTGGTCCGGTTCGATAACCTGCTGGGCGCGAAGGGAAAATTGCTCGCCGCCAATCGCGCCGGTCTCGACCTGCTCGTCCTGGATGTTCCGGGGCTTTTCGACCGCGATGGCGGGCCATACGCCGACATGTCTGGCAATGACCACGTGGACAACTGGCGGCGTTTCGCGATCTTTTCCAGGGCGGCCGCGCTTGTCGCCATGGGCGCAATCAAGGGCTACCGGCCGGATGTGGTTCATGTCCATGATTGGCAGGCCGCGCTCACCCTCGCCTATCTGCGTTACGGGTCGGAAAACGTGCGGCCTGCTTCCGTGGTCACCGTTCACAACCTGGCGTTCCAGGGCAGGTTCGCCGCTTCCGTGTTCGGCGAACTGCAATTGCCGAAGCAGGCCTGGTCGATCGATGGCGTCGAGTATTACGGCGGGGTCGGTTTCCTGAAAGCGGGCCTGCAGATGGCCGATGCGATCACGGCGGTCAGCCCGAGCTATGCGCGCGAGATCCGTACGCCGGAATTTGGCATGGGTCTCGAGGGATTGCTGAATGGGCGGACCGATGCGCTGCACGGTATCGTCAACGGCATCGATACCGATATCTGGAACCCGGAGATGGACCCCCATCTCGCTGTTCAATACTCCGCGCGCACCCTCAAGCGGCGGGCAGCCAACAAATGCGCGATCTCGGAGCGCTTCGGTCTCGTGGACGACGACGATCCGGTACTGGCGGTGGTCAGCCGGCTCACATGGCAGAAAGGGATCGATATCCTTGCCCAGTCGATCGATGCCATTGTTGCCCGCGGCGCAAAGCTGGCGGTTCTGGGATCGGGCGACAAGGGCCTGGAAAACGAGTTGTTGGCCGCCGCCGCGCGCCATCGCGGACGCGTCGGCATCATTGTCGGATATGACGAGCCTCTGTCGCACCTGGTCCAGGGCGGCGCCGACGCGATCCTCGTGCCGTCCCGGTTCGAGCCTTGCGGGCTGACCCAGCTCTACGGCCTGCGCTATGGATGCATACCGGTTGTTGCGCGTACCGGCGGCCTTGCCGATACCATCATCGACGCCAACGCGGCCGCACTTGGGGCGGGCGTTGCAACGGGGTTTCAAATTGCTCCCCTGAATCCGGATACGCTGACGGATACCATTTCCCGCGCCGTCACGCATTTCCACGAGCCGAAAACCTGGGCGCAGATGCAGAAGAACGGCATGAAAACCGACGTTTCATGGAACCACAGCGCCCGGCTTTATGCCGACCTCTACCGCTCCCTCGTCCACGAGGACTGATTGCTCATGACCAGAACGGTTTCGACCACACCTTATGACGACCAGCGTCCCGGCACGTCGGGCCTGCGCAAGAAGGTTCCGCAATTCCAGCAGACGAATTATGTCGAGAACTTCGTGCAGTCGGTATTCGACTCCCTGGAGGGCTTCCGGGGCAAGACGCTGGTCGTGGGCGGCGACGGCCGATATTTCAATGACGTGGTCATCCAGAAAGTGATCCGCATGGCCGCCGCCAACGGTTTCGGCCGCGTGCATGTCGGACAGAACGGCATCCTGTCGACACCGGCGGCGTCGCACCTGATCCGCAAGAACGGCGCCTTTGGCGGCATCGTGCTTTCGGCCAGCCATAATCCCGGCGGACCGAAAGAGGATTTCGGGATCAAGTACAATGTTTCCAATGGCGGGCCGGCTCCCGCCTCCGTGACCGACCGGATATTCGCCATCAGCCAGACGATCGACCGCTATCTCACCGTCGATGCACCCGATGTCGATCTCGCCCGCATCGGCACCTCCAACGTCGCCGGCATGACGGTCGAGGTTGTCGATCCGGTGGCCGATTATGCCGCTCTGATGGAAGAGCTGTTCGATTTCCAGGCCGTCCGCGCGCTTTTCGCCGGTGGGTTTTCGATGGTGTTCGACGCCATGCACGCCGTGACCGGCCCCTATGCGCACGAAATCCTGGAGCGCCGGCTCGGCGCGCCGATGGGCACGGTGCTCAACGGCAAGCCCCTGCCGGATTTCGGCGGCCACCATCCCGATCCCAATCTCGTGCACGCGCGCCATCTCTACGACATGGTGATGGGCGTGACACCGCCGGATTTCGCCGCCGCTTCGGACGGCGATGGCGACCGTAACCTCGTACTCGGCCGCGGTATATTCGTATCGCCATCGGATTCGCTTGCCGTGCTTGCCGCCAACGCCCATCTCGCGCCCGGCTACAGCGCCGGGCTCGCAGGCATTGCCCGCTCGATGCCGACAAGTGCTGCAGCTGACCGCGTCGCGGAGAAACTCGGCATCGAGTTGCACGAGACGCCCACCGGCTGGAAGTTCTTCGGTACACTGCTCGATGCCGGCCGCGTGACGATCTGCGGCGAGGAAAGCGCCGGAACGGGGTCCAACCATGTCCGGGAGAAGGATGGATTGTGGGCCGTTCTACTCTGGCTGAACATCCTTGCCGTGCGCAAGCAGCCGGTTCTCGATATCGTGCGGGAGCATTGGACCGAGTTCGGGCGGAACTTCTACTCCCGCCACGACTACGAAGGCCTGACGGAAGAAACCGGCGCGGCGATCATGGCCCGTGTCGATGGTCAGGTCGCGGGTGCTGGAGGGCGCTCTTTCCAAGGCCACGGTGTCGCGCGCGCGGACGATTTCTCCTATATCGATCCGATAGACGGCTCGGTCGCGAACCATCAGGGATACCGGGTCTTTTTCGATGACGGTTCGCGTATCGTTTTCCGGCTTTCCGGCACGGGCACCAGCGGCGCGACGCTGCGCGTCTATCTGGAGCGTTTCGAGGCCAACCCGGCAGAGCATGATCGCGACACGCAGGAAGCGCTTGAGACACTTATCGCGGCGGCGGACGAAATTGCCGGCATTCGCGAACTGAGCGGACGCACCGCGCCGACCATCATAACGTGAGCGCGGGATGAGCGACGCGACAAGATCGCCCGGACCGAAGGTCACCGGCAACGGGACCACATTTTCGGTGCGCTCCGTAACTGCCGATGCGGTCGATCTGTGCCTGTTCGACGACGATGGCGCGGAAACCACCCGTCATGCCATGCGGCGCGAGGGCACCAGGTTTGTCGCTGAACTTGGCGGCGTCGGTTCCGGAACACGCTACGGCTTTCGCGCCGATGGACCTTGTGATCCCGGCCGCGGTCTCTGGTTCGATCCCAACAAGCTGCTGATGGATCCGTATGCCACGCGGATCGACCGGCGCTGGATATACGATCCGCGTCTTGCTCTATCCCGGACTGAAAGCATCGATACCGCCCCGCTTGTCCCAAAGGCAATCGTCGAGAACCTGAAGGGGATCGGACACGCGCCGCCGCTGTTTTCACCCGGCGGACTGATCTATGAAGTCAATGTCCGCGCC
Source organism: Notoacmeibacter sp. (assembly GCA_019912385.1). Taxonomy (GTDB): domain Bacteria; phylum Pseudomonadota; class Alphaproteobacteria; order Rhizobiales; family Rhizobiaceae; genus JAIOIW01. The sequence goes on along the minus strand of JAIOIW010000038.1, from coordinate 78,021 downwards.
CTCACCATGCGTCATCCCGATGTGCCAGAAACCGAACGCGGTACGCTGCGCGCGCTGACACATCCGTCCGTTGTTGCGCATCTCAAGAAGCTCGGCGTATCGGCGGTCGAACTGATGCCGGTCGTCGCCTGGATCGACGAGCGCCATTTGCCGCCGCTTGGTCTCGCCAATGCCTGGGGCTACAATCCGGTGACCTTCATGGCGCTGGAGCCGCGCCTCGCCCCGGGCGGGACGGCCGATTTGCGCGACACGGTCGTTGCGCTCCGGGCCGAAGGCATCGGCGTGATCCTCGATCTCGTCTTCAATCATTCAGGTGAGAGCGACCGGCATGGCCCGACGCTGTCTTTTCGCGGCCTCGACAACACCACCTGGTATCGCCACGCAGCCGGCAGGCGCGGCCGGCTGGTCAACGATACCGGTTGCGGCAATACGATTGCCTGCGATCATCCAGCCGTCCGGCAAGCGATCGTCGACAGCCTCGTCCATTTCGTCCGTCATGCCGGCGTCGACGGTTTTCGTTTTGATCTCGCGCCGATCCTTGGCCGGGCGAAACATGGCTTCGATCCCTTGGCCGAAACCCTGGTCGCCATCGCGAACCACCCTGCGCTTGCCGACCGCGTCCTGATCGCCGAGCCCTGGGACATCGGACCGGGAGGCTACCAGCTCGGCAATTTTCCGGATCGCTTCCTTGAATGGAATGACCGTTATCGCGACGACGTGCGCCGGTTCTGGCGGAGCGACGCCTGCGCCCTGCCCCATCTGGCGACCCGCATCGCCGGATCGTCGGACGTCTTCGCCGGCCGGCAAACCCGCAGCGTCAATTTCATCGCCGCCCATGACGGTTTCGCGCTGGCGGATCTTGTCGCTCATGAGGCGAAGCACAACGAGGCCAATGGCGAGCACAATCGCGACGGGCACAACGAGAATTTTTCCTGGAACAACGGCGTCGAGGGCGAAACCGACGATCCGGCGGTGAACGCAGCGCGCTTGGCCGATCTGAAGGCGCTGCTGGCGAACCTTTTCCTGTCGCGCGGCACGGTTCTGCTGACGGCCGGCGACGAGTTCGGTCGTACCCAGCGCGGCAACAACAACGCCTACGCCCAGGACAACGAGCTGACCTGGCTCGACTGGGAAGGCCGCGACCGGGAACTTGAGGAATGGGTGGTGCGATTGGCAGCGTTGCGCCGACGTTTCCCTGCCCTGCGCGAGACGGCATATTTCGATGGCGCGACAGATCCGGGTTCCGGCATTGCCGATGTCATGTGGCTGGCATCCGACGGATCGGTATTGACACCGGAGGACTGGCATGTCGCCGATGCCGGAACGCTGCAGATGGTGCTGGCAACCGGCGATCCGGCAACACCGCGCATGGCCGCCCTGTTCAATCGAAACCGAGCGCCTGTAGCATTCAACCTGCCGGTTCGGGAGGGATATCGCTGGACGGTCGAACTGCCAACGAAGGACTGCGCCAAAGTACCTGCGCGCTCCGTGGTCGTCATGCTGGAGCACGTGCAGAAATGACCATGGAAGCCGGCCTGCCCTTGCCGACAACCATCGTCGCCGGCTATCTCGGCGCTGGCAAAACGACGCTGGTCAACGCCATCCTGGCTGGCGATCACGGTTTGCGCATCGCCGTGCTGGTCAATGATTTCGGCGAGATCGCGCTCGATGACAGCCTTATCGCGAACCGGCAGGGCGAGACCATCGCGCTTGCCAATGGTTGCATGTGCTGCTCGATTGGCGGTGATCTGTGGGATGCGATCAACCGGGTCCTGGCCATGAAGCCCCTGCCCGACCGGCTGGTGATCGAGACCAGCGGCGTTGCCGATCCTGAAAAAATCCATCGCATCGCGCTCGCCGATCCCGACCTCGCCGATGCCGGCATCGTTTCGGTCGCCGACGCGGTTAATCTGGAGAGCCTCCTCTCCGATCCCTTGCACGGTGCCACCGTCGCGCAGCAGTTGCGGTCGGCGTCGCTGGTCGTCGTGACGAAGACCGACCTCATCGGCGACGGCGCCTTGACCCATGCGCTGGACCGCATCGCGGCAATCGCGCCTGGCCGGACAATCGCGCTTTCAGGTTCCGGAAAGGCGCCTGCCGAGCTCGCTCTTGAAGCTCCGCCCGCTGCCGATATCGCTTCGACGTCGGTCAAGGCGGGGCCCATGCGCATCCTGCCGGGCGATCACCGCGCGGCCTACGCGACCTGGGCGTGGTCGGGCGAGGAGGCGGTTGATGTCGGCCGGCTCAAGGCCTTCCTCGCCACGGACGATTGCGGCATCTGGCGGATCAAGGGAACCCTGCGGGAGCGAGACGGCAAGTGGCTGACCGTGCACCGTGCCGGAACGCAGATCGTAATATCGGGATCTGGAGATGACGCGGGTCCGGCGCGGATCGTCGCAATCGGTGCGGCGGAGCGGTTTTGCGGCGAGGAGATCGAACGCCGCTGGCAAGGCATTCTGGTTCAACCCTGATCCGGTCCTGCCAGTTTTGCGGTCGCGCGCGCGATGACCCGCTCCTCGTCGGCGGCGATGACATGGGCCGCGCGGGGCGAAGCCGTCGTCGTTATGGTCGTCGCATGTGCTCCGTTCGCCATTTCGTCGAGTTCGAACCCCAGCCAACCGAGCGCATCCAGTGTCCGCGCGCGGATCGCCGCGGCGTTCTCGCCGATGCCGCCGGTGAAGACCAGCCGGTCGATGCCGCCGATGGCTGCCGCTGCCGCGCCGATCTCCTGCACAAGCCGGTCGACGAACATGGTGACGGCCAGTCGCGCGGGCTCGCTATCGTGCGCCAGAAGCGTGCGCATGTCGGATGAAATCCCGGAAATACCCAGAATTCCCGACTCCGTGTTCAACATCGTGTCCACCGCCTCGACGCCATGGCGCTCCACCAGCCACAGCACCACACCGGGATCGAGCCGGCCCGGGCGGCGTCCCATGATCAGCCCTTCCAGCGGTGTGAATCCCATCGACGTCCAGGCGGAGCGGCCATCCACGAGGCCGGCGATGCTGCAGCCATTGCCAAGATGGCAGATGACGGCCAGCCCGCCGGCCGATGCCCCGTGGCGCCGGGCCAGTTCGCCCGCCACTCCGTCGTATGACAGGCCGTGAAAGCCGAAGCGGCGCAATCCCTCGTCGGCAAACCGCTTCGGCAGAGCGAAGAGTTGCAAGTGTTCGGCTATCGTGCGGTGAAAGGCAGTGTCGAAGCACGCGACCTGCGGCACACCCGGCAAGGCATGTTCCACGGCATCGATGCCCGCCAGGTTGTGCGGCTGGTGCGATGGCGCCAGCGGCGCGAACTCGGCGATCCTGGCGCGGATAACCTCATCGATCAGGACTGGCCGGGAAAAGACCGTGGAACCGTGGACGACGCGGTGACCGACGGCCGCGACGGCGCCGCTGCGCGGGACGATGATGTCGCCGATCAGGTGCGCAATGATCGAATCATGAGCCGCGAGCGACGGATCGAGGACGAGATGCTTTCCCTCGATAATGCCTCGCGGGGAAAGTCCGCCACCGATATTCTCGACCTGGCCTTTGAACAGCGATGCAAGATCGGCACTGAAGACGGCGAACTTTATGGATGAAGAACCGCAATTGAGCGCGAGGATCGAGCCGTCCATGACTACTCCGGCAATGGGAAGCGGTCATCCCCGCGCTTGATGCCTCAAATGTCCTTCAGCGTTTTGCGGAAACAGTCGATGATCTCGTCGACATGCGCCCGTTCGGCAATGAAGGACGGAGCGACGATCGCCGTGTCGCCGGTCCATTTCACATGGCAGCCGTTCCAGAACAATTTCTTTTGCAGTTCATTGCCGCGAATGCCCGGCTTGCCGGGCTCGGGATGAACCTCGATGCCGGCCATCAGGCCATATCCGCGCAGGTCGCGTACGATCGGCAGGTCTTTCAGCGACCAGATCGCGTCGAGGAAATAGTCCGATAGCGCAGCGGCGCGCTCGAACAAGCCTTCATCCTCGTAGATCTGCAAAGTCGCCAAGCCGGCCGCGCAGGCGGCGGGATGACCGGAATAGGTGTAGCCGTGGAAGAACTCTATGGCATGTTCCGGCGCGGCTTCGGTGATCGTCTCGTAGATAGCGTCGCGCACCGCCACCGCGCCCATCGGAATGGCGCCGTTGGTCAATGCCTTGGCCATGGTCATGATGTCGGGAAGGACGCTGAACGCGTCGGCGGCAAAGGGCGCGCCCAGGCGGCCGAACCCGGTAATGACTTCGTCGAAAACCAGCAGGATGCCGTGCTGATCACAGATCTCGCGCAGCCGCTCCAGATAGCCTTTCGGCGGCACCAGCGTCCCCGTCGACCCGGCGACCGGCTCAACGAAGACGGCTGCGATCGTCGAACCGCCATAGGTCTCGCAGTGGCGCTGCAGATCGTTGGCCAGCTCGGCGCCCTTCTCGGGTTGTCCGCGGTTAAACAGATTGTCCGCGTCCCAGGTGTGGCGCATGACGACGACATTCGGGATGACCCCGGCAAATGTCTCGCGGTTGCGCACCATGCCCGACAGCGAAACGCCGCCAATATTGACGCCGTGATAGGCACGTTCGCGCGAGACGAAGCGGATGCGATGCCCCTCGCCGCGCGCGCGGTGATAGGCCATGGCGATCTTCAACGCGGTGTCGATCGACTCCGACCCGGAATTGGTGAAGAACACGTGGTTGAACGGCTCGGGAAGAATGTTCGCGAGTTTGCTGGCCAGCGCAAAGCTGCTCGGCTGTCCCATCTGGAACGGCGGGGTGTAGTCGTTGGCAAGCATCTGCGCGTGAACAGCGTCGGCGATTTCCCTGCGACCATGGCCGGCCGCGACGTTGAACAGGCCCGACGAGCCGTCGATCAGCTTGCCGCCTTCGTGGTTCCACAAATACATGCCTTCGCTTTTGGTGATCAGCCGCGGCGCCGCCTTGAATTCGCGATTGGCTGTAAAAGGCATCCAGTGCTGTTCCAGCGAATTGACCGCGAAACCGGCGGTTTTTCCCGTTGCCACGTTCATTTGGAAGGCGCTCCTGTCGCAAAACGGGTCTCGCGCGATATGCGGCGAGCAAATCCCGTGATCTTGATTTTGCGCTTCCCTTTGGCGTCATAATAGGTCCAGATTGGATCGAAGGCCGGACCAAGAGCCTGTGCCCGGCGGTTGGCCGGCGCCGGGCCGGCCGAAAGTGGAGTAAACCGCGTGCGTGACAGCCTGTTTCACCTTCAGCGCCTGGAAACCACGACGCTGCAGGCGCAAATCAGGGAAATGCTGGTAACCGCGATGCTGGACGGCCAATTGCCGGCCGATTCACCGGTGCCGTCGACCCGGGCCATGGCGCAGCGCCTGAAGGTGTCGCGCAACACGGTCATGCTGGCCTACCAGGCGCTCGCGGCCGATGGCTACCTGATCGCGCGCAACCGGTCGGGCTTTTACGTGTCGCCGGAAATTCGCGAGGGCGTTGCCGCCGGCGCGCCCGTCGCGGCGCCGCGGCGGCGGGCCTCGGACATCGAGTGGTGCTCCAGGTTCGCTCTCACACCGTCTGCACAGGACAACATCACCAAGCCGCGCAACTGGCACGAATACCCCTACCCCTTCATCTATGGCCAGGCTGATGCAGCGCTGTTTCCGATTACCGAATGGCGCGACTGCACCCGTCAGGCGATGAGCCGCAAATGGCTCGATGCGTGGACGGACGACCGTTTCACCGAGGACGACCCGATGCTGGTAGAACAGATACGCCAGCGCATCCTTCCGCGCCGCGGCATCATGGCCGATCCCTCCGAAATCCTCATAACGCTCGGCGCCCAGAACGCGCTCTATATCCTGGCGAGCCTTCTGGTTCGCCGCGATGTCAACGTTGCCGTCGAAAATCCGGGTTATCCCGACGTGCGCAACATCTTTTCGCTACTGACCGACCGGCTGCGGCCCGCAAGCGTCGACCGCGAGGGGATCAGGGTCGAGGAACTGGGGGACGCGGGCATCGCCTTCGTCACGCCGAGCCACCAGTTTCCGACCAACGTCACGATGACGATGGAGCGGCGGCGGCAATTGCTGGATTGGGCCGAACGCGCCGATGCCGTCGTGATCGAGGACGATTACGAATTCGAGACCAACTATCGCGGCGAGCCCACGCCAGCACTGAAATCGATCGACACCAGCGGGCGCGTCATCCATATCGGCAGCCTGTCGAAATCGATCATGCCGGGACTTCGCATGGGCTTCATCGTCGCGTCGGCCGAACTGATCGCAGAGGCCCGGGCGCTAAGAAGGCTGATCCTGCGGCATCCACCGGGAAACAACCAGCGCGTGGTCGCGCTGTTTCTATCGCTCGGCCATCACAATGCGCTGATATCGCGCCTGCACAAGGCCTATTCGGAGCGCTGCAGGCTTATGGGCGAAGCGCTCGACCGCCATCTGCCGGGCTGGGCGATGTCGCCCGGCTTCGGCGGAACCTCCTATTGGGTTCGCGGCCCGGCGGATTTTAGTGCCCGTCGCCTTGCCGATGCCGCGCTCGAGGAAGGCGTGGTCATCGAACCGGGAGACATATGCTTTTTCGACCCATCGAGCGGCCGAAACCATTTCCGGCTTGGATTTTCCTCCATTCCCGCTGATCGCATCGAACCGGGGATCGAACGCCTCGCCCGCATCGCCACGCGATTGTGCCCGGATGGTGATCGTAGCCCGACAGGCCCGGCGCTGGCCGATCCTGTTGCGCCAAACTGGCTCTAAGCCGGGTCAGCCGCAACGGTCTAGTTTTCGCCGCAGATCCGTGCTCGCGGCGCCGTCGATGGCGCATTGACACCGCGCGATCATCAGAAAGGAACCGACCCGATGAAAATGACGACCGAGGAAGCCTTCGTCAAAATGCTCCAGATGCACGGGATCGAACATGCGTTCGGCATTATCGGTTCCGCCTTCATGCCGATTTCCGATCTTTTTCCGCAGGCCGGGATAAACTTCTGGGATACCGCGCACGAGTGCAACGCCGGCATGATGTGCGACGGTTTCACCCGTTCCTCGGGAAAGATGGCGATGTGCATCGCGCAGAACGGGCCGGGCATCACCAATTTCGTCACGCCGGTCAAGACCGCGTACTGGAACCACACGCCGATGCTGCTGGTGACGCCGCAAGCCGCCAACAAGACCATCGGCCAGGGCGGCTTCCAGGAAATCCCGCAGATGCACCTGTTTTCCGACATGGTCTGCTACCAGGAGGAAGTCCGCGATCCGTCACGCATCGCCGAGGTGTTGAATCGCGTCATCGCGAAGGCCTGGCGCGGTTCCGCGCCCGCGCAAATCAACGTTCCGCGTGACATGTGGACCCAGGTGGTCGACATCGATCTGCCGCAGATCGTCCGCTTCGAACGCCCGTCCGGCGGCGCCGAGGCGATCGCGCGGGCGGCGCAGCTCTTGTCCGAGGCAAAATTCCCGGTCATCCTCAATGGCGCCGGTGTCGTACTGGCCGGCGCCATCGAGGCGTCGAAGGCGCTCGCCGAGCGGCTCTCAGCGCCTGTATGCTGCAACTATCAGCACAATGACGCCTTCCCGGGCAGCCACCCGCTGTTTGCCGGGCCGCTCGGTTACAACGGCTCAAAGGCCGCCATGGAACTGATATCGAAGGCGGATGTCGTGCTGGCGCTCGGCACGCGACTCAACCCCTTCTCCACCCTGCCCGGATATGGGATCGACTACTGGCCCAAGGCGGCCAAACTGATCCAGGTGGATCTCAATCCCGACCGGATCGGCCTGACCAAGCGGGTCGATGTCGGAATCATCGGCGACGCCCGCCTTGTCGCCGGACAGATCCTGGCCGCGCTGGCGGGCAATGCGGGCGACGATGGACGCAAGGAGCGCGAGGCGCTCATCCACCAGAAGCGTTCCGCCTGGCTGCAGACGCTTTCCTCCATGGACCACGAGGACGACGATCCGGGCACGACCTGGAACCAGCGCGCCCGCTCCGCGCATCCGCAACGCTTGAGTCCGCGCATGGCATGGCGGGCGATCCAGGCGGCGTTGCCGAAAGAAGCCATCATATCGTCCGACATCGGCAACAATTGCGCGATCGGCAATGCCTACCCGACCTTCGAGCATGGTCGCAAATACCTGGCGCCCGGCCTGTTCGGGCCGTGCGGCTACGGCTTTCCGGCGATCCTCGGCGCCAAGATCGCCCGTCCGGATACGCCGGTGGTCGGCTTTGCCGGCGACGGCGCCTTCGGCATCTCGATGAATGAGATGACGGCCTGCGGGCGTGACGAGTGGCCGGCGATCACCATGGTCGTTTTCCGCAATTACCAGTGGGGTGCCGAAAAGCGCAATTCGACGCTGTGGTATGACGACAATTTCGTCGGAACCGAACTCGATCTCGACGTCAGCTATGCAGCCATCGCGCGGGCCTGCGGCCTTGAGGGTGTCCAGGCGACAACCATGGACGAACTGACCGGCGCGTTGTCGAAAGCGGTCGAGGTTCAGATGAAGGACCAGGTGACGACATTCATCGAGGTCATCCTCAACCAGGAACTGGGCGAACCCTTCCGCCGCGACGCGATGAAGAAGCCGGTCAAGGTCGCAGGCGTCAGCCGCGACGACATGCGGCCGCAATAGGGGACAGCGCGCAGTGAAACGGAAACGGGCGGCCCAAGGGCCGCCCGCTTGTTGTTCGAGTGCTTTCGAAGCAGCTTACATCTTGCACTCGGACGCATAGGCGTCCGCATGGTCCTTCAGCGCGACGCCAATGATCTTGTTGGTGATGATGTCGCCTTCCTTGACCACTTCGCGCACATAGATGTCCTGGATCGGGTGGTGGTTAGGTCCGAATCGGAAGGAACCGCGCGTCGACTTGAAGTCGGCTGCTTCCAGCGCAGCGCGGAAAGCGTCTGCGTCGCTGACCTCGGCCCTGGCCATCGCCGACAGAAGAAGATTGGCCGTGTCGAAGCCCTGGCTGGCATAAAGCGAGGGTAGCCGGCCATATTCGGCCTTGAAGGATTCGACGAATGCCTTGTTGGTTTCGTTGTCGATATCCTTCGACCATTGCGAGGTGTTCTTCACCCCGAGCGCGGCTTCGCCGACGGCCTGCAGGATGCCTTGGTCGAAGGAGAAAGCCGGACCGATCAGCGGGATGCCGACGCCGGACTGGGCATATTGCTTCATGAAGGCGATGCCCATGCCGCCCGGCAGGAAGAAGAACACGCTGTCGGCGCCGGACGCCCGGATCTGGGCGATCTCCGCGGCATAGTCGGTCTGGCCGAGCTTGGTATAGACCTCGTTGGCCAGTTCGCCCTTGTAGAACCGCTTGTAGCCGGAAAGAGCGTCCTTGCCGGCGGGATAGTTGGGTGCCAGGATGAAGCTCTTCTTGTATCCGGCATCATTGGCGTAGGCGCCGGCCGCTTCGTGCAGATTGTCGTTCTGCCAGGCGACATTGAAGTAGTTCTTGTCGCAGCCCTTGCCGGCTAGTGCCGACGGCCCGGCATTGGGGGAAAGGTAGAACTTGCCCTGCCCGACCGCCGCCGGCACTACCGCCATCGCCAGGTTCGACCAGATAATGCCGGTCAGGACGTCGACCTTGTCGGACTGGATCAGCTTGTCGGACAGTTGAACGGCAACATCGGGTTTCTGCAGATCGTCCTCGACGATCACCTCGATATCCTTGTTGCCCGATTGCTTGACCGCCAGCATGAAGCCGTCCCGCACATCGATGCCGAGACCTGCGCCGCCGCCCGAAAGCGTGGTGATCATGCCGACCTTGACCGGTCCGGCGAATGCTGCGCTACCGAGCAGAAGCCCTGCGGCGAGCGCCAGGATTGATGTATTCATTTTCATTGCCAACCTCCCGTTTGAAAACATGCATACCTGATCCGTTCGATCGCGCAATATTCGACTGTCTGCGCGGTTCCCGATCGGATCCTGTCAGAAAGCCTTGAATGTGAGTGTCGTCAACGAGCGCGCGATGCCCTCGATGTCGAGAATGTTGTCGTTGATGTATTTTCCGATATCGGTATCGCTGGGAAGGTACAGCTTCATCAGCAGGTCGAAATCGCCGCTTGTCGAATAGAGCTCCGACGCGATCTCGCGCTCATAGAGTTCTTCGGCAACCTTGTAGGTCTTGCCCGGCTGGCAGCGCAGCTGCACGAAAACGCAATTCATGAACCCGTCCTGGTACCTGTCTCCGCCGCGGCGGTATTCGATTTGCGCGGCAGTATGTTATGGCGATCGCCGGCTTGTAAAGTGATCAGTGAGCGGTCAATCATGGCCGCCGTCATTGTTAAGGGAGAATAGCGGGTGATCGTGGATTGGGACGACGCTTATGCCAATGCGCCGCATATACAAGGCGGCGCTGAATACCCGGCGCTGTACGAGGCCAAGGCCGCGGCCTTTCGCGAACGCATGGAAGGGGAAGGCCGGGCGGAACTCGACATCGCCTATGGCGATGCCGACCGCGAAAAGTATGACCTGTTCCGGCCCGCCGGCGAAGCGCATGGGTTGGCTGCCTTCATTCATGGCGGCTACTGGCGCGCCTTCGACAAGTCGATCTGGTCGCATCTCGCGGCGGGCGCGGTCGCCCGCGGCTGGGCGGTCGCCATGCCGAGCTACACGCTGGCGCCCAACGCCCGGATAAGCCAAATCACCCGGCAGGTCGGCGCCGCGATCGAGGCCGCGGCGAAGCAGGTGGAAGGTCCGGTCACCTTGTCGGGCCACTCGGCCGGCGGCCACCTTGCCACCCGCATGATCTGCCGCGATACGCCATTGTCCAAGGCCGTGTCCGCGCGGATCAGGCGCGTCGTGTCGATCTCGGGCGTTCACGACCTGCGGCCATTGATGATGACCCAGCTCAACGAAATGCTCCAACTCGACGAAGCCGAGGCGATTGCCGAAAGCCCGGCGCTCAATCGTCCTGTGGCCGGCGCCAGGCTGATGTGCTGGGTCGGCGGCGACGAGCGTCCCGAGTTTCTTCGCCAGAACGATCTGCTGGCCAATGTGTGGACCGGCCTCGGCGCAGATGCTTCGGCGACCCGGGCGCCCGGCAGGCATCACTTCGACGTCATCGAGGATCTCGAAAACGCCGAAAGCATGTTGAGCGCGCTCGTCGCGGGCTAGGCGCCGCGCGAGGTCCGATAGACATTGACGCCCAGTTCGCGGATCTTCTTGCGCAGCGTGTTGCGGTTCAGGCCCAGTAACTCGGCGGCGCGAATCTGGTTGCCCCGGGTTGCCGTCATGGAGGCGAGAACCAGCGGATATTCCACCTCGGCGAGGATGCGCTGGTAGAGACCGGGCGGGGGCAGATCATCGCCGAACGAACGGAAGTAGCGCTGGAGAAAATGCTCGACTGCCTGCGAAACGGTGATCTCGTCGGGAAGCACCGCCGCGCCAGGCGTCGAATCGCCTCCCTGCGATCCGTTCAACTCGGTCTCGATGATTTCGGCCGTGATTTCGTCCTGCGGGTAAAGGGCGGCGAGGCGGCGGACCAGGTTTTCCAATTCCCGCACATTGCCCGGCCAGGGATAGTGCCGCAGCATGTCGAGCGCTTCGGCAGTGATGCGCTTGGCGGGCAGCCCTTCCGATTCGCCGCTCTTGAAGAAGTGACGCACGAGATCGGCGATATCTTCGGTGCGCTCGCGCAACGGCGGCAGCCTCAGCGGCACGACGTTGAGGCGGTAGAACAGATCCTCGCGGAAAAGGCCCTGATTGATCGAGGCGCGCAGATCCTTGTTGGTCGCAGCAACGATGCGGACATCGGTCTTGATCGGCGTGCGGCCGCCGACGGTCGTGTATTCGCCCTGCTGCAGCACGCGCAGCAACCGGGTCTGGGCCTCCATCGGCATGTCGCCGATCTCGTCGAGAAACAGCGTGCCGCCTTCGGCCTGCTCGAACCGGCCGCTGGAGCGGTATTGCGCGCCGGTGAACGCGCCGCGTTCGTGGCCGAACAACTCCGATTCGATCAGGTCGCGCGGGATGGCGGCCATGTTGATCGCCACGAAGGGGCCGTTACGACGCCGGCCGTATTCGTGCAGCGCGCGGGCGACGAGTTCCTTGCCGGTTCCCGATTCGCCCATGATCATGACCGTCAGGTCGGTCTGCATCATGCGCGCCAGCATGCGGTAGATGTCCTGCATCGCCGGCGACCTGCCGACCAGCGGCATGGCATCGGGATTGTCGTCGCTCATCTTCTCGGCGGCCGGGCGGCGCGGCTCCGCCAGGGCCCGGGTGACGATGTTGAGAAGTTCGGTCAGGTCGAACGGCTTCGGTAAATATTCATAGGCGCCCTTCTCCGACGCGCGGATGGCGGTCATGAAGGTGTTCTGCGCGCTCATGACGATAACCGGCAGGTCCGGCCGCGCCTTCTTGATGCGCGGCAGCAGGTCGAAGGCGTTTTCGTCCGGCATCACGACGTCGGTGATGACGAGGTCGCCTTCGCCCTCGGCGATCCAGCGCCACAGGGTGGCGGCATTGGAGGTGACCCGGACATCATGTCCGGCCCGCGCCAGCGCCTGGTTGAGCACGGTGCGGATGGCGGCGTCGTCATCCGCCACGAGGATCGTGCCTTTGGCCATCAGTCATTTTCTCCAGTATCGAATTCCGTATCCGGGGTTTCGCCGTCTTCTTTCCACGCCGGCATCAGGACCCGGAACGTGGTGCCGCGCGGCGACGAATCGCATTCGATCACGCCACCATGTTCGCCGACGATCTTGGCGACGAGTGCCAGGCCGAGGCCCGATCCGTTTGTCTTGGTGGTGATGAAGGGATCGAAAATATAGGGAACGATGTCTTCCGGCACGCCGGGGCCATTGTCGTGCACGCAGAATTCCAGCGGCAGCGAAACACGATCCTGGCTGCCGGGTACCGACAGGCGGATGCCCGGCCGGAATGCGGTGGAAAGACGGATTTCGCCATTGGTCGACCCGCCGATCGCCTCCGCGGCGTTCTTGACGAGGTTGAGGAAGATCTGGACCAACTGGTCGCGGTTGGCATAGACCGGCGGCAGCGAGGGGTCGTATTCCTCGCTGATCCTGATGCCATTCGCGAAACCGTTTCTCGCCAGCGCTTTGACGTGGTCGAGCACGACATGAATGTTGACCGGCATGCGGTCGATCGGCCTCTCGTCGGAAAACACCTCCATGCGGTCCACGAGCGCGACGATCCTGTCGGTCTCCTCGGTGATCAGCCGCGTCAGCGCGCGGTCGTCGTCCGATGCGGACAGTTCCAGCAATTGCGCCGCCCCCCGGATACCCGACAGCGGGTTCTTGATCTCATGGGCGAGCATGGCGGCAAGGCCGGTAACCGAACGTGCCGCGCCGCGATGGGTCATCTGCCTGTCGATCTTGTCGGCCATCGAACGTTCCTGGAACATGATGACGACCGAACCGGGGATCTCGGTTACGGGCGAGACATAAAGGTCCACGACCTTGTCCGGGCCGAGCCTGGGCGATGAAATGTCGACGCGGTACTCTGCAACCGGAGCCGACCGCTCGCGGACCTGCTCGACAAGCGCCAGCAGCGGACTGCCGAAGGGAACGAAGCGGGCCAGCTTGTTGCGGGCGAGGATCGCGGAGGACGAGCGGAAAAAGGATTCCGCATCGGAATTGGCGAACGTGATGAAATCCTGGGCGTCGACCATGATCACGGGATGGCGGATCGTGTTGAGAACGACCTGCGCCGGATCGATGTCGGGCACGGATTTGTGCGGTGCTGCAGTCATGCCGCCTGCTCCCTGGTGCAAATTTCGCTGTCGCGCCCGAAGGCATTGCCGAGCAGGTTCATGACGGTGTCGGGCTCTGTGGCCGTCAAGATCGCGTCGCGCAACTCAGCCGGTGTGTCCGGCGCGTGGAGGTCCAGGTACCAGCCAAGATGCTTGCGTGCATGGCGGGTGCCAGACTGCTTCCCATATAACGTTAGCATATCGTCATAATGATCTGAAATATAGGAATATATGTGAGTATTTTTGAGTGGCACCCCTGCATCGCTTTCAGAACCTGAGACGCGCGCGATCCAACCGGCCAGCCAGGGTTTGCCGTAGTGGCCCCGGCCGATCATGACCGCATCCGCGCCCGATTGACCGAGGATTTCGCGGGCGTCCTGTGCTGTCTCGACATCACCGTTGGCCACCAGCGGAACCGTGACGGCCTCGCGCACGGCCCGGATCGCCCGCCAGTCCGCCCTGCCCTTGTAGAACTGGCAGCGCGTGCGTCCGTGAACAGTTATCATGCGGATGCCTGCATTCTCCGCGCGGCGGGCGATTTCCGGCGCGTTCAGCGAGTTGTCGTCCCAGCCCAGTCGCATCTTGAGTGTCACCGGCACCCTGACCGCGCCGACGACCGCTTCAACAAGCCGAAGGGCGTGATCCGGGTCGCGCATCAACGCCGAACCACATGCCCCGCCGGTGACCTTTTTCGCCGGGCAACCCATGTTGATGTCGATGATGTCCGCACCCGCGCCCTCGGCGATTAGCGCCGCTTCCGCCATCGCTACTGCTTCGCGCCCGACGATCTGCACCGACTGGATCGGTACGCCCGCGAGACGAATGCGCCGTTCCGATTCCGCCCGGCCTTTTGCGAGTTCGCCGCTCGCCACCATTTCGCTCACCGTCAGGCCGGCGCCGGCACGATGAGCGCGCAGCCTGAACGGCTGATCGGTTACGCCCGACATCGGCGCGAGAAATACCCTGTTCGGCAGTGTCACGTTGCCGACGCTGAGTGGTGTCCCGAGGATTGATGTTTCCGACATGCACAAATTCAATGCAGGAATTGATGTTGCCTGTTTACTAGACATTTTCTTGCTGCGGTGCAACCGGCGAATTTCGACCGGATGTCCCTGGCGCATGATTTTTCTGGCCAACGGGCCGCGCCCCGCCTATTCCAGCACCCGACAGGGAGATATTCAGGTGCCGAGCCAACCCATGGTGCAAACCGGAAGCCGTATCGGGGCTGTCATCGTCGCTGCGGGTCGTGGCGAACGGGCCGGTCAATCGGTGCAAGGGCCGAAACAATACCGCTCGATCGGCGGCAAAGCGGTGATTGCACATACGATCGAGGCCCTCAAGCAGGATGACCGTGTCGGGAAAATTGCAGTCGTCATCCATGCCGATGATGGGGACCTGCTGAAAGCGGCAGCGGGTCCGCTGCTTGACGATCGGGTCTTTGCCGTCACGGGCGGCACCAGCCGGCAGGATTCCGTTCGCCTCGGCTTGGAGGCGCTTGCCGGGTGCGGGATCGGCCAAGTCCTGATCCACGACGGCGTGCGCCCCTTCGTTGGCCATGATTTGCTCGGACGGATCATCGATGCGCTCGACGGCGAGAACGGCGTCGCCGCCGCCATGCCCGTGACCGACACGCTGAAACGCGCCGGCGCAGACCGCGTCATTGTCGAAACGGTATCCCGCGACGGCTTGTTTGCGGCGCAGACGCCCCAGGCCTTCCCGTTTGCCGCGATTCTTGCTGCTCACCGCGCGGCTGCGGCACAGGGCCTCGCCCGGTTCACCGACGATGCGGGTCTCGCCGAATGGGCGGGTATTCCCGTGCGGCTTGTCGAAGGAACGTCCGAAAACGTGAAGCTCACCTGGTCGAGGGACATTGCGATGGCTGACACCCTGCTTTCCGGACGCTTTCCGGATGTAAGAACCGGAAACGGCTACGATGTCCACGCATTCGAGGCCGGAACCGCCGTTGTCCTTTGCGGAGTGAAAATCCCGTTCGATCGCAAGCTCGCCGGCCATTCCGATGCCGATGTCGGTTTGCACGCGCTGACTGACGCCCTGCTCGCGACGATCGGAGCGGGCGATATCGGCACCCATTTCCCACCGTCCGACCCGCGCTGGAAGGGCGTGGCATCGCGCCTGTTCGTGGAACACGCCGTCCGCCTTGTGCGAAAAGCCGGCGGCCGAATCGCCAATGCCGACGTGACGCTGATTGCCGAGGCGCCGAAGATCGGCCCGCACCGTGAGGCAATGACGGCTGCCATGGCTGATATGCTTGGCATCGCGCCCGGCCGAGTATCCGTCAAGGCGACGACCAACGAGGGTCTGGGTTTCGTCGGCCGTGGCGAAGGCATTGCGGCAATCGTCACGGCGAATGTGATCTATCCAGGCGAGGTGCCGGAATGAGCGAACCGTCCCTTTCCGAACAGATTATCGACCGCGCGCGGGTGCGAGGCGTCATGATCGCCACCGCCGAAAGCTGCACCGGGGGGATGATTGCTACCCGCCTGACCGACATCGCCGGATCATCCGACGTGTTCGACCGCGGTTTCGTGACATACTCGAACGAAGCCAAGATGGACATGCTGGGCGTTCAGCGCTCGACGCTTGACGCCCATGGCGCCGTCAGCGCCGAGACAGCGCTGGAAATGGCGGCCGGAGCGCTCAAGCGTTCGCGGGCGGCGCTCGCGGTCTCGGTCACCGGAATAGCCGGACCCGGCGGCGCGACGCCGGGAAAGCCCGTCGGCCTGGTCTGGTTCGCTGTCGCGACCGCCGAAGGAGAGCTGCGTTCCGAAAAGCGCCTGTTTCCCGGTCCGGGACGGGCGGATGTGCGATCCACCGCCACCGACTACGCGCTGAAACTGCTGGCCGACGCGCTCGGCTGATCCTGAATGTTCCGCTGGGAATGCGGCTGCTGGCGACCTTTTCAGAGAACGACCACCTCAGCGCCCATCTTTACCCTGTCGTAGATTTCCATCACATGCTCGTTGAGCATGCGGAAACAACCATTCGACGAGGCGGTACCGATCGTCTCGGGTGCATTGGTGCCGTGGATACGGATATGGGTATCCGTCTTGCCCTGGTAGAGGTAGATGGCGCGCGCGCCGAGCGGATTGGCCGGTCCGCCGTCCATTCCGTCCTCGTATCTTGCATATTTTTTCGGATCACGCTGGATCATCTCGGCTGTCGGGACCCAGCGCGGCCATTCCTGCATGTCGCCCACTTTTGCGTGACCGGTGAAAAGCAGGCCCTCGCGGCCGACGGCCACCCTGTAGCGCCGCGCCGAAAACGCGGACTCGACGAAATAGAGATAGCGCTCCTTCGTATCGATCACGATCGTGCCGCGCCTGTATCCGTTGAATGGCACGGATTTGGGCGCCCACTTGGACAGGTAGTGGGACGCGGGCTTGACCAGTTCCGGTTCCGGCTTGGCCAGCTCCTCCACGGCGGCGGCGTTGTTGCCCGCCTTGCCCTTTCGGGAGGCGCGCAGTGCGTTTTCGGGCGAATTGTTGAGCGAGGAAAAGCTGTCGCGCTTGAAAAGACTCCAGTTGAATTCGGCAAGAGCGGGCGTGCTGGAGGCAATCAGCACTGCGAGCGTAGCGGCAAGGCTGCGCGATTTCATCTCGATTGTCCTGTGGTTGCCGGTGCGCCGTCGGGGCTGGTCCCGGCGCCGACACCGTTATTCAGGCCGGAAATATTTCAATCGCTGGAATCCCGCAAGCCGTCTGCTCGGGAGTTGCGCAAAGAATTTCAATAAAAAAAGCAGGCCGAGGCCTGCCCTTTCACGTCCTCTGTTCGCCGTAGATTACTGGCCGCTGGGCACCGGCGAAACTGGCACGGCAGGCTGCTGCGGAGCCGCATCGCTTCCCGCCGGAGCACCGGTATCAACCGGCTTGTCGCCGGACACGCCGCCGCCGAGCTGGTCGAGCAACCCGCCCTGCTGGCTCGCTGGTTGGGTCGAGACACGGTCGAGGATGTCGGTCGGCTGCTCGCCGTAGCGGGCGATGAGCGACAAGCCAAGCGAGGTCGCGAAGAACGCCGCCGCCAGGATGGCGGTCGTGCGGGTCAGCGCGTTCGCCGCGCCGCGAGCGGTCATGAAACCCGATCCCCCGCCAATTCCCAGACCACCGCCCTCGGAGCGCTGCAACAGCACCACGCCCACAAGCGCGAGCACGACGATGAGATGAATGACGATGACAACGGTTTCCATGGCGACAAATTCCAGCATTTCGGCGGGGCACGCCGCCAGGATCGGCCGCGCGCTCGCGGCTCCTTACACGGGATCGGTGATTTTTCCAAGAGCCGTTACCGCCCGCTTCCGTCCTATATGGAAGCGGCCGGTCCGGCCCGCAAGCTCAGATGGACAGATAGGCCTCGGCGATGGCGAGGAAATCGGCTGCCTTCAGGCTGGCACCGCCGACAAGCGCGCCGTCGACATTGGCGACCGCAAGCAGCTCGGTGGCATTGGACGGCTTGACGGACCCGCCATAGAGTATGCGCATGGTCCGGGCTTCGTCGCCGATTTTTTCCGCAAGGCACTTGCGGATATGGGCATGGGCCTCGGCGACGTCATCGGCCGTCGGCGTCAGGCCGGTGCCGATCGCCCAGACCGGTTCATAGGCGACGATGGTGTTTGTCGCTTTTGCCCCAGCCGGTACCGATCCGTCGATCTGGCGTTCGAGCACCCTGAGCGTCTCGCCGGCCTTGCGCTGTGCCTCCGTCTCGCCGATGCAGATGATCGACACGAGACCGGCGCGCCAGCCGGCTTCGGCCTTCGCGTGGACGAGCGCATCGCCTTCACCGTGGTCGGTCCGGCGCTCGGAATGTCCAACGATGACGAAAGTTCCGCCGGCGTCCCTGATCATCTCGGCGGAAATGTCGCCTGTGTGGGCGCCGGACTCGCTGGGGTGGCAGTCCTGTCCGCCGGTCCTGACGTCAGTGCTCGCGGCGATTTCGGAAGCCCGAGACAACAATGTTGCGGGGACGCATATCAGCGCATCGCATTGCGCTTCCAGGCCGGAGGAGTATCCCTTGGCGATGCCCTGCAAATCGATCAGGCTCTTCGCCGTTCCGTTCATCTTCCAGTTTCCCGCGACGAGCGGCCGAATACCCGGTGTCATCCCTTGATAGCTCCCTTGTTTCGTCTTTGCGTCGATTTCGCCATCTGATGGACGGAATCCGTTTATAAAGCAATCGACAGCAGGGCTTATCGAGGCTATTTGCCTCACGAGAAACGCAACAATTGCCGTGCGGACAACCGGCTTTGGTCATGAAGTCCGGGCTTCGCCGGCACCAGGCTGCCCATCCATCCCGCGGGCTATGGGGTGCAGCTTGCATCACGGACGCGCAACAAGACAGGATTTGGAATGCTGAATTCTCTCCGCAATGCAGCCGGTTCATGGGCCGTCAAGGCGCTGCTGGTTCTTCTCGTGGCCAGTTTCGCCGTTTGGGGCATATCCGGCCGCCTGGTTGAAGGCTTCAATTCAGACTCGGTCGTGACCGCCGGCGAAACCACCGTCGACGTTGTCGAGTTCCGGCTGGCCTATGACCGGCAATTGCGTGTCCTAAGTCAGCGGACGGGTCAGCAGATCACGCGCGAGCAGGCGCAGGCTGCCGGTGTCGACAGCCAGGTCATGGCGCAGCTTGTTGCCGGCGCGGTTCTCGACGAGCAGGCCCGCGAGATGCGCCTGGGGCTTTCCAAGGACCGTCTCGCCGCGCTGACCACAGAGGACCCGGCGTTTCGCGGCCCGGATGGCCGGTTCGACCGCCGCACCTTCGACGCCGTTTTGCGCAATGTCGGCATGCGCCCCCAGGACTATCTTAAGAACCGCGAGCAGGTTGCCGTGCGTCAGCAGATCGTCGAGGCGGTTTCCGACGGCGTGGCGATCCCCGATACCTTTCTCAAGGCCCTGGCGCTTTACCGCGGCGAAGACCGCACGGTGGAGTTCGTGAAGGTGCCGGTATCGAGTGTAGAGCCCATCGAATCTCCGTCGGACGAGGTTCTCAAGGCCTATTTCGAAGAGAACAAGGCCGCCTATGCGGCGCCGGAATACCGCAAGATTGCCTATCTCGTCCTTGATCCTGAAGCGATTGCCGATCCGTCGGTGATTACTGACGAACAGGTGCGCAAGGACTATGAAGGGAACATCGCGAAGTTCACGACGCCGGAAACCCGCAAGGTCCAGCAGATCGTGTACAGGAGCGACGAGGCCGCCAGGAACGCGCTCGACAGGCTGCGCGCGGGCACGACCTTCGACGAACTTGCCGAGGCCGAGGGCAAGTCGGCTGCCGATACCGATCTTGGAACGGTGCAGAAAGCCGATATACCGGATCCGGCCATTGCCGATGCGGCATTCGCGCTCGGCCTCAACGAGGTCAGCGGAATCGTTAAGGGTGCGTTCGGCGCCGTCATTCTCAGGGTCACCGAGATCAATCCCGAGATCGTGCGTCCGCTGGAAGAGGCTGCCCCGGAAATTCGCAGGGAACTGGCGTTGGTCGAGGCCAATCGCGTCCTGCTCGACGTCCACGACACCTATGATGACACGCGGGCCGGCGGCGCGACCATGGCCGAAGCGGCCGCGAAGCTCAAGATCGGGATGGAAGTGATCGACGCCGTGGATCGCTTTGGGCAGGCTCCCGACGGGACGATCCTCAAGGATATCCCTGAATCGGCCGCACTGCTGAGGGGCGCCTTCGAGGCGACACCCCGGGCGGAGAACCCGGCGATCAATATCGGTCGATCGGGGTTCCTCTGGTATGAGGTTCTCGACGTCATCGCCGCGCGCGACCGTTCGCTGGATGAAGTCCGCGCCAGGGTGATCGAAGACTGGAGAAAGCACGAGGCGGAAGATCGCCTGGCCACCAAGGCCGGCGAACTGGAAAAGCGTGTGGCCGACGGTGCGACGCTCGACGATATCGCGGCAGAACTCGGTCTGGAAAAGCAGATCAAGCGCGGCGCCAAGCGCGGCGCGGACGATGCGGACCTCGGCAGTGCCGGCGTGAATGCGGCCTTCGCGGTAACCGAAGGCAAGACCGGCCTTTTTCCCGGACCCTCGGGCCAGTCGCAGATCATTTTCAAGGTCACCGAAGTCTTCGAACCGGCAGGTGCGAGCGCAGAGGCCATTGCGGAACAGGAACGCACCGCGCTCACCAGCGCCTTCTCCGATGATTTGCTGGACCAACTCGTCGGAAAACTGCAAAAGCAGTATGGCGTGACGATGGATCGCGCGGCACTGCAACGCGCACTCAGTTTTTGAGATCGGGGCGCAGTTCCTACATAACGCGACGGGACACGGAGACACGGCGGCGGGCGGTGACAGCATGAGCGAACTGAAGAAAGCCATAGCCAAGGTCGCGGACGGCAGTTCGCTCGACTTCGGCGAGGCAAGGGAAGCCTTTGACATCATCATGTCGGGCGACGCGACCCCAAGCCAAATCGGGGCCTTCCTGATGGCGCTCCGCGTCCGCGGCGAAACCGTGGACGAGATCAAGGGCGCGGTCAGCACCATGCGCGCCAAGATGCTGCCGGTCGAGGCACCGGAAGATGCCATCGACATCGTGGGAACCGGCGGCGATGCGTCGGGCTCCTACAACGTCTCCACCTGTACCGCCTTCATCGTCGCCGGTTGCGGCGTTCCGGTCGCCAAGCACGGCAACCGCGCCCTGTCGTCGAAATCGGGCGCTGCCGATACGCTTGCCGCGCTGGGCGTGAATATCGAGATCGGCGCCGGCATGATCGCGCGTTGCATCCGCGAGGCAGGCCTGGGCTTCATGTTTGCGCCCATGCATCATTCTGCCATGCGCCATGTCGGCCCCACCCGGGTGGAACTCGGCACGCGTACGATCTTCAACCTGCTCGGCCCCCTGTCAAACCCTGCTGGCGTCAGGCGGCAGCTCATCGGGGTCTTTTCGCCGCAGTGGGTGGAACCGATCGCTCATGTCATGAAGGAACTCGGCTCTGAAAACGTCTGGGTGGTCCACGGCGACGGGCTCGACGAAATGACGACGGCTGGCACGACGAAGGTGGCGGCGCTCGAGGATGGCGAGATCAGGACTTTCGAGATCACGCCGGAGGACGCCGGCCTGCCCCGCGCGGACATGGCCGATCTCAAGGGCGGCGATGCCGCGCACAATGCCGAGGCGCTGCGGGCGGTCCTTTCCGGGGAGAAGAACGCTTTCCGCGATATCGCATTGCTCAATGCCGCTGCCTCGCTGATCGTTGCCGGCGAGGCCGGCAATCTTGTCGACGGCGTGAAGCTGGCAGAAGCTTCGCTCGACGAAGGCCGCGCATTTGCGGCGCTTGAACGCCTCGTGGCGGTTTCCAACGCCGGTAGGGATTGATGGCCGATATCCTGAAGAAGATCGAAGCCTACAAGCGCGAGGAGATCGCGGCGGCGAAAGTCGCCGTGCCAATGAGTGAAATCGTGGCGCGGGCCAAGGACCAGCCGGCCCCGCGCGGATTCCTCGCCGCGCTGGAAGGCCGGAAGGCAAAGGGACAATTCGGCCTGATCGCCGAGATCAAGAAGGCCAGCCCGTCCA
Organism: Notoacmeibacter sp.; assembly: GCA_019912385.1. Lineage (GTDB taxonomy): Bacteria > Pseudomonadota > Alphaproteobacteria > Rhizobiales > Rhizobiaceae > JAIOIW01. Next base: position 55,817 of record JAIOIW010000038.1, on the reverse strand, counting down.
AGGGCCTGATCCGTGCCGACTTCGACCCGCCCGCCCTCGCCAGGGCCTATGCCGAAGGCGGGGCGACCTGTCTCTCGGTGCTGACCGACCGGCCCTCCTTCCAGGGCGCGCCTGAATTCCTGACCGCCGCCCGCGCCGCCTGCGACCTGCCGGCGCTGCGCAAGGACTTCATGTTCGAACCCTACCAGGTCCAGGAGGCCAGAAGCTGGGGCGCCGACGCCATCCTCATCATCATGGCAAGCCTTGGCGACGACGAGGCGCGTGCGCTCGAGGAAACCGCTTTTTCGCTGGGCATGGACGCGCTCATCGAGGTTCACGACGAAGCGGAGATGGAGCGCGCGCTGACGCTGCAATCGCGCCTGGTCGGCATCAACAACCGCAACCTGAGGACGTTCAATGTCGATCTTGCGACGTCGGAACGGCTGGCCGCTATGGTGCCGGACGACCGTCTGCTGGTTGGCGAAAGCGGGATCTTTACCCATGAAGATTGCCGCAGGCTCGCGGCGCACAACATCACGACCTTTCTGGTCGGCGAAAGCCTGATGCGCCAGGCGGACGTGGCGGCGGCAACCCGGTTCCTGCTCGAAGGCTCGCGAGCCCCGGCAAACGCGGCGGAATAGACCATGGCGGAAAAACCTGTGCTTTCCCACATCGACGCTTCGGGCAAGGCCAACATGGTCGATGTCGGCGCAAAAGCCGATAGCGAGCGTGTCGCAATTGCCGAAGGCGCCGTGGTGATGCAACCGGCCACGCTTGCCATGATCCTCGAAGGCAATGCCAGGAAGGGCGATGTGATCGGGACCGCGCGCATCGCGGGCATCATGGCAGCGAAAAGGACCCACGAACTGATCCCGCTCTGCCACCCGTTGCTGCTGACCAAGGTCGCCGTCGATATCGAACCGGACGAAAGCCTTCCCGGACTGCGCGTCCGCGCAACCGCACGCGTTACCGGCAAGACCGGTGTCGAGATGGAAGCGCTGACTGCGGCATCCGTCGCCTGCCTGACAATCTATGACATGGCAAAGGCAGTCGACAAGGCAATGGTCCTGACCGGCATCCGCCTGATCGAGAAGACGGGCGGCAAGTCGGGCACCTGGCGGGCGGAGGCCTGAACGCCGTGGCATTGCTGCCGGTCGAGGAAGCCCTGCAACGCCTCTTGAAGAGCGCGCAGACGCTGGGCGCGGAGGACGTCGGGCTGGACGAAGCGGCCGGCCGTGTTCTGGCGAAAGCCGTGAAGGCGCTGCGCACGCAGCCCCCTTTTCCTGCTTCGGCCATGGACGGATACGCAGTGCGCGCCGCCGACATCGCCAACATTCCGGCGCAACTCAGGGTCATCGGCATCGCCCCCGCCGGCCACGGTTTTTCCGGCACGGTCGGTGCCGGGGAATGTGTACGGATATTCACCGGCGCGCCGGTTCCCCAAGGTGCCGACACGATCCTGATCCAGGAAGATACGCGCGTGCTGAGCCAGGACCGCATCGAGGCGCTGGCCAGCGAAACCAAGGGACGTCATGTGCGCCCGGCAGGACTCGATTTCACGCTTGGCGATGCCGTTCTCGAGGCCGGACGTGAATTGGACGCGGCTGCCCTGTCGCTGGCGGCCGCGGCAAACCACACCACGCTGCCTGTCGTCCGCCGGCCTCGGGTGGCGATCCTCGCCACGGGCGACGAACTGGTGGTGCCCGGGAGCGAGCCCGGGCCGGATCAAATCATTGCGTCGAACAGCTATGGCGTTGCCGCCATCGTGCGCCAGGCCGGCGCGGATGTCGTCGACCTCGGCATCGCGCCCGACGATCCGGCGGCTATCCGTTCGGCAATCGAGACTGCATTGGCCATCCCGGCGGATATCATTGTCACGCTTGGCGGCGCTTCAGTGGGCGATCACGACCTCGTCCAGGACGTCCTGACGGAAGCCGGCATGACGCTCGATTTCTGGAAGATTGCCATGCGCCCCGGCAAGCCGTTGATGGTCGGCCGCTTCGGCGCTTGCCATGTGCTCGGCCTGCCGGGCAATCCGGTGTCGAGCCTGGTCTGCTCGCATCTCTTCCTGAAGCCGCTGCTGGCAAGGCTGTCGGGCCGCGCCCACCGTCCCGACATGCGCCGTGGCAGGCTCGCCGTCGCGCTGGGCGAAAACGACCAGCGCCAGGACTACCTGCGCGCCGTATGCCGGATTGTAGGCGGCGAACTGACTGTGACGCCATTCGCGCGCCAGGACTCCTCGATGCTCAAGACGCTGGCCGATGCCAATTGCCTGGCGATCCGCCCGCCCTTCGCGCCGCCAGCCGAAATCGGCGCACCCATCGATGTCCTGCTTGTGCGCGATATTGCTACAGACTGACCGCCGAGGAATCCCCGTTCCTGCAAGATCGGAACCGCGGTCCGCACACCGTACTCGCCGGCGGCGGACCGATTGATTTCCGTTAGGACGCGAACACTTCGTCGACCGCGTCCTTCGTCGCCGACACGACCGTATCGGCTTCCGAGCGGCTGAGGCACAGCGGCGGCGCGAAGCCGAGAATGTCGCCCTGCGGCATGGCGCGGGCGATGACGCCGCGCTTCAGCATGGCGGCCGCCATGGCCGGGCCGATCTTCTTCGCCGGATCGAAGGCAGTCCGCCCGTCGCGATCGGCGACGAACTCGACCGCGCACAGCATGCCTTCGCCGCGCACGTCGCCGACATGGGGATGGTCGGCCAGCGCCTCGGTCATCGTCCTGTTCAGGTAGGCGCCGGTCTCGCCTGCGTTCTTCACCAGCCCCAGTTCGTCGATCAGCTTGAGGTTCGCGACGCCGGCCGCTGCCCCGATCGGATGCGCGGAATAGGTCCAGCCATGGCCGATCGCGCCGAACTCGTCGGTGCCCTGTTCCAGCACTTTCCAGACCTTGTTCGAAATGATGGAGCCTGACAATGGCGCATAGGCGGAGGTGAGGCCCTTGGCGATGGTGATGATATCGGCTTCGATGCCGTAGTGGTCGGAACCGAACATCGTTCCGAGCCGCCCGAAACCGGTCACGACCTCGTCGGCGATCAGAAGGATATCGTGCTTCTTCAGCACTTTCTGGATTGCGTCCCAGTATCCGGCGGGTGGCGGCACGATGCCGCCCGTGCCCAGCACCGGTTCGCCGATGAAGGCGGCGATGGTATCGGCGCCTTCCCGTTCGATCAGCGCCTCAAGCTCGCCCGCCAGGTGGGCGCTGAACTGTTCCTCGCTCATCGCGGCGTCCGGCCGGCGGTAGTAATAGGGCGCTTCGGTGTGGATCACCTGGGAAAGCGGCAGATCGAACTTCTTGTGGAACAGATCGAGCCCGGTCAGCGAACCGGTCATCAGGCCGGAGCCGTGATAGCCGCGCCAGCGCGATATGATCTTCTTCTTTTCCGGCCGTCCGAGGATATTGTTGTAGTACCAGACGAGCTTGATATTGGTCTCGTTGGCATCCGAGCCGCCGAGGCCGAAATAGACCTTCGACATGTTCTTCGGCGCTCGCTCGACGACCATCCTGGCAAGGGTGATCGAGGCCTCCGTGCCGTGGCCGACATAGGCGTGGTAGTAGGCCAGTTCCTTTGCCTGTTTGGAGATGGCCTCGGCGATCTCAGGACGGCCATAACCGACATTGACGCAATAGAGCCCGGCAAAGGCGTCCAGCAGATGGTTGCCATCGCGGTCGTCGATATAGACGCCGGAACCGCCGGTGACGATCCTGTTCGCGCTTTCCCCGCGCGCGTGCTGGGCAAGATGGGTCGAGGGATGGAAGAAGTTTTCGCGGTCCCACTGGTCGAGCTGGTCGTTCTTGAGCATGTCGTTTTCCTTTTTTGCTTGCTTTTCGCCTGTCATGCCCAGTCACGGCAGACATATTTGACGTCCATGAATTCTTCCATGCCGAGACGCGCGCCTTCACGGCCCAGACCTGACTGCTTCATGCCGCCGAAGGGGATGGGCGCGCCGGTCACCTTGGTCCGGTTTACAGCCACCATGCCATATTGCAAGGCGCGGCTTGCGCGGTAGATGCGCCGCGGATCGAGCGTGTGGAGATAGGCGACGAGGCCGTATTCGGTGTCGTTGGCGCGCTGCAGCGCCTCCTCCTCGGTATCGAAGGGTGCGATTGCCGCAACCGGGCCAAAGGTCTCCTCACGCATGATAAGGGCGTCGTCCGGTACGTCCGCCAGCACCGTCGGCTCGAAGAACAGTGGCCCCTTCGCATGCCGCTTGCCGCCAGCAAGCAGTCGCGCACCTCTTTCAAGCGCATCGGTGACGTGCTCTTCCTGCTTCGCGACGGCCTTTTCGTTCATCAGCGGGCCGATATCAGGATCGTCGAGCCCTGCCCCGACTGTCAGCGCCTGCGCCCGTTCGGCAAACAGCCGGCAGAATTCCGCATAAACCGGTCGTTCCACGAGAAACCGGTTGGCGCCAAGGCAGTCCTGGCCGGAGGTCGCGAATTTCGCCTTGATCGCCTCGTCCACCGCCTGTCCCATGTCCGCGTCGGCAAACAGCAGGAAAGGCGCATGGCCGCCAAGTTCCATGACGATGCGCTTCACGGTCTCCGCCGACTGGCGGTAGAGCAGCTTGCCGATCGCGGTCGAACCGGTGAAGGAGAGCGCGCGCACCCTGGGGTCGGCGGTCCATGGCGGGACGATTGTTGAGGCGCGGCCGGTCACGATATTGAAGACACCGGGCGGAAATCCGGCGCGCTCGGCGAGCTCGGCCAGCGCGGTGGCCGACCATGGCGTCTCGTGCGAGGGATGGATGACGACCGTACAGCCGGCAGCAAGCGCGGCCGCCGCCTTGCGGGTGATCATGGCGTTGGGAAAGTTCCATGGCGTGATCAATGCCGCTACGCCGACCGGTTCCAACCATACCTCCACTTCGGCATCGGCCAGGTGTGAGGTCACGCTCTCGATGTTTGGCCGCTTGGATTCCTCGGCATAGAACTCGACGAAGGACGCGCCATAGTCGATCTCGCCCAGCGCTTCGCTGATCGGTTTGCCCTGTTCCATCGTCATGATCAGCGCGAGATCCTGCTTGTGGGCAAGGAGAAGATCGAACCAGCGGCGCAGGATCACCGACCGTTCCTGCGGCAGCAACCCGGCCCAGGCGGGAAAGGCGGCGTGGGCCGTATCCACCGCGGCCCGGCTTTGCTCGGCCGACAATGCGGCCGCGCGGCCCAGATGTTCACCGCTTGCCGGATCGGTGACGTCAATGGCCGCGCCGTCGGCGCCAGCGGTCCATGCGCCGCCCACGTAACTGAATTCGCGGAACAGTTTGGGGTCTTTCAAGCGGGCAAACGGCATCGCCGGCTTATGCACGTCGGTATGCTCGATCATCTGCACCTCCGTATCGACCAGCCTCCGATGGAAAGCCGCCGACTTGTTTCATTGCCGCGATTCTAGCCGGGCAGCGGGGCGGAAAAATCCCGAGTTCTGCGCGCGCGCTTGCGGAAAAATTCTGATTTGCGGTGTTTCGCAGTGAAAAACGCTGATCCTACTGCCCGTCGAGCAACAGCGACAGGTCGGGAGATCCCGACTTGACCGGCTTGGTGACGATGTAGCCGAAATAGCGGTCAATCCCGATTCCGGCATCCAGCAGCCGGTCCATCAGCCGCTGGTAGGCGTCAACGTCGCGCACCACCAGTTTCAGCATGTAATCGACACCGCCTCCGGTCGCTGCACATTCGACGATCTCGGGAATGTCCATGATCGCCGCCTCGAAGCGGCGGAAGTCGGCTGCCTGATGATTGGTCAGCGTGACCTCGACATAGACTTGGGTAACCGGAGCGATCTTGCGCAGGTTCACCATCGCCCGGTAACCGGTGATATAACCCGCTTTCTCCAGCTTCTTCAGCCGTTCCAGGCAGGGGCTCGGCGAAAGATGTACGGCCTCGGCAAGTGCCACCTTGGTCATGCGGCCGTTTTCCTGCAGCGTCTGCAGGATCGCAAGGTCGAAACTGTCGAGTTTGGGCATGGCAGGACGCTCTAGGAGGTGAAGGCCGTACCTAATCCGGCCTTGTGGCACGCTGCAAGGGCATACGTCGCGATTGCGGTGTCCTGCGCGCCCGTTCCGGTGAGATCGCAGACGGTGATGTCCGCATCACTCCTCCGCGCCGCGACTGCGCCGCTTGCCACGGCACCAAGTTCAGGCGGAAGCTCGCGATCCCACAGGCCGGCGGCTATCGCCGAACGCAATTCGCCCAGTTTCTTGCATTGGCTGACACGGTCGCAGACATAGGTGTCGGCCGCGACGAGTACTGCCGGATCGATCTCGTTCTTTTCGCCCTGGTCCGAGCCCATGGCAGTGATGTGGAGCCCCGGATGCAGCCATTCCGCTTTCAGGATCGGTTCGCACGCCGGCGTCGTGGTGACGACAAGCTGGCTTTGCGCAACGAGGCGCGCCGGATCGGTTTCCGCATGCGCTTCCACGCCGAGAATCCTGGCGATGTCGGCGGCGCAGGTCTTGGCCTTGGCCATGTCACGCCCCCAGACAAGCACGCGTCGGAAGGGCCGTTCGAGATATGCGGCCTCGATCTGCAGCCGTGCCTGAACGCCGGTCCCCATCACGCCGGCAGTCTCGACCGTTTCCGGCGCCATATGCCCGGCGGCGACCGCACCCGCGGCGGCGGTACGGATATCGGTCAGATAGCCATTGTCGAGGAACAGCGCCTCGACCAGTCCGGTTTTTGCCGAAAACAGGATCATCAGACCGTTGAGGCTCGGAAGGCCAATTCCCGGATTGTCGAAGAAGCCGGGGCTCACCTTGATGGCGAAGCCTTCGAAGCCCGTGATAAAGGCGGTCTTGACGTCGACCTCGCCATTGGCCTCGGGAATGGCCATCGAAAGGACCGGCGGCATCACCACGCTGCCCGATGCGAGCGCGACGAAGGCCTTTTCGACGGTGTCGATGACATCCGCGCCAAGTGCGACGGTCTTGCGCAGTTCTGCCTCGGTGACGATCAGGATGTCACGCGCCATGGGCTTTTCCTTTCACCGTCAGGTCGCCGAGAACGACATCCCCGCCCGAAACGACGCGCGTGAACGCGCTCATGTCGACATTGCGACCGGTAATGATGGTTGCGACCGGTCCATCGTCCAAATCGGTCAGCTTGCCGGCCTGGACCGCGGCAATGCCGACAACGCTTGCCCCTTCGGCCACCAGCCGGTCCTCGTAATAGAGTGTCTGCATGGCCTCGTAGATCTCTTCCTCGCTCACCAGCACGATGCCGTCGAGGAGATCGCGGCAAAGCCGGAACGTGAGCCTGTTGTCGAGCCCGATGCCGCCGCCAAGCGAATCCGCGAGGCTGGCCACTTCCTCGATCGCGACGGGATGGCCGGCATCGATCGACGCCTTCATTGCCGCGCCACGGTCCATGGATACTCCGACGACACGGACCGCCGGATTGATCGCCTTTGCAGCGAGCGCGACGCCCGCCGCAAGTCCACCGCCTGAAAGCGGGACGAGGATCGTGGCGATGTCCGGCCTTTCCTCCAGGATCTCCAGCCCGATCGTGCCCTGCCCCGCTATCACCAGTGGATCGTCGAAGGGCGATATCTCGACCAATCCTTCCTCGGCGCAAAGCCGCCTACTTTCGGCGAGCGCATCGTCCTGGCTTTTTCCGATGATCCTGACTTCCCCGCCAAGCGCCCGGATACCGTCGACCTTGGCCTGCGGCACAAGCGACGACATGCAGACCACCGCCCTGATCCCCCTGGCAGCAGCGGCAAAGGCGACGCCGCGCCCGTGATTTCCCGTCGAGCAGCATGTCACCCCGCCGACATCGGGCGCAAGGTTGAAGACAGCGTTGGCCGCGCCGCGGATCTTGAAAGCGCCGATCGGCTGGACGATCTCGAGCTTCAACAGGAAATCCCGTCCCGCGACGCGCGTCATGTGCGGCGAAGGCGCAAGCGGCGTTCGTGCGGCGGTGCCGGCAATCGCATTTCGTGCGGCGAGGACATCACCCAGGGTCGGTTCGAATACCTGTCTCATGATCGATTTTTGCATTTTCCCGGCGGCGGGGTTTCAGCCATTTTGTCTTGATGTACACAACATCACGCGATGAGTGCGAACGGTAATGCGATATCCGCAATATTCGCTTTCCGCGATGAAAAAATCCACTTACATGTGTACAGGTAACGGGTGTACAGGCAACACGAATCCATCGGATTGACCGATTTCTGGAGGAACCATGACCGCGCTCAACCTGCCCTTCAGTGCAGAGGAATATGCCCGCCGGCTGGCGAAAGTCAGGGCCGCGATGGACGCGAGCGGCATCGATGTGCTGTTCGTCGAGGATCCGTCGAACATGGCGTGGCTTACCGGCTACGACGGCTGGTCGTTCTATGTGCACCAGGGCGTGCTGGTTTTCCACGACGAGGACCCGGTCTGGTGGGGCCGTGGCCAGGATGCCAATGGCGCGGTGCGCACGGTCTGGATGGATGACGCCAACGTGGTTCCCTACGAAGATCACTATGTGCAGTCCACCGAGCGCCATCCCATGCAGACGCTCGCCGCCCTGATCCGCGACAAGGGATACGCCAACAAGCGCATCGGGCTGGAACTGGAGAACTACTACTTCTCCGCCAAGGCCTATCTCACCTTGAGCGAAGAACTGCCGGACGCGGAACTGGTCGACGCCACGGCGCTTGTCAACTGGCAGCGCGGTATCAAGAGCGATGAAGAGATCGCGTTCATGCGCAAGGCGGCGCGGATATCGGAAGCCATCATCGACCATGTCGTGGAGCGGGCGGAACCCGGCCTGAAAAAGAACGATCTCGTGGGCGAGATCTACGCCATGGCGGTCCGCGGCGCTGGCAGCGAGTGGGGCGACTATCCGGCGATCGTGCCGCTGCTGCCGTCGGGGTCCGATGCGGCCGCGCCGCACCTGACCTGGGACGGGCGTGCGCTCCAGCCCGACATGGCGACGTTTTTCGAAATCTCTGGCTGCTACCGCCGTTATCATGCGCCGTTCTGCCGGACGGTATTCCTCGGCAAGCCGCCTGCGTTCCTGGTGGAGGCTGAAAAGGCGCTGGTGGAAGGGCTCGAAGCCGGCCTTGAGGCCGCGCGGGCGGGAAACGTGGCCGCCGACATCTATGCTGCGCTCGCCGTTCCGCTCGAGCGCGCGGGCATCGAGCGCGGGGCGCGTGCCGGTTATCCGATCGGGCTCTCCTACCCGCCGGATTGGGGCGAGCGGACCATATCGATCCGGCCCGGCGACAACACCGTCCTTCAACCCGGCATGACCTTCCATTTCATGCCGGGACTGTGGATGAAGGACTGGGGCATGGAGATCACGGAAAGTATCCTGATTCGCGAGAGCGGTCCGGCGGAATGCCTGTGCAACCGGCCGCGCAAGATGTTCGTCAAGGATTAACGGCATGGCGCTGATCGACGACACGCGTGCGCTTCTTGCCGACCTGATCGCATTTCCGACGGTCTCGGCCGATAGCAATCTCGACCTGATCTCCTACGCGGCAGACCGGCTTGCCGGTTGCGGCGCCCGAATTTCGATCATGCGCGACGAAACCGGCCGCAAGGCCAACCTCTTCGCCACCATCGGGCCTGATCGCGACGGCGGCATCGTTCTGTCCGGCCACACGGACGTCGTCCCGGTCGACGAAAGCGAATGGCGGTCCGATCCCTTCGTCATGCGCGAAGCGGACGGCCTGCTGTACGGCCGCGGCGCCTGCGACATGAAAGGTTTCATCGCCGCTGCCTTGGCCATGGCGCCCCGCTATGCCGGTCTCGACCTCACCCGACCTGTCCATTTCGCCTTCACGTTCGACGAGGAGGTCGGATGCCTTGGCGCGCGGCAACTGGTCGAGGAACTTGAGCGCATGGAGATGCGTCCCTCGGTCGCCATCATCGGCGAACCGACCGAAATGCGGATCATCGAGGGCCACAAGGGCTGTTACGAATACACGACCGAGTTCACCGGGCTGGAAGGTCATGGCTCGCTTCCGGATGCCGGCGTCAACGCCATTGAATATGCCGTCCGCTATGTGACCCGACTGATGGAGCTCGGCGCGGAACTGAAGACCATGGCGCCGGCGCACAGTCCCTTCGATCCGCCATGGACGACACTGCAGGTCGGCCGTATCGAGGGTGGTTCGGCCCGCAACGTCATCGCCGGCCATTGCGCGGTGGAATGGGAGATGCGCCCCGTCCGCAAGTCCGATGCCGATCACGTCAAGCGCCGCATTGGCGCCTATTGCGAGGAAGTGCTCATCCCCGCCATGCGCGCGGTCTCGCCCGCCGCCGGCATTCGCACCCAGATCATTGGTGAGGTCGAGGGGCTTGAACCAGCCAGCGAGAGCGAGGCGCGCGCCATCGTCGCCGAATTGACCGGGGCAAATACCGCGGATGTCGTATCCTTCGGCACCGAGGCCGGCCTTTTCCAGTCGCTCGGCATTTCGACCGTGGTTTGCGGCCCCGGCTCCATCGCCCAGGCTCACAAGCCCGACGAATTCATCAGCATTAAACAGTTGCAGGCCTGTATCGATATGCTGACCGGTCTCGAAGGCAAGCTGACCGGACAGGCGCGCCGATGACCGGCCACTCGAAACCGGATGTCCGCGAGGATGCGCAGGGCAGCGCGGCGCGCGAGCGCTTCGCTCTGCTCTATGGCACGCTGCGCAACCGCATCAGCCTCCTCGACTATCCGCCCGGCACCAAGCTGAGCGAGGAAGCGCTTGCCGCGGAGTTCGGAATAAGCCGCACGCCTCTGCGCCGCGTGCTTGGATGGCTGGAATCCGAGGGCCTGCTGAAATCGGTCCAGGGCGTCGGCACGATCGTCACCGACGTGGATATCGAGGCCCTGGCGCAGGTCTATCATCTGCGCATGGAGCTCGCCGAACTTCTCGGCAAGCTCGAGCCGGTTTCGCCCGATGCCGAGACAATCGCTCTCTTCCGCGACCTCCAGGAAAGCGGCAGCGACCTCGTGAATAATCCAGACCCGCGCCGCTTTGCCCAGCTCAACATGGACTTTTTCCATGTCCTGATGAGGCTTTGCGGCAACGAACCCTTGCGCGAGATTTCCGAGCGTCTCTACTATCAGACCGCTCGGATCTGGCTGAAATCCATCTCGCACATGGACATGGCCGAGGAAGCAGCGATCTTCTCACGCGAGATAACCGAAGTGCTCGCCGCCGTTGACATCGGCGACATCGAAGCGGTCGGCCACATGCGCCGCGCGCATATTTCCATGAGCTTCAAGCGATTGCGCAACTATTACGCCGGAACGTGATGCGGTGACCTGATCCGCGACCGGCAATGCGGTGGGCTAGCCGTCCGATGCGCCCGGCCGCCTTTCCGGCCGAACCTGCGCCCCAACGGCATCAGCGCTATGGTCCCGAGCGATCCCTGCCGGGCTCACGCGCTCGATACACCGTAGAGGCACGCGCTCGATACACCGCAAAGGGAAGCAGTTCCTGCCCGCTGACATCACCATATGGCCAAGACACTTGCAGAACACAAATGGAACATATAGTGTATGTTCTGGTTTTGTATTTTTGATTCCAAGGGACCGGGCCATGCTCACGCGAAAACAACACGAGCTTCTGCTCTTCATTCACGAACGCATGAAGGAGACGGGAATACCACCGTCATTCGACGAGATGAAGGATGCGCTCGATCTTGCCTCGAAGTCGGGTATCCATCGCCTGATCACGGCGCTGGAGGAGCGTGGCTTCATTCGCCGCCTGCCAAACCGCGCGCGCGCACTGGAAGTCATTCGCCTGCCGGAGTCCATTGCGCCAGGACTTGGGCAGACGCCGAGAAAGTTTTCACCCAGCGTCATCGAGGGCAGCCTCGGCCGCAGGCCCGAACCGCGCATGCCCGCTGCCAGCAACGACGACGATGCGCTTGTCGCCGTATTGGTGCCGGTGATGGGGCGGATCGCCGCCGGTGTTCCGATCGACGCCATTCAGCACCAGACCCATTCCATCGCCGTTCCCCCGGAGATGCTGGGCGGCGGAGAGCACTATGCGCTTGAGGTCAAAGGCGACTCGATGATCGATGCCGGCATATTCGATGGCGATACGGTGATCATTCGTGATGGCTCGACCGCCAATCCCGGCGACATTATCGTGGCGCTCGTGGATGAGGAGGAAGCCACGCTCAAGCGGTTCCGCCGCAAGGGTGCGTCGATTGCGCTGGAAGCGGCCAATCCGGCCTACGAGACGCGGATCTTCCCGCCCGACCGGGTCAAGGTGCAGGGGCGGCTGATCGGACTGATCCGGCGCTACTGACCGGCGCACGGGCGCTCTGCCCGCCGCTTTTGTGTTGGCGAACGCACAAGTTTTCGCCGTCAGCGATTTTGGGCGGATGGCGGGGTCTGTTTTTCTTTAGCGCTGCGGGACGCCTTTCGCGGTTCCCATGGCGGCAGGCCGCGCGCCTCGCGCGAAAAGGCGCGATGGGTATGCCAGGGCCGATAGGGCTCGGCGATCGCGTAGTTTACGACGGCCCTCTGGATACCCGGCGCCGCGACATCGGCATTCGGTGGGCCGGTCGACTTCGCGCTTCCCGGTGCGGACAGGCGGTATTGTCTCGGTGATTTTGGCGGCATGATGAAACGGACCGCTGCCGATCCCCGGCGCGCGAGATCCCGGGCCGTGATGACGGTTACCGTTTGCCGGTTACCGCAGATGTGGCCTGCCGTCGCGTCTGCGATGACGATCAGGCTGGCGTGGGCGCACAGCGGCCTCGCTTGCGCGGCGTCCCTGGCATGTGCGATCAGCGCGCCGGAAACATCGCGAGCGAGACAGACATCATCGGAACATCGAAAACCGGTCGCCTTCTCCCCTGCGGCCGCCATTGCCTCAAGCAGCGCGACGACCACCGGCGTGGCGGCGGCCTCTTCCGACACTTGCCCGTTGCGGGTTCGTGGTGCTGTCTTGTATCCGCGCCGCCGCTGATCGGAACTCTGTGCGCCGGTATCATGGCCTGACCTGGTGTCCCGCCCATCCGCATGGCTCGCGGATTTGCCTTCCTGAACCGGATCCAACCGGACTTGCTGACGGTCCGCGCCCGGCTTCTGCGCCTTTTGCCCGGCGATATCGACTGGTTTGACGACAGTCTGGGCGGCGGAAGCCCGCAGCCAGTTCTCCATGACGAAGCTGTTCGGCCGTTGCCGGTTGACCGCCATCTTGCCGTCACCCAGATCGACAGCGACGAGACGCGCATCCTCGCTGACCAGGATGGTGGGCTGCTGATCGTTGAATGCGAGTATCGCACCGGCGGCAAACAACGGCAGGGCCGCCAGCCGAAGCCGGCCTGAGATCAGCGTGACGGCGATCAGGCCAGCGCTCAACGCCAGCATCGACGGCAGCGCCATGGCGGGTACAAGGTCGAGCGGAGAGCGGGCGGCGACCTGGCGTGCGATCGACAGGACCACGCCGATACCCCAGCCCATCAGCCGGAAGAACGGCCCGTCGAGATCGAAAGGCATCAGGACATGCGCGGCCACCGCTGCCGGCATGACGACCAGAGAGACGACCGGCATCGCCCCGAGATTGGCGATCACGCCGAGCGGCGCCACGCGCTGGAAGTGGTAGATGCCGTAGATCGTCGTTGCCGCGCCCGCGACCAGCGACGTGAACACCAGTGCGCCCGCGTAGCGCGCCAGGAGCCATGCAAAACCTGGTTGCCGCTGTTCCGTTCGCGCAAGCGCACGCGCCCTGATCCGGCTCCACGCCGCATAGGCCGAAACCAGCGCTGCAGTGGCGGCAAATGACATCTGGAATCCCGGCCCGGTAATTTCATGCGGTTGGAGCGCCAGGACAACCAGGGCCGCGGTCGCCAGGTTTCGCAGGGTCAGTGCCGCCCGGTCGAACAGCATCGCCACCAGCATGACCGCGAGCATGATGAAGCTGCGCTGCGTGGCGATCCCTGCGCCCGATATGAACAGGTAGGCAAATACGGCCAGAAGCGCTGCCGACGCGGAATACTTCCGCGACGCGTGCCGGGATGCGAATTCGGGAAACAGGGCGAACATGGCGCGAAGAAAACCGGCAACCGATCCGGCCACGAGCGCCATGTGCAGGCCCGAGATGGAGAGGATATGGGCGAGGCCGGTCGCGCGTAGCGCCTCCGCGACATCGGCTGATATCGCGCCCTTGTCTCCGGTAACGAGCGCTGCGGCCACATTGCCCTCTTCTCCGCCGATCCGGCCCTTTATCCGCGACGTCAGGCCCGCCCTCGCCCGTTCGAGCAAGGCACGCGCCCGGGCGCTCCATGTCGTTGGATGCCGCGGTTTCGCGATTTGAGGCCGGCCGAGAAAGAATCCCGTAGCCCCCACCCCGTCGAAGAAGCTCTCGAAGGAAAAATCATAGCCGCCGGGGCGAACGGGACCTGATGGCGGCAAAAGCCGGACACGCCCCTTGATAACATCGCCGGCCACTGCATCTTCCGGTACCGAACCCGCTGTCACGCGGATGCGCACAGGTTGGTATTTCAGGCGCGGGCGGGCAGTCGTCGCGACGTCGATCACCATGCGCATGCGCCCCGACGACTGGCGCTGCAACAAGACCAGCGTGCCTGTCACCTCCGTTGTTACGGTCGATCCCGTCGTGACTGCACTTCCGCGTGCTGTCTCCAGCTTTGCCGCCAGCATGCCGGCGACCAGGGCCACAGTCGCCAGAACCGCGATACGCAGGGCGAAACGGCCGCGCGCGAGCCGTGCGAAAAGCAACAGAACGACAAGGCCGGCCATGATTGCCGACAGATCAGGTTCGGCGGGTGCGGCGAAGAACAGTGCCGCACCAAATCCGAATACCACCGGCACAAACAGGTAGAAGGTGCCGTATTCCCATTCGCGGATCAGCGCATCGGCGTGCAAGAGCCGAAATCGGAAAATTTCGCTTGTTTGGCGAAACAGGGATATCGCCGCTGGCCGTGCGGCAAGCGATGCGGCCGGCGGTGCAAGCGAACTTCCAGGGGCAGTGAGCGGACTCGATGCACTCGGCACCGCGTGTGCGCCGTCAACGCGGAAATGCGCCCGCTCCCGGCTCTCGACACTGCGAACGTCGCCCGCCAAACGCTCTCACAAAGCGGCCAGCACTTGCACCCCACCCTGCCTATGCTACATGAGGCGCGAAAAAACGCCATGGCGGAAATGACCGCCACCACTCTCCTGCCGGATGTCCGCATGACACAGACCGTAATTACCCGCTTTGCTCCTTCGCCCACCGGATACCTGCATATCGGCGGTGCACGCACGGCGCTGTTCAACTGGCTTTATGCGCGCCATACCGGCGGCAAGATGCTGCTTCGCATCGAGGATACGGACCGCGAACGCTCCACGGAAGCGGCAACCGCGGCGATCCTCGACGGCCTTGGCTGGCTTGGTCTCGACTGGGAGGGTGAGCCGATCTCGCAGTTCGCCCGCGCCGCACGCCACCGCGAGGTGGCCCTGGAACTCGTCGCGCGCGGCGAAGCCTATTATTGCTATGCCTCCCAAGAGGAACTCGCCGAAATGCGCGAGAAGGCGCGGGCGGAAGGCCGTCCGCCGCGTTACGACGGGCGCTGGCGCGATCGCGATCCCGCCGAGGCTCCGCAGGGCGTTTCGCCGGTCGTGCGCATCAAGGCGCCGCGGGAAGGCGAGACCCTGGTTGCCGACAAGGTGCAGGGCGATGTTCGCTTCCCCAACAAGGACCTCGATGATTTCATCCTGCTCAGGTCTGACGGTTCGCCGACTTACATGCATGCCGTCGTCGTCGACGACCATGACATGGGCGTTACCCACATCATTCGCGGCGACGATCACCTGACCAATGCCGCACGCCAGACCATCATCTACAAGGCAATGGGTTGGGACGTGCCGGTGATGGCCCATATTCCGCTGATCCACGGGCAAGACGGAGCGAAGCTGTCAAAGCGCCATGGCGCGCTTGGCGTCGAAGCCTACCGTGAAATGGGCTATCTGCCGGCCGCGCTGCGCAACTATCTCGTGCGGCTTGGCTGGAGCCACGGCGACGACGAAGTCATGACGCTCGACGACATGATCGCCTGGTTCGAGATCGAGGATATCAATAGGGGTGCGGCGCGGTTCGATTTCAAGAAGCTGGAGGCGCTGAACGGCCTCTACATGCGCGCCAGCGACGACGGCGAACTGTTCACCCAGCTCATGGAAACGCTGCCCTATCTGCCGGGTGGCAAGGAGTTGGCCGGTGCCATGACTGAACAGCGCAAGGCGCAACTCCTGGCCGCGATGCCTGGTTTGAAGGAGCGCGCCAAAACGCTGGTGGATCTTGCCGACGGGGCGCGTTTCATTTTCGACCAGCGCCCGCTCGCCCTCGACGAAAAGGCGGCGGAAATCCTTGACAGCGATGCGCGCGCGCTGCTGGGCGATGTCCTGGGCGCACTGGAATTTGTGAGCGACTGGAGCGTGGAAACCACAGACAGGGCGGTGCGCGATTATGCCGAATCCAGAGGACTCAAGCTGGGCAAGGTCGCTCAGCCCCTGCGCGCCGCTTTGACCGGCCGTGCCACCTCGCCAGGCGTGTTCGATGTGCTGGCCGTCCTGGGGCGCACCGAAAGCCTCGCGCGGATCCGCGACCAGGCAGTCTGAGCGGCCTTTTTGCGGTGCAAATTGTGCGCTGCACAGTTAGACTTTACGGCAGCTTGTGAGCCTGCTGGAAATAGGATAGCAAGTCCACGCGCAAGTCTGTTTGCAATGCAACACGGGCTTTGGGCAGATGAACCGGTTGGAAAGGAGCAAGGGATGAGCGATAGAACGGCGAAATTGGATGTCGGTGGTGAATCGTTCGAATTCCCGGTGCGTCGTGGAACAATCGGTCCGGATGTCATGGACATCTCGTCGCTTTACTCCCAGTCAGGCATGTTCACCTACGATCCGGGTTATACCTCGACGGGAAGCTGCGAATCGAAGATCACCTATATTGACGGCGATGAGGGAATTCTCCTTCACCGCGGTTACCCGATCGAACAGTTGGCCGAGCACGGCGACTTCCTCGAGGTCTGCTATCTCCTGCTCTACGGCGAATTGCCGACCAAGGCGCAGAACGAGGACTTTCACTACCGCGTGACCCACCACACGATGGTTCACGAGCAGATGAACCGGTTCTTCACCGGGTTCCGCCGAGACGCGCATCCGATGGCCATCATGTGCGGGGTCGTCGGCGCCATGTCGGCGTTCTACCATGACTCCACCGACATTTCCGATCCGCACCAGCGCATGGTCGCGTCGCTACGCATGATCGCCAAGATGCCGACGATCGCCGCCATGGCCTTCAAGTACCATGTCGGCCAGCCTTTCGTTTACCCGCAGAACAATCTCGACTACGCGTCGAACTTCCTGCGCATGTGCTTCGCTGTTCCGTGCGAGGAGTACCAGGTCAATCCGGTGCTTGCGCGGGCAATGGACCGGATATTCATTCTGCATGCCGACCACGAGCAGAATGCCTCGACCTCGACCGTCCGCCTTGCGGGTTCGTCTGGCGCCAATCCGTTCGCCTGCATTGCCGCCGGCATCGCCTGCCTGTGGGGTCCCGCACATGGCGGTGCAAATGAGGCCGCGCTCAACATGCTGGCTGAAATCGGCACGGTGGAGAACATCCCCGAATACATCGCCCGCGCCAAGGACAAGAACGATCCGTTCCGCCTGATGGGCTTCGGTCACCGGGTCTACAAGAATTACGATCCGCGCGCCAAGATCATGCAGAAGACTACGCACGAAGTCCTTGCGGAGCTCGGCATCAAGGATGATCCGATGCTCGACGTCGCGATGGAACTGGAGCGGATCGCGCTGACCGACGAGTATTTCATCGAGAAGAAGCTCTATCCCAACATCGACTTCTATTCCGGCATAACGCTCAAGGCTCTCGGATTTCCGACGACCATGTTCACCGTGCTTTTCGCCGTCGCAAGAACGATTGGCTGGATCGCCCAGTGGAAGGAAATGATCGAGGACCCGCGACAGAAGATCGGCCGGCCGCGCCAGCTCTACACCGGCGAGACGCAGCGCGACTATGTCCCCGTTGCCAATCGCTGAGGTGTTTGGAAATTAATGGAAAAGGGCGCTTTCAGGCGCCCTTTTTCATTCCGGTCAGGCTTTGCGCAGCAGGCTGAGGGTCGCTTGCGCGGCAATCTCGCCGGACGGTCGCGGCGTTTCCATACGATGACGCACGACTGCGAAACCGGAGAGTTGTGCGTCGCGTTGTGCGCCCTCTTCGATCAAGGCCATCAGGTGGCGTGCGGCGAGGTTCGGCCGCAGCATATCGTTGTAGAGCTCGGGCACGACCGGGCGGTCTGCGATCAGGTTCGGCAGCGAGCCGGACCAGGTGGTGATCAGCGAGCGTACAAGCCACATGATCACGTCGCCCTTGTAGGCGGACACGAGCGGAACGCCGGCAATCGCCAGTTCCAGCGTCACCGTGCCTGACGCGGCAAGCGCGGCATCGGCCTCGCCGAACGCCCGGTAGCGCGACGGCAGGCCGGTCGATATTTCCACGGGCCAGGGCCAGGCAGAGACCGCTTCGCGCACGATGCCCTCGACATGCGCGACTGTCGGCAACATCAGCCGCGGCTTCAATCCCTCCGCAAACAGCACTTCAACCGTCTCGCGGAAGAAAGGCAGCATCGCGCGAACCTCGCTGCGCCGCGAACCGGGCAGCAGAACGAGGTTGGGAGCCGACGGCTCGCGGTGGCGCCGCGTCTGGGCCGCATGCGCTTCGCGCAGTGTTATGTCGCTGGCAAGCCGGTGGCCGACATAGGTCGCTGCCGGGCCGTCCAGGCGGCATAGCGCCTCGACCTCGAAAGGCAGGATGCAAAGCACGTGGTCGATATAGCCGCGCATCGCCTTTGCGCGTTGCGGCCGCCACGCCCACACGGAAGGACAGACGTAGTCGATGATGGGAAT
This sequence comes from Notoacmeibacter sp., assembly GCA_019912385.1. Classification (GTDB taxonomy): domain Bacteria; phylum Pseudomonadota; class Alphaproteobacteria; order Rhizobiales; family Rhizobiaceae; genus JAIOIW01. Next base: position 36,959 of record JAIOIW010000038.1, on the reverse strand, counting down.
GGAAGCGTTGGCGGCGCGGATACGCCGGGCAACGCGGTGGGTAAAATCCGGACCGTCGATGATGATGACGATATCGGGCCGCGCCTGGACGAGGGCACGGGCGGTTTGCGCAATGCGGGCCAGCAGGCCTGGAAGCCGCATGATGATGGCCGTAACGCCCATCAGCGCGATCTCGCCCGGATCGAACAGGCTCTTCAACCCTTGCTCCGCGAGGTGCAAGCCGCCAACGCCCACCAGTTCGACATCGCGTCCCGACTGCTCCTTGATTGCAGCCACAAGATCGGCACCCAGGATGTCGCCCGACTCCTCGCCTGCGATGATGCCGATCCGCAAGGGGGGCGAAACGCTCATCGCGCGCGCCCTTCCAGACCGACGAGAAACAGACCCAGCCGATCAGCGGTTTCCACCGTCGTGGCGAAGTCGAGCACCAGCGAGTGGTCCGCATCGACGGCGATGCCCACCAGGCCCGCGGTATGCGCCAGTTCCACCGTATTCGCCCCGATGGACGGCATGTCCGCCCGCAATTCCTGCCCCGGCTTGGCGCATTTTGCGAGGACGCCGCGCCTCGATGATGCAATCCGCCCGTGTTCGCGCAGTTCGCACGTGCGCTCCAGCAGACCATCGGTGCCTTCAATGCCCTCAAGCGCGACAGCGCGCGTGCCGAATGCCACGGCGGCCTGTCCGATATCGAGACTGCCGATCGCCCGCGCAGCCTCAACGGCGGCCCCGATCGTGGCCCAGTCTGATTTCCTGGGGGCATGTTTGCCCATGACCCCGGCCGGCGCCAGCAGGTCCGGCATCACCTGATGCGCGCCGATAACAGTGATGCCTGCTCCTTCCACAAATCGCGTAATGGCTCGCAGCAGGACATCATCTCCGGCCTTGAGCGCTGACATCGCGGCAGGAAGGACCCGCAACAGCGCCCAGCTCCAGCGGAACCTGTGCCAGACCGGGCGGCGCGTTATGCCGCCGGCCAGGACCAGATGGGTGACGCCGGCCTTGACCAGGGCCGGACGCACGCGTGCGAATTGCTCGAGTGCCAATACCTCGCCGTCGAAGGCAGCGAGATCCGGCGATGCCTCCCCTTCGGCACGGATGACGTAGGGATCGTGGCCGCGCTCGCGCAATTTTCGGACGATCAGGAGCGGAAGCGCGCCGCTTCCCGCCAGCAGGCCGACACGTTGGCCAGGCCCTGGCACGAATGCGCCGGGGTTCCTATTCGTCTTCAGCGCCGTCATCGTCCTGGCCGCGATCTTCGAGCGCGGGAACACAGAATTGCCTTTTGCCGCGAGTCTGCAGGAAATCCGCGATGTCGGCGACATTTTTCTGGTCCGGGAATGCCTCGCGAACCAGGTCGAGGTTCTCGGAAACCGGCCGGGCCGGATCAAAGATCATCCGATAGGCTTGTCGCATGGTCTGTATTTCCTGGCGCGGCATGCCTGACCGCCTCATGCCCACGATATTGAACCCGTGGAGTCTGGCGCGATTGCCGACCGCGATGCCGAACGGAATGACATCGCCGGTGACAGCCGAACACCCGCCCAGGAACGCATGGTGACCGATGCGTACGAACTGGTGAATTGCGGTCAGGCCGCCAACATTGGCATGGTCGCCGATTTCGCAATGCCCGCCCAGCACGGCGCCATAGGTCAGCGTCACGTTATTGCCGACCACACAATCATGCGCAACGTGGGAATAGGCCAGCATGTGGCAATTGTCGCCGACGGTCGTTCGCCCCCGCGCCGTGTCGGTGCCGCGATGCATCGTCACGCCTTCGCGGATGATGTTGTTGCGCCCGATCTCCAGCGTCGTCCGCCCGCCCTTGTGCTTGTGGTTTTGCGGTTCGCAGCCAAGCACCGCGTGGGGAAAAACCCGCGTCCCTTCGCCGATCGTCGTCGCGCCGTCCACCGTGACATGCGACATCAACTCCACGCCGTCACGGAGAACTGCCTCCGGACCGACATGGCAGAACGGACCGATCCTGACGCCTTCGCCGATGACTGCGCCCTCCTCGATCACCGCCGAAGGATGGATGAAAGGTTTCTCGGTCATTCCGCTCGCGTTTCCTGCCCGGTTTCCAGTGGGGCCACCATCGCCGAGATTTCCGCCTCGGCAACCTTTGCCCCGTCGACCTTCGCCTCGCATGCGAAACGCCAGATCGTGCCACGCTGCTTCAGTTTGCGAACATGGATCTCGAGGCGATCGCCGGGAACGACCGGCTTACGGAACTTGGCATTGTCGATCGTCATGAAATAGACAAGGCTCGGCGTATCGCCCGGCTTGCTGCGGATGCCGATGACGCCGGCCGTCTGGGCCATGGCCTCGATAATCAACACGCCCGGCATGACCGGCGTCGACGGAAAGTGGCCGAGAAAATGCGGCTCGTTGAACGTCACGTTCTTGATGCCGATCGCCGACCGGTCGCCATCGATCTCGATGATCCGATCGACCAGAAGAAACGGGTAGCGGTGCGGCAAGAGCCGAAGGATCTCGTTGATGTCAACGGCTTCCAGGATGCTCGGGGCTTCGCTCATGTGGGCTTCTCGTCTTTCCTTTGGGCCTTTCTGATGAGCGCACGCTGAACCGCGGCCAGACGCATCGCCTCCTTGAAGGGCATCGCCGGGGTTCCTCCCCAACTCTGCCCCGCCGGTATGTCGTTCATGACTCCCGACGACGCGGCAATGCGCGCGCCATCACCGATTGTCAGGTGGTCGGCAATGCCCACGCCCCCACCCATCATGACATGGTCGCCAATCGATACCGAACCGGAAATACCCACATGGCCGGCCAGCACGCAATGGCGCCCGATCGTCACGTTATGGGCGATCTGGACCAGGTTGTCGATCTTCGTGCCTTCGCCTATCACCGTGTCATCGAGCGCGCCGCGATCGACGGTCGTGTTGGCTCCGATCTCGACATCGTCCTGGATCACGACACGGCCGATATGAGGAACCTTTTCCAACCCGCCCGGACCGGGGACGTAGCCGAAGCCATCCTGACCAATACGCGCGCCGGCCATGATCTGCACCCGGTTTCCGATCAGGGCCGCCTGAAGGGCGGCGCCGAGCCCGATATGGCAATCACGCCCGATCTGGCAATGCGCACCGACGACCGCATTTGGCGCGATGAGCGTGCCTGTACCGATAGCGGCACCCTCGCCGATCACCGCCCCGGCCTCGATGATCACGCCCGGTTCGACAATCGCGCCTGGATGCACCCAGGCTGCTGGAGAAACGCCTGTCTCCCCGGTTACCGCGGCAGGCCGCACGGCAGCCGGATAGAGCAACCGGCCGGTCTTTGCGAAGGCTAGATGCGGATGGGAACAGACCAATGCGGCCGTGCCCCGCGGTACGTCGGAGGCGAAACCAGCCGTCACGAATACGGCGGTCGCCGCGATTGACGCCAGCAGTTTTCGATTGGCTGCACCATCGACAAACGCAAGCGAACCCGAAGCGGCGGCCGTCGCGGACGACAGCCGAACAATCAACTCGTCCGATGAAACACCGTTTTCGCGCAGTTCCGCGCCCGTAAAGCTGGCGATTTCGCCAACTGTGTACGGGCGCGCAGGCGCAAAAAATACCGGATCCGCCATGAACACCTGCAACCGGCAAACCATGCGCGCCGGCCAAAGGCCGCTTAGAAGCGGCCCGAAATGCCGAAGTTGAAGTTCTGGACCTTGTCCCCCGCCTGCTTCAGGACGGGAATACCGTAATCCACGCGCAACGGCCCGAAGGGCGACTGCCAGATGAGGGAGGCACCGACGGACGCCCGCCAGGCCATGCCCATCCCTGTCGTGGCTGCGCTCGCTCCCGAGATATTAGCCGGAAGTCCGAAAAGCGTTGCCGCATCGGCGAACACCGCGCCACGCAGGCCGAAGGACTCCGGTATCGCGGGCAGCGGGAACTCAAGCTCCGCATTGGCTGCGATATAGGTCGTGCCGCCCAGGTGGGTGATCGTGGTGCCTACGACATCGTAGGGGCCGATGCCGCCATAGGCAAAGCCGCGGATCATGCGCTCGTTGGACTGGAACAGGTCGAATGTCCGAACGCCGGTCGACGTGGTGGGCTGAACGTGGCCACCGCTGACGCCGATCAGGCCGACAAGGTCCATCTCTTCATTAAGCGTATGATAGTAAAGCGCCTTGCCGGTCGTCTTGAAGTATTTGGCATTGCCGCCAACCCCCGCGAACTCGCCGGTGACCGTGACGAAGAAGCCGTCGCGCGGCTTTTTCATGTTATCGATTGTGTTGTAGGTCAGTGTCGCGCTGACCGACGACTTGATCCAGCTACCGACGCCGATATCGGCGATTACAGCCGGCGCAATGGTCGCCAAGGCTCCGGTGACTGTATACTTGTCCTGCGTCAGGTTGTAGGCGAGCTGGCTCGACAGCGCTTCGCTGATCGGCAGTCCGACGCGGACCGACCCACCAATGGTGTCGTTGTAGTAGCTGGTATAGGTCTGCTTCAGCTTGTAGAGATCGAAACCGGCCGCGATACGCCGCCCGAGGAAATAGGGCTCGGTGAACGACAGCGAGTAAGTACGGCTGTTCTTGCCGCCGCCCGCAGCGACCTTGATGTACTGGCCGCGTCCAAGGAAGTTGCGCTCGGAAATCGAAGCCTCGACCGACGGGCCGGGATCAGCACCACCGGTGGAATAACCGGCGCCGATCGAGAATTCACCGGTGTTCTTCTCCTTCACGTCGACGACGAGAACGACCTGGTCAGGCTGATCGCCCGGAGCGGTCGAAATCTCGACGGAATCGAAGAAGTCGAGGTCCTCCAGACGCTTCTTGGCCTTCTGGATCATGACCTGGTTGAAGGCGTCGCCTTCGGAAAGGTCGAATTCGCGCCGGATGACGAAATCGCGCGTGCGCGTGTTGCCGCGAATCTCGATCCGCTGCACATATGCTCGTGCACCCTGGTCGATGAAATATGTAACCGCGATGGTGCGGTTGGCGAAATCGCGGTCTCCGCGCGGCGTTACCTGCGCAAAGGCGAAGCCGTCGTTGGCAACCCGCTCTGACAGCGCGATGATCGTCTTTTCGACCTTCTCGGCGCTGTAGGTCTTGCCTTCGCGCGACTCCAGCAGCGAGCTCATGCTGTCGGTATCGACACCGCCCAGGCTGCTCTCGACCGCTATCGGGCCAAAGGTGTAGCGCTCGCCCTCATCGACAGTAAAGGTGACCATGTATTCATTGGTCACATCGTCGAGGTTGGCCGACGACGAGATAACCTGGAAGTCGGCATAGCCCCGGTTGTAGTAATAGCGGCGTAGCGCTTCCTCGTCGGCGCGCAGCCGGTCCTCGTCGTAAATGTCGTTCCGGAACAGGAACGAAAGGAAATTCGATTTCTTGGTCGAGAGGACTTCGCGCAACCGGCTGTCGGAGAACGCGTTGTTGCCGATGAAATCGATGGTGGTGATCTTCGTGCGGCCGCCTTCCTGGACCTCGAAAACAACATTGACGCGGTTGTCGCCCAGTTCGATGACCTGCGTCGTGACGATCGCATCGGAACGGCCGATCCTGCGATAGGACTCGCGAATCGTGTCCGCGTCGGCTTCGAGCATGTCATTCGAGAAGGTGCCGCGCGGCTGGAGCTGGACGCGGCTGGACAACACGGGATCCTTGATCTTCTTGTTGCCCTGGAAGAGGACGCGGTTGACGACCGCATATTCAGCAACGTCGACGATCAGCACGCCGCCGACCTGGTTGATCTGGACATCGGAGAAAAGGCCGGTCCCGAACAGGCGCTTGACCGCGTCATCGATGTCGGCACCCGAGAAGGAGCGGCCCGGCTTGATGTCGATGTAGCTGCGAATCGTCTCGGCGTCGACGCGGCGATTGCCACGGACCTGGATCGACCGCACGACCGCCGCCTGGGCGATCCCCGTCCCCGCGAGATCGACAACTATCGACGCGGGCAACACGACACCCATCGAAATTACCGCCGCGGAGGCGGCACTCACAAATTTGGAACTAGCCTTCATCGGGCCTGTAAACCTTTATTTCTCGAAGTCCCCTGAGCGAGAAACCGGGCCTTCTGGTCGCATGCAAATACGGTATTAACCGGATTTTTCACACAAGCAAGGCTTCCGGTTAAATTGTGTTTACTATTCGGTGCCACGTGGCATTCGCGTCACGCTGATCCACCGACATGGTAAACGATCCCTGAACCCGCTTCCCCGCGATTCGTAATTTTCAACAACCAAACAGATCGTTCCAGAAAACGAAACCCATAAAAGCCAGTACAACCATGAATCCCGCTTGATGAATGACGCCGAGCACCTTCTCCGACAAGGGCCGCCGCTGTATGGCTTCAACTGCGTAGAATAATAAATGCCCGCCATCAAGCGGCGGAATCGGCAACAGGTTGAGAATACCGATTCCAACCGAAAGCAATGCCACGAGCTGGATCAGCCAGTCGTAGCCCTTCTGAGCGGCCTTTCCCGCCATGTCCGCGATCTTGACCGGCCCGCCAAGCTGGCATCGGTCCTCGCGTCCCGTGACAAACCGTTTGAAAAATTGACCGGTTGCCTGGATGACATAACCGGTCTCGCCGATGGCCGAGACAATCGATTGGCCGACTGTAAGCTCTTCCCGGCGCCCCTGGCTCACTTCCTCGGTGGTCGAAACGCCGATGATTCCCCGCTTGACCTGGTTTCCGAGAGGATCGGTTTCCTCGTAGGTCTCGGGTGTCGCCCGGATCTCGAGTTCCTTGCCATCGCGCAGGACGACAAAGGATATTTCATCACCCGACCGCGGCGAAATGTAGCGCTGCAGGTCGCTGAAGGTGGTGACGGGCGTTCCGTCGACTGAAAGGAAACGGTCTCCGGGCTCGAACCCGGCGATGGCTGCCGGGCTGTCGGGACGAACCTCCGCCACCGTCGGTTCGGCGACATAACGCCCAAGCGTGATGAACATGGCCGCGAAAACGACGATCGTGAACAGGAAATTGAATGCCGGACCGGCAAAGACCGTCAACGCGCGCTTCCACACCGGTTGCGTGTGGAACGCATGGGCCCGTTCCTGCGGACTGAGCCGTTCCAGTTCCTCATCGTCCGGTTCGGAACTGGTCACCGAAATGTCGCCGAGAAACTTCACGTATCCGCCAAGCGGGATCGCGGAGATCCGCCACCGCGTACCGTGGCGGTCGTTGAAGCCGAGGAGTTCAGGGCCGAATCCGATCGAAAACGCCTTGACCCCGATGCCGCACGCCCGGCCGACAAGATAGTGCCCTATCTCGTGAACGAAGACGACGATCGTCAACACGATGATGAAAGGGACGATCGTACCGATCAGGAGTCCGTCCGAACCGAGGAATGCCGATGCCATTTGTTCCAAGAGTGCCGGTTCCCAGATTGTTGTCCATGCTGATCCAGGGTCAGGACCCCAGGGCGGTCTTGTGCCCCGCCAATGCGGGCGATTCGATGGCGGATGTCAAAGCGCCGCGACGATGGAAAGCAAATCGCCTGATACCGCGTCGAAGCCCGCCAGCGCCAAACCGGCGATATAGAGGGCAACCGCCGCCGCAACAAGGGCGTCGACGCGATCGAGAACGCCGCCGTGGCCCGGGATGAGATGCGATGAATCCTTCACGCCGCCATGGCGTTTGATCGCGGATTCAAACAGATCGCCTACCTGCGAGATTGCCGAAAGGCCGGCGGCCAACAGCGCAAGACCCAACCCGGCAACCGCCAGGAACCAGTAGGTGACAAGCATCGCGGCGATAACGCCGCCGATCATTCCGCCAATCGCGCCGCTGATGGTCTTGTTGGGCGAAATCTTCGGCGCGAGTTTAGGGCCGCCCAACGAGCGGCCGGTGAAATATGCGAAGATGTCGGTTCCCCACACCACGGCGAAGAGAAACAGGATCGTGACCATCCCCATGAAGTCGTCGCCGCGCAACCCGGCAAGGGCAATCGCCGAAGCCAGCGCGTAGGCGAGACCGGCGGCCGCCCACCAGCCGCCCCCGCCCGCAACCGCGCCTGCGACGAACAGCGCAACGGTGCCGCCGGCCGCCAATGCAATTGTCAGCCGCGGGTCGGTGCCGCCGAGCAGGGCAAGCAGGGCTACACCCGCAAGGACGTAGGTCACGATCTTCATGCCGGTGCTGATTTCGCGCGAATTGATCAGGCACCACTCATAGATCATGCCCGCGCCGATGATCGCGGCGATCAGCCGGAAGGCCAGTCCACCGTACCAGGTCGCGGCAAGTACGATGGCGGCAAGGATGACCGCCGATATTATCCGCTGGTTGAGATTGGTCAAAGAACCACCCTGCCCCTTCCTGGCCGCATCAAAGCGCCATGTCCCGCGAACCGACGCCGCCGAAGCGCCGGTCGCGTTGCGCATACTCTTCGATTGCCTGGCGCAGATGGGCTTCGCTGAAATCCGGCCAATAGTGCGGACTGAATATGAATTCGGCATAGGCCGCCTGCCAAAGCAGGAAATTCGAGATCCGCAGCTCGCCGCTCGTGCGGATCACGAGATCAGGATCCGGGAAATCGCGCGTGTCCAGCGCGAGCGAGATGGTCTGTGTTGTGATGTCGTCGGGCGCGAGTTGGCCCGCCTCGACCCGGCGTGCAAGGGTCTGCACGGCGCGGGTGATCTCATCGCGCGAACCATAGTTGAAGGCGATGACCAGCGTCATCGCGGTATTAACCCGGGTCAGATTCTCCGCTTCCTCGATCAGCGCGAATATATCGGGCGCGAGGCTGGCCCGGTCGCCGATCATGCGAACCCGGATTCCCGCCTTGTGCATTTCCGCCAGGTCCCGGCGAACGAACAGCTTCAGGAGGCCGAGAAGGTCGTTGACTTCGGCTTGGGGACGCGACCAGTTCTCCGAAGAAAATGCATAGACTGTCAGGTACTCGATGCCGAGATCGTTGGCTGCGCGAACCGTGCGGCGCAATGCTTCCACACCGGCGCGATGTCCGGCCGAACGCGGCAGTCCGCGGGCTTTCGCCCAGCGTCCGTTGCCGTCCATGATGATCGCGATATGCGCGGGGTTGGCCATAAGTGTCCCTTGGCGGAAGCTGCCGCAGCAATATCAGACCTGCAGGATTTCCTGTTCCTTCTCGGCCATCAGCTTGTCGATCGCGGCGATCGTGTCGTCGGTCAACTTCTGGACGTCTTCCGACAAGCTGTGATGCTCGTCCTTGCCGATGTCGCCGTCCTTCTCGGCCTTCTTGAGATGGTCCATCCCGTCGCGGCGCACGTGGCGGGCGGCAATGCGGGCCTGTTCGGCGTATTGATGGCAGATCTTGACCATTTCCTTGCGCCGTTCCTCGTTGAGCTCGGGAATCGGAACGCGGAGATTCGTACCGTCCATGATCGGGTTGAGGCCAAGCTGCGACTCGCGAATGGCCTTGTCGACGGCATTGACCAGCGACTTGTCCCACACCGAAACGGAAATCATGCGCGATTCGGGAACGCTGATCGTGGCGACCTGGCTGATCGGCATCGGCGAACCGTAGGCTTCCACCGTGATCGGATCGAGCAGGTTCGCCGAGGCCCGGCCGGTCCTCAACGATGCAAGGTCATGCCTGAAGGCACTGATCGCACCATCCATGCGTCGCCGCAAATCCTTCATGTCAACGCCGTTGCTCATATTACCTGCCTCCACTTCGATTGCGCCGATACCGCCTTCCCGCCGTCAGGACACGACAGTGCAGCGCCCTTCACCCCTGAGAATGGTACCCAATCCGCCCTTCTCATGAATGGAGTAGACGATTATCGGGATGTTGTTCTCGCGCGCAAGCGCGATCGCCGCCGTATCCATGACCTTGAGCCCGCGCACCAGCACTTCCTCGTGGGTCAGATGGTCAAAGCGCTCTGCCTTCGAATCGATCTTTGGATCGGCCGAGTAAATGCCATCGACAAGGGTTCCCTTGAACAGTGCATCGGCGCCGATCTCGGCTGCACGCAGCGCGGCGGCCGAATCGGTCGTGAAAAATGGGTTTCCGGTTCCGCCGGCAAAGATCACGACCTTTCCCGCGTCCATATAGGCGGTCGCCTGCCGCTGAGAGAAGGATTCGCACAGTTCGGGCATGGCGATGGCGGACAGCACCACCGCATCGACGCCGAGCTTCACGAGCGAGGTGCGCAACGCAAATGAATTGATCACCGTGCCCAGCATGCCCATGTGGTCGCCTGTCACGCGGTCGCCGCCCTTGGACGCTACTGCGACGCCGCGGAAAATGTTGCCGCCGCCGATGACGACGCCGACTTCTACGCCAAGTTCGCGCGCTTCCGCGATGTCGGCGGCGATCCGGTCCGCAACCGATACGTCGATACCAAATCCCTGATCGCCCATCAGCGCTTCGCCGGATGCTTTGAGAAGGACGCGGCGATATGTCGGTTTCGGCGGCATGCATTCCTCGCGAAAGGCCAGTGCGGATTCGTTTCCGCGATACACGAAGGGCGCCGCGTTGTCACGCGGCGCCCTGCCGAAATTCTTGATTTGCGAGGAACTTAGCCCTTGACCGCGGCGGCTACTTCGGCAGCGAAGTCGCTCTCTTCCTTTTCGATGCCTTCGCCGACGGCGAAGCGCACGAAGCCGATGATCTTGGCGGGTGCGCCGATTTCCTTTTCAGCCTCGGCCAGCGCCTTTTCAACGGTCAGGTCGGGATTGATGACAAAGGCCTGCTTCAGGAGCACGACTTCCTCGTAGAACTTGCGCATGCGGCCATCGACCATCTTCTCGATGATGTTCTCAGGCTTGCCGGATTCGCGGGCCTGCTCAACGAAGATCGCACGCTCGCGCTCGGCAACAGCCGGGTCGATCTCGCTCTCGGTAAGCGCTAGCGGGCTGGTCGCGGCAACGTGCATCGCAACCTGGCGGGCAAACGCGCGCGCCTTGTCTGCATCGCCTGCGGTCTCGATTGCGACGAGCACACCGATCTTGCCGAGATTGTCGGCAACCGCATTGTGCATATAGGCGCCGACCACGCCGGCACCGACCGACAGCTTGGCGGAACGGCGGAACGTCATGTTTTCGCCGATCGTTGCCACGGCGTCCTTGATCGTGTCGGCCACAGACTTACCGGTCGATGAAACCGTGGCGGCCGCCGCGGCATCATACGATCCATCGGTTGCCAGCGCGGCATCGGCGACGCTGCGAACCAGATCCTGGAACGCATCGTTACGCGCCACGAAGTCGGTTTCCGAGTTGACCTCGACCAGAACGGCCGAAGTCGCGTCGGCCGCTGCGCCGATCAGGCCTTCGGCCGCCGTGCGGCCGGCCTTCTTGTCGGCCTTGGAGATGCCCTTGGCCCGCAGCCAGTCGATGGCGGCTTCCATATCGCCGCCCGTCTCGTTGAGCGCCGTCTTGCAGTCCATCATTCCTGCGCCGGTCTTGTCGCGCAGTTCCTTCACCATTGAAGCTGTAATCGTCATTGTCGCCTCTTTTCGCAAAAGCGGGCACATCATCGCAATGCTATCGGATGCGCCTGTTCGGGGGCGCGGCTGGCCGCGCCCGACTGGGGTCTGGAAGTAATCGGTTTCACCCGTATGACGGCGCTGCGGCCGTCACGGGCGTCACGCGTCCTTCGCTTCGCCTTCCGCGGCGGGAGCTTCAACCGCCGGAGCTTCCTCGATCGCCGTCTCGACGGGCGCTTCTACGGAAGCACCGATGTCGGCGCCCATCGCGCCCTGCTGGCGCGCAATGCCATCTAGCGCCGCCTTGGCGATCAGGTCGCAGTAGAGCGAAATGGCGCGGGCCGCGTCGTCATTGCCCGGGATCGGATAGTCGATCTGGTCCGGGTTGCAGTTAGAGTCGACGACGGCGACGACCGGAATGCCGAGTCGCTTGGCTTCCTGGATCGCGATCGCTTCCTTGTTGGTGTCGATGACGAAGATCAGGTCCGGTGTGGAGCCCATGTCCTTGATGCCGCCGAGCGCGCGGTCGAGCTTGGCGCGTTCGCGGTCAAGATTGAGGCGCTCCTTCTTGGTGAAGCCCTGGGCCTCGCCGGCCAGCAGTTCATCGAGCTTGCGCAGGCGCGCGATCGAATTGGAGATCGTTTTCCAGTTGGTCAGCATGCCGCCGAGCCAGCGGGCATTGACGTAGTACTGGGCCGAGCGCTTGGCGGCATCGGCAACGATGTCGGACGCCTGGCGCTTGGTCCCCACGAACAGCACGCGGCCGCCGCCGGCAACCGTGTCGGAGACCACCTTGAGCGCCTGGTGCAGCAGCGGAACGGTCTGCGACAAGTCGATAATGTGGATATTGTTGCGGGCGCCGAAGATGTAGGACGCCATCTTCGGGTTCCAGCGGTGCGTCTGGTGGCCGAAGTGAATGCCAGCTTCCAAAAGCTGGCGCATGCTGAAATCAGGCAGAGCCATCTGCGTTTATCCTTTCCGGTTGGACCTCCACGAGCCACGGCGGTAACCCGCCACCGGAGGATTGAACCGGATTTCTCCCGGATCGAACCCAAAGCCCGTGTGTGGAATGAGCGAGGCTTTAAGCGATTGCGCGCCGGAAGGCAAGTGCCGTTGCTGCAGATGCGAAAGCAGCGGTCAGTTGCACGCCGGCATGTCGAGGATGCGCAGATCGACCAGGCGTCCCTTGAGCTGGAAGTCGCCGTAATCGGTTTCCATGTCGCGCGCCACCCCGTTGTCGTAGAGCTTGAAACCGATCCGATAGGTCGGAGCGCTGTCCTCCTGCGGGTTCGGATCGTCGAAATAGGCGATCGAAACCGGCCAGTACGCTTCATTTGCGAGCGCGCCGATCACGCCCGCCTCCGCATCGTCGGCGGTGATCATGCGCCTGGTGCCGATGACCACGGTGGTGGTCATGATCCGGTCGGCATCTTCGGCGCCGTCATAGATGGTGGTTTCATAGAAGTGCTGGCCCTGCCGCGCGCGCTGCAGAAGATCGAGCATGTGGGCGGCGGGAAAGCGCGCCTTGCCGAGGTCGACCGTGCCTTCCTCGGGCTTTTCCAGTTCGACCTTGATCCCGTCAGCGCTCCCCTGCGCCGTGCCCCTGATCTCCTTGTCGAGGTCGCGATCGACGAAGGACTTCGTGACGAAGGTGAACAGGTCTCGCTCCGGGTCTTCGAAGGTTGCCACTTGCTGGTCGATCAGGCGCCGGGTTTCATTGGTGGAAAACTCGGTGACCGAACGGAAGGAAACGGTGTAACCGTCACAAGGCGACCCGTTGAACTCGTAAACCATCCTGCCGGTGACCGCATCGATGCCTGAGCGGTCGGATGCTTCGAGCAGGCTCAAATCGTAGATGGCGCGATGTGGAACGAGGACCTGGGCTGCCGCGGCCGCGCCTGGCACGAGCCATGCCAGGCCGATCAATACCGGCAATGTGTGCGACCGAACCATGTCCAACTCCCGTCTTGCGCCACGATGGTGCACCGTGGCATCACTTCATCCTTGCCCCGATCCGATGGCAGAATATTGGCCGCAGGCAATCATGCCGAAGCTTTACAGCGAATCGTCAACAAAAGGAAAATCGTCTCGATGAGCCAATCCGTGCAATCGCGCCTCAATGCGCTGGGAATCGAACTGCCGACACCGGCGGCGCCGGCAGCCAACTACCTGCCATGGAGCCGCAGCGGCAACCTGCTGTTCACGGCAGGACAGCTGCCGCTCAAGGACGGAAAACTCGCTTTTACGGGACTGCTCGGGCGCGATTTGACCACCAGCCAGGGTGCGGAAGCCGCGCGGCTGTGCGCGATCAACATTCTTGCCCAGGCCAAGGCCGCGCTCGATGACCTGTTCAACGTCGAACGCATCGTCAAGATTACGGTTTTTGTGGCGTCGACGCCTGACTTTAACGAGCAGCACCTGGTCGCCAACGGCGCCTCTGACCTGCTCGCCGACGTGCTGGGCGAAGCCGGTCGGCACGCTCGCTCGGCGGTCGGCATGGCGAGCCTGCCGCTCAATGCGCCGGTGGAAATCGAAGCCGTCATTGCCTGCAGGTGAGCGACCGATGAGCGACATATCCTGGCTGGCGGCACGCCCCATCGCCCACCGCGGCTACCACGACCTGAACCGGTCGCGGTGGGAAAACACGCTTTCGGCCTTTCAAGCGGCTGCGGAGCGCGGTTTTGCGATCGAATGTGACGTCCATCTGAGCGCCGATGGTATTCCGGTCGTCTTTCATGACGAGGAACTCGACCGGCTGACCGGCGCGCCGGGGATGGTCAATGACAGGACGGCGGCCGAACTCGGGGCGCTTCGCATTGGCGGTACCGTCGATCACGTCCCCTCGCTCGACGAGATGCTGGAGGCCGTTGCCGGCCGGGTGCCCATCGTGATCGAGATCAAGGGGATCGAGGGCAAGGACAACGGCCTGGTCGCCGCGGTCGCCGCGCGGTTGAGACCCTATCGCGGCGAGGCGGCAATCATGTCCTTCGACCATTGGCTGGTGCGCCAGTTCAAGGAGCACGCGCCCGGCGTTCCGGGCGGGTTGACCGCGTGCGGTAACGATCCGGCATCGCTGGAAAAGCACTTCTCCATGCTGGCGCACGACATCGCTTTCTCATCCTTCTTCATCAATGAGTTGCCCAATGCGTTCGTGCGCTTCATGCGCGAGGAACTCGGCCGGCCGGTCATCACCTGGACGGTTCGCAACAGGAACCAGGTGGACAAGACCCGCGAATTCGCCGACCAGATGACGTTCGAGGGTTTCGACCCGGCAACCGGTCCGGCCGCGTGACGGCCTTGCCGACGGCCGTTGGTGGAATAGTTTGAATTCCATGAACAGCGAACAGCCAGCCTTGCCCGGTAAAGAATGGGTCCTGCGGGTCGTCACCGGCATGGACGGCTTTGCCCCTGAAGATTGGAGCCTGCTTGCCGGAACGAGCCGAGGGGCGCCAAACGATGTCTATAATCCCTTCATTTCCAGAGCATTTCTATCCGCGCTGGAGGAATCCGGCAGCGTTGGCCGCGCTGCTGGTTGGCTACCGCAGCACCTGCGTCTGGAGACGCCGGACGGGCAACTCGCAGGAGCCGTTCCCTGCTACTTGAAATCGCACAGCCAGGGCGAATATGTCTTCGATCACGGCTGGGCCGACGCGTTCGAGCGTGCCGGCGGCCGGTATTATCCCAAGCTTCAGTCCTCCGTACCATTCACGCCCGTAACCGGCCCGCGCCTTCTGACGTCGCGCGGCGCGAACCCGGATGCCGTCCGAACGGCACTTGGCCAGGGGCTGATGACGCTGGCAGACCGGCTGGGCGTGTCGTCCGCCCATGTCACCTTCGCGCCAGAGGACGAAATCAGGGTGCTGGCCGACCTCGGCTATCTCTACCGCACCGACCAGCAGTTCCATTTCAAAAACCCGGGATATTCGAGCTATGATGAGTTTCTCGAAACCCTCGCCTCACGCAAACGCAAGGCTCTGAGAAAAGAACGCCGCGCCGCGGTCGATAACGGCATCACAATCGAATGGCTGACGGGTGGCGACCTCACCGAGGCGGCGTGGGATGCCTTCCATGAATTCTACATGGACACCGGCGGGCGCAAATGGGGCCGCCCCTATCTCAACCGCGCCTTTTTCTCGCTGATCGGCGAACGGATGGCGGACGACATTCTCCTGGTCATGGCCAAACGTGATGGCCGCTGGATTGCCGGTGCGTTGAACTTCATCGGCAGCGACGCGATCTTCGGCCGCCACTGGGGCTGCACCGAGGACCACCCGTACCTGCATTTCGAGGTCTGTTACCATCAAGCGATCGATTTCGCGATTGCCCGGGGCCTGAAGACGGTGGAAGCCGGGGCGCAGGGGCAGCATAAGCTGGCGCGCGGCTACATGCCGGTCACCACCCACTCGGCTCATTACATCGCCCACCCCGGCCTGAAACAGGCAGTGGCCCACTATCTCGAACATGAACGCGCCGAGATCGCCGAAATCGGCACCGAACTCGAGCGGCTCGGCCCGTTCCGCCATTCGCAGGATGCGGGTTGACGCGAGAGGCGGCAGCACCGAAACATGCACCACCACCAGAAAACGGGGACATCGATGACCGCAGCCGCCTATGACAACGACAATGTGTTCGCCAAGATCCTGCGCGGGGAGATTCCCTCGCACAAACTGTATGAGGATGACGACACTTTCGCGTTCATGGACATCATGCCGCGCGGCGACGGCCATTGCCTGGTGATACCGAAAAAGCCGTCGCGCAACATGCTTGACGTCGATTTGGACAGCCTCACCTCCGTCATGCGAACGGTCCAGATCGTTTCAAGGGCGGCTGTCAAGGCGTTTGGCGCGGACGGGCTGACCATCCAGCAATTCAACGAACCGGCCGGTGGCCAGGTTGTGTTCCACCTGCATTTCCACGTGATCCCGCGCTTCCTGGGTGTCAGCCTGAAGCCGCACTCCGGTCAGTTGGAAGACCCCGATGTGCTCAGGGCCAACGCCGAAAAGATACGCACGGCGATCAACCCGTAGCGGACCTGGAGGTAAGTTCTCCCTCTGTCGTCTCTTCGCGCGGCGCGCTGGCAGCGGCTGCCTTGCGCCCGGTCACATGATCGAATGTCTTTGCCAGCTTCCAGGCAACATAGGCCGTGGCGATGCCGCCGATCACGTCGATCATGTGATGACCACCATCGACCGGCGTCGCCATCAGTACGGCGGCATTCAGGAATCCGACCGGGATGATCCAGCGCCCGAAAGCGGTAAATCCGAGCACGACCAGAACCGAAAGCGCGCCGTGATAGGACGGGAACGCGATCAGGCCTTTCAGGCTTGCCAGATCGATAAGGCGCAGCGTGCCGTCGCGCAGGTCGAAGAAAACCTGCTTGTAGGAGAGATCGACAAGCGGTGCGTTGGCCGCGGTGAATTCCGCAGGCGGACGCAGAGTCGCCAATGCCCCGGCAGCCGGCAACAGTCCCGATATGGCGATCGAGATCAGCGCCGCGATCATCACCGCCGACATGAACTGCCGGGTCTCGGCCACCTTGCCGGAAAGCGCAAGAAGAACGACGGTCGTGGAAACCTGGGCAAGCGTCGTCACATAGACCAGCGTGGACAGGCCCCCCAGCCAGGGACGGTCGTTGACGAAGCCGACATAGGCCATCCAGTCAAAGCCGAGTGCAGCATCCGCGGCTGTAAGCTGGTGGTCAATCAGAGGGAAATCGAGTGAAGTGACAAGGTAGCTCAGCACCGCGGCGGCAAGCGAAAAAGCGATCAGCAAGGCGGTCTCGAAACACGCGGTCTCGAACTCGATCATCTTGCGGTAGCGACGGTAGAATGTCCCGACAGCCATCAATGCTGCGACCAGACCGATGGCAAGCGCCAGGCTGCCGACAAGGATCGAGAAGCCGCCGAGCGCGATCCAGATCGCATCGACCATGAGGATCAGCGCGACCGTCGCGATCTTGATGCGTGTCTGGAGATGGTTGACCTGCATGGCGGTTCCGCGTGGCTGAAATCCTACCCTGGCACGACCCGGTTAGAATCGCGTTAAGCAAGCTGCATGGACGTCAGAAGGATCGCTTCGGAGACGACGATGCCCGCGATCACGCGTTTGCCCGAAGCAAGATAGGCGCCGAAACCGAAGGCGGCAGCGGCAATGCGCACAAGCAAGGAAGTTTCGGCAACCGCGCCGCTTGGAAATACGATCAGCTTGCCGATGACTGCGGCGACCAGCGCCGTCGCCACGGCGCGGGCAAGTACCAGGCCTTCCGACTTCTCGTCCAGCCGCCCGCCGATCGCCACGCCGATGAAACGCCAGATATCCGAGGCCAGCCAACCTGCAACCAGGACGAAGAGATAGGGCCACCACCAGGTGTCATATGCATCGAAAGTCATGGTGCCCTGCCCTCTTTAACCCCGCCCGGCGATGTGTGGCGATGAAGCAGATAGGCGCCGATACCGCCGACGAGACCGGCGGCAAGCAGATCGATACCCGGGATGATCAGGTGAAAGACCGGTCCCAGAACCAGGCCGAAAACCATGGCGAAGAGGCTGGCGTGCTCGCGTGCCGATCCCCAGAGCGAGGTGAGGAAATACATCGGCATGAGGAAGAACAGGCCGGCCGCAACCGCCTGCGGCAATTGTGCCGCCGCCAGATAGACGCCGGCGATCACGATGTTCGCGCCGGTAAGCAAGGCAAGGGCAATGCCCAGGTAGTAGGCCGTTCGCCGGCCGCGCGGGACTTCGTGGAACCGCTGCATGGAGACGACCCACGACGTGACGGCGACGAAGTGCGACAGGAAATAGAGGACCCAATTTCGGGTCGCGGGTACGCGCATCTCCGGAACGATGGCCACCACCATCGGCATCAGGCGCACCGACGACAAGCTGACGGCAATTGCGGCGGCCGGCAGAGAGGCACCGGACAGCATTGCGCCAATCAGCACGACCTGGGCGGGAAGAGCCCAGATGAAATTCATCATGAACAGGGTCAGGGCGAGCGAGATCCCGCTCTCGCGCGACAACGCGGCATAACCGACCGACGCGCTCATCAGCAGCAGGCCGGGCAGCGAGACAGCAGCGCCAACCCCGCGCAGCCACCATTGGGCCGCGGAGTGCGGTTCGCCGTCTTCGCTTTCGGAATCTCTTGCGCCGGTCATGCTCAAGCGCATAAAGCGTTTCGGGCCGGGAGAAAACCACTGTGTGCGCCGCGTCGCGCCTGCGTTAAAAAAGAAAACCGCCCGAAGGCGGTTTTCAAAGCCGGATCGGCTGATCAGGTCTTGCGCGGAAGCTGCGGTACGCTCACCCGTTTGGGCGCGGAGGGCTTCCCGCCTGCAGAACCCGAAGGCGCCTTTTTCGTACCGGACGCCTTCCTGGCCTTTGGCTTCTTCGCCGGTTTCGGTTCGGGCTGCTCCTTCTTCGGCTTGACCGGCACGGAATCGGCGATCGCCTCGAGCTTGAGACCGGTTGTCCCATCGCCCTTGGTCTCGACGCTGACGCGCACCGTTCCGCCCTTCTTCAGCTTGCCGAACAGCACCTCCTCGGCCAGCGGCCGCTTGATGTGCTCCTGGATCACGCGGCCGAGCGGACGGGCGCCCATGCGCTCGTCATAGCCCTTGTCGGCCAGCCACTCGACCGCTTCGGGCGTCAGGTCGAAGGTGACACCGCGCTCAGAGAGCTGCGCTTCGAGTTGCATCACGAACTTCTGCACGACCTTGTGGATTACCGGCACCGGCAGCGAGCCGAACGGGATGATCGCATCGAGGCGGTTGCGGAATTCCGGCGTGAACATCCGGTTGATCGCCTCCATGTCGTCGCCTTCGCGCTTCGACGACCCGAAGCCGATCGCCGACTTGGCCATGTCGGCCGCGCCGGCATTGGTGGTCATGATCAGGATCACATTGCGGAAGTCGATCTGCTTGCCGTTGTGGTCCGTCAGCTTGCCGTGGTCCATCACCTGCAACAGGATGTTGAACAGGTCCGGATGCGCCTTCTCGATCTCGTCAAGCAGCAGTACGCAATGCGGATGCTGGTCGACACCATCGGTGAGCAGGCCGCCCTGATCGAACCCGACATATCCCGGAGGCGCACCGATCAGGCGCGAAACGGTGTGCCGCTCCATGTATTCCGACATGTCGAAGCGCAGCAGTTCCACGCCCAGCGAGGAAGCGAGCTGCTTGGCAACCTCGGTCTTGCCGACGCCGGTGGGGCCGGAGAACAGGTAGCTGCCGATCGGCTTTTCCGGTTCGCGCAGGCCTGCCCTCGCCAGCTTGATCGACGAGGCAAGCGCCTCGATGGCCAGGTCCTGGCCGTAGACCGTCGTTTTCAGTTCGCGCTCGAGATTGGCCAGAACCATCTCGTCGTCGGCCGAAACCGTCTTCGGCGGAATGCGGGCAATCGTGGCAATGGTTTCCTCGATGTCCTTGACACCGATGACCTTGCGGCGCTTTGAGGCCGGAAGCAGCATCTGGCTCGCACCTGTCTCGTCAACGACGTCGATCGCCTTGTCGGGCAGCTTGCGGTCCGAGATGTAGCGTGCCGACAGTTCCACCGCCGCCTTGATGGCGTCGTTGGTGTATTTCACCTTGTGGAACTCCTCGAAATAGGGCTTCAAGCCGCGCATGATCTCGATCGCGTCGTCGATCGACGGTTCGTTGACGTCGATCTTCTGGAACCGCCGGACAAGTGCCCTGTCCTTTTCGAAGAACTGGCGGAATTCCTTGTAGGTCGTCGAACCGATGCACCGGATCGTACCCGACGACAACGCCGGCTTGAGCAGGTTCGAGGCATCCATTGCCCCGCCCGACGTGGCGCCCGCGCCGATCACCGTATGGATCTCGTCAATGAACATGACGGCGCCCGGATACTCCTCGAGCTCCTTGACCACCTGCTTGAGCCGTTCCTCGAAATCGCCGCGATAGCGTGTCCCGGCGAGCAGCGCGCCCATGTCGAGCGCGAAGATGGTCGCATCGGCCAGGACTTCGGGAACGTCGCCCTCGACGATCCTCTTGGCCAGGCCTTCGGCGATTGCCGTTTTGCCGACGCCTGGATCACCGACGTAAAGGGGATTGTTCTTGGATCGGCGGCACAGTACCTGGATGGTTCGGTTGATCTCGCTTTCGCGGCCGATAAGCGGATCGATCTTGCCTGCCCGCGCTTTCTCGTTGAGGTTGACGCAATAGGCCGTCAGGGCATCCTGCTGTTTCTTCTTCGGGCTGCTTTCCTCGTGTTCGCCGTGCTGCGGGCCCGGTTCGTCCTCCTGGGCGCCGCGCGGCGGGCGCGACTGCGCAGCGCCGGGCCGCTTCGCGATCCCGTGCGAGATGTAGTTGACCGCGTCGTAACGGGTCATCTGCTGTTCCTGGAGGAAATAGGCCGCGTGGCTTTCGCGCTCGGCGAAGATGGCGACCAGCACATTGGCGCCCGAAACCTCCTCGCGCCCCGACGACTGGACGTGAATGACCGCACGCTGGATGACGCGCTGGAAACCGGCCGTCGGTTTGGAATCCTCGTCGTAGCCGGTGACGAGATTGTCGAGTTCGGTGTCGAGATAGTGGGTGATCGTCCGGCGCAATTCGTCGAGATCGACATTGCAGGCGCGCATGACAGCGGCTGCATCCTGATCGTCGACAAGCGCCAGGAGCAGGTGCTCAAGCGTTGCATATTCGTGGTGACGCTCATTGGCCAAAGTCAGAGCCTGGTGGAGCGCGCGTTCGAGGCTTTGCGAGAAAGCCGGCATGTGATCCTCACTTCTTCTCCATCACGCACTGCAGCGGGTGCTGGTGCTGACGGGCAAAATCCATGACCTGCGACACCTTCGTCTCGGCCACTTCATAGGTAAAGGTACCGCATTCGCCCACGCCGTGGTTGTGGACGTGGAGCATGATGCGGGTGGCGGCGTCCCGGTCCTTCCTGAAAAACCGCTCCAGCACATGGATGACGAATTCCATGGGCGTGTAGTCGTCATTCAACAGCAGGACACGGTATAGGCTCGGCTTCTTGGTCTTCGGCTTGGTCTTGGTTATGACTGCCGTTCCGCGATCGGTCCCGCGGCCGCTGTTGTCTTCGCCGTCGTCCTGCATCGTCACGGGATAAGGGGTAAACAACGTCATCGCTCGCTTCGGTTATTCAATGCCGACCATGCCACCGGGCATACCGATGACATGTAGTTCAATCTCGCCTGATTTTAAGGCCTTCGGCGACGCTGGCAAGCGGCGCGCAGGCCATGAACCCGCCAATCGCCAGGAATAGCGCAAAATTTACCGCCGTGCGGACGTGCAAAGGCCCGGCCGCTTTCACGGCCGGGCCTCAAATAAATCAAACCGCTGAAGCGATTCGGCGCGGTTGGCGCCTACTTTGCCTTGGACAGCGACGCCTCGAAGGGCTTGTAGGCTTCCTTCGCCATGTCGGCATAGATCTCGCCGAGCTTGGTCGCCTGGGCCACATAGCCCTCGTAGGCGGACTTGGCGAAATCGCTCTGGATCTCGATGGCCTTGTCCAGCGTCTTGGCTGCAACCAGCTTCTCGAAAAAGCCCGTGCCCATCTCGAGCGACTGCTTGGCATAATCGGCCGACTCGCTGGCAATGACCTGAGCCGATTTCGATACAGCCGCAATGCTCTTCAGGCTGTTGTCCATCAGTTCCTTGCCGGCCGCATTCACGTCTTCAAAGTTCTTCATCATGGCGGTGATCCTTGCGTCCATCCAATGGTGCGATGCACAATAAATAGTTTGCATTGCACAAAATGTCAACCGCCGCGTTGTGCGCTCCTCTCGCGCAACCATGTCGGGTTGGACTGAAATTTTTCACGATTTGCTTACGATAAACGGATTGGTAACGCTGCCGCCCCTAATCTGGGACGTACAACCGATCGGCTCGGACCCGATCAGAACAACAGATGACCAATTGGGTGTTACCTTGCGCACTGCGTTTCCGGGCGATGCAAGCCGTTTGTACAGAGTGGCCGGTTCTCTATTTCGTCTTCTTGCGGCGTTGGCGTTCGTCATGGCCTGCGCGGGCGGCGCCGAGGCGAATTCGAAATACGCCGGGATCGTGGTCGACGCCAAGACGGGGCGCACGCTCTACGCGTCTGATGCCGAATCCATTCGCTACCCCGCCTCGCTGACCAAGATGATGACGCTGTATATTGTATTCGAGTCCTTGCAATCCGGACGGATCACGAAGTCGACCCGCATTCCCGTCTCCGCTTATGCAGCGGCGCGTCCGCCGTCCAAGCTCGGCCTCAAGCCCGGTCAGACCATATCGGTGGAAGACGCGATCTACGTTCTCGTGACCAAGTCCGCAAATGACGTGGCTTCCGCGGTCGGCGAATATCTCGGCGGATCGGAGTCGGGGTTCGGCGAAATCATGACCCGCAAGGCTCATCAGCTCGGCATGTCGCGCACTATTTTCCGCAATCCGCACGGACTGCCGGATTCCCGCCAGGTCACGACCGCGCACGACATGGCACGCCTCGGGATCGCCCTGCGCGAGCATTTTCCCGAGTACTACGACTATTTTTCCGCGCACTCCTTTTCCTATGGCGGTCGCCGCTACAGCAACCACAACCGTCTTCTCGGCAAGGTACGCGGCATGGACGGCATCAAGACCGGGTACACGCGCGCTTCAGGCTTCAACCTCGTGTCATCGGTTTCTTCGGGCAACCGGCAGATCGTGGCAGTGGTCATGGGAGGGCGCACCGGCAACAGCCGCAACGAACAGATGATCAAGCTGATCAAAACATATTTGCCCAAGGCTTCACGCGGCAAGAAGCAGATGCTGATCGCCAGGGGCAAGCCGGCCGCTGTTGTTGCCGCGGCAACCGCCTTGCCCAAGACCGCTCCGCTGCCGGCCGAAAAACCGGAAATACTGGCCCTGGCGCCTGACAGGCCCACGGAACCGCTGAAAATTCCGGTCGATCCGGTCCAGACCGCGGCGATTAGCCCCGAATCCGGCTGGATGGTTCAGGTGGCGTCGTCCCCCTCGCGTACCGATGCCGAGAGTTTCCTGGCGTCGGTCCGCTCGAAGGCGGGCGACGTATTGGGTAACGCCCGGCCGCTCACCACGACTTACGACAAGGACGGCACGACTTATTATCGCGCGCGTTTCGCCGGCTTTGCCGGCAAGAGCGCTGCATGGGATACCTGCAATGCGCTCAAGAGAAAGAAGATCGAGTGCTATGCAGTCGAACAATGATCGCGTGTCGCGGTGATGTGATTTAGAAAGCCCGTTCTCCGGGATTGGTACTGTGTCGAAGGAGAGCTACTGATGGTGTTTGAGCAAGAAGTCCTTGGCGGCATTGATCCGCGCGGCAAGAAAGGACGATCCCCCCTTGTCCGGATGAACCCGTTGCATCAGGCTGCGATGCGCCTTTCGGATCTCCGCCGCTCCGGCACCCGGTTCAAGACCAAGGATCTGGTAGGCCTCCTTATGTGTCATGGTGCCAGAGCCTGGCGGATCTCCCAGCCCCGCGCCACCGTTCGCCTGCGCGTCGTCTCTCCATCCGGGTTCACGGCCGTCAAGATAGGTCTCTAGAAGCTGGCGGCTCTCCGCGTCGGTCTCAAGCGCGGCATGCAATCGCATGAGGTCCGGCAGAGCCAGATCCGCCAGCATTCGGCCTTCGAAAAGTCCGGCGAGTACCATGCCCTCAAGCGCACCGCTCTCGTGATCGAGCATCATTTCCAGCGCCGCCGTCCTAACGGTCGAGCGGTTCGCTGCGCCACTGCGCCGGCCCCTCGACAGCCGCCCGGAACTCCACCATCCGACCGCGCCTGTCAGCAGCATGAGCCCGATTGTCGCACGCCCGACAAGCAACAGCGCGATCCCCGCAAGCCCGAGTAGCACCGGACCGGCCAGGGCGATGGCGCGGGAGAGCTTCCTCGGATCGGTATTGGCAAACACGAATGCAGCAAGCGCCAGAAGCAGGGCCAGTACCAGGACGTAGAAAATCACGGTCATCTGCCACTGCCGCGCAAGTTTTCGATCAAGAGGCGATCTTCGCGGGTGCCGCGCTTCTCCAGCGCCTTGAAACCGCCGGTCGCATAGACGGCAACCGAGGAGAGCAGTCGCGCAAGCGTGGCCGGCGCGCTCCGGTCGAAGCGGAACCATGCGCCGCGCGACAACCGGGCGAACTCCTTGAATGCCGCCTCTGTTCTGGGATCGTGCCCTTCCTGGAACATGAAGACCGGGACGCCGTGCATACCAAGTTCGGCCGCCTTGTGGGCCAGCGTATCGACGTTTTCTTCCATGGCATCGCCGATGAACACGGCCGCGTTGACCTGTTCGCGTTTGTTTTCCTTGAGGATGTGGCTGAAAACCTTGGAAATCTGGGTCTGGCCCCCGCGGCAGTCGATCTGGACCATCAGGTCTTTCAGCGCGCCGGTCTCGGTGACGAAACGCGACGCGCGGCATTCGTTGAACCCGCGGAAATAGAGCAACTGGATGGCGAGCTTGCCGTCCTTGCCGGCGGTATCGAACATTGCCGACTGGAGGTTGCAGGCGATATCCCAGGTCGGTTGGCGGCTCATCGTGGCATCCAGTGCGAACACCAGCCTGCCATGCGATTTCGTGGCGGGGGTGATGGATCGCGCCGCCTTGAGAAACGCCTCGATATCGCCGGAACTCGACCGCGACGATGCTGGCGCCGTTGCCCGGTCGACGCGCGCGGGGCTTTTTTTGTCGTTCATCGGAAAAAGATGTAGCTTGCGAGCCATCTTTGCAAGGTGCGTACATCGCTTCGATTTTGCCCAACTGAAAGAACAAAGGCGAAGATTCGACTCCGGCTTGAGCGCCGGGTCGGTTTGAACGGAAAATCGCGCATAGAGTGGAGTGCGCTGGCGATATCCGACCGCTTTAGTACGTAACGGTCACCACAACGGTGTCGGTATAAGTTCCCGGTGACGGCGTCGCTTGCGGTGCAACCCGGCCATATATGGCCACGCTCTGAGTGGCTCCTGCCCCGGATCCCGGCAGTAATTCGCCGCCGGAGTTACCCCATGGCTGGTTGCTGGCGGCATTCTTGTAGAGGCCATAGGTCACGGCCTGGCTATCGCGCTTGTTGCTGAGATTGCGGTGTCGATCACGCCGGACGCGCCGAAACGGCAAGAAGGCAGATGTGAAGCGTGCGCAAAAATGTTGGATAATCGACGTAATGGCAACAGGTTCATGTGACATCCGCTCAGTACTTCGGTTGCGCGCATGTGTCCGAGGCGGACTATCGGGACACGGGGCCGAAAAGGCGGCCGTCGGCCGATACTCATATCCGGTCTGCCTTCTGAAATCATCGACGTGTTGAACGACGGTCGACCTAATGCCGGAATCGCCCGGATTCTCCGCGTGCATCGGGCCACCGTCAGTCGCCTCGGCACCGCGGCCAAAACAGCTGATCGCTGATTGTTCTTTCAGTTGGCCGTTTTCGCAGCGACCTACCCGCAGGGCCGTCGGGGCGAGACCTATCGGAAAGGCCGGCTCAGTCGGCGCCCGCGGGTATGAAAATGTCCGGCATTTTCAACGGCCGGGCGGAGCGTTCCACGAATTGGCGGCGCATTTCCGCGCGGCGCCGGCCCAGATCGTCCATCGGCAGGCGAAGCGCGCTGATGAGATGGCGGATTTCCTGCCGCGCAGCCAGATGGGAAAGCGTCGGGCGCGTGCCAAGCACATGCTCTTCGAAATCGTCCAACGCGGTGAGGCCGATCGGGAAGAACTCGCGGAAGATCGTTCTTTCGAGAATGCCTTCGGCGATGCGAAATCCCAGCTTCATGCCAAGCTCGCGCAGGCATGCATCCACCTTTTGTTCGTTCCGCGACCCGATTGACGATATGCGGTTGCGCACGACGACCCAATCGAGGATGGCATTGTCGGTGTTGCGCCGTTCGCGCCGGGCTTCGCGCACAGACATCGCATATTGGGAAACTTCTGTAATCTCGTAGCTCACCGGATCGATCCGCCCCAGCACATCGAAATCGACGAATGAGTCATTCATCGGCGTAACCAGCGTGTCGGCAATGCGGTGAGCGAGCCGGTTGAGATATGTGTCGGAACCCGGCGTGTCGATGATGAGAAAGTCGTGCGAGTGCTCGATTTCGGCAATGCCGTCCATCAGCGCCCTGAATTCTTCACTTTCGGAATCGGATACGACACCGCGACGGGATGGCGGAACATGGAAATGGGTCGGGATTTCAAGCTTGACGCCTGCGGTGCGCGCCCACCGCTTGCGGTTTTCAAGATAACGGGTCATCGAAAGTTGTCGGCCGTCGAGATCGACCGTTGCGACGCTATGTCCCGACTTCAGAAGCGCGACCGCAATGTGGACAGCGGCTGTCGATTTGCCGGATCCGCCCTTCTCATTTCCGCAAACTATGACATGGGCCGAACGCGATCGCCTGCCCATGGGGCTGGCATCCAGGGCCGAAATCAACATACACCTACTCCCAAGCACCCTATATGAAGAATGCCTAATTTCTCTTGCTGTTGCAATGCGGCGAAATATCCTCCGCCTTATGGATCGTATCTAACTGAAAATTATTACAAATTTATATAGGGGCTTGCTTGCCGCGCCCAAGCCTGCGGCTAAAGCAGGCCTAGTTCGGCAAGATCATGGCGCAGTTCGGGCGGCATGGATGCCGCGCCTTGCGCACCGGAACCGATGTCGCCCGGCGCATCGCCACTCTTGAGATAGCGCCACCCCTGAAACGGCCGGCGCGGGGCCCAGTGGGTGCGAACGAGTTCCGGCTCCAGCACGAGTTGGCATCTCGCGATCCCGTCCTCACCGGTGACGTTGCGGATATCGGCAAACCGCTGCCGGCACTGGATGATCCCCTTGATCACCCAGTAGATCGAGCCGCCGTCCAGGAGTTCGCTGCGCCGCCGCGGGACCATGCGTGTCGTATGGAAATATTCCACTGGTTCGCCGGCCCTGCGTTTGTGCTCCATCCGGTGGGCGATCCATGATTCCAGATCTTCCACCGAATCGGTGCCGACGCTCAATTTGACGAGGTTAAGGGCCATGGACTGATGGTGTAGCGCTCACCCGGCGCCGGTCAATGGCGCCAGCCCCATTCTCCACAAGCCGCGCCTCAGCATTCCACGACGTTTACCGCCAGCCCGCCGAGGCTCGTTTCCTTGTAGCGCTCGTTCATGTCGACGCCGGTCTGTCGCATGGTCTCGATGCAGGCGTCGAGGGGAACGAAATGCGTGCCATCCCCCTTCAAGGCGAGCGAGGCGGCGGTAACCGCCTTGACCGCGCCAAGCGCATTGCGTTCGATGCAGGGCACCTGGACCAGGCCGGCCACCGGATCGCAGGTCATGCCAAGGTGATGCTCAAGCGCGATCTCCGCGGCGTTTTCGATCTGTGCGGGCGTCCCGCCCATCGCCGCGGCAAGGCCCGCCGCGGCCATCGCCGAAGCCGATCCGACCTCGCCCTGGCAACCGACTTCAGCGCCCGATATGGAGGCGTTGGCCTTGATGATGCCGCCCACGGCTGCCGCGGTCAGCAAGAAATCGTGTACGGCGCGATCCGTCGCATCGTCGTGAAATTGCAGGAAATATGCGATGACTGCAGGGATCACACCCGCTGCCCCGTTGGTCGGAGCGGTGACGATCCGCCCGCCCGAAGCGTTCTCCTCGTTGACGGCCATCGCATAGACCGAAAGCCAGTCATTGGCGAGAAGCGGATTGCGCCGATTCTGGCGCCATTCGTCCTGGAGGCGCTCATGAAGCTGCCGGGCCCGCCGCTTCACCTTCAGTCCGCCCGGCATCACGCCCTCACCCGCCAATCCGCGGTCGATGCACTTGCGCATGGTCCGCCAGATCGCATCGAGCCCTTTTTCCAGATCGCCCGCACTCATGCGGGTTTCCTCGTTGGCTCGTTTCATCTCGGCAATCGAAAGACCGCTCCTGCCAGCCATGTCCAGCATCTGCTGTGCATTGGCGAAGGGATAGGGCACACCGGCGGCGGCATCCGGCGGCGGCGCGTTCTTCAGGCGCTGAAGCTCTTCTTCGGAGGCGACGAAACCGCCGCCGATCGAATAATAGAGGCGGCGCAACAACACCCGTCCGTCCGGGTCGTGGGCCGCGAACGCCATGCCGTTGGCGTGACCGGGCAGGGCCTGCCCCTTGTCCAGCACCAGGTCGATACCGGGATCGAAGGCGTAGGACGGGTGGCCAGGCGGAGAGACCTGGTGCGTGCGCAGGACATCTTCCACGATCGCTTCCATTTGGTCGGGATCGATTGTTGCCGGGTCCTCGCCGGCAAGACCGAGAATGACGGCGCGATCGCTGCCGTGGCCCACCCCGGTAAATGCGAGCGAGCCATGCAGGCTGACCTTTAACGCCGCGACGCGGGCGCCGGCCGGCCGCGGCCACTCTCCAGACAGGATTTCGTCAAGGAAACGCCCGGCGGCGGTCATCGGGCCCATCGTATGGGAACTCGACGGACCAATACCGATCTTGAACAGGTCGAATACCGAAAGGAACATTGCGCAGCCCGATCAATTATCCCACGCGGTTCGAAACCGCTCTCGCCCCATCATCACGCGGCAGAACCGTTTCACGCGGATTTGGCGCCGACAATCCCTCATCTACAAGCGACATCCAACACGCAAGGCAAAGTAAAACGCCGGAGCGTGATGCTCCGGCGTTCACTGAATTTCATGCTTTTCGATCAGCTCGCGGCGACCACGGTTGCCGTTTCCACGCTTCCGAAAAGCCACATCAACATGATGATGCCGGCAAAGCCGGCCACCGCCCAGGCGGTTACGCCCCAGCAGCTTTTCTGAACGGTATCGTCCATATCCACCTGTCCGATTTTGCCCCGAAATACCGCGGCACCGCTTGGGATGCCGCCCCTTTCGGAACCAGCAAATAAATCCCCGCGGCGTGTTTCGCAAGTGCAAAGTGGGCATGATTGCGGCACTGCGCACGGAAATATCGGAACTGGATGCGAATGACATCATATATATCATAAGGTTACGAGGCTTGTGCCGTTAACATAACTGCAATGTTTATGGCGAAAATCCGGCGCCTGATCGACAACCCGGCGTGCGATCACAGGCCGGACGAGCCATGCAAGCCAGAACTGCGAGTCGTCATTGACCGGATCATGGATCAGGGTTTGCGAGCGCGCGCCTTCGAGGCGCCGGCAGTATTTCGTCAATCAAGCCGGTAGCGCGGTACGAGAAAAGCCCGATCCACTCACGCAAGCCCGTAGTGACGTCATTGAATGAATCGATGGGGGAATGCATCGCGCGCCCGAAGGGGCGCGGACCCGGCGTGCGATAGTCGGCAGGCCACGGCACGATTTCGAAGCCGGCCTTGCGAAACAGGCCGATCGCGCGCGGCATATGGAAGGCGCTGGTCACAAGTAGCCATGTCTGGCCCGCCTTCGGGGCGACGAGGTCGCGGCTGTAGGCGGCGTTTTCGGCGGTATTGCGCGACCGGCTTTCCAGTATCAATCTTTCTTCTGCGACTCCGAGCGCCTTGAAAAGCCGCGATGCGGATGTCGCGTCGTCCTCGCCTTCCGTCATCAGCGCGCCGCTGCCGCCGCTGATGACAATTCGGGCGTCGGGATAGCGCCGCGCCAGGATCGCCGCCTCCACGAGCCGGTCTCCGCCCTGCTGAAGCTCGTAGCCGCCGCGCGCCAGATTGACCGCGCCTTCCATACCGCCACCGAGCACGATGATCCCGGTCACGGCCGCCGGGGGCGGATCCGGTCGCGAGAACCGGTCCTCGAGAGGCTGGAGCAGAAGCTGACCGGCATTCGTCCAGCCGAAGACGGCGATCAGGATCATCGCAACACCGGAAAACAGAACCGCCATTCGCGGGCGCCGCGAAATACCCGCCGCCAGTGTCAGGAACAGCAGGATGAACAGCAAGCCCATCGGCTGGATCACGAACCACGCGATCTTGGACAGGTAGAAGAACATGCGCCCCTCCTTGGTCGCCTGGCTTAAGAGAAGATCCGCCCTTGGCGGCCTCTATGCGGCATCCCATTGCGGCGAGAAGCCGAAATCGCAAATCCGGCTGCCCGGACGCCGCAGCGCCGTGATTGCAGCCATCTCGGCGGCGTCGAGTTCGAAGTCGAAGACATCGATGTTTTCGGCAAGACGCTCGATACGGCTGGTGCGCGGTATGCAGACGACGCCCTCCTGCTGCACATGCCAGCGGATCACGATCTGGGCCGGCGTCTTGCCATGGGCCGCGGCTGCCGCCTTGACCGATGGTTCGCCAAGCAATCCGCCGCCGCGATGAAGCGGGCAATAGGCCGTCATGGCCATCCCGGCATCGCGCAATGCATGATAGAGCTTCGACTGGTCCAGGTAGGGATGATACTCGACCTGGTTGCAGGCAAGCGGCGCCTCCGACAGGCGTATGGCTTGGGAGAGCAGCGCCGTCGGAAAATTCGAAACGCCGATATGCCGCGTCAAGCCCGCGCGTTGCACCGCGTTGAGCGCAGAAATCGACTCCGCGAGCGGGATCGCGGGATTGGGCCAATGGATCAGAAGCAGGTCGAGATGGTCGACGCCAAGCCGTTTCAGGCTCGCTTCCGCGGAGCGCTGCAATGCGCCCTCCCCGATATCGGTCCACCATACCTTGGTGGTCAGGAAGTAGGAATCGCGGTCCCGTCCGCTTGCACGCAGTCCCTCGCCGACCGCCTGTTCGTTTTCGTATGCGGCGGCAGTATCGACATGACCGTAACCGGCCTTCAAGGCATGCTCCACCAGTCCGGCGCAATGCTCGCCCTTCAAGGTCCACGTTCCCAGGCCGATCGCGGGTATGGCGGCTCCGTTTGCGGCGACGCTGTTCATGGTTTTCCTCCGTTGCGGAATTGACGCCTTGTTGTGCGCTTGGGATAGGTGACGAACGAAATACGGTCGACAGGGCCCAGATTATGCAAAACGCCATCGCCCACAAGGGCCGCATCGAGGCCATTGACCTTGCCCGTACGGTCGCCCTCGTCGCCATGGCAGTCTATCACTTCGCATGGGACCTGGAATTCTTCGGCTTCGCCCATCCAGGAATGACCGCGGAACCCGGCTGGAAGCTGTTCGCCCGTGCCATCGCCTCTTCTTTCCTAGTGCTCGTGGGAATCAGTCTCGTTCTTGCCCATGGCCGGGAAATACGCTGGCGTCGTTTCGCTGTCCGCTTGTCGCAGATCGCGGCAGCCGCGCTCGCAATCACCGCGGTCACCTGGTACGCCACCCCGGATTCCTATATTTTCTTCGGCATCCTGCACCAGATCGCGCTGGCAAGCGTGCTCGGCCTGGCTTTCCTCCCGGCGCCGTGGATCGTGACGCTCCTGGTAGCTGGCGCCGTGGTCCTCCTGCCGAACTATGTCCGCCCGGCGGTTCTCGCGCATCCGTTGATGCTGTGGACGGGGCTTTCACCGCTCAAGACCGTATCGAACGATTTCGTTCCGCTGTTTCCCTGGTTCGGTGCCGTTCTCGCCGGGATTGCAACCGGAAAACTCGCGATGCAGACCGGGTTGATCGACCGCTTGCGTGCCTCACCCACCATCGCGTCCTTCCCGCGGTGGCTGACATTTCCCGGACGCCACAGCCTGTTTTTCTACCTTGTTCATCAGCCCGTCCTGATCGCTTTCGTTTGGCTCGCCTTTCAGGCCTGGCCACCGTCAATCACCGTCGGAGATGCGCGTCCCGCTTGTGAAAGCCAGTGCCGCGAGACCCGATCGGAAGAATTCTGCGCAATTTACTGCCTGTGCGTGCTTGACGCGCTCGACGATCAGGGCATTCTCGCAACGGTAATGCGTGGCAAGGCCGACGAAGCCCAAGGCAAGGTGCTTGATGCCGCGCGTGAAATGTGCATCAGGCAGGCGGAAACGGGAAATCCTGGACAATGACAGCCTATGATGACCGTCCGAACCGAATTCCATGGCCGCCGCTCTTGTACTCCGCGGCCATTCTTGCGTCGGTCCTGTTCGGCTGGTTCTTTCCGCTCCGCTGGCTGCCGCGGCCGTTTTCTGACGTGTTGTTTGCCGCCGGTTGGCTGCTTATCGTTGGCGGCCTTGCTCTCGATCTCGGTGCCATGACTACTCTGAGCAGGGCGAGAACAACGATCTGGCCCAATCGCGGTGTCGATCATCTCGTCTCTTCGGGCCCTTTCGCGATCTCGCGCAATCCGATCTATCTAGGCAACACCACGCTCATGATCGGTGTCGGTCTCGCCGCGGGCATTGCATGGTTCATCCTGTTTGCGCTGTTTGCGGCCTACGCGACGCAAAAGCTGGCGATCGAGCGCGAGGAAAAGCACCTCGAACACCGTTTCGGCAAACGCTATCGGGAATACATGAAAAAGGTCAGGCGCTGGTTTTAGGGCTGATCATACCCGCGCATCCAGCCCTCGCTCAGGTCTGAACGCCGAGCTCTGCGAGCCGCTCGACGCAGGCTTCCTCTGCCCGGTCCAGTTCCGAAAGGGTTTCTTCCAGGTCGCGCCGCTTCTGGCGAAGCTCGTCCCGTCGGCTCTCGATCTTCGTGATCAGGCTCTTCAGTTGCCCGACCTCCCCCGGCGGTTCATTGTACATCTGAATGATGCTCCGGATCTCGGCGATTGAGAATCCGAGCCGCTTGCCACGCAATATCTGCTTGACGAGATGCCGGTCAGCCGGCCGATAGAGGCGCGTACGCCCTCGGCGCAATGGATGGATCAGGCCTTCGTCCTCGTAGAACCGCAGGGTTCGGGTGGAAATGCCGAATTCACGGGTCAGTTCCGTGATGGTGTAATATTCGCGCATTGCCCTGCCTTCTTCGAGTCGGCGTGGCAGAAATTTGCATGACTTTTACGTAAAAGTCAAATCTCGCCGCTGTAACCGTCGATACCGATCCGATTATCCGTGATTCAATTGAATCCGAACCACCAGGTGGCAATGCCCAGAAATGCAAAGAAACCGACCACGTCTGTTGTTGTTGTGACGAAGACAGCGGACGCGACCGCCGGATCGATACCGAGCTTATGCAGAAACAGCGGCACCATGATCCCGGACAGGGCGGCAACAAACATGTTGATCACCATTGCGACGGCAATGATACCGCCGAGTTCGGGGCTCTGGAACCAGAGCCCTGCGACAAGCCCGATGAGCAATGCGAAGATGATCCCGTTCAGGAATCCCACGCCGATCTCGCGTCGGATGAGGCGCGCCGAATTGTAGATGTCGAGGTCCCTCGTCGCGATCGCGCGCACCGTGATGGTCATGGTCTGCGAACCGGCATTGCCGCCCATGCCCGCCACGATCGGCATCAGGACCGCGAGCGCGACGACCTGGGAGATCGTCCGATCAAACAGGTCGATGACAGACGCGGCCAAAAAGGCCGTGACGAGATTCACCAGTAACCACGGGACGCGCGATTTCGACGTGGCAAGAACCCTGTCGGACAGTTCCTCGTCGCCGACGCCGCCGAGGCGCTTGATGTCCTCTTCGGCCTCCTCCTGGATGACGTCGACGACGTCATCGATTGTCAGTACGCCGACCAGACGTTCGTTTTCGTCGACAACGGCCGCCGATAGCAGATCGTACTGCTGGAAAACCTGCGCGGCCTCTTCCTGGTCGGTCACGGCCGGTATCGCGTGGCGCGTCTCGTGCATTACCTCCTCGATCTTGGCATTGCGCTGCGTGCGCAGGATGCGGTCGAGATTGACCGCGCCGACGAGGCGGAAAGTGGGATCGATCACGAAGATCTGGCTGAAGCTGTCGGGCAGGTCGCGGTCTTCGCGCATGTAGTCGATCGTTTGCCCCACCGTCCAGAACGGCGGCACCGCAATGAACTCGGTCTGCATGCGACGCCCGGCGGTCTCTTCGGGATAGTCAAGTGAGCGTCTGAGGCGAACGCGTTCGGTAAACGGAAGCTTGGCCAGGATCTCATCCTGGTCGGACCGCTCCATGTCCTCCAAAATGTAAACCGCGTCATCGGAATCGAGTTCGCGAAACGCCAGCGCGATCTGTTCGTTCGGCAGGCTGTCGACGATTTCGAGACGGATCGCCTCGTCGACTTCGGTCAGCGCGGCAAAGTTGAAGTCCGAACCGAGCAGAAGAACAAGCGCGCGCCGCTGTTCGGGCAACAGTGCCTCGAGAACGTCGCCCAGTTCGGACTCATGCAGGTCGCCGACGTCCGCCTTCAGGGTCAGCACGTCGCGATCGGCGATTGCAGCGCCGATATGGGACAGAAAATCGGCCCGGATCACGCCGTCTTCGTCGTAGATCGGCGAATCGGCGGTCTCGTTGGCTTCTTCCGCAAATTCGTGGTTCTGGGTATCCGCCAAACGTGCCTCCGTGCGGTTCGAACCGATTCCGGACCTCCTGTTCACATCTAGAGTGTATTTGCCAAAGAATGAAGCACTGGAACGGCCGAATTCGATCCTCCGGTGTCAACGGCTTCTCATGCAGGCTTCAAAGTGGCGGGATGTCGCCCCGGGTCCAGCCCTCGCTCACCTCGGCGGTGAAATCCGCATAGCAGCCGGCCGAAATGGCGTCGCGAATGCCGGCCATGAGCTTCTGATAATAGGCGAGATTATTCCAGGTCAGAAGCATGCCGCCCAATGCTT
Organism: Notoacmeibacter sp.; assembly: GCA_019912385.1. Taxonomy (GTDB): domain Bacteria; phylum Pseudomonadota; class Alphaproteobacteria; order Rhizobiales; family Rhizobiaceae; genus JAIOIW01. The sequence goes on along the minus strand of JAIOIW010000038.1, from coordinate 2,043 downwards.
CGCCCGAACGCACCAGATGGTGGAGATAGGCGCGCGAATAATCCCGCGTCGCCGGGCAATCCGATTGTTCATCGAGCGGACGCGGATCGTCGGCGTGGCGCGCGTTGCGCAGATTGATCTTGCCGAAACGGGTATAGGCCAGGCCATGGCGTCCGGCGCGGGTCGGCATCACGCAGTCGAACATGTCGACGCCGCGCGCGACGGCCTTGACGATGTCGTCCGGCGTGCCGACCCCCATCAGGTAGCGCGGTTTGTCTTGCGGCAGGATATCGCAGGCAACGTCGAGCATGTCGAGCATGACGTGCTGCGGCTCACCGACAGCCAGACCGCCGATTGCATACCCTTTCAAATTCAATTGCTTCAGCTCATTTGCTGATTCTTCACGCAAGGATGGAACGTCGCCGCCCTGGACAATGCCGAACATCGCCTTGCCGGGCTGATCGCCGAAGGCCGCCTTGCACCGCTCCGCCCAGCGCAGCGAAAGTTGCATCGCCCGTTCGATCTCCGCCGGTTCGGCGGGAAGCCGCACGCACTCGTCGAGCTGCATCTGGATGTCGGAATCGAGCAGGCCCTGGATTTCGATCGACCGCTCCGGCGACATTTCGTGGACCGCGCCGTCGACATGGGATTTGAACGTGACTCCCTTTTCGGTGATCTTGCGCAGCGCCGCCAGCGACATGACTTGGAAACCCCCGGAATCGGTCAGGATCGGCAATGGCCAGCGTGCGAACACGTGCAGCCCGCCGAGGCGCGCGACGCGCTCGGCGCCGGGCCTGAGCATTAGGTGATAGGTGTTGCCCAGGATGATATCGGAGCCGAGGTCGCGGACCTGGTCCATATACATCGCCTTGACCGTTCCGCCGGTCCCCACCGGCATGAACGCCGGTGTCCGCACTGTCCCGCGTGGCATGGCAATCTCGCCGCGTCGCGCCTCGCCATCGGTCGCGAGCACCTTGAAGCTGAATTCCACGCTCATCGTGCGGTCTCCGGGTAGAGCAGGCAGGCATCGCCATAGGAATAAAAGCGGTATCCCGTCCCGATGGCATGGGCATAGGCCGCCTGCATCGCCTCAAGCCCGCTGAAGGCGCTGACCAGCATGAACAGGGTCGAGCGCGGCAGATGGAAGTTGGTCATCAGCAGGTCGACGCACTTGAATCGATAGCCCGGCGTAATGAAGATTTCCGTCGCGCCCGACCAGGCTTCCAGCGTGGCGTCATCACGCGCCGCGCTTTCCAGCAGCCGCAGCGACGTGGTGCCGACGGCGACAATGCGTCCGCCCTTTGCCCGCGCCGCGTTGATTGCAGCGGCGGTGACGGCATCGATATGGCCGATTTCGGCGTGCATGCGGTGGCCGGCGGTGTCGTCTGCCTTGACCGGCAGGAACGTCCCTGCCCCGACATGCAGCGTAACATATTGAAGCGAAACGCCCTTCGCAGACAACGCGGCCATCAGTTCAGGGGTGAAATGCAGGCCGGCCGTGGACGCCGCGACCGCGCCTTCCTCGCGCGCAAAGATCGTCTGGTAGTCGTCGCGGTCGCGCTCGTCTTCGGGCCGTCTGGACGCGATATACGGAGGAAGCGGTATATGGCCGACCGCATGCAGGGCCTCTTCGAGCGCGGGTCCGGAAAGATCGAACGCCAGTTCCGCTTCGCCCGCTTCGCCCTTGGCAACCACCGTGGCGTCGAGCGCGCCGGTCAGGCAGGATGTGCCGGAGTGGCCAAAGTGGATGCGGTCTCCCGCCTTCACGCGCTTGGCCGGGCGCAGGAAGGCCTTCCAGCGGTCGGGCGCCACGCGCATGTGAAGCGTTGCGCTGACCGACGAGGAATTGCCGTCGCGCTGGCGGATACCCTCCAGTTGCGCGGGAATCACGCGGGTATCGTTGAACACCAGCACGTCGCCGGTTCGCAGCAGGTCCGGCAGGTCGGACACGGTTCGATCGTCAAGCCCCCTGCCCGGTTCGACGACCAGCATGCGCGCGCTGTCGCGCGGGCTCGCCGGGCGAAGGGCGATCCGGTCTTCGGGAAGGGAGAAATCGAACAGGTC
>JAIOIW010000037.1 GCA_019912385.1 Notoacmeibacter sp. | reverse complement strand
GATCAGGGAAGCAGCGAAACCTTCGGGATCGTCGACCAGTACTTTCAGGAGATGTTCGGGGGTGAATTGCTGGTGGCTGCGCGAAAGGGCGGCAGTCTGCGCCGACTGGATGAAGCCACGCACCCGCTCGGAGTACATTTCTACGTTCATTATCGTCTCCATTGCCTCGCCGGCCCTTCATGCGGCACCGGATCGGTCCAGGTTACGGGAACCCGTCGAAAGGCATTCCCTGCTGGTCTCGATATGGGAACTGTCCCGCGGTCGCGCAAGAGAAGGCGAGGGGGAGTTCATGCGGTTCGCACGAAATGAAAAAGGCAGGCCGAAGCCTGCCTTTTGCAAAGTCATCCGGTGCCGACGATCCTATTGGGCGGCTTCGAGCACGGTATCGTCGTCATCGCCGCCTTCCGACGGTTTTTCCTGTTCGTCGCGCTTGGCGCGGGTCTTGTACGAGCGGCGTGCGCGCTTTGGCGAGGCTTCGCCATCGTCCGCCTCGTTCGTGCCGGCTTCGGCTTCCGCCGGAGCGCCCCGCTCGCCGGAGCGCTGGCGCGGCCTGCGGGCCGGCCTTGCCGCCGTCGCGGCTTCCTGCTCGATGTCGACTTCGACGGGAACGCCGTCGATGACCGGCTGCGGGCCGGAACCGTCGGCAGCGGACGTCTTCTCCGGACGGCGGTCGGTCTGCCGGACTTCGTTGGTTTCGCCTTCGTCGTCGCCGTCATCCATGTCGTCGCGCGAATCGCGGGGTTGCTGCGGCGCGGCCTGCGCCTGGGCTGCGGCGATTATGCGGTTGTAGTGTTCGGCGTGCTGCAGGTAATTTTCCGCCATCACACGGTCACCGGAGCTTTGCGCATCGCGGGCGAGCGTGGTGTATTTGTCGGCAACCTGTTGCGCGGAGCCCCGGATCTTCACGTCCGGTCCGTTGCTCTCGTAGGTGCGCGTCAGCGGATTGGGCCCCTTGCGGCCCCCGCTGCGGCCCCGCATGCGCCTGTTTTGCTGTCCTGGCCTCATTCGATGCTCTTCTCTGGGATCAATTCTCAATACAGCGATCCGCGGACCGGGGAGAGGCCCGTCATCGCATTCTTTCCTTCCGCGTCAGCGGAGTCGTGTTTGTTTAGCGCTATTGCCACGCCAAGCAGTGCCCCTTCCGGTTACCAACCGGATACCCCGTACGAAGCAACGCTTCGCCCAAATCATTTGGCAGTTTTGGTCAGCGAATACCGAAGTGACGACAGCACTGCCTGTCCTGCTTACATCCGGTGAGGCGAAACTAGACGTATTCGCCCCCAAAGCCAAGCGTTTTTTCCGCACTGCACGATTACCTGTTCAAAGTGCGAACATGATCGCCCGGTCCCTGTCTCCAAGATCCTTTCGGAGCCTACACAAAACAAATCCCGCGGCGGCAAACAAAGCGATTACGTCTTCGCCCTGATCCCGGCCGATCTCCACGGCTACACGGCCGCCATCCGCAAGATGCTTGCCAGCTTCGCGCGATATGGCGCGGTAGGCATTCAGCCCGTCCGGTCCGCCATCCAGCGCAGCCATGGGATCATGGTCGCGCACTTCCCGGGAAAGCCCGGCAATATCGCTGCTGCATATATAGGGAGGATTCGAGACAATTAAATGGTACTTCCCGCGCACGGCGGAAAACCAGTGCGACAGGACGAAATTCACCCGGCCTTCCAGCCCGTTTTCCGCGGCGTTGGCCTGCGCGGTCGACAGGGCGTCTGGCGATATGTCGGTGGCCGTGGCGCGCGCGCCGGGAACCTCCTTCAACAGGGCGAGCGCGATGGCGCCGGTGCCGGTGCCAAGATCGAGAATCAGCGGTGCAATCCCGGCGCTTTCAAGGTCGCGCAGGAAGGGCAGGACCAGGTCGACCAGCACCTCCGTATCGGGCCTCGGTTCGAGGGTTTCGGGCGAAAGCTTCAGGTCAAGGCCATGGAAGGGACGGTGGCCGAGGATGCGGTGGACGGGTGCGCCGGCGATACGTCGCAGCGTCGCTTCCTCCAGACGGGTGGCCGCCGCTTCGTCGAGCGGCATTTCCGGACGCGCGATGAGATCGGCGGCTGTCACACCGGCGATCTCCTGCAGCAGCAGGCGGGCGTCGAGCGCGGCATCGTCCATGCCGGCGACAGCGAACCGGTCGCGCATGTCATCGAATGCCGCACGAAGCGAACGGGCCGTCATTGCGTGGCCGCGAGCAACGCGGTCTGGTGATCGGCGATGAGCGCGTCGATGATCTCGTCGAGGTCACCCTCCATCACCCGGTCGAGCTTGTAGAGCGTGAGGTTGATGCGGTGGTCGGTGACCCGGCCCTGCGGGAAATTGTAGGTGCGGATGCGCTCGGAGCGGTCGCCCGAGCCGACCTGCAGGCGGCGCGTCTCGGAACGTTCCGCCGATGCCCTGCCGCGCTCAAGGTCGAACAGGCGGGCACGCAGGATCTGCATCGCGCGGGCACGGTTCTGGTGCTGCGATTTCTCCGCCTGGACAACGACGATCCCCGATGGGATGTGCGTGATGCGCACCGCCGAATCGGTCGTGTTGACGTGCTGGCCGCCGGCGCCGGATGCGCGCATCGTGTCGATGCGGATATCCTCCTGGCGGATGTCGATGTCGACATCCTCGGCTTCCGGCAGGACCGCCACCGTGGCCGCCGATGTGTGGATGCGCCCTCCGGCCTCGGTCGCCGGAACGCGCTGGACGCGGTGAACGCCCGACTCGAATTTCAGGCGCGAGAACACGCCTTTGCCCGAGACGCTGGCAATGATCTCCTTGTAGCCACCGGCTTCTCCCTCGCTGGCCGAAACGACCTCGACTTTCCAGCCGCGTTCGGCGGCATAGCGCTCGTACATTCGAAACAGGTCACCGGCGAACAGCGCTGCTTCCGAGCCGCCCGTGCCGGCGCGGATCTCCAGGATCGCGTTGCGTTCGTCCGCGGCGTCCTTGGGCAGGAGCAGCACCTGGATCTCACCCTCGAGATCCTCGATACGAGCTTCCAGTTCTTTGCGTTCGGCCTCCGCCAGTTCGCGCATTTCGGCGTCGGTCGCCTTGTCGGCGAGCATGGACTCCAGGCCGGAAAGTTCCTCACGTGCGCCCGTCAGTTCGCGTACCTTCAGTGCGACCTGTTCGATCTCGGCATACTCGGACGCCATCTTCACGTAGGCATCGGGCTCAGGACCCGCGGCCATCTGCGCCTCGAGGAGTTCGAAACGCTTGAGAACCTGGTTCAGGCGGTCGGGAGAGAGGGCGGACATCCGGATCGGCTCACAGGGGAATGGTGTGTGTCTCGGCAAACGCGCCGAGAAGGGAGCGGATGTCGGTGCGGTTGGGCTGGGCCAGCGCGTCATCCATCACGCGGGACAGCTTGTCGACATCCAGTTCGGTGATCATGGCCTTGACGGGGCCGATCGCGGCCGGCGCCATCGAGATCGACCGGAAGCCGATGCCGCACAATGCCATTGCCGTTACCGGCCGTCCGGCAAGTTCGCCGCACAGCGTCACCGGCGTATGGCCCGCTTCCGCCGCCTGCACGATCTGCCTGAGGACGCGCAGGAAGGGGACGGAGATCGGATCGAACCGCTCGGCGACCAGGGCATTGCCGCGGTCGGCCGCCATCACGAACTGGAACAGGTCGTTGGACCCCACCGAGATGAAATCCACCGCGCGCATCAGTTCGGGCAGCTGCCACAGCAGCGCCGGCACTTCCACCATGGCGCCCAGTTTCAGGCTGGTGGGCAAAAGATGGGCGAATTTCGACAGGTGGCGCACTTCGCGGTTGATCAGTTCGCGCGCCGCCCTGATCTCCTCGACGTCGGTCACCATCGGCAGCATGATCTTCAGCGCCTTGCCGCCGGCCGCCTTCAGCATGGCGCGGATCTGGGTGCGGAACAGCCCCGGCCGGTCGAGCGTCAGGCGGATGGCGCGCCATCCAAGCGCCGGGTTCTCCTCCACCGTCGCGTTGGAGAAATAGGGCAGTACCTTGTCGCCGCCGATATCCAGCGACCGGAAGGTGACCGGCTTGCCGCGCGCGGCCTCGATCACCTGGCGGTAGAGGCGTTCCTGCTCCTCGGCGCGCGGAAAGGTCGCCGCGACCATGAACTGGAGTTCGGTGCGGAAAAGGCCGATGCCGGCCGCACCCGAATCTTCCAGTTGCGGCAGGTCGACCAGCAGCCCGCCATTCATCAGCAGTTCGAACCGCACGCCGTCCTTGGAGACGGCCGGCTGGTCGCGCAAGGAGCGGTAGAGTTCCTGGCGCCGCGCCCGGAACCGGACCTTTTCGGCGTAAGCGGCCTCGATTTCGGCCTGGGGACGCAGATGCACCGTTCCCTCGTCGCCGTCCAGGATGATCGGGTCGCCGTTCTCCGCCATGGAGACGACGCCCTTGACCTGGCCGGCGACCGGAATACCCATCGCGCGGGCGACAATCACCACATGGCTTGTCACGGCGCCGTCTTCCAGCACCAGTCCGCGCAGCTTTTCGCGCGGATAGTCGAGCAGTTCGGCTGCCCCCATCGATCGCGCCACGATGATCGCGTCCCTGGGGTGGTCGGCCGCGGCATCTTCGGGGCTGCGCCCCATCAGTTGCCGTAGCAGCCTGTTGGCCAGGTCGTCGAAATCGTTCAGCCGCTCGCGAATATAGGGATCGCTGACATGCATCATGCGCGCACGCATGTCGCTCTGGACCTTCTCGACGGCGGCTTCCGCCGTCAGGCCGTTGTGGATCGCCTCTTCCAGCCGGCGGACCCAGCCGCGGTCATGGGCGAACATGCGGTAGGCCTCGAGGACGGCGCGGTGCTCGCCTTCCGAGGCCACTTCGCTGCGCGACAGCATGTCGTCGATGGAAAGGCGCAGCGAGCCGAGCGCGGTTTCCAGGCGCCGGATCTCGGCTGCCGTGTCTTCGGCGAACAGGTTGGTGACGACGATGCGCGGTTCGTGAAGGACGACATGGCCGAGGCCGACTCCCTCGCTGAAGCAGGCCCCTTCGAAACTTGCCGGGCGGCGCAGGTCGAGTTCGATGCCCGGCCGCGCGAGGTTGGCCAGGTTGCCCGACGCTATCATTTCGGCCAGCACCATCGCCGTCGTTTCCAACGCTTCGAGTTCATCTTCGCGATAGATGCGTTGGGTCCGGTTCTGGACGACGAGCACGCCCAATGTGCGGCCGGCGCGCAAGACCGGCACGCCGAGGAAGGAATTGTAGATCTCCTCACCGGTCTCGGGCAGGTAGGTGAACGCGGGGTGGCGCTGGGCATCCGCCAGGTTCAGAGCGCGCGCGGAAGACGCGATCGTGCCCACCAGGCCCTGTCCGAGCCGCAGCTGGGCGGTGTGGACGGCGCCCGGATTGAGGCCCTCCGTGGCGTAGAGCTCGAGAACGCCGTCGGCGCGAAGCACGTAGAGCGAGCAGACTTCGGCGACCATGTTGCGGGCGATTTCGCGGACGATATGGTCAAGCCGGTCCTGCGGTTCGAGCGGCTCGGCCATGAACTCGCGCAACCGTTTCAGCAATACCCTCGGACCGACCGCGAAGTCAGACATCCAGTCTCTTCTCCAATACCCGATCGCGCGCGCCGGGTTGTTCCCCGCGCTGCCGCATTTCGGTTCTGCCGAATCTACCGGGATATTGTCCCGGATACCCTATTGCTTATCCAGACCGTAGACGGAATGCAAAGTGCGAACGGCCAGTTCGGCATAGGGTCCGTCGATGAGGATCGAGATCTTGATCTCCGACGTGGTGATCGCCCGGATGTTGATGCCCTTGTCGGCCAGCGCCCGGAACGCGGTTGCCGCGACGCCGGCATGGCTGCGCATGCCGATGCCTATGACCGAGACCTTGACGAGACCCGCCTCCGACTGAAGGGCGTCGAAACCGATCGTCTCGCGGTTCTTTTGGAGCACCGCCAGCGCCTTGTCGAGATCGCCGGAGGGGACGGTAAACGTCATGTCGGTGCGCGACCCGTCCTCCGAGATGTTCTGAACGATCATGTCGACATTGATGTTCGCCTCGGCCATCGGGCCGAAGATGCCGGCGGCGACGCCGGGCCGGTCGGAGACGCGGCGGAGCGAAATCTGCGCCTCGTCCTTGGCGTAGGCGATACCGGTTACGACCTGCTGTTCCACGATTTCATCCTCGTCGCAAATGAGCGTCCCGGGCGGGTTGTCGAAATCCGACATGCCCGGCGCATCGGGATCGGTAAAGGAGGAGCGCACGAACGTGCGCACCTTGTGCACCATGGCCAGTTCCACCGAGCGCACCTGCAGTACCTTGGCCCCGAGCGAAGCCATTTCCAGCATCTCCTCGAAAGAGACCTTGGGCAAGCGGCGTGCCTTGGGCTCGATCCTGGGATCGGTGGTATAGACCCCGTCGACATCGGTGTAGATGTCGCAGCGGTCGGCATGAACCGCGGCGGCCACCGCCACGGCGGAGGTGTCCGATCCGCCGCGGCCGAGGGTCGCGATGCGGTTGTCTGGCCCTATCCCCTGGAAGCCGGCCACCACAGCCACCTGGCTTTCGCCGAATCGGCGGATCAGTTCGGTGCCGTCGATCTCCTGGATACGCGCAGCGCCGTGGGCGTTGTCGGTCCTGATCGGGATCTGCCAGCCCTGCCAGGAGCGCGCGTTGATGCCCATCGACTGCAGGGCGATCGCCAGCAGGCCGCTGGTCACCTGTTCGCCGGAGGCGACGATGGCATCGTATTCGCGCGCGTCGAAAAACGGCGCATTGCCGCCGGCGACCTGCGGCATGGATTGCACCCAGCCGACGAGCTCGTTTGTCTTGCCCGCCATGGCGGAAACCACGACGGCCACCTCGTGGCCGGCATCGACCTCGCGCTTGACGTGGCGCGCGACATTGTGGATGCGCTCCAGATCGGCGACCGACGTTCCGCCGAATTTCATCACGATACGCGCCATTTGAAGGAAACCGTTCCCGCTGGTCGAAAAGGAGAATGCCGAAACAGTACGAACCGGCCTCGCTCGCCCGCACCGTGCGGGCGTTCCCATAACGAAAATGCAGCGAACCCGCAAGGCGGCGCGAGCGTGCGGTTCGTGCCGTCAGATATCACTTGTGCGCCACCCGAAACAGGCGCATCCTTTTTACCGTTATCCGCAGCGACGGGATCCGGGCCAGTCCGGGCGAGGTCGGCGGACACCGCGTTCGGACCATCCGTCAGTGCTTTCCATGCGAAGTGCAGGTCGGTCCGCCTTCGGAAATGCACCAGAAAAGAACGGAGGACCGGCCCGGGCCGTCCGCGACCGTTGAAGCCATCCCGTATCCGCTGCCGGAACGGGAGGAGATACCATGTCCGTCAAGTCGATGCCATTGCTGGCGCCGGCGGCCCTGTCCGTCCTGTGCCTGCTGTTCTTTGCGCCCGAGGTCAACGCGGCGCCGAAGAGCGTCCACCATATCTGCGGCGATGCCGACGTGGACAAGATCCAGGATTCGCGGTCCCAGGATTGCATCCGCCAGATGGAGGAGGACATCAAGAACGGTGTTTCGAACCCGCACTACCTGATGTGCCTCAGGGACGGGGGCGTATCGTGCTGCCAGGACGTCGGTTCCAGCGGCGCCCGCAGGTGCGACCGGATTTTCCGCAGCGCGGTCTCGACGGGCAGCGACGCGGTCATCAATCCGACCGTCAGCCCCGGCGATACGAACGGCGCCAAGACCCTGGACACCGGGAAGCCCGGCGGCAAACTCAAGGTTCAGTGAAAGGGCGGCGGATGATATCGACGAACAGGTCCGGTCGGTATCTTCTCAGATCCGCCGCTCGAGTTTCCGGTTGGCAATCCCGGCCTTCGCGGCCGGGAGCCTTTCCTGCTTGACTTTCGCTTCCCGGGATACGACCTCCTTTCATGGTCAGAAGGAGATGGTCCATGGCAGAGCCGAAGACTTCCACCGTCGATGAAGCCGAGGTCGAGCGCTTCTCGCGCATTGCTGCCGAATGGTGGGATCCGACGGGCAAGTTCCGCCCCCTTCACCGCTTCAACCCGGTGCGTCTGCAATATATCCGCGACAAGGTCTGCGCCCATTTTGGCCGCGACCCGAATGCTGTGAAGCCGTTTGACGGCCTGCGCCTGCTCGACATCGGTTGCGGCGGCGGGCTGCTGAGCGAACCGATGACCCGGCTCGGTGCGGACGTCGTCGGTGCCGACGCGTCGCAAACCAATATCGAGGTGGCGAAGATCCATGCCGCGGAAACCGGCCTTGCGATAGACTACCGCGCGACCACGGCGGAAGCGCTGGCCGATGCGGACGAGCGGTTCGACGTCATCCTCAACATGGAAGTGGTCGAGCACGTCGCCGATGTCGATCTCTACCTGCGCAAATGCGCCGAGATGGTGAAACCTGGCGGACTGATGTTCATCGCCACCATCAACCGTACGCTCAAGGCCTATGCGCTGGCGATCGTCGGCGCCGAGCAGATCCTGCGCTGGCTGCCGAAGGGCACCCATCAATATGAGAAGCTGGTGCGACCCGAGGAGATCGACCGCGCATTGGAACCCACCGGGCTCACCGTGATCGAGCGAACCGGCGTCTCCTACAACCCGCTCACCGACAATTGGGTGCGCACCCGCGACACCGACGTCAATTACATGGTGTTGACCGGGCGGGCGTGAAAACAGGGTGCGGCTTCACGCCCGGCGTGTCGCGGCTGCAGCAGGACGGCGGCGCGGTTTTGCGCACGCACCGAATGGTGTACCCATTGAAGCGTCCGGCGCGACTACTGATTCGCTCCCTGAAAGCCGGGCACGGGAAATGACGCGCTGCGTTGCGGAGGAATACGCCCGGGGAGGTCGGTGACCATGAAAAAGGTCTTTGCGGCAGTCGCACTGTTGATCCTCGTGTTTGCCGGCGTCGTTTTTGCCCTTCCGCTGGTCTTCAGTTCGGACTCGCTCAGGTCGGTGCTCGCACAGCAGCTTTCCGCGGCGTCGGACGCCAGGATATCGCTAGCGGGGCCGGTCCGTTTTTCGGTCTTGCCCGATTTCGGGATCGTCGCTGATGACCTCGCCTATGAGTCCGGCGTTGGCTCGCTATCGATTTCCTCCGAGCGAACCGTGGCCTCCGTCCGCTGGGCGTCGCTCCTGTCCGACCGGATTGAGATCGCGGGCGTCGAACTGGAAAATCCGCGGATCGTACTGGGCGAGGGAGAGGGCGGCGGGGCCGAAGCCTCGCCCGGGCCGCGGGAAGACAAGGACATCTTCAAGCTGGCCGCCTCATACCTGGAGAGACTGGCGATCGACCGGGTTCGCGTGCGCAACGGCGAAATCGTCCGGTTGGCTTCCGGCGGCTCGCAACCGATCGCCAGCGGCATCGATCTCGACCTGTCCGTTCCTGGAATCGACAAGCCCGCTTCGCTCGCCTTTTCGGGAACCCTCAACGGAGTGCAGGCAAAATTCGACGGCAAGATCGGCTCGCTTCGCGACCTCCTGGAACGCCAGCCGGCAGAATTCTCCCTCTCCGCCGAAATGTCGCCGCCGCCCCATCCGGCACTGGCGAGCCTGGGTGTGTCAGGGCGGGTCCAGCTTGCTGGCGATGGCAGCTACCGCCTGGAGGGCGGCGAAGTCAGAAGCGCTGGCCAGCCGATGCGCATCGATGCCGCGTACATTCCCGGCGCCCGGCCTTATGTCAAAGCCTCGATAAGGGCGGATATCCTCGACTACGCCGATTTCGAGCCTGCCGCGAAACCGGCCGAAGCCAATGGCAAGGGTGACGCCGGGAAGGGCGGGGGACCGGATCTTTCGCCGCTCAGGGATATCGATCTCGATGTCGAACTGAAGGCCGGTACCGTCAGGGCCGGCAATGCGGCCGCCCGCGACTTCTCCCTGGAAGCCGAACTCCGCGATGGCAAGTTGAAAACGACCGTCGGCTCGCAGGAAATCGCCGGCGGCCAATTGGCCCTGGCCGTCTTTTCAGATTTCAACGACAGCGATCCCGAATTCAAGGGTTACGTAAACCTGACGGCGATCGACATCGAAAGCCTGGCCATGCTTGCCGGCCGCAAGGTGCCGGCGAGCGGGCAGCTGACGTCAAAGCTTCAATACGCCTTCCGCGGCATCGACGAAAACGCGATAAGGAACACGATCAACCTGGCCGGCACGGTGGCGATCGCCGGCGGCGGGGCGGAAATCCCGGAACTCGCGGCGATCGCGGGGCCTCGCGCGGGCCGGATATCGGCGCTCGACGCCAAGGCGGAGATCACGAATATCGAGGAACCGCTCGCCGTCTCCGGGACCATGACATGGAACGGCGAGAATGTGGGCTTTGCCTCGTCGGTCGCCCTGGCCGATCTCCTGTCCGGCAGTCCCGGCGCGCTGGCGCTCAACATCAGGTCGCGGCCGGTGGAGGCTAAATTCTCGGGCGTGGTCGATATGGACGGCAGCGCCAAGGGCAATGCCGTCATTCAGGCCGGGTCGCTCTCGGCTCTCCTGCGCTGGGGGGGCCGCGATCCGGGATCGCTTTTCGGGCGTTTCTCCTATTCCGGTGCGATCACGGCAACCAAGGGGAAGCTGGCGCTGGATGGCGCCCGCATTGCGCTCGATGACATGGTGGCAACGGGTTCGGCCACGATCGACACGGCCGGAAAAACCTCCATCCGCGCGGCATTGTCCGTCAATGCGCTCGACTTCGCACGGCTTACGGGCGGTGGCGAGACATCAGGCGGCGCGTCCCCGAGCGGTTCTTCCCCCAGCGCCATCGACCTTTCCGTTCTGCGTGATTTCGATGCCGATGTGCGGCTCGATGCGGAGAGAATCGGATATGGCGAGGTCAAGGCGGGCCCGGCCACGGCGGTGCTGACGGTCAGCGACGGCGTCGCGCGCCTCTCGGTGCCGCGCGCCGGGTTTTACGACGGCGCGGTTACCGCCAACGTGTTCGCAAGCGGCGCGGGCAATGAGCCCGCCATCGATATCGATGTCCAAATGAAGGGCGTGACGGCGTTGCAGCTCTTCCGCGACGCCGCCGGCTTCGAGCGGATCGAGGGAAAGCTGGACGCCGCGCTGGCCGTCAAGGGGAGCGGGACGAACACCGACGCGCTTGCCCGTTCGCTTGACGGCAATGCGCGGGTGGTTTTTGCCGACGGCGCGCTTCGCGGCATCGACGTGGCCAAGCTGGTCAACAATCTCCAGTCGCTGATCAAGGGCGGTTATAAGGAAAACGCCGAGGACCGGACCGAGTTCACCGAGTTGTCGGTTTCCTTCGACATCGAAAACGGTGTGGCGCGGACCAAGGATCTGAAATTGCTAGGGCCGCTCGTGCGCATGGACGGATCGGGCAGCATCGACCTTGCCGCCCGCTCGATCGACATGAGCCTGAACCCGCGCGTGGTCGGCTCGCTCGATGGCCAGGGCGGCGAATTCGACGCGGCGGGGCTCGGCATGCCGGTGATTATTGCCGGACCACTCTCCGGACCGCGGGTCTATCCCGATATCACGAACATCCTCGCCGATCCCGGGCGGGCGTTGCAGACGCTTTCCAGGCTCGGCGAGGGCATCGGCGCGCTCAAGGACGGCGCCGTCGATCCGAAGGGCGTTCTCGAAAAGGCGCTTGGAACCGATTCCGGCGCCGCGACCGACAACGTCGTGAAAGGCGTGATCGAACGCCTGAACAAGAACGGCGCTGAAAACAACGGCGCCGATGGGACGCCGGAAAACGGCACCAGGGACCTGGTCGGCTCGCTGCTTCAGGGCGTGCTGGGGGGAAACGCACGGAAGGACCAGGCGGCGCAGCCGGAGAATCCCGCCGTGCAGCCTTCGCCGGGGGAGCCAGTGCCCGCGCAAAACCTCCAGCCGGCTTCCGAAACGTCTCAGGATGCCAATGCAGGTGCGCCAGAAAATAAGTCCGGCGATGAGCCTGCCATCGTATTGCCGACACAAGGGCCAATCCTGGTGCCGAATCCGCGCCGGCTGGCTTCGGCTCCGCCAAGCGAGGCCAAGCAGGAACCCGAGCCGACGGTCACCGACCAGGCGTCGGATCAGCTCGCGCCTGCGATCGCGCCCGAGGGCGCGGAGGGCGAGACCGGCGATTTCATCAAGGGGTTGCTCAAGAACCTGGGAGACTAATTCCGGTCTTCCGGCAGGACGGGCAATGGCAGGACCGGGATTTCCTCCTCGATCAATGCGCGGGCTTCCTCGGTTGTGGCCGCGCCGTAGATCGGGCGGGCTTCGGTTTCGCCGTAATGGATCTTGCGCGCTTCCTCGGCGAAGTTCTGGCCCACATGCTCGGCGTTCTTAATCATTTCGCGTGCGATAGCGCGGGCCTTGTCGAGCACGGCCTGGTGCTCCGGCGGCATGCCGAACGCGACCGGCCTGGCCACGGCACCGGTTTTCTGCGCCGCCTCCTTCTTCCGCGCTGTCGAGACGGCGGGCGCCATCAGCGCCTTCGATACCGCCTGGCTGCCGCACACGGGGCATTGCAGGAGGCCGCGCGCCTGCTGGAGATCGAAATCCGCGGTGTCGCGGAACCAGCCCTCGAACTCGTGCGCCTCGTCACAGACCAGGTTGAAGCTGATCACGAAGCCGCCCTTTCTCCGCTGCCGGCAGCCTGCGCGATACGAACGGAGAACTGCCGCGCGTTCTTCAGGTTCGGGATCTTGGCGCGCGCGGCGCCCACCGCGTCAGTGTCGATTTCGGCGACCACCACGCCCGGCTCGGCATCGCCCTTGTCGGCGACAACCCTTCCCCAGGGGTCGACAATGAGTGAATGGCCATAGGTCTCGCGCCCGTCTTCATGCGTGCCGCCTTGCGCGGCGGCGATCACCCAGGCACCGTTCTCGATGGCGCGAGCACGCAACAGCGCATGCCAGTGCGCCTCGCCGGTCTGGCGGGTGAAGGCTGCCGGAACGGTCAGCATCTGGGCGCCGGCCATGGCCTGGGCGCGGAACAGTTGCGGAAAACGCAGATCGTAGCATACCGACAGGCCGGTCATCGCCTGGCCGATATCGGCGACCACCGTCTCGGTGCCCGGCGTGTAGGCCGCCGACTCGCGCCAGCTTTCGCCATTGTCGAGGTCGACATCGAACATGTGGATCTTGTCGTAAGTGGTGACCAGCCGCCCTTCCGGGTCGAACAGGAAGGCGCGGTTGGCGATCTTGCCGTCGCCGGTGGCAATTGCGGTGGAACCGATATGGACGTGGATGGCGAGTTCCCGCGCCAGCCGCGCGGCGGTCCTGGCAAGGCCATCTTCATCCTGGCCGCGCAACACGGCATGGAGCGCCTTGCGGTCGCGCTGGATCGCGCCGCTCATCTCCGGCGACTGCACATAGACCGCACCAGCCGCGGCGGCTTCGCGCACCAGTGCTTCGAATGCGGCGATATTGGGCTCGGGATCCGTCCCCGAACGCATCTGCAACGCGGCAACCTTGAATCGAGCCATTCCGGTTCTCCTGGAAGAAAACCTATACCACACCGGACTGGAGCAGCTGGTCAAGCTTGCCTTCGTGCTCCAGTTCCATCAGGTCGTCGCAACCGCCGACATGGACGTCGCCGATGAAGATCTGCGGGAAGGTCGAACGCCCGTTCGCGCGACTTATCATTTCCTTGCGCAATTCGGGCTCGTAGGTCGCGTCGTGCTCGGTGTACGCGATTCCCTTCTTGTCCAGGAGGTGCTTGGCGGCAGAGCAGAAACCGCAGAACATTCTCGTGTAGATCGTGACGTCAGCCATTTTCGGAATCCATGTTCGTTTGCGAGCTATATAGTGGCCCGTGCGAATGACTGAAAGTCCCCCGGTAAAACCCGCGCAAAGGTCAGGATGTCGACACTGACGGCACCCTTGCGCTTCAGCGCCCGGGTCACTGCCTTCACGGTGGCGCCGGTGGTGTAGACGTCGTCGATGACCAGGATATTGCGCCCGCGAACCAGGATATCGGCCTCCTCGGGCACCTGGAACGCGCCGCGCACATTGGCTTCCCGTTCGTTGTGGGTCAGCCCCACCTGGCGGGCCGTGCGCCTGACGCGCACCACTGCTCCCGGCTCGAACGGGAGGCTGCGGGCCGACGCGACGGCGCGCGCCAACTCGGCCGACTGGTTGAAGCGGCGCCGGAAAAAGCGGCCGCGATGCAGGGGAACCGGCACCACCACGTCGGCCGCTGTCACCAACTCATGGCCGGCGCGGATCATCCATTGTGCCATCCACGGCGCGAGATCGGTCCGGTCGCGGTATTTCAGCGACTGGACCATCTGCCTCGCCACGCCGTCATAGGCGACGGCGGAACGGGCACGCGCAAAGGGCGGCGGATCGGCAATCGCGGCGGCCGAGAGCATGCCTGCTCCCATTTCGTGGCCGAATGGCGTGCCGTAGACCGGGCAGACCGGCTCGCCGATCAGGCGCAATTGCGGCCAGCATCCACCGCACAGCGTTCCAGGCGCGGCGACATGTCGGCCGCACCCCGGGCAGACGGGCGGAAACAGCAGCCGCGCGGCCGCACCTGCGGCGCTCCTGGCGGCCGCCTTGATCTTGCCCGTGCGATCGTCCATCTGTCGTTCGATCATGGCGCGATCATAAGCGCGCCGGCCATGGACAACAACGGGCGCGGGAGCCGGGCGACAGCAATGGAGAACACATTCGACACCGCCCAGGTACTGCGGTCGAAGTTGCGGGCTGCCGCGTTGTCCGCCGCCGGCGCGGATTTCCTGATGCGACGGGTAGCCGACGATCTCAAGGACCGGATGGCGGCGATCGGCAGGACATTCGAGACAGCGGCGCTGGTTCACTGCATCACTGGCGACGCGGAGCAGGCCGTCCTTGCTTCGGGCAAGGCGCGCGAAACGCTGCGCATCGAGAGCGATCCGGTTCTGCTTGACGGCCGGGGGCTGGTCGCCGATGCCGAATCCGTCCCCCTCGCGCCGGAAAGCATCGATCTGGCGGTGTCCGTCCTGACGCTGCAGGACACCAACGACACGCCGGGGAAGCTGATCCAGATCCGCCGCGCGCTGAAGCCGGACGGCCTTTTCATGGGGGCGATGGCGGGCGCCGGGACGCTTGGCGAATTGCGCGAATGCCTGCTTGCCGCCGAAACCGAACTGACAGGCGGCGCGAGCCCGCGGGTTCACCCCCTCGCCGATGTTCGTGCGGCCGGCTCGCTACTGCAGCGCGCGGGGTTTGCACTGCCGGTCACCGACCTGGAGACTTACACGGTGCGTTACGACAGC
Source organism: Notoacmeibacter sp. (assembly GCA_019912385.1). Classification (GTDB taxonomy): domain Bacteria; phylum Pseudomonadota; class Alphaproteobacteria; order Rhizobiales; family Rhizobiaceae; genus JAIOIW01. The sequence goes on along the minus strand of JAIOIW010000037.1, from coordinate 7,828 downwards.
CTGTTTGAGCTGATGCGCGACCTGCGTGCCATGGGCGTGACCAATGCGCTTGTGCAGCGCAGCCGCCGGCCGGCCAGGCGGGCCTTGTTCCTGCGGGCTGCCGAACTCTATGCCGAGCGCTTCGCCGATCCGGACGGACGTATCCGTGCGACCTTCTCCATTGTCTGGATGTCGGGTTGGGCGCCGCATGAATCGCAGCAAAAGCCGTTGAAGCCTGGAACGCCGGCGATACCGCTTGCCGACGCCCTGAAGGGGCACGAGCCCGGGTGAAGGTCAGTTGAAGGCGTCGACCAGCTTGCTGTCGGTATCGGAGAACATGAATTCCAGGGATCCGGCGACAAGCATGAAGCCGCCCACGACCGCAAGCGACAACAGGGACACGATCAGGCCGTACTCGATCGCGGTGGCGCCGCTTTCATCTTTGAGGAACTTCAAAAGCATAGGCGCTGATTCCCGGTTGCCTCATTCACCATGCAACATAAGGAGCTCAACATTAGAAATCGTTAAAGAACGCAGTTAATCGGTCGTTAATTCCAATACGCGCGGTTTTCGCTGCGGCGGCGATGCCGGCCATCGTGAATCCGGGCTGTTTTACCATTCAGCAGTCGCCGCTGGCCGATCCGTTTTCACCGATGACGCATATCGCATCGGGACTGGACTGAAGGACGGAGCGGCGGATGGTGTAAATTCCCCTGCGGCCGACCGATCCGGTGGTCATCCGGTCCACACCGAGCGGTCCGTTGTGCGCCAGCGCGGACCTGACCTGGTTGTCGGCAACGGGGACCAGAACCAGGGTCAGCGCGACGACCGCGAAACCGAACAGCAGGGTCGCCCGCAGCAGGCTGGAACCGGCGAGGCCGAACCTGGCGCGGGTTGACCCGCGAGCTTCTTCCCATTCCGAATTCGAAGACATGCCACAACCCCTGACGTGGTTCGCGCGCGGCTGCTTCCGCCGCTGCCGACAAGCGTTGATTCACCTTTTCAGATTTGGATAAACGATCGATTAACGCTACGTGCGGAACATCGGCGCACCGCGGCGCCGCCGCCGTTCACAGCAGATCGATAAGGAACGGGACCAGCGGCTCGTCGGCGGGGGGCATGGGATATTGCCGCATGTCGCGCGGGCGCACCCATTTCAGCGTCTGGCCCTCGTGCGGCCGCGGGATACCCCAGAACCGGCGGCAGACGAAGAGCGGCATGACGAGGTGGAAGCTCTCGTAGCTGTGGCTGGCGAAAGTCAGCGGCGCCAGGCAGGCGACCTTCGTTTCGATCCCCAGTTCTTCGGCAAGTTCGCGCACGACCGCCTGCTCCGGTGTTTCTCCCGGTTCCACCTTTCCGCCGGGAAACTCCCACAGGCCGGCCATGGCCTTGCCCCGCGGCCGTTGCGACAACAATACGCGTCCGTCGCTGTCGACGAGCGCGCAGGCGACGACCAGCAGCAACGGGAGACTTGCTTTGCTCATCGCGGCGTCCCGCCTGCCGCCCGGCTGTAGTGATAGCGGTAGATCGCGGTAAAACCGAGCGACCGGTACAGGTTCAGCGCCGCCTCGTTGCCGGCCTCGACCTGGAGCCAGGCTGTGCTGGCGCCGCGTGCGCGTGCCCATCTCAGCGCCGACAGGACGCTGCGGCGCGCCATGCCCTTGCGCCTGAATTCCGGCGCGGTGGCGACTTCGAAGAGCCCGGCCAGGTCGCCATCGGCCACGGCGATCGCCGTGCTGGCGGCACGTCCGCCGGCGTCGAGCAGGAACATGCCGCAATCCGGCTCGATGGCGCCGATTACCTCCGAAATGCCGGCGCGTATCAGCGGCGTCGAATTGCGCACCGCGATCAGCGCAGACGAGAACGTCGCAATATCGCGCACGGGCAAGTGATCGATCGCATCGGCCAGCGGCAGGGCGCCAATCGGCGCCGCCATGACCAGTGATCCGCCAAAGGTCGTCCACCCTTCGTCTTCAAGAAAGTCGGTGATCGGCTGTCCGGCCAGCGGCGAGATGCGGAAGGTGACCGGCCGGTCGTAGGCGGCGAACCGGGCGCTTGCCCGCGCGACGCGGTGGGCGATGTCGATCGCGTCGGCGGGATCGAGCGGATTGATCGAATTCAGCCGCTTGGCGGGATGGCTGGCGGTGAGCCGGATCGCCCATGTCCCGTCATAGTGGACGGAGGTCGCCGGCCAGGCGCGGAAACCCGCGGCCTCGAAGCGTCTCACGGTGGCCAATGGCACGTGCGAATTAACCTCAGCTGCGGTAATCGCCATTGATCGCCACATATTCCTTGGTCAGATCACAGGTCCAGATGGTCGCGCGCCCGCTGCCCACGCCGACATCGGCGTGAATCACGATCTCGTTGTTCTTCATGTAGGCGGACGTCTGCTGTTCGGAGTATTCGGGGTCGCGTTCGCCTTCGCTGGCCACGCGGATGTCGCCGAACCAGATTGCGATGGAGTCGCGGTCGGCCGGTTCGCCGGCCTTGCCGATGGCCATGACCACGCGGCCCCAATTGGCGTCCTCGCCGGCGACCGCGGTCTTGACGAGCGGCGAATTGGCGACCGAAAGGGCAATACGCCGCGCGCTGGCGTCGCTTTCCGCGCCGGTAATCCGCACTTCGACCAGCTTGCGGGCGCCTTCGCCGTCACGCACCACCTGCAGTGCCAGGTCGTGCATCACCTCGTGGAGCGCGACGTGGAAACCATGCAGCCGCCCGTCCGCCGGATCGGTGATCCGCGGCGCGCCGCGTGTGCCGGCTGCGCCGGTGGCAAACAGCAGCAACGTGTCGCTGGTCGACGTATCGCTGTCGACGGTGATCGCGTTGAAGGTCGAGCCGACCGCCCTGGACAGCATCGATTGCAGCGCGCCGGCGCCAATCGGCGCGTCGGTAGCGACGAATGACAGCATCGTCGCCATGTCGGGCGCAATCATGCCGGCACCCTTGGCAATCCCGCTGATGACGACTTCCGTGCCGCCAAGGCTGACGGTGCGGGTGGAATATTTGGGATAGGTGTCGGTGGTCATGATGGCCTTGCCGGCATCGCGCCAGCGATCGGGCGCGGCCGTCCTGACCATGCCCTGAAGCAGACCGGTGAACCTGTCGGCGGCCAATGGTTCGCCGATGACGCCCGTGGAGGCGAGAAACACGTCGCTTGGTGCGCAGTCGGCGGCGCTTGCCGCGGCTTCGACGGTCATTTGCGTCGCCGCACTTCCCTTCTTGCCGGTGAACGCGTTGGCATTGCCGGAATTGACCACCAGGACCCGCGCCCTGCCATGCGGCAGGTTCTGCCGGCACAGGTCGACCGGTGCGGACGCGCATCTGGACCGCGTGAAGACGCCGGCGACTTCGGTGCCTTCGGCAAACGTCATCACCACGACGTCGGTACGCCCCTTGTACTTGATCCCGGCCTCGGCTGTCGAAATCGCGACTCCGGGAACAACCGGCATGTCGGGAAAGGATTTGGGGGCGAGCGGTGAAACTGGCGTGGACATGGTTGTAACCGAAACCCGGGTTGGTGGCGCTGCTATTCGGCCTTGTTGATGGCGTCGACGCCCTTCTTGAGTTCGTCGTCCTTGATGTCGATCTCGGCGCTCTTGCGCAGCCCGCCGACCATTTCGATATATTTGTCGCGCATCATCACGGAGCGAAGCTGGTCCTTGACCTCGTCGAAGGATTGCGGCTGCACCGCACGCTTGTCTTCCACCTTGATGACATGCCAGCCGAACTGGGTCTGGACGGGTTCTTTGGAATAGGCGCCGACTTCAAGGGCGAATGCGGCCGCCTCGAATTCCGGGACCATCTGGCCGGCCTGGAAATAGCCAAGGTCTCCGCCTGCCGGACCGCTCGGCCCGGTGGATTTCTCCCTGGCAAGCTCGCCGAAATCCTTGCCGCCGTCCAGTTCCGCTATGATCGCCTGCGCCTCCTCGCGGGTTTTCACGAGAATGTGGCGCGCGTGAACCTCGTTGGCGGGCGGAGTGTCGGCGATTTCCTGGTCGTAGCGCGCGCGCACGGCTTCGTCGGTGACGGCGGCGGCGACTTCCTTTTCGACGAAGGCGCTGTGGAGCGCGCGGATCTGGAGGAAAGCCATGCGGCGGATGAAGGCGTCGTCCTTGTCGATGCCCTGTTCGGCGGCCTTCTGGGCCAGAAGCTTGATCTCCAGCAGCGCCGAGAGCGCGGCCGCGCGGCGCTGTTCGGGCGGCAATTGCTGGAACTGGCGGTCGAGATCGCCCTCCGCCAGGGTCAGTTCATTTTCGGTGATTTCCATTCCGTTCACGGTTGCAATCACCGTGTCATCCTGAGCCGCCGCCGGGGCGAAGGTGACGCCCGTTGCGATCGCAGCCGCGGCAAGGCAAAGAGTGAGACGGCTCGGCAAGAGATGCATAGGTATTCTCCGTGATGGCCTGTCGGCAGGATGCCGGGAAAATCAGGCGCAAATTTGCGATGCGGGCAGCCTTCGCGTGACGTTGACATCGTTCGAGGCCCCTCTTATCTGTCCTGCATCATTGCGTCCAGACCACTTTTCCGGGCGCAATTCGGGTGTCTGTCCGTCCGCCTGTCCGAAGCGCGGAATCCTGTCCGCCGGTCCAGGGCCGGCACACCGGATCGGGAACAACGGAATCGAGAGGACTTCATGGCCGGTTTAGGTGGTTTCGCCCGCAAGTTATTCGGGTCTGCAAATGATCGTCGCGTCAAGGCGATGCGTCCGCGGGTCGAAGCGATCAATGCGATGGAAAACGAGCTCGAGGTTCTGTCCGACGCCGGACTGGCGGCGCGCACCGAGCAGTTCAAGGTCGATATCGCCAATGGCGCGACACTGGACGATCTGCTCGTTCCGGCTTTCGCGACCGTCCGCGAGGCTTCCAAGCGCGCGCTGGGCATGCGCCCGTTCGACGTGCAGCTGATCGGCGGCATGGTGCTGCACGAAGGATCGATCGCGGAGATGCGCACCGGCGAGGGCAAGACGCTGGTCGCCACGCTGCCCGTCTATCTCAACGCACTGATGGGCAAGGGCGTGCATGTCGTCACCGTCAACGATTACCTGGCGAAACGCGACTCCGAGTGGATGGGCCGTCTCTACGGCTTCCTCGGCCTGTCGACCGGGGTCATCGTGCACGGCCTCGACGACGAGCAGCGCCGCGCCGCCTACGCCTGCGACGTTACCTATGGCACCAACAACGAACTCGGCTTCGACTATTTGCGCGACAACATGAAGTACGAGCGCGCGCAGATGGTCCAACGCGGCCACTACTTCTCGATCGTCGACGAGGTCGACTCCATCCTGATCGACGAGGCGCGCACGCCACTGATCATTTCGGGCCCGCTCGACGACCGTTCCGACTTCTACAACACGATCGACGCTTTCATCCCCAGGCTCGACAAGGGCGATTACGAGGTTGACGAGAAGCAGCGCGCCGTCACGATGTCCGAAGGTGGCATGGAAAAGATGGAGACCATGCTGCGCGAAGCCGGCCTGTTGAAGAGCCCGCATCTGTACGACGTCGAAAACGTCTCCACCGTGCATCACGTCAACCAGGCGCTGCGCGCGCACCGGCTGTTCCAGCGCGACAAGGATTACATCGTGCGCAACGGCGAGGTCGTCATCATCGACGAGTTCACCGGCCGCATGATGCCCGGGCGGCGCTATTCCGAAGGCCTGCACCAGGCGCTTGAAGCGAAGGAACACGTGCCGATCCAGCCGGAAAACCAGACGCTCGCCTCGATCACGTTCCAGAATTATTTCCGTATGTACGACAAGCTCGCCGGCATGACCGGCACGGCCATGACCGAGGCCGACGAGTTTCTCGACATTTACGGCCTGGAAGTGATCGAAGTGCCGACCAACCGGCCGCTGATCCGCGATGACCAGGACGACGAGGTCTATCGCACCAATATCGAGAAGTACCGCGCGATCATCGCGCTGCTGGAGGACTGCAAGACCCGCGGTCAGCCGGTTCTGGTGGGCACCACCTCGATCGAGAAATCCGAACATCTGGCCGAGCTGCTGCGCAAGCAAGGTTGGGAGCAGCACGATTTCGACGATCCGAATGCGTTCGCCGTGCTTTATTCCGGCGACGAAGGCGCTTCAAGAAAGAAGGTCTTCGCCATTCTCAATGCGCGCTATCACGAGCAGGAAGCCTATATCGTGGCGCAGGCGGGCGTGCCGGGCGCGATCACGATTGCGACCAACATGGCCGGCCGCGGCACCGATATTCAGCTCGGTGGCAACGCCGAGATGCGTATCAGGCAGGAATTACACGGGGTCGAAGGCGCCGAATTCGAGCGGCGCACGCAGGTGATCCGCGATCAGGTCGCGCGCCTGAAGGAAAAGGCTCTTGCCGCCGGCGGCCTGTTCGTGCTCGGCACCGAGCGCCATGAAAGCCGGCGCATCGATAACCAGTTGCGCGGCCGCTCCGGCCGTCAGGGCGATCCCGGCCGGTCGAAATTCTTCCTTTCGCTGGAAGACGATCTCATGCGCATCTTCGGGTCCGACAAGCTCGACGGCATGCTGCAAAAGCTCGGGCTGAAGGAAAACGAGGCGATCGTCCACCCCTGGATCAACAAGGCGCTGGAGAAAGCGCAGCAGAAGGTGGAAGCGCGCAATTTCGACCTGCGCAAGAACATCCTCAAATACGATGACGTGATGAACGACCAGCGCAAGGTCATTTTCGACCAGCGCGTGGAACTGATGAACGACAGCAATGTCGGCGAAACCGTTGCCGCCATGCGCTTCCAGGTGATCAAGGATCTCATCGGCCGGCATGTGCCGGAGAACGCCTATCCGGAACAGTGGGATGTCGCAGGCCTGAAGCAGGAGCTCGACCGGCTGCTCGGCCTTGATCTGGCGATCGAGGCCTGGGCCAAGGAAGAGGGCATCGCCGACGAGGAATTGCTGACCCGCATCGAGCGCCGCGCCGACGAGCATATGGCCGGAAAGGTCGCGCAATACGGCGCGGATGTGATGCGCTATGTCGAGAAATCGATCCTGTTGCAGACGCTCGATCATCTGTGGCGCGAGCACCTCGTCATGCTCGAACACCTGCGCCAGGTCGTTGGCCTGCGCGGCTATGCGCAGCGCGACCCGCTCAACGAATACAAGTCCGAAGCCTTCCACCTGTTTGAGACCATGATCGCCAGCTTGCGCGAGGCGGTGACCGCCCAGCTCATGCGCGTTGAGGTCACGCAGGGCCCGCCGCCGGAAGAGCCGGAGCGTTTGCCCTACATGGAAGCCCACAAGATCGATCCGGCCACGGGCGAGGACGAGATGGCAATGGCGGACGCGGCCGCGACCGCCTTCAATGCGCCGCGGGTGGTGCCGGAAGCGCGCAATCCGAAAGATCCGGCGACCTGGGGCAAGGTCGGCCGCAACGAAATCTGTCCCTGCGGTTCGGGCAAGAAATACAAGCATTGCCACGGCAGGTTCGGCTGAGCCGACCGGTGCCGCGCCGCGGAAAAATGCGAATGCCCGGCGCGCGCCGGGCATTTTTATGAGGTGCCGGCAGCGGACTTACCGGAATGCCGTCCAGCGGCTGTCGAAGTTCGAACTTTGCGGGATCGGCTGCGAACCGCTGATCAGGCTGCCGGTTGCGCGTGTCGGCGCGGAAACCGGCGGCTGCGGCTCCTCTTCCGTCTTGGCCGTGCGCACAGCGGGATCGATACGCCGGATAGCGCCAGGCGCCGCCGCCGCGGCGGCTTCGGTCTGGTCGGGGGTTTTCTTGCCGGAGCCGCGCAATCCGATGACGCTGCTGACGCGGCTGGTTAGCGGCTCTTTCCTTGGTGCTTCCGCTGCGTTTGTTTCGGCGGGTTTGGGCTTCGGTGCGGCCTGGGCGCGGCTGAACAGGCTACC
>JAIOIW010000002.1 GCA_019912385.1 Notoacmeibacter sp. | reverse complement strand
GCTTCTGGCGTTGCAGCTTTGATGGCACGGATGCTGCTTAGGCTCCATGGGCCATAAAAACGCCCATCCGGCCAACGTGGGCCGGTACTCAGGGCAACCAACGTTAGGAGCAAGGACTATGAAGGCATCTTCCCTCAGCCGCCAAATCATGGGCATCACCGCCCTGGGCGTTTTGTCACTGGCGGCGCAATCCGCACAGGCGACCACCACCGGCAACATCGGCGTCTTTTCCAAATACGTGCTGCGTGGCGTGACCAACGATGCCGAAAGTGATGATCCGGCGCTGCAAGGGGGCTTTGATTACACCCATGAAAGCGGTTTCTACGCGGGCTACTGGGGTTCCAGTCTGGATTACAACTACGAGACTGGCGGCGACACCGATACCGCCAAGACCGGTTTCGAAAATGATTTCTACTTCGGCTACGCCCCCACGGTGGGCGATGTCACCTTCAACATTGGCCTGATCCAGTACTACTACATCAGCGTCGACGATTCCGACCTGACCGAGGCCCTGCTGGGCGTGTCCTTCAAGGGCGCCTACGCCAAGATGCAGTATCTGCTCAACGACGGCGTCTGGGGCAACAGTGGCGATATCTACTGGACGGCCGGCTATGCCTTTGAATTGCCATCCGATTTCACCTTTGCCATCGATCTGGGTTACTACACCTACGACGACGATGACAATGATGAATTGGGCGGCGTCACGCTGCAGGACTCCGGTTTCCGCCATGCCAACTTCACCCTTTCGCATCCCATCGGCGAAACGGGCGCCACCATGGGCTTGACCTACGTTCTTGCGGGAGAAACCCGCGATGAAGCCGAGCAGGGCGACACCATGGTGTTCAACATCAAGTACAACTTCGATATCAATTAAGCAAGGCCAAAGCCCCTGCGGGATGCGGGGGCTCCATTTTTCACGCCCCCATGGGCCAATCAAGGAGTTCTTCATGTTCCAGGCGAAATCTCTGCGCCGGGCTGCGCCCTGGCTGTTTGCGGCCGCCGTTGCGACGGCCGGTACGCTTGCCCAGGCGGCCGACACCATCAAGGTCGGTGTGTTGCATTCCCTTTCCGGCACCATGGCCATCAGCGAAACCTCGCTGAAGGACGTGGCGCTGATGACGATCGATGAAATCAACGCCAAGGGCGGCGTGCTGGGCAAGAAGCTGGAGCCCGTGGTGGTCGATCCTGCCTCTGACTGGCCGCTGTTTGCCGAGAAGGCGCGCGAGCTGCTGGCCCGCGACAAGGTGGCGGTGGTGTTCGGTTGCTGGACCTCGGTGTCGCGCAAGTCCGTGCTGCCGGTGTTCAAGGAGCTGAACTCGATCCTGTTCTATCCGGTGCAGTATGAAGGCGAAGAGTCCGAGCGCAACGTGGTCTACACGGGCGCGGCTCCGAACCAGCAGGCGATCCCGGCGGTCGATTATCTCGCCAAGGAAGAGAAAGTGCAGCGTTGGGTGCTCGCGGGCACCGACTACGTCTATCCGCGCACGACCAACAAGATCCTTGAAGCCTATCTGAAGTCGAAGGGCGTCAAGCCCGAAGACATCATGATCAACTACACGCCGTTCGGTCACTCCGACTGGCAGACCATCGTCGCCGACATCAAGAAGTTCGGCTCGGCGGGCAAGAAGACGGCGGTGGTCTCGACCATCAATGGCGACGCCAACGTGCCGTTCTACAAGGAACTCGGCAACCAGGGCGTCAAGGCCAAGGACATTCCGGTCGTCGCCTTCTCGGTGGGCGAGGAAGAACTCGCCGGCCTGGATACCGCGCCGCTGGTCGGCCACCTCGCCGCATGGAACTATTTCCAGTCGATGGAGAGCGAAGCCAACGCCGAGTTCATCAAGACGTGGAAGGCCTTCACCGGCAACGAGAAGCGGGTGACCAACGATCCGATGGAAGCCCACTATATCGGCTTCAACATGTGGGTGAAGGCGGTCGAGAAGGCCGGCACCATCGACGCCGACGCCGTGATCGACGCCCTGCCCGGCACCGAGGCGCCGAACCTGACCGGCGGCATGTCGGTCATGCTGGCGAACCACCACATCACCAAGCCGGTTCTGGTTGGCGAGATCCAGGCCGACGGCCAGTTCGAGACGGTCTGGCAGACCTCCGAACTCGTGCCCGGAGATGCCTGGTCCGATTTCCTGCCGGAATCCAAGCCGCTCAAGGCCGACTGGGTCGACCTGAAATGCGGCAACTACAACACCGAGACCAAGGCCTGCCTCGGTTCCACGACCAACTGAGGTCTATCCATACCGGAGACGGGCATCATTGCTGCCCGTCTCCGTCATCCCCCGCTTCTCGCGCCTGCGGGCGCCAACCCCCATGAATTCATGCGCCTGGCTCGTCTGATCTTCCTATTCCTTGCCGCGATCACGCTGCACACGGTCTCCGCCCGCGCGCAGGATGACACCGCGCTCCGCGAGGCGATCGCCGGCTTCGGCACCGCCAGGGGCTACAGCGAGATCGGCCAGGCCATCGACCAACTGGTCTCGCTCGGTGATCCGCAGGCAGCGCGCGCCCTCAACGCGCTCGCTAATGGTGCGCTGTTTGCCCGCGCACCCGACCAGGCGGTTTTCATTGTCATGGAAAATGCCGATCCCGCGCCGCTGCTCGATCCGGTATCCGGAGAACCCGCGGGTTCCGCCGCGTTTGCCGACCTGTCGAAGATCAGGATCAAGAACAGCCTGCGCCGCGACATCCGCGACGCCATCGGCGCCTTGACACTGGCGGCGAAGGATCCCGCGGTGCGCCTCAGCGCTGCCGAAACGCTGATCGTCAATCCCGATCCCGAGGCGCTGGAGACGATCGAGGCCGCACTGGCCAGCGAAACCGATACGGCGGTGAAAGCGCGCATGGAAACCGCCCGCGCCGCCTCCATCCTGCTGTCGGACCGGGACGATGCGGCCAAGACCGAAGCCATCGACCAGGTGGCCGCAATCGGCAATCGCGACGCGCTCAACCTGCTGACCCGCTTTGCCGCGACCGCCGAGGGCGACCTGAAGGACCTCGCGGAAAAAGCCATGTCGGGCATCGAAGACAGCCTCGTGCTCTGGTCGGTCGGCCAGAACGTCTGGTACGGGCTTTCCCTGGGCTCGGTCCTGCTGCTGGCGGCAATCGGCCTGGCCATCACTTTCGGCGTCATGGGCGTGATAAACATGGCCCATGGCGAGATGGTGATGCTTGGCGCCTACACCACCTTCGTCGTCCAGGAAGCGATCCGTAATTCGGCGCCGGGACTGCTCGACTGGTCTCTGTTGATTGCCCTGCCGCTCGCCTTTCTCGTTGCCGCGGCGGTCGGACTGGTCATGGAGCGCGGGATCATCCGCTTTCTCTATGGCCGGCCGCTGGAAACCCTGCTTGCCACCTGGGGTGTATCGCTGATCCTGCAGCAGGCGGTGCGCACCGTGTTCGGGCCGACTAACCGCGAGGTCGCCAACCCGTCCTTCATGTCGGGTGCGTTCCAACTCGGCGAAATGAGCATCACCTACAATCGCCTCTTCATCGTGATCTTCGCGCTTGTCGTCTTCGCGGTGCTGCTCTGGGCGATCAACAAGACACCGCTCGGCCTTCAGATGCGCGCGGTCACCCAGAACCGGCGCATGGCGTCGGCCATGGGCATCCGCACGCCGTGGATCGACGCCATGACCTTTGCACTCGGCTCCGGCATTGCGGGCATGGCCGGCGTGGCCCTATCACAGATCGACAACGTCTCGCCCAATCTCGGCCAGGGCTACATCATCGACAGCTTCATGGTCGTCGTGTTCGGCGGGGTCGGCAATCTGTGGGGCACGCTGGTCGGCGCCTTCACGCTCGGCATCGTCAACAAGTTCCTCGAACCCTATGCCGGCGCCGTGCTCGGCAAGATCATCGTGCTCGTGTTCATCATCATCTTCATCCAGAAGCGCCCGCGCGGCCTGTTCGCGCTCAAGGGAAGGTCGGTTGAAGCATGATCACCACCCGCCTGTTCGCCCGGGGCTTCACTCCCGCCGTCATTGTCGCGCTTGGCCTCATTCTCGCCGTCGCGGCGCTGGTGCCTGCGCTCAACCTTCTCCTGCCCAAGACAAGCGCATTTCATGTGCCCAACTACATCGTGGCGCTGACGGGCAAATATCTCACCTACGCCCTTCTGGCGCTGGCGCTGGACCTGGTCTGGGGCTTCGCCGGCATCCTGTCGCTCGGCCACGGCGCCTTCTTCGCGCTCGGCGGTTATGCCATGGGCATGTACCTTATGCGCCAGATCGGTCCGCGCGGCGTTTACGGCAACCCGATCCTGCCGGACTTCATGGTCTTCCTCAACTGGAAGGAATTGCCCTGGTACTGGTACGGCTTCGACCAGTTCTGGTTCGCAGCGGCGATGGTTGTGCTGGTTCCGGGCGCGCTCGCCTTCGTGTTCGGCTGGTTTGCCTTCCGCTCGCGCGTCACCGGCGTCTATCTTTCGATCATCACCCAGGCCATGACCTATGCCCTGCTGCTTGCCTTCTTCCGCAACGACATGGGGTTTGGCGGCAATAACGGGCTGACCGATTTCAAGGACATCCTCGGCTTCAACGTCCAGGCCGATACGACCCGCGCCGCCCTTTTCGCCGCCTCGGCGATCGCGCTGGCGCTTGGCGTGGCCCTGACAGCGGCCATCACCGGCTCGCATTTCGGCAAGCTGCTCGTCGCCGTGCGCGATGCCGAGCCGCGCACCCGTTTCCTGGGCTACCGCCCCGAGAAGGTGAAGCTGTTCGCCTTCGTCGTCTCGGCCGTGATGGCCGGTGTCGCCGGTGCGCTCTACGTGCCCCAGGTCGGCATCATCAATCCCGGCGAATTCGCACCCGCCAACTCGATCGAGGTCGTCGTGTGGACCGCCGTCGGCGGCCGCGGAACGATCATCGGCCCGATCGTCGGCGCGCTCGCCGTCAACGCGGGAAAAAGCTGGTTCACCGGCGCCCTGCCCGAATTCTGGCTGTTCGCGCTGGGCGGCCTGTTCGTGTTCGTCACGCTGTTCCTGCCGCGCGGCATCGTCGGCACCGCATTCCACGGCTGGGCCGCTATGAAGGCGCGGCGCGAAAGCAAGATCGCGGAGACCGGGACGGACGCCGATCTGACCGTACTCCAGGGCGCAGGGGAATGACGATGACGAACCCGAGCGAACCGGTTATCGACAACCTGCCGCCGGAGCCGGTGGTCATCCCCCACCCCTACGCGTTGCGCGACCTGTTGCCGTCCGAGCCCGAAAGCCCCGAAATCACCCGCCGCAAGGAAACCCTGCTCTACCTCGACGGCGTATCGGTCTCCTTCGACGGCTTCAGGGCGATCAACAACCTGTCGCTGGTGCTCCAGAAAGGCGAGATGCGTGCGATCATCGGCCCGAACGGGGCCGGCAAGACGACCATGATGGACATCATCACCGGCAAGACGCGGCCCGACACCGGCGATGTTTATTTCGACGGCACGATCGACCTCACCAGCCACGATGAGGCCGACATTGCCACGATGGGCATCGGCCGCAAGTTCCAGAAGCCGACCGTGTTCGAGAGCCACACGGTGGAGGACAATCTCGCCCTCGCGCTTGCCGGTCCGCGAACGGTTTTCGGCACGTTGTTTGGCGATCCGGCCCGCAACGGCGAGGGACGCATAAGCGAAATCCTCGACATCACCCGCCTGTCGCGCCTGCGCGGCGCCCTGGCTGCCAACCTGTCCCACGGCCAGAAGCAATGGCTGGAGATCGGAATGCTGCTGGCCCAGGACCCCAAGCTGCTGCTGGTCGACGAGCCGGTCGCCGGAATGACCGACGCCGAAACTGAAGAAACCGCGCGGCTGCTGCGCGAAATCGCCGGCGACCATTCGGTCATCGTGGTGGAACACGACATGCAGTTCGTGCGCGAGCTCGGCGTCAAGGTCACCTGCCTTCACGAGGGAGCCGTCCTGTCGGAAGGCTCGCTCGACCATGTCTCGGCAGACCCGCGCGTCATCGAAGTCTATCTGGGGCGGTGAACCAGGTGTTGTCATTGGTCAATGCCGCTTCGGAATCGCCGCCTATCCTTCAACGAACCATGTTCGTCGAGGAGATTGCTGCGATGCTCACGCGCCGCACCGTATTGGGACTGGGGATCGCCGGCAGTGCACTTCTGGCTGGTGGCGGCTGGACGGCAAGTGCATTCCGCCGTGCAATGGCCAAATCAAACGCGCGCATTTCGCCCGACCACAGCAAGGTGATCGCAGGCCGCTTCGGCGATCTGGAATACGCCGAAGCGGGAACGGGAACGCCATTTCTCATGGTTCATGGTACTGGCGGCGGATTCGACCAGGGGCTGATGTTCGCCGGCCTGCTGGCAACGTCAGGCTACCGGGTAATCGCGCCTTCGCGCTTTGGCTATTTGCGTTCCGCGTTCCCGGCAGACCCGTCGTCGGAAAACCAGGCCGACGCCTTCGTGGACCTTCTCGATGCGCTCGACATAGACAAGATCGCGATCGCAGGCGGCTCGGCAGGCGCGCTTTCCGCGCTGCAATTTGCGATCCGCCACCCCGATCGCTGTGCCGCCCTTCTGCCGATCGTGCCCGCGACCTATGTGCCGGATCGAGCGCCGGCGCGGCCCTGGTCGCCGTTCCAGCAATCCGTCGCCGAAAGCGTCCTGCGGTCGGACTTCCTGTTCTGGGCCGGCATCGTCACCATGCGCGATACCCTGATCGAGACACTTCTGGCGACCGACGCCGCCGTCTACAACGCCGCAAGTGCCGCGGAGCAGGCGCGGGCCCGCGAAATCCTGTGGAGCATCCTGCCGGTCAGCGCGCGCGCCAATGGGCTTCTCAACGATGCGAAGCTCGCCGGCAATCCCGCGCCGATGGAACTTGAAAGGATCACCGCGCCGACACTGGCCATTTCGCTGGACGACGACCGGTTCCTCACGGCCGATGCCGCGCGGCATATCGCGGCAACCGTTCCGGGCGCCCGTCTCGTCATCTATCCGACCGGCGGGCATATCTGGCTTGGTCACGATGGTGAGCTGTTCGGCGAGATCGAAAATTTCCTGAAGGAGATCGGCTACGCATGAGCACTCTCACCGTTTCGTCCGCTTCTCTCCACTACGGCGCAGCGCAAGCGCTGCGCGGCGTCTCCGTCAAGGCCGAGGCCGGCCGCATCACCTGCGTGCTCGGCCGCAACGGCGTCGGCAAGACCTCGCTCATGCGCGCCATCGTCGGCCATCACCGGCTTTCCGCCGGAGAGATCGCCTTCGAGGAGAAGGTGCTCGACCGGAGCGCGGCCTATGATCGCGCCCGGTCGGGCATCGGTTTCGTGCCACAGGGCCGCGAGATCTTTCCGCTGCTGACGGTACGCGAAAACCTGGAAACGGGATATGCGCCCCTGAAGCGCGCCGACCGCTACGTGCCGAACTACATCTTCGAGCTCTTTCCGGTATTAAAGGACATGCTTTCGCGCCGCGGCGGCGATCTGTCAGGCGGCCAGCAGCAGCAGCTCGCCATCGGCCGCGCCCTGGTGACCCGCCCCAGGCTCCTCGTGCTCGACGAGCCGACCGAGGGCATCCAGCCGTCCATCATCAAGGATATCGGCAGGGCAATCCGCTTCCTGCGCGACACCCAGGGCATCGCCGTGCTGCTGGTCGAGCAGTATCTCGATTTCTGCCGTGAGCTTGCCGACGATGTCTACATCATGGACCGTGGCGAGGTCGTCCACGCCGGCGATGCCGCATCGCTCGACGATCCCGCCGTGCGCGCGCACCTGACCGTTTAGCAGGGCAATTCAGATATCTGCGCGTCCCGCGGGCGACGATTCGCCGCCCTCGGGCATGATCGTCGTTGTGCGACACTGGCGGCCAGACAGCGGAGTGCGTCCATGCCGTCAGCCGAGCTCTTGATCCCGTTTTTCCTGGCCTCGGTCGCCTTTGCCTGCGTCCCCGGGCCCTCGATGTTCTACGCTGCGGCGCAGACGCTTGCGTCGGGCCGGAAGGCTGGATGGTGGTCGGCTCTTGGTTTCCACATTGCCGGTCTCGGCCACGTCGCTGCCGCGGCTTTCGGTGTCTCGGCTTTGCTGGCGATCGTACCGGCGCTGTTTATAATGATGAAGCTTGCCGGAGCCGCCTGCCTGATCTGGCTCGGCATCAGGTACATCCGGCGCGCGCGAGCTATTGCCACGGCGCTACCGGAAGTTCGCTTATCGACAACCCGCAAGGCGCTCCGTGACAGCATCGTCGCGGAAGCCCTGAACCCCAAGTCGGCGCTCTTCTTCCTCGCCTTTCTGCCGCAGTTCGCGGATCCGTCTGCCAGCCTGCCGATCTGGGCGCAGATCCTGATCCTGGGCGTGACCGTGAATGCGATGTTCAGCGTGACCGATGCCATCCTGATCGAGTTGTCGCATGCAGCCGCGGCCAGGCTGCGCTCTTCGCAGCGTTTCGTACTCGCGCTGCAACAGCTTGGTGGGGGCATGCTCATTGCGCTGGGGCTGAACCTGGCCTTGGCCCGGAACCAGTAACACTGACCGCCAAATGTAAACCGCCGCCCCCCTCTTAAATAGCCCGGCAGCGCCTGGCAGATAACTTGATGGAGTTCTTCGCCCGCCATTCAAACGCGCCGACGTGACCGACTGCCTCAGAGCCCGCCCTGGACACGGATGAACGCGACGATCTTGTCCGTCCCGTCGCCGCGGCGCATGTCAGTGAAGACGAAGGGCCGCCCCTGGCGCGCCTTGCCAGCGTCGGTTTCCATGCGGCCAAGGTCTGCGCCGACATGCGGCGCGAGATCCGCCTTGTTGATAATCAGCAGGTCTGAGCGGGTGATCGCCGGGCCGCCCTTGCGCGGAATGTCGTCGCCCTGGCAGACCGAAATGACATAGAGCGACAGGTCGGCAAGGTCGGGCGAGAAGGTTGCCGCCAGGTTGTCGCCGCCCGATTCGATGAAGATGACGTCGAGGTCGGGATGACGGGCGTTGAGTTGCTCGATGGCGCGCAGGTTGATCGACGCGTCCTCGCGGATCGCGGTGTGCGGGCAGCCGCCGGTCTCCACGCCGATCACACGGTCGGAGGGAAGCGCCTGCATGCGCATCAACGCCTCGGCGTCCTCGCGCGTGTAGATGTCATTGGTGATGACGCCGATCGAGAACTCGTCGCGCATCGCCTTGCACAGCTTCTCGGTGAGCGTCGTCTTGCCGGAGCCGACCGGTCCGCCGATTCCGACGCGAAGGGGTCCGTTTGCCGATGTCATGCGAGGTAACTCCAGAGCAGAAGCAGAAAGGCGCAGCCGATCGCCAGGCAAAGGGGAGAATAATAGCGCCGGTCATTGGTCCGGAAAGGCTCTTCAGGCGTCAGCCTTGCCCAGGCAGGCGTATATCCGGCAACCCCGCGCGCGGCAAACACCGCCGCGCAGCCGCCACCTGCCACGGCGATCGGCAACGGTACGCCCTCCCCGCAGCCGAGCAGGTATGCAGCCGCGGCGCTGACCGCCAGCGCCAACGCCACCGCAAGGCTGGACTGGCGCGACGGCATCCTTTCGATTCCCTTGAAGCCGGCGATCGCGCGCACCAGCGCCTTCTCGTCGGGGATCGGCCACCAGATGCCGAGCGCCCAGAGCAGGTGCAGCGCCGCGAGCGCCAGCAGGACGAGTGCGCTCAACAACGCAACGGCGACGATCATGACAGGAACAGCCTTGGTTGCAGGGTTTCATGCCGCATCGCCGCGATCTCCGCCATGTAGGCATATCCGCCCAGATCATCGATGGTCGACCCCGCCGCCTTGTCCGCGGCGGCGCCAACGGCAGGCTCCAGCGCCGCGAGAAGCCGCGCCGCACCATCCTGGCCGGCAACCGACAGGCGGATCGCCGCCTGGAGCTGGGCGGAAATGAAGGCATGCAGATAGGCGGCCAGTCCGTCTTCAAGCGCGATGCCGCCCAGCCCGCAGGCCCGGCCGACGGCGACCGGCAGGGGCAGCGCCGATGGCAGGTCTTCGCCAAACCAGTGTCGCGCAGCGGCGATAAACGCCCTGCCCTGGTCCATCGTTTCCCTGTGGCGCTCCGCCGATCCGGCCAGCGCTTCACCAAGAGAGGCGAGGTCCGCGATCGCATCCGCATCGTTTGCGGCCCGCCAGCTTTCGGCAAACAGCACCGCATCGTTCCATGGCGAACCGTAAACCAGAAGCGTTTCAAGCCAATCCTTCAATCCAGCCGTATCGCGTACCACACCGTCCGCGACGGCGCGTTCCAGTCCTGCCGAATAGGCGAAACCGCCGGTCGGAAAAACCGGCGACAGCCATGCCAGCAGCCGCAGGAGCGCTGGATCAGTCATCGTGGTGATGATCCCCATGATGATGGTGACCTTCGCCGTGGTCGTGCGCATGGTGCCCGCCGCCATAGGCCCCACCTTCCGGGTCGAACGGCGCCTCGATTTCCGTCACACGCGCGCCAAGCCCTTCCAGCATGTCGCGGATCACGTGGTCGCGGCGGATCAGGATGCGCTCCGGCTCGATCTGCGCGGCCAGATGCCGGTTGCCGATCTGCCAGGCCAGCGCCAGCAGGTGGCGGGCGTCGCTTCCCTCGACGGCATGAAGCGCCTCGGGAACGGCCATCACTTCGATCACACGCCCGTCATCCAGCACCAGTCCGTCGCCGTGGCGCAGCAATCGCGCCTCGGCCAGGTCGAGCAGGAACGCAATGTCGTTGTCAGATGTCATCGCCATCCGGCGGCGATGCCGCGCCGTTTCATCAAGCGTTATCGTCCCGGCCGGGTCGTGGAAATGGCGAGTGACGGTGGTGCAACGCGGCAAGAAGTCATTCACGTTTTCTGCCCCAGTCTCCATGTCGCAGCTTCACATATTCGGCGAGCCGCGCCAAACGAAAACCCCGGCGCGGGGCCGGGGTTCCTGTCTTGTCCGATCAGGCCGCGACCGGCTCTTTCTCGTCGATGTTGGCGAGGATGTTCTGCGGCGAGGACACGCCGTAGGGATCGTCTCCGCAATTGTCCGAATAGCCCTCTTCCTCGAACCACTTCTCGACAACACCATCATTGATGACAGCGCCGTAGCGCCAGGAGCGCATGCCGAAGCCGAGATTGTCCTTGGCGATCAGCATGCCCATCTTGCGGGTGAACTCGCCCGAACCGTCCGGGATCAGCTTGACCTTGTCGACGCCCTGCGACTTGCCCTAGGCGTTCATGACGAAGGCGTCGTTGACCGAGATGCAATAGATCTCGTCGATACCCTTGGCCTTGAAGTCGTCATAGAGCTTCTCGAAATCCGGCAGCTGGTAGGTCGAGCAGGTCGGGGTGAAGGCACCCGGCAGCGAGAACACGACGACCCGCTTGCCCTTGAAATAGTCGTCGGACGTCTTGTCCGCCCAGCGGAAGGGGTTTGGGCCTTCGATGGATTCGTCACGCACGCGGGTGTGGAACGTGACATTGGGAACGCGTCTGCCGATCATAGGAAACTCCTTGTTGCGGTCATGCACAAGCCTTGGGAAAGCTGCACAAAAAATGGGTGATTGCGCCCGCGTGGGGACGCGAAATGCCCCGCGCAAGGCGGTTGCGGCGCATGTATCCAACACCAGCGCCCTGAAATCAACGGAAAATCACCGATCGCTAATGCACTGGCAAATTCCGGCTTCAAATACGAAAACCGTGCCGATCCGATATGGCTGGCTAAAGCGTCTCGATTCTTTCCGGATGGATGATCTCGACCTTGCGGCTCTCGATCAATGGCGCCGACTTCTCGCGCCAGACCTTCATGTGCGGCGCCCTGAAATGCCCTTCCAGGTCCTCGCGGCTCTTCCATTGCTCGACGAACACCACGCGTTGCGAATTGCTCACGCTGGCGTTCATATCGTAGAAAATACAGCCTGGCTCCTCGCGCGTCGCCTCGATGCACGGCATCGCCGCCTCGCGCAGGGCGGCAAGGGAGTCCGGTTTGATGGTCAGCGTGGCGACGACGTAGATCATGGGCTTTTCTCCCGGTGGGTACGCCGTTCGAACTTAAGGCCGAACGCCCACCGTGACCAGTCTCGCAGCGTCGAAATCGCATGGCGGACCAATCGGCCTAGAACAGGAAATACCGCTGCGCCATCGGCAGAACGGTCGCCGGCTCGCAGGTCAGCAACTCGCCATTGGCGCGCACCTCGTAGGTCTCGGGATCGACTTCCATTTCCGGCGTGAAGTCGTTGAGAATCATGGCCTTCTTGCCGATGCCGCCGCGCGTGTTTTCCACCGCGACCATCTGTTTGGCGGTCCCCAGCTTGTCCCGCAGCCCGGCGTCGAGCGCCGCCTTCGAGACGAAGGTGACCGACGAATTGGTCAGCGCCTTGCCGAAGGCGCCGAACATCGGGCGCATGTGGACAGGCTGAGGCGTCGGGATCGAAGCGTTCGGGTCGCCCATCGGCGCAGCCGCGATAGAGCCGCCGATCAGCACCATGTCGGGCTTCACGCCGAAGAAGGCCGGGTTCCAAAGCACCAGGTCGGCGCGCTTGCCCACTTCCACCGAGCCGACCTCCCTCGACATGCCGTGTGCGATCGCCGGGTTGATCGTGTACTTGGCGATGTACCGGCGCACCCGGAAATTGTCGTTTTCGCCGGTCTCTTCGGCCAGCCGGCCACGCTGGCGCTTCATCTTGTCGGCCGTCTGCCATGTGCGGATGATGACCTCGCCGACGCGGCCCATCGCCTGGCTGTCCGACGAGATGATCGAGAACGCCCCCATGTCGTGCAGGATATCCTCCGCCGCGATAGTCTCCTTGCGGATGCGGCTTTCGGCAAAGGCGATGTCCTCGGGGATCGAGGCGTCGAGATGGTGGCACACCATCAGCATGTCGAGATGCTCGGCGATGGTGTTGACCGTGTAGGGCCGGGTCGGATTGGTCGACGACGGGATGACGTTGGGTTGGCCGACCACCTTGATGATGTCGGGCGCGTGGCCGCCGCCGGCCCCTTCGGTGTGATAGGCGTGGATGGTGCGGCCCTTCATGGCCGAAACGGTGTTCTCGACGAAGCCGGATTCGTTCAGCGTGTCGGTGTGGATCATCACCTGTACGTCGTAGTCGTCGGCAACCGAAAGGCAGCAGTCGATCGCGGCGGGCGTCGTACCCCAGTCCTCGTGCAGTTTCAGCGCCGCGGCGCCGCCAAGCACCATCTCCGTGAGCGCGCCCGGCAGCGACGCGTTGCCCTTGCCGGCGAATGCGAGGTTCATCGGGAAGGCGTCGGCCGCCTCGATCATGCGCGCGATGTGCCACGGGCCGGGTGTACAGGTCGTCGCCAGCGTGCCGTGCGCCGGCCCGGTGCCGCCACCCAGCATGCAGGTAAGCCCGCTCATCAGCGCTTCCTCGATCTGCTGCGGGCAGATGAAGTGGATATGGGCGTCGAAGCCGCCGGCGGTGAGGATCTTGCCTTCGCCCGCGATCGCCTCGGTCCCCGGCCCGACGATGATGGTCACACCCGGTTGCGTATCCGGATTGCCGGCCTTGCCGATGGCGACGATCCGTCCGTCCTTGAGCCCGATATCGGCCTTGACGATGCCGGTGTGGTCGACGATCAGCGCATTGGTAATGACGGTATCGACCGCACCGTCGGCCCGCGTCACCTGGGACTGCCCCATGCCGTCGCGGATCACCTTGCCGCCGCCGAACTTCACTTCCTCGCCATAGGTGGTGAGGTCCTTCTCCACCTCGATGAAGAGTTCCGTATCGGCGAGCCGCACCTTGTCGCCGGTCGTCGGGCCATACATGGCGGCATAGGCGACGCGGGAGATCTTCGCAGGCATTTGTCGGGCTTCCTTCTCAGTTCTCTTCGGCCATGGCGCGCAAATCCTCGGTACGCGCGCGGGTCATGCGCTCGTAGCAGGAATAGACCAGCATCGACTCCATCGTGCCGCCGCGCGCCTGATATCCCTCAGCCTCGCAAGCCTTGTCGCGAAAGGCGATCCACGCGCGCTGGGCATCGCGCAGCGTCTCGGCCGCGCCTTTCAGATCGTCCGGCAGGTCCTCATCGAGGCTGTTCATGTAACGCCGTGCCATCTGGTAGGCGTAATTGAGGTCGCCGTCCGCGGCTTCCCACGCCTTTTCGGCACAATAGGTCATTTCCATCTGAACCTGGGGATCGGAACAGTCGACATCCTGGGCCGATGCAACGGAAATGCCCGCCAGCAAACCTGACAAGATGGCGAGATAACGAAAAATGTTGCCGTGACTTGCATTTTTATAAGTCATGCACCCTCCGTATTGCAGGTCACCAAAGTCGCTGTACCTTGTTGTGTTTTATATACTTTTCCGAAGACTCCCGGAACGTCGGCAACAAGTGAACACGTTCTCTGCCCAATTTTCGTCACCATGGGGTGGATGCCTTTTCCGCGCAACCAATTTGGGTGGGTGGCATTTCTTGGAACCTGAAGAAGCGGCGCAAGACCGCAATGATACAGGAAGGAGAAGTAGCCATGAAGAAGTTGACTGCCATCATCACCGCCGCCGGATTCGCGCTGGCAATTCCGGCGACCGGTTTCGCGCTCGAAACCGGCATCGGGGTTGGAATCGGAGTCGGCGTCGATACGGAAACCGGTGTGGGTGCGTCCGTTGCCGACACCACGGCCGGCATGACCGGCAAGGCCGCTACCGCGGCCGATGTCGAGGCCATCACCGATCCCGCCATGGTCACGATCGAGATTATCGCTGCGACCAGTGCCGATCTCGACGAAACCACGACTGCCAGTATCGAGAGCAACTCCATGCTCGCAGCGGCCCTCCAGAGCAATGCGGCCATTGCGGCCAAGCTTTCCGAGCAGGGCTTCTCGGTGGAAGACGTGAAGGCCGCCTCCGCAAAGGCTGACGGCAGCGTCACGCTCCACGTCCGGAGCGGAGCAGGAGAATAGGCCTTCGCGACGGCCGGAGAAATCTTCTCCCATGCCTGACCGCCAAGGACGGGGCGGCACAATGCCCCGTCCCGACTCGTCTGGATCGTCGCGCTGACTTGCGATCACAGCGCCCCCATGACCTTCTGGTTGAACCCGTAGACCGCGCGCTTTCCGGAAAGCGGAACCAGCGTCACGTCGCGCGCCTGGCCGGGTTCGAAGCGTACCGCCGTACCCGCCGCGATATCGAGCCGCATCCCGCGCGCTCTTTCGCGGTCGAATTGAAGCGCCTCGTTCGTCTCGTGGAAGTGATAGTGCGAACCGACCTGCACCGGCCGGTCGCCGGTGTTGGCCACTTTCAACGTGACGGTCGAAGCGCCCGGATTGAGTTCGATCTCGCCACTTGCGGTTATGACTTCGCCGGGGATCATCGCCCTGTCCTCATATCGCGCCAAGGACGAGGCCCGACCCGATTGCCGCGCATGCCGCGCCAGCAAACCGGATGACCCTGTCGAATTTCACGCCAAGTGCAAGCCCGCCCAAAAGACCGGTCGCGTGCAGCACAGCCGTCGCAAGGGCAAAACCGGCCATGTATTCAAGCCCGCCTGCATTTTCGGGCACCTCGGTTCCATGCGCGTGACCATGGAACAGGGCGAAAAGGCCGATGACCGCGACACCTGCCGCGACCGGCAGGTCGACCGCCAATGCGACAAGCAGGCCCAGCGTGACGACCGACGCCAGGATCACCGGCTCGACGAAAGGAAGCGGAACCGCAGCCATGCCGAGCGTGCCGCCGATCACCATGATGCCGACAAATGCCACTGGCCACGCCCACAGCGCCTTTCCGCCCCTCAAGGCAGCCCAAAGCCCGACCGCGATCATGACCGCCATGTGATCGATCGCGAAAAGAGGGTGCAGGAAGCCAGCGGAAAGGGACGAGGCGGTCCCGGTCCCGACATGCGCATGGGCGGGACCAGCGGCGGCAGTCAGCAGAAGTCCCGCAAGAGAGGCTTTCTTCATCGTATCGGCGAACATGCTATTGTCCTTCTTCAGCCATGCGGATGCGTTACCGGATTCACCGGATCGGTTCGTGAACGGTCACCAGCTTGGTGCCGTCGGGAAAGGTGGCTTCCACCTGGACGTCATGGATCATCTCGGCGACTCCCTCCATCACCTGGTCGCGGGTGATCACATGGGCGCCTGCCTCCATCAGGTCGGCAACGGAGCGGCCGTCGCGCGCGCCCTCCACGACGAAATTGGTAATCAGCGCGATGGCTTCGGGGTGGTTGAGCTTCACCCCCCGCTCCAGCCGCCTGCGCGCGACCATCGCGGCCATGGCCACCAGCAGCTT
The DNA here is from genome assembly GCA_019912385.1 of Notoacmeibacter sp. Lineage (GTDB taxonomy): Bacteria > Pseudomonadota > Alphaproteobacteria > Rhizobiales > Rhizobiaceae > JAIOIW01. The sequence goes on along the minus strand of JAIOIW010000002.1, from coordinate 3,613 downwards.
GTCCTTTTCACGCGGCGTCAGAAGCATCGCTCCCCCTCACATTGACCAAATTCTCGGCACCGGTGCCTTGCAATTGAGCAGCCCGATGAGCGGCACCAGCGCTTTTCTGAGCGTGTAACTGTCCCTGGCAACCAGTCTCGCAAGAAGCTTGCCAGTTCCATAAACCGGGATCGCCGAAACGCCGGACGCAACGTCCCGGTGATCGTCAAGCAGCCGGCGCAACACGTCGACGCCATCCATGGCGGCGCCTCCGACCAGAAGGACAGTCGCCAGGGCGGAAGCCCCGGCGCCCGTCGCGGCATGCGCCAGCGCGTCAAGGGCGTCGCCCTCCAGCCGCTGGTCCTCGCCATGCACGAGCGTTCCGGCGCTGCGGATGCGCCAGCGATCGCGGAAAAGCACGGAACGCACAGCCTCGCCGCGTGCCTGCCGCCCGAATACCGCGGCTTCGACCATCAGCAGGCTGGCGCCCGCGGCCAGATCGACATCGATGTTCCGCACGAGTCTTGAACCGTCGAACAGGATGGTCTCCTGCGGCATCCAGGCGATCCGCCCGCCGGCGCGCACGCGCAGACTGACCGAAACCTTCGATTCCCCGCCCGCCGAGCGGTAGATCTTCTCGCAAGCCTGGGTGGTCAGGGTGATATTCGCGCCCTCACCCGCTTCGACCTCCCAATGAAGCCGGTCGCCGCCGGTCAACCCGCCGGCCGTATTGATCAGCACGGCCTCCATCGACGCCGGGTCGGTACTGCGTGGAAAGCGGATTTTCGCCGCTCCTTCCTGGAACATCTCTCGTATCGACGTGCCACGTTCCGTGCGGCGGGCCGCCAGCCGGCCGCTCCCGCTCGTTCTCTGCATCGCCGGTGGGGTCAGGTCGAGCATGGTCCTCCGATGGCTTGCCGCGTTCGGGGCGGTCGCAGGTAGGATACACGCCGGCCGAAGCCGGTGATGAGAAAGTGTAAAGCAAGGATCAGGCCACGACCACCGGCGCCCGGGACGCGGAATAAACTCGCGGAATTGCGCAAGTCAGATCAGCGGATCGTAGGACCACTGCAACAGCGCCTGACGCTGGCGCGGACGGCAAAAGATATCGCCGGGCTCGCAATTGGCGCGGATCTGCCCGGCATGGCGCGCGAACGCCTTCCAGCGGCGGATCTGGATCGCGTCGATATCCGGCAGCCGCCTGCCGAGCCAGTATCGGCAATACCACTGGAACCAGCCGCGCGGATCGGGACCGACGATCCAGCCCTTCTGGCGCCAGACGGCGAGCGGCTGCCTGCTCTTGACCCCGAAATAATTCAGTTTCGGATCCGGCGCGTCGGCAAGTTTCGCATTCTCGAACCACTCGGCAGGAAACTCGCCGGTGCAGTCGTTCATGTACTTGCCTTCGAATACGCCCATCTCAAGCATCTGCTTCGGCGTGTGGAACGGCTTGAAGTCCGGGGCGAAATCCTCGCCCGGGCGGGCGCCCAACCGGTAGCGATAGCCCGTCTGCATCCGGTCGTTGACGTCGATGGTGTCGCCGATGGCCATGTGAAATGCGTAGAAAGGCGTGCGCTCCGAGTCAAACCGGATTTTTGGCTCGTGCCCACGCCGGAAGGAGTACGCGCCTTACTTGAATCGATTTCTCAAGCGCATGAATCAATCCGGCCAAAAGCGGCAATTAGCCTTTGTTTTCCAAGAACTTTTTCCATCTGACGATAAATGCGTCCCTGCTTTCCGCAGCAGGATAAGCCGGCAGGCTTCACAGTTCGGTGCGCACGTGCCAGAGCTCGGGGAACAGCTCGACCTCGAGCATGCGCTTCAGATAGCTGACGCCGCCGGTGCCGCCGGTGCCGCGCTTGAAGCCGATGACCCGCTCGACGGTCGTCACGTGGTTGAAGCGCCAGCGCCGGAAATAGTCCTCGAAATCGACCAGCTTTTCGGCAAGTTCGTACAACGCCCAGTGGGTATCGGTATCCTCGTAGACGATCCGCCATGCAGCCATCACCCTGTCGTCCGCCATATGCGTGCGGCTGACATCGCGAGCGAGGATTTCATCAGGAATCGCCATACCCCTTCGGGCGGCCATCCGCAGCACCTCGTCGTAAAGGCTCGGCGTTCGCAGTTCGGTTTCGAGAAGCGCGGTGATGTCCGGCCGGTGAGCATGCGGCCGCAGCATGGCCTGGTTGCGATTGCCCAGCAGGTATTCGATCAGCCGGTATTGCCAGGACTGGAAGCCTGATGATTGGCCCAGCTGCCGGCGGAAATGGGTGTAATCGCTCGGGGTCATGGTTCTGAGCACGCCCCATGACGAATTGAGCTGCTCGAAAATGCGCGAGACGCGCGCAAGCATCTTCAATGCCGGCTGCAACGCGTCCGTCGCGATCGCGGCGCGCGCAGCCGACAGTTCGTGGATCGCAAGCCGCATCCACAGTTCCGAGGCCTGATGCTGGATGACGAACAGCATCTCGTCATGGGCTCCGGTCAGCGGCTTCTGCGCGCCGAGGATCGCGTCGAGGTTCAGATAGTCCCCGTAGGACATCCGCCCGTCGAAGGCCATCTGCGCGCCTTCGCGCGCCGGATCGTAATCGCGCTCCCCGCCCGTCATGTCACCGCCATCCTTTTCCTGAACTCGGGCCTGTCCCAGGTCCTGTTGCCGATGATCTCGCCCACAATGGCTGCCGCCCCGCGCACATCGTCCATGCTGGTGTAGAGCGGCGTGAAGCCGAAGCGCATGATATCGGGCGCACGGAAATCGCCGATCACGCCGCGCGCGATCAGCGCCTGCATCGCCGCATATCCCTCATGAAAGCGGAACGAGACCTGCGAACCGCGTATTTGCGGATCGCGCGGGCTGGCAAGTTCCAGTTCCGGGCATTGCCGCTCAACCTCGGCGATGAACAGTTCTGACAATTCGATCGAGCGCGCGCGGACATCGCTCATCTCCACCGCGTCCCACGCGTCGAGCGCGGTATCGAGGATCGCCATCTGGATGACCGGCGGCGTTCCCACGCGCATGCGCTCGATCCCGGCGCCGGGCCGGTAATCGAGATCGAAGGCGAATGGCTCGGCATGGCCAAGCCAACCGGAAAGCGCGGGGCGCGCCTGGGCCAGGAGTCCGGAGCGGACATGGATGAATGCCGGCGCGCCCGGCCCGCCATTCAGGTACTTGTAGGTGCAGCCGACGGCGAAATCGGCGCCGCTTGCGGCAATGTCCACCGGCACCGCGCCGGCAGAGTGGGCGAGATCCCAGATCATCAGCGCACCGGCATCATGGGCAAGGCGGGTGATCTGCGCCATGTCGTGCATGCGCCCGGTGCGGTAATCGACATGGGTCAGCATTACCACTGCGACGTCGCGGTCGATCGCCGCCGCCACCCGCTCCGGTTCGACGGTCTTGAGCATGTGCCCGCGTCGAAGTGTGCCAATCAGCCCTTCAGCCATGTAGAGGTCGGTTGGAAAGTTGCCATTGTCCGACAGCACGATCTTGCGGTCGGGGTTGAGTTCGAGCGCGGCGGCCAGCGCCTGGTAGACCTTGAGCGAAAGCGTGTCGCCCACGACCACCGTGCCTTCGGGCGCGCCGATCAGCCGCCCGATACGGTTCCCGAGACGCATCGGCAGGTCCATCCAGCCG
>JAIOIW010000036.1 GCA_019912385.1 Notoacmeibacter sp. | reverse complement strand
CGTCCAGATGGTGGCTGACGAGCAGACACACATGCTTCCCGAGGACGACGAGGGACTTGAACGCATCGCGCGCCTGCTCGGTTTCGACGATCAGGAGGCATTTTCCGAGCGCTTCCGGGTAGCGTTGCGCACCGTCGAACGCCACTACGCGGCCCTGTTCGAGACCGCGCCGGAATTGTCGGGCGGCGTGGGCAATCTGGTCTTCACCGGCGAAGGCGACGATCCAGACACGCTCGAAACCTTGTCGCGCATGGGTTTTGAACGGCCAAGCGACATGGCGCGGATCATCCGCACCTGGCATTTCGGCCGATATCGGGCGACCCAGTCGGCGGAGGCGCGCGAACGGTTGACCGAACTGACGCCGGCATTGCTGCGGGCGTTCGGGCAAACCCGGCGCGCCGACGAAGCCCTTGCCAGATTCGACGAGTTCCTGTCCGGCCTGCCGGCCGGTATCCAGCTTTTTTCGCTTTTGCAATCAAATCCGGCCCTTCTGGAACTGCTGGCCACGATCATGGGTGCGGCTCCCCGCCTTGCGCTTGTCATTACGCGGCGCGCGCATGTGTTCGACGGCCTGCTCGATCCCGCCTTGATGAGCGAACTTCCGACCAAGGCCTATCTGGCCGAGCGTCTCGAAACCTTCCTCGCCGGAGCGACCCTGCATGAGGAAATCCTCGACCGGCTGCGCATCTTCGCGGCCGAGCAGAAATTCCTGATCGGCATTCGCCTTCTAACCGGCGCGATCGATGCCGCGCGCGCCGGAAAAGCCTTTTCCGACCTGGCCGACCTGACGGTGTCGGCCGCCCTCGACGCGGTGCTCGCCGAGTTCGCCGTCCGGCACGGCCTTGTTCCGGGCGCGCGCGTTGCCATTCTCGGCATGGGCAAGCTAGGCAGCCGCGAACTGACGGCGGGATCCGACATCGACCTCATCCTCCTCTATGACCACGATCCGGAGGCGGAGTATTCCGATGGCAAGAAGCCGCTGGCGGCATCCCACTATTTCGCCCGGCTGACGCAGCGCCTGATCGCCGCGGTTTCCGCGCCCACCGCCGAGGGCATACTCTACGAACTCGATCTGCGGCTCCGGCCTTCCGGCAACAAGGGGCCGGTCGCCACCCATTTCGAGGCCTTTTCGAAATACCAGCGCACGGAGGCCTGGACCTGGGAGCATATGGCGCTGACGCGGGCGAGGGCGGTTGCCGGCGATGCCGAGCTCGGCGGGTTGGCCGAGGCGGTGATCGATGAAGTCCTGGCGATACCGCGCGATCGCAAGAAGATCGCCGCCGATGCGGTCGAGATGCGAGCTCTGATCGAGCAGGAAAAGCCGCCCCGCGATCTGTGGGACATCAAGCTCGTCCCCGGCGGCCAGATCGACCTGGAGTTCCTCGCACAGTTCGCCCGGTTGACGGGCGCGGTCGAGGTACCCGATGAAGCGCGGCGAATGACCGCAACCGGCGACGTGCTGGCCGCTCTTTCGACGGCCCTTGCCGATCCCCATGTAAGGGACGAGCTTTGCGCGGCGCACGCGCTCTATACCGCAGTAACACAGATAACGAGGTTGTGTCTCACGGGCCCGCTTGAGCGGGAAGATGTTCCACCCGGCCTGAAAGACCTTTTGTGCCGGGCAACCGATCTTCCTGATTTTGCCATCCTAGAGGCGCACCTCGCAGAGACGGCGCAGACGGTCAGACGACATTTCGACTGTCTGCTTCGTGGGAAGGGTGGAAAGGGAGATGGGTAATCCCTTTTCCGGCTTCCGGCATCGGGGGTGATCGATGCAAACAGGAGACTGAAATGAAGACCTCAACCAAGATCGCGATCGCATTTGTTACCCTGGCCGGCCTGGCCGGAACCACCGCAATGGCGGCCGACCGCTATGGAAAGATGCGCGAGCGGGCCGAGTTCGGCATGCAACAGCGTATCGAGCAGGCAGACGCCGACAAGTCGGGCGACATCAGCCTCGAGGAGTTCACGGCCGCCTTCAAGGAGCGGTTCGCTAATGCCGACGCCAACAAGGACGGCAAGCTGACCGTCGCCGAGATCGCCGCCGAAATCGAGCGCCAGAGGACCGAGCGGATGGCCCGCCGCTTCCTCGACCGCTTCGACGTGAACAATGATGGCGAATTGACCGCCGAGGAGATCGACAGCCGCCAGCAAAAGATCTTCGCGCTGATGGATAGCAATGACGACGGCAAGATCGCCGTTGACGAGATGCCGCACCGCAGGGGCTATCACGGCGGCGGCCATTGGGGAGGCCACCACGGCCGCGGCGGTTACGACATGGACGACGGCGGTTTCCGACACCACCGCGGACCGGGTCCGATGATGGAAGGCGGTCCCACCGACAAATGATCGCTCCTGGCGATCATTGGCTTCACGAACGCGAGCGGAGGGCCGGAAGGCCCTCCGTTCTTCTTTTCGTGAAGGAGGCTACGCCGCTTTCTGCATCTGGTTTCGTTCGGGAATGCGCACCGAGACGATCGTGCCCCTGCCGGGCCGCGAACGGATTTTGAGCGCTCCGCCGTGCAGTTGCGCCAGCGAGCGCGAAATCGCCAGTCCGAGGCCCGAACCGCTGTGGTTCTTGGAAAACTGGTTCTGCACCTGTTCGAACGGCCGGCCAAGCTTCTTCAGCGCCTCGCGCGGTATGCCGCAGCCATTGTCCTCGATGGTGAGCACCAGCGCGCGCGAGGTCTTGCGTGCCCGCACCATGATCTTTCCGCCCTCGCTGGTGAACTTCACGGCATTTGACAGCAGGTTGATGACGATCTGCTTCATCGCGCGCCGGTCGGCAACCAGCGATATCGTGTCGGCGATCCGGGTATCGACGGTGATGGCCTTCTGGCTGGCCTGGACGGCGACCATCTGCACCGTTTCGATGATCAGCGGGCGCAGATCGATCGAACCGCGCTCCAGTTCGAAACGGCCGGCCTCGATCTTGGACATGTCGAGAATGTCGTTGATGACGTTCAGGAGATAGGTGCCGCTCTGATGTATGTCGTTGACATATTCCTCGTAGCGGCTCGAGCCGATCGGCCCGAACAGGCCCGATTGCATCATCTCGGAAAACCCGATGATCGCGTTGAGCGGCGTGCGCAGCTCGTGCGACATGTTGGCGAGGAATTCCGATTTCGCCTGGTTTGCCGCTTCGGCGCGGATCTTCTCGCTCATGTACTTGTGGTTCAGATCGGCCAGCTCACGGACACGCTCTTCCTCCGCCTTGCGCGCGAGCGAAAGGTCGTGGATCGTCGCCATCAACCGCCTCTCGCTCTCCACCAACCGGCCCTGCTGCGTCTTGAGCTGGGTGATCTCTGTGCCGATCGATACCGTTCCGCCATCTCGGGTCTTCAGTTCGTTGACCTGCAGCCAGCGCCCGTCGGCAAGCTGGCGCTCGAACGTCGCGGCGCCCGCGCCGCTGGCCATCCGCCGTTCCGAGGTGAGCGCGGTCATGCGCTCTTCGATCTCGGCGCGCGGCATGCCCGGTCGCAGGTCGGCCGCGCTCAGCCCGGTATGTTCCTGGTAGCGCGTGTTGCACATCACCAACCGGTTTTCAGCGTCCCAAAGGACGAAGGATTCCGGCACGCTCTCGATTGCGGTCCGCAGCCGCATGTCAGCCTCTTCCGACCGTATTTCGAGGCGGTGCTGTTCGGTGACATCCACGGCAATGCCGATAAGGTGGACTTCCGGCGCGTCCGGGTCGATGACCTGGGCGCGGGCGCGCATCCACACCCAATGCCCCTCGGCATGGCGCATGCGGAAGACCTGATCGACCTGCGAGATCTCGCGCGCCGCGATCCGCCGGGCAATGGCGAAAAGGTCGTCATCGTCCGGGTGGATGATCGCCGCGACCTCGCCGAATGAGAGCATGCCTTCGCTCGCCTGGTAGCCGAGTTGCTCGTACATCGAGCGCGACCAGTACATGCGCCCGCGCGCCATGTCCCAGTCCCACAAGCCGCATCGTCCGCGCATCAGCGCCAGATCGATGCGTTCGTGGGTCTCCGAGTAGATCCTGTCTGCCGCCCGGGCCCGCGTCGACTGTGCGAAATAGGCGTAAAGGATGATGACCAGCACGCTTGCCGTCGTCACGAACAGGGTGACGTTGATCGACACCATGTGGCGCCAGTCGGCATAGACGTCGCTGAGAGCGATGGTGGCCAGGGCCGCATTGGCATGTCCGGGCGAATAGCTCAGAGCTGCCAGGCTCGGTTCACCGTCGACCATGACTTCCATGACGCCCGCGCGGCGGCCAAACAGGAACAGCGGTTGCCCCCCGCTCACGATATTGGAGAGCGAGCGGCCGATCATTTCGCTGCCGAGGCCCGTTGCTGCGATGATTTCCAGTTCCGGTGTTGCGACCAGGAGCTTGGCGGCGCCGGCATAGGCACTGAGCTCGCTCAACCGCTCGATTGCCCGCGCCGGGGTTCCCCCCAGGTCCGCCAAGGCGTCGTCGGGTCGGCCGAGATCGGCCGCCAACTGGCCCGCGGTGAGCGCCAGCATGGCGCGCGCATTGGCCTCGACGTCATTGCGCATATCCATGAGCGTCACCGCCCGGATGCCGGCGACAACCAGCAGAAAGACAACGATGAGGATGGGTATGGAACGGCGAAGCAGCGGCTCGGCAGCCAACAGGCGTCGGTAGGCCGGTTCGGCCAGGAAGCGCGCGCTGCCCTTGATGGAAGGAAAACGTCGATCCTCCTTCCAAAAGGCAAACAAGCCACGCCCGGTCGCTCCCCAAGCGCCCGCCTTCGCCATCTCTGGCTCCCATATTTCGAATTCGCCGCATTTTGATCCGGCTACCGAACGCCCGAATCGCCATTAAGGAATCACTCGTGATTCGCCTTGTCCAGACCCTTGGGCAAAAAAGACGAATAAAATGGCATTCGGCGGGATTTACTACGCCAGCGTGCGCTCCACGATGTCGCGAACGTCGGTGGAAAGATCCTCCGCCTCCGCGATTGAGACGAGTGCCGCGCGGGCATGGTCGCGACGCACGGGTTCCAGCGCGCGCCAGGATCTCAACGCCGTCGCCAGCCGGGCGGCCACCTGCGGATTGTGCGTCCCGATCTTGAGAACGAGGCCGGCGAAGAAACGATAGCCATCTCCATCCGCGCGGTGGAACGCCGTCTGGTTCGCGGTCGCAAACGTCCCGATCAGCGCGCGGACGCGGTTCGGGTTGGTGATCGAGAAACCGGGATGGTTCATCAGCGCCGCGATCCGCTCGAGCGTGGCTGTGCCGGGTACCGTTGCCTGGATCGAGAACCACTTGTCGAGCACAAGCGGATCGTCGCCGAAGCGCTGCTCGAACTGCTTGAGCGCATTTTCCGTCTCGTGCGATCCGGGGAAGCGATGGGCCAGCGTCTGCAGTCCGGCCGCCAGGTCGGTCATGTTGGAGGCCCCGGCAAAGTGGCGCGCCGCCGGTTCGGACGTCTTGCTTTCGATGCTGAGGAAGTCGAGCAGCACGTTGCGCAGCGCACGGCGCCCCGCGCTTTCGGCGTCCGGGCTGAACGGCCCGCGCATCGCCAGCGCCGCATAGGTATCGGCGAAACGGCCGTGATTGGCCGCCGCGACCGTCGCCAGCAGGTCTTCGCGCGCCGAATGGATCGCGTCCGGATCGACATCGCTTCCGATCTCGCGGGCGATGTCGGCCTCGCCCGGCAGGGTCAGCGCGAGCGCCCGGTAGGCCGGCTCCAGCATGTCGTCGCAGGCGATATCGCCAAGCAGGCGGATAAACTCACTGTCCGCCACCTTCTTGCGCCCGCCCTTCCTGTGGCGCGACATGTCGATCAGCGTATCGGTCAGGAGGCGGTCGAGCGCCTGCCAGCGCGAATAGAGATCGTCGTCATGGCGGGCCAGGAAAACCCGGTCCTTGACGCTTTGCTCGTGATCGAGCGTCACCGGCGCCGAAAAGCCGCGCAGCAGCGACAACACGGGACGCTGCGCCACGCCGGCGAAACGGACCACGTGCCGGCGCTTGCGGACATGGATAATCCCGCCGTCGGCTTCCGCTCCCTCGACCGTTTCAGGCTCGATGTCGTGCCCGTTCTCCCCGACGAGGCCGAAGGCCACGGGAATGTGGACGAGCCGTTTGCGGCTTTCGCCGGGCGTGGGCGGCGTCGATTGCTCGATTTCGACCGTGAACGTCTTTTCGCGCGGTTCGTATTTCGACCGCACGGCCAGGTTCGGGGTTCCGGCCTGGTTATACCACAGGGCAAACTGGGAGAGATCGCGGCCCGAGGCATCCTCGAAGCAGGCGAGGAACTGTTCCACGGTGGCCGCTTCGCCGTCGTGGCGTTCGAAATAGAGATCCATACCGGCGCGGAAACCGTCCGGCCCGAGGATCGTGTGGATCATGCGAACGACTTCCGAACCCTTTTCGTAAACGGTCGCCGTGTAGAAATTGTTGATTTCGCGATACTGGCGGGGTCGCACCGGATGGGCGAGCGGGCCCGCATCCTCGGGAAACTGGTGCGACTTCAGGAGGCGCACCTCGGCAATGCGCTTGACGGCGCGCGAACGTTGGTCGGCAGAGAATTCGTGGTCGCGATAGACCGTCAGCCCTTCCTTGAGGCAAAGCTGGAACCAGTCGCGGCAGGTGATGCGGTTGCCTGTCCAGTTGTGGAAATATTCATGCGCGATAATCGCCTCGATATGGGCAAAATCGGTATCGGTGGCCGTCGCTTCGTCGGCAAGCACATACTTGTCGTTGAATATGTTGAGGCCCTTGTTCTCCATCGCGCCCATGTTGAAATCCGACACGGCCACGATGTTGAAGACGTCGAGATCGTATTCGCGCCCGAACACCTCCTCGTCCCAGCGCATCGAGCGTTTCAGCGCATCCATCGCATAGGCGGCGCGTTCCTGCTTGCCGTGTTCGACATAAATACCGAGATCGACCTCGCGCCCGCTCGCGGTCGTGAACCTGTCGCTGACGCGCGCCAGGTCGCCGGCCACCAGCGCGAACAGGTAGGATGGCTTGGGGAACGGATCGTGCCACTCGGCGAAGTGCCAGCCGTCGCCGAGCGCGCCCGCCTTTCCCGGATTGCCGTTGGACAACAGCACGGGCGCTTCGCTTGCCCGCGCTTCGATGCGCACCGAATAGACCGAAAGCACGTCGGGACGGTCGGGGAAATAGGTTATGCGCCGGAATCCTTCGGCTTCGCACTGCGTGCAGTAGACGCCGTTCGAGCGGTAGAGCCCCATCAGCGCCTCGTTGGCGGAAGGGGCGAGCTGCGTTTCGATGAAGACGGTGAAGCGCTCGGCGGCAGGTGGACGGAGCAGGGCGAGCCGGTTGGGCGATATCTCCACGGCGCTGCGGTCAACCGCAGCGCCGTCGACACTCAGGTTGGCCAGCGTCAGTCCGTCGCCGTCGAGCACAAGCGGAGCGGTGGGCGGGCATCCCTTGCGCCGCGTGACAGTCAGTTCGGCCGTCACGATGGTCTGGTTGGGGTCCAGCCGGAATATCAGCGCCAGTTCGGGAATGAGATAATCGGGCTCGCGGTAATCCGACAACTTAAAGACCTGTCCGGTATCGGTACGCATGCAAGCCCTTTCGCTTGGTGGGGACTGGTGTTAGTTTCCAAAAAACCCGCGAGCCGTGATGGCCGTGAGCCGAATTGGCTCATTAGCGCATCGGCGTCTTCGAAAAAACCCCGAACACCACAGAGCGTTCCCAGCGCTCGAGTAAAAATCGCCAGGAAATTCCATGACTGTTACAACGCCGAAATTCGGAATGGGTGCTTCCGTTCTGCGCAAGGAAGACAAGACGTTCATCCGTGGCAAGGGCCGCTTTACCGACGATATCAACCCCAAAGGCGTGCTGCATGGCTACGTATTGCGCTCTCCTGTGGCCAATGGTTCTTTCACGATCAATTCGGTGGACGACGCGAAAGCCGCCCCGGGCGTGCGCCTGGTGCTGACGGGCGCCGACCTGGTACATCTCGGCGACCTGAAGTCGGGCGTCATGCGTCCGCAGCCGGACGGCACGATAGCATCCACGCGCGACATCCCGATCCTGTGCCGCGATTCGGTGCGCCATGTCGGCGATGCCGTTGCCTTTGTCGTCGCCGACAGCCGCGCGCTCGCCCAGGATGCGGCGGAGCTGATCGATATCGACTACGAAATTGAAGACGCGGTTGCCGATACTGCCCGCGCGCTCGACGCCGACGCGCCGTTGGCATGGCCGGGCAGCGAAACGAACCGCGCCTTCGTCAATCATGTCGGGTCCAGGGCCGATTCCGACGCTGCCTTTGCAAGGGCCGCCCACGTCACGAAGATCGCGTTCCGCAACAACCGGCTTGTGTGCAACTACATGGAGGCGCGCGCGGCGATCGGCGAATGGAACGCCGGGGAAGATCGCTTCGTGCTGACGACCGGGACCCAGGGCGTGCACGGCGTGCGCAATATCCTGTGCGACCAGGTGTTCAAGGTCGATCGCGGCCGGATGCGTGTCATCACGCCCGATGTCGGCGGCGGGTTCGGCCCCAAGTCGTTCGTATACCGCGAATACGCGCTGGTCCTGGAAGCCGGCAAGCGGCTGGGAAAGCCGGTGAAGTGGACAGGCGACCGCACCGAGCATTTCCTCACCGACGCGCAGGGCCGCGACAATGTTGTCGTGGCCGAGATGGCGATGGACGCCGATGCCCGGTTCCTCGGCCTGCGGATCGATCTGGTTGCCAACATGGGCGCCTATGTGTCCCAGTACGGACCGTTCATCCCATGGCTCGGCGCGTCCATGGCAACGGGCGTCTATGACATCCGCGCCGTGGATATGACGATCACCGGCGTTTACACCAATACCGTCCCGGTTGATGCCTATCGCGGGGCGGGGCGCCCTGAGGCGGCGTTCCTGGTCGAGAAACTGGTGGATCAGTGCGCCCGCGAGATGAGCCTTTCCCCCGCCGAAATCCGCCGCCGCAATTTCATCAGGCCGGAACAGTTTCCCTACACGACGGTCGTCGGGCGGACTTATGACGTCGGCGAGTTCGACGGTCACATGACCCAGGCGATGGCCAATGCCGGCTGGGAGGATTTTGACAAGCGCAATGAAGAGGCGGCGAAGCGTGGCTGCATTCGCGGCATCGGCATGGCAACCTATGTCGAGGCCTGTGCCTTCGCCGGGTCGGAACCCGCCCATGTCCGCCTCGAAGGCGACGGCAGCGTCACCGTGTTCATCGGTACCCAGTCGAACGGCCAGGGGCACGCGACGGCCTATGCGCAGTTCGTGGCCGAGAAGCTCAATCTCGATATCGAGCGGATCAATGTCCACCAGGGCGACACCGACGAGCTTGCCTCCGGGGGCGGCACCGGCGGATCGCGTTCGATCCCGCTTGGCGGCGTCTCGGCGGCCCGCGCCGGCGAGGACCTGGCCGAGAAGATCAGGAAGATCGCCGCCGACGAACTCGAAGCGTCGGCCGCCGACATAGAGCTTCTCGACGGCACGGCCCGGATCGTGGGGACGGACCGGCGGATGAGTTTCGGTGAGATCGCCAAGGCGGCGAAATCGCCTGACGACCTCAAGGGCTTCGGCGAGTTCAAGCAAAACGAGGCGACCTATCCGAATGGCACCCATATCTGCGAGGTCGAGATCGATCCCGAGACGGGCCGCACCGAGGTCGTCGCCTATACCATCGTCGACGACTACGGGGTGACAGTGAACCCGATCCTGTTGCAGGGCCAGGTTCACGGCGGTGTCGTCCAGGGGCTGGGCCAGGCTCTGACCGAGAATACGGTCTATGACGAGGACGGCCAACTCCTGTCGGCAAGTTTCATGGATTATGCGATGCCCCGCGCCGACGATGTGGTGTCTTTCAATTTCTCGACCCGGAACGTCCCGTCCACCACCAATGCGCTCGGCATCAAGGGGGCGGGCGAAGCGGGCACGATCGGCGCGACACCGGCTGTCCTGAATGCCGTGACCGATGCGCTCTGGCGCGCCTACGGCATCTCGCACATCGAAATGCCGGCAACTCCGGACCGGATCTGGAACGCGATCCAGGGCGGGGCCGGAGCGAGATGAAAATCGCCGGCCTGCCTGCGGCGAGGATGGAGTCGAGCGCCTGGGCGTTGACCGGCGCTTCGGGCTGCCGGACATGAGCAGCCCGAATTCGGGCGCGCTGGCGCCCGATCCGAGCCAGATGACCGGCATCATAATGAAGATCGTATCCGTGACGGCCTTCGTCGCCATGGCCTCGTGCATCAAGGCTGCCGGGCAACTGCCGCCCGGCCAGATCGTATTCTACCGCTCGCTGTTCGCGGTTCCGCCAATCCTGGTCTGGCTCGCATGGCGAGGCCAGCTTGCCGGATCGATTGCCACGAACCGCCCGTACAATCATGTGTTCCGCGGGCTGATCGGCGTCACTGCGATGGGGCTGGGCTTCTTCGGCCTCACGCGCCTGCCGCTGCCCGACGCAATCGCGCTGGGCTATGCGAACCCGCTGCTGGTCGTCTTCTTTTCGGCAGTTTTTCTTGGCGAGACGATCCGGATCTACCGCTGGAGCGCGGTCGTCGCCGGCCTTGTCGGCGTTTTCATCGTGTCCTGGCCGAAACTGACGTTGCTGACCTCTCCGCAGGGCCTGAACCATGACGAAGCGATCGGCGTTCTGGCGGTGCTGGCCTCCGCCGTTTGTGCGGCGATCGCGATGATGACGGTTCGCAGCCTGGTCAGGACGGAACGCACGCCGACGATCGTCATCTGGTTCTCGCTGACTGCCAGCGTCGCCGGCCTGGCGACACTGCCGTTCGGCTGGTCGGCGTTAGACACGACCCAGGCCGTTCTGCTGGTCGTCGCGGGCGTATTCGGAGGTCTCGGCCAGATACTCCTGACCCAGAGCTATCGCTACGCCGACATGTCGACGATCGCGCCGTTCGAATACACCTCGATGCTGCTGTCCATTGTCATCGGCCTGACGGTGTTTGGCGAAGTGCCGACGCTGTGGACGCTCGGCGGTGGCGCGATCATCATCGCCGCAGGCATATTCATCATCCTGCGCGAGCACTATCTCGGCCTCGAGCGCGGCCGCGCCCGCAAGGTTCATCCGCCGCAGTAGAGCCCGCGCCGGAAGCAGTCCCGCACACAGGTGACGCGCCTCATACGTTTTCGCGGTCCTCGTCGGACGGCTCGTCGGAGCGCGGATCGAGTTGGTAGGTTTCGGGCGTTTGCACCGCGGGCGATGGCAGGACCTGGAAGTCGACACGCTCCTCGGCCGGCAGGCCCGCGCGCCGCATCGTGCGCCAGAAGGCATAGGCGCCATAGGCGGCAAAGGTCAGCCCGAGCCCCACAAACAGGCCGGAAGGACCGATGGCGTCCATGAGGCGGCCGCCGATCTGCGGGCCAACCATATTGCCAAGGCCGTAAACCACCAGCAATCCGCCGGAAACCTTCACGAATTCCTCCGGTTCGGCATAGTCGTTGGCATGCGCCACGGCGAGCGAATAGACCGGAAAGAGGACCGAGCCGAGGACGAATGTCCCGGCAAAGACGACCAATTGCGGTGCCGGCGTGGCCAGGGTGAGGAAAAGACAGACGCCGGCCCCGACCAGTCCGGCGATCACCATGACGTAGCGCCGGTCGATGCGATCGGAGAGTTTGCCGAGCGGAAACTGGAAGATCATCCCGCCGATCATCGCACTGGTCAGCATGGTCGCCACCGCGAGCGGCGAGAATCCGGTCTGCTGGCCGTATACCGGCACGAAATAGACCCAGTTGGCGAAGATGATGCCGGAAAGGAACGATCCGACCGCGGCCGCGGGCGAGCGGCGGAAAAGACCGCGCGGGTCGATCGACACTTCCGTCAGCGGTTGCGGCGACTGGGCCGAGGTCAGCGCGATCGGCATCAGCGCCGCGCAGAAGAAGAGGCCGGCGACGATGAACATTTCGTGCGAGCTGGCGCTTCCGAGCGGCGCGATATACTGGCCTGCCGCCACACCGGCCATCGACACGACCATGTAGGTGGAAAGCACTGCGCCGCGGTTTTCGTTGGAGACCCGCTCGTTGATCCAGCTTTCCATGATCATGTAGCTGCCGACCGTCACAAGGCCTGCCATCGCTCTGAAAAATGCCCAGGCAAGGGGATGGACGGCAAGCACATGCAGCAGGAACGAAGCGCAGAGCATCGCCTGGATGACGCCGAAGACGCGCACATGGCCGACCCGGCGCACCAGCCTGGGAATGATCACCGACCCGGCGGTGAAGGCGACGGCATAGGACGTGCCGATCCAGGCCAGCGTCGTGGACGACCAGCCCTCGGCGACCGCACGCAGCGGAATGATGACGACACCGATGCCAAGGCCCATCAGCATCAGGAATGCGCTGGCAAGGATCGCGGCGACGGGCAGGAGTTGGTTGTACACGGGTCACTCCCTTGGCAAAACGCCTTTTGCCCGACGGGAGACTCGGTGCCGGTCTTGTGGTCAGCTTTTCACGAAACGGCAGGCACGGGCACGCTGATTGCGACTTGCCGGCACCGTTTTCAAAACAAAATCCGGATATGCCGCAGTTCAGCCGGCGAGTTCCGCCAGTTTCATCTTGACCGCGAGAAAATCACGCCATGCGAGCCGCTTGTGTGCGGGATTGCGCAGCAGGTAGGCCGGATGCAGCGTCGCCATGACCGGGATCCGGGTTCCCGACGGCGTCACATGAACGCCCCAGTTTCCCCTCAGCCGCATGATCCCCTGGGTTGCCCCGGTCGTTGCCTTGGTGGCCGGTCCGCCGAGCGCCAGGATCACCTTCGGCGCGACCAGTTCGATATGACGTTCGATGAAGGGCCGGCATATCTCGGTTTCGTGCGGCGTGGGTGTCCGGTTTCCGGGCGGCCGCCAGGGGATGACGTTGGTGATGTAGGTCGATGTCCGGTCGCGGCCGATCGCCTTGAGCATCCGGTCGAGCAACTGCCCCGAGCGGCCGACGAAGGGAAGGCCCTGCAGATCCTCCTCGCGTCCGGGCGCTTCGCCGATCACCATCAGGTCGGCCTTCGGGTTGCCATCGCCGAACACCAGGGATTTCGCGGTGAATTTGAGATTGCAGCCGTCAAACATTTCCAGCAGGACCTTGAGCTCCTCCATGCTGGCGGCCTGGCTGGCGGCTTCTCTCGCGCGCGCAACCTGCGCCTCGTCGGGCACGGCGGCATATATCTCGGGCGCTTTGGCCGTGGCTGGACTGTCCGGCGCCGGAGCCGTTGCAGCCGCGTTGACTGGTGCGGGCGGCTTAGCCGCCGGCTTCTCGAACCGGTTGACCGGCTTCTCCTCCAGCACGGCATCCGCGCCCGCATCGCGGTAGAACAGCAGGAGACTGTGGAGATCGTCGGTCATGGTCCTGTTTACTGTGCTGCGGGCGATCCGCGCAACCGTGATCAGCCAAGCGGGATGCGCGGGTCCTGGCGCAGATAAAAGATTTCGCGGGGATTGAAATCGGTGATCACGAAACGGAATTGCACGACTCCCAGCGGATCGACGTGCCCCTTGTAGAACCGCAATCGGTCGTAGGGTTCGAAGTCGTCGTGGAACTGCGCGAAACTGTCGCTCGATACGCCTTCGCGATCATGTCGGACCTGGTCGAAGGACAGCCCGTCGCCGAATACGCTGGGTAGCGAGAATTCCTTCTGCAACTCGAATTCGAACTCAATCCAGGGAATGCCGCTGGCATTCAACGTCTCGATCCGCATGTGGATGATGTTCCGGTCCGTTATCCCCGATGCGCTGAAAGGGGTGCCGGGAGAAAGCGCGCGGATGACCAGGGTCACGGCGCGCGCGGAAGGGAACTCCTGCACGACCAGGATCGGATCATGTCGATCTCCGCTACCGCTAACCGAGCGGATGGAAAACCCACCCAGTTCATCGGAAATGGAGAACGCGCCGGCGAGCCATGCATGTTCGGCCTGCGGCCACAAATCTTCTGCCGCCCGACTGCCTGCCGGCAACTGGGCGGCCATAAGGAACAGCATTGCGGCATCGAGACGGTTCATTGTCCGTAATCCGCTTTCCCGCCGCTCATCATGCCAGAAACAGCGGGATTGCACCATTTGGTGCCCAGTCCCGACCTTTCGCTGGTGGCGGCGGCTGGACAAGAAATTGACGTTAACGTAAAAGGAAATATTGGTTGGCGCGATGTATGGCGCGCGGAACTCCAATGGTTCCCTCCCGCCGCGACTTGCGCTAAGGGCTGTGGGATATCAGGGGTGGCGGATCGCAGTGCCCCGCGGGGTCATGGAGGACGAGATGAGCGAAGTTGAACGCGAAAGCATGGAATTCGACGTGGTCATCGTCGGGGCCGGGCCGGCCGGACTTGCTGCCGCCATCCGTCTCAAGCAGCTCAATGCGGATCTTTCGGTCGTCGTGCTCGAAAAAGGCGGCGAGGTTGGCGCTCACATCCTGTCCGGCGCCGTCGTCGACCCCATCGCCGTCAACCGCCTGATCCCGGACTGGCAGGACGATCCCGACCACCCGTTCAGGACGTCGGTCACGGACGACCAGTTCCTGATCCTGGGTCCCGCCGGTTCCGTACGCCTGCCGAACATGTTCATGCCGCCGCTGATGAACAATCACGGCAACTATATCGTCTCGCTGGGCAATGTCTGCCGTTGGCTGGCCGCGCGCGCCGAGGCGCTGGGCGTCGAGATCTATCCGGGCTTTGCCGCTGCCGAGGTCCTTCATGACGAGAATGGCGCGGTGATCGGCGTCGCGACCGGCGACATGGGCGTAAGCCGCGACGGAAGCCAGGGACCAAACTATGCGCCCGGCATGGCGCTGCTCGGCAAATACACGCTGATCGGCGAAGGCGTCCGCGGATCGCTCGCCAAGCAGCTCATTGCGAAGTTCGGCCTCGATGCCAACCGCGAGCCGGCCAAATTCGGGATCGGGCTGAAGGAACTGTGGGAGGTGAAGCCTGAGAACCACAAGCCGGGCCTCGTACAGCATTCGTTCGGCTGGCCGCTGGACATGAAGACCGGCGGCGGATCGTTCCTCTACCATCTTGAGGACAATCTCGTCGCCGTGGGCTTCGTTCTCCACCTCAACTACAAGAATCCCTATCTTTCGCCGTTCCACGAATTCCAGCGGTTCAAGACGCATCCGGCCGTACGCGATACCTTCGAAGGCGCCAAGCGCATCAGCTACGGTGCCCGCGCCATCACCGAAGGCGGCTGGCAATCCGTGCCGAAGCTTACCTTCCCGGGCGGCGCGTTGATCGGTTGTTCGGCCGGTTTCGTCAATGTCCCGCGCATCAAGGGGTCGCACAATGCCATGCTGTCGGGCATGCTGGCAGCCGAGAAGATCGTCGAGGCAGTCGCCGCCGGCCGCGCCCAGGACGAACTCGCCGGCTACGAGAGCGAATGGCGCGCCTCCGATATCGGCAAGGATTTGAAGCGGGTTCGCAACGTCAAGCCGCTCTGGTCGAAATTCGGCACCATCATCGGCATCAGCCTCGGCGGTCTGGACATGTGGATGAATACGCTGTTCGGCTTCTCGCTGTTTGGCACGATGAAACACCGCAAGACCGACGCCGCATCGCTGGAGCCGGCCGCCAGGTACAAGCCGATCGACTATCCCAGGCCGGACGGCGTGCTGACCTTCGACCGTCTATCATCGGTCTTCCTGTCGAACACCAACCATGAGGAAGACCAGCCATGCCATTTGCAGTTGCGCGATCCGGAATTGCAGAAATCTTCCGAACTCCATATCTACGCCGGCCCGTCGACGCGATACTGTCCGGCAGGTGTGTATGAATGGGTCGATGGCGCTGGCAACGCCCTGGCGCCTGCAAGCATGACGACGGCCGGTGCCAGCGCCCGCTTCGTCATCAATGCGCAGAACTGCGTCCACTGCAAGACATGTGACATCAAGGACCCCAACCAGAACATCAATTGGGTCCCGCCCCAGGGCGGCGAGGGCCCGGTTTACCCGAATATGTAAATTAGCGTATAGAGCAGGACCCGGATTGGGCGAGGCGCAGGCTGGAGCATCTGGATAATGAAAATGCACAAGGATCGCCACAGCGCTCCTGCGGGACGGGTCTTGCGGGCGGCTGTCCTGTTCCTTGCCTTTGCGCTTGGCGGCTGCGTTACCAAGACCGCGTCGATTTCGACGGAGCCCAACCCGGATGAGGTTTTCCCGCGGGCGCTGGTCGATCTCGCCGAACCCTATGCCAAGACCGTCGGTCTGGCTGTGGAGAAGGTCGAGTTCCGCTCCGGTTACCTTTACAAGAACCAGTCGTTCCTACGCCACATAACCCAGCGTTTCGAGCCCTTGGATATCGTCGCGGTTTCCAACAAGGGCGCGCTCGCCAGTCGTTTGATACCGGGCTATTTTACCCACTCCGCCGCCTATATCGGGACAGAAGCCGAGCTGCGCCGCCTTGGCGTCTGGGACAACAAGCATGTCCGGCCCCATCACGCCGAAATCCGCGCCGGCAAGATCATGATCGAATCCACCAATGACGGCGTGCATCTTTCCACGCCTGAAGTCGCGTTCAATACCGACCGAGTGGTTGTCGCGCGTCCAGGCGGAAGCGCGGGCCTGCCACTATCGGGAAAGCGCGCCGCTATCATCGAGCTCTTCCGCCTTATCGGTACGGAATTCGACTTTCATTTCGATTCTGGCGAAACCGAAACGCTGTTCTGCATCGAGTTGATCCAGCAGGCGGTTCCGGACATCAAACTGGAGCGCAAAGTCATCTACGGCAGGCAGACGATCAAGCCGGTCGCGGTGGCGCGTGGCGTTTTCGATCCGCGATCGAACCTGGCATTCATGGGCTATTACGAAGGCCAGCGCGACCGTCAATGGGTGACCCACAGCCGGGCCGACCTGAAGCTCCACCTGAACAGGGCAGATGCCGAGGCGCTTCGCTGGGCGCGCTATCTGAGCCCGGTGCCCGATCCCTCCTGATACGACGGGCGTCCGCCGGTCTTTGTCGGCATTTTCAATTCGCGATTCGCGCCGCTATGATGTCCGTGATTGTTCTTTCCACGGGAGGAGCGCGGCAGTGCGCAATCGGATCTGTCGTCTGGTATTTTCGCTGCTCGTGGTTATGGCCGTTCCGGCTGCCGACGCGCTCGCTGCCCCGAGCATCACGACCAGCACCGAATACTACACGATCAGCGGCAAGACCGGTGCCGACCTGATCGGGCAAATGGACCGCAAGGGCCCGCGCCACGGTTTCCTGCGCAAGGCGGTTGCCCAGACGCGCTACTCTGTAAAGACCTACGGCGGTTTCGTTTACAAGGCCGGCGTTTGCCGGACGGACAAGGCGGGCGCGCGCATGAATGTCACGCTTATCTATCCGCGAATATCCAACCCGATTTCAGGCCCGCTGAAATCGAAATGGGCCTATTTCATGAAGGATACGGTTCGCCACGAAAAGGCACATGTGCGCATCGCGACCGAAATGGTGACGGTTATCGACCACAAGCTGCGCCGCTTTGCGATGAAGGATCGACCGGACTGCCGCGGGGCCGCCCGGCGCCTCCGTCGCGAGGTCAACGCGGTTTATGACGAGTATGGCCAAAAGCAGAAAGATTTCGACGCGCGCGAACACCGCAAGGGCGGTCCCGTCGAAAAAAGCTTCATCACCCTGGCAAAGGATTGATCGCGAACGGAACGTGCCGCCCTACTGGAACGCGGTTTCCGAAAAGCTGCGCAACTTGCGCGAATGCAGCCGTTCCGGCGGCATGCCGGCGAGCTTCTCAAGCGCGCGTATTCCGATCGTCAGGTGCTGTGCGACCTGCCTCTTGTAGAATTCGGTTGCCATGCCCGGTAGCTTCAATTCGCCGTGCAGCGGCTTGTCGGAGACGCAGAGCAGCGTCCCGTAGGGAACGCGGAAACGGAAACCGTTTGCCGCGATCGTTGCCGATTCCATGTCCAGTGCGATCGCCCGCGAGATCGAGAGGCGCTGCACCGGCCCACGCTGCTCGCGCAGTTCCCAGTTGCGGTTGTCGATGGTCGCGACCGTGCCGGTGCGCATGATCCGCTTCAACTCGTACCCGACGAGACCGGTGACTTCGGCCACCGCTTCCTGCAATGCCACCTGGACCTCCGCCAGCGCCGGAATGGGCACCCAGACCGGCAGATCGTCGTCCAGCACGTGATCCTCGCGGACATAGGCATGGGCCAGCACATAGTCGCCGAGTTCCTGGCTGTTGCGCAGGCCGGCGCAGTGCCCGAGCATCAGCCAGGCATGCGGCCTGAGCACCGCCACGTGGTCGGTGATTGTCTTGGCATTGGATGGACCGACGCCGATATTGATCATGGTAATGCCGCCGTGGCCCGGCTTGACCAGGTGGTAGGCCGGCATTTGCGGCATCCGCGCGATCACAGCCCCTTCGCTCGGCTCGTGGTCGCCGGCACGCGTGACCGCGTTGCCCGGTTCGACGAAGGCCGCATACCCGCCACCGCCTTCGGTCATGAGGCGGCGGGCATACATGGCGAACTCGTCGATGTAGAACTGGTAGTTTGTGAACAGCACGAAATTCTGGAAATACCGCGGGGCGGTCGCCGTGTAATGGGCGAGGCGGTGCAGCGAATAGTCGACGCGCTGTGCGGTGAACGGCGCAAGCGGCATCGGTTCTCCGGGGGCGGGTTCGTAGGTACCGTTGACGATGTGGTCGTCGGTGGCATTGAGGTCGGGAACGTCGAA
The DNA here is from genome assembly GCA_019912385.1 of Notoacmeibacter sp. Classification (GTDB taxonomy): domain Bacteria; phylum Pseudomonadota; class Alphaproteobacteria; order Rhizobiales; family Rhizobiaceae; genus JAIOIW01. The sequence goes on along the minus strand of JAIOIW010000036.1, from coordinate 13,424 downwards.
CAGGTCGCGTAGCGGGCGCTTGATCCGGTCGGCGACACTGGCTTCGACATGAGCCCCTTCGCCGAAGGCGAAGTGAAGCGGAATAGGCGTCGCGGAATCGCCGATGGTCACCGCCACACCGTGATTGCGCATGATCAGGCGCAACTGCGCTTCCAGATAGGGCTGGAAAAGGTCGGGCCGGGTAATCGTTGTCGCGTAGTGGCCGGGCATTGCCATGTGACCGAAGGCCAGCCTTGTATCCACATGGGCAAAGGATGATGTCGTGACCGATATTTCCGGATAGTAGGCGCGGTATCTGCGGTCGCCGTCGCCATGGACCGATACCTTCTCGAAACTGTCGCGCAGGAATGCGGTGCTGCGCTCGTAAATCTGCTTGAGCGCGGCCACGGCTTCGCCAGCATCGTCAAAACTCTGTCGCGGCCAGGGTTCCGGCGTGGCGATATTTTCTATCGGGCGCGGATAGGTTCGATTTTCCATGGCCCAATATAGTGGTCGCGCGAGGCCATGTGGAGGGGCCCCGGGACAATATATCCGGCTTCCCATGAACGCGCCGGGCGCGCGGTCTCGGCCACGATGACCGAGAGGCCGCTGCCGAATATGAAAAACAGCAGGCAGATGATGATGAAGCGGCGTGCGAGCATGTCAAGGTTCCCTCTCAGGTACCCCACATTCGTACGTGCTCGCTGAACTGCGGCTGAGACCGCCGTTCATCCCGCGTTCACAATGCCGGACGCGCGCCGGACCGGCCGGTCATGATCGGCGGCGCGGCTCCTCAGCAGTGGTTGACGTCGATCGCGCAGTAGTAGTTCCCGGGCGTCCCGCAGCAATAGGGCTTCTCGTCCGAACAATATTTGCCGCTTGCCGCCGGGCACTCGTTGCCGGCTGCAACCTTCACGCCTTCATCCCGGCAGCCGGTGGCCGATACGCTGCCGTCGCGGCAGGTTTGCACCGGCGACGCATCGCCGGGCGCAAGCGCGGCGACCGTTACGGCGCGCCGGTCGCCTCCAGCCCCCGCGTTGTCGACAGGTGCTGCGGCGAGCAGCAAGGTCGCTGCGGCAGCAAGGACTGCAAGTGAGGTCAGTTTGCGCATCATGGATATTCCTCCCGGTTGCAACGAACCTTTTTTATTTTAGCACCACTGATGCAGGCCCGGTAGATCGGGAAAAGCGCGCCGCGTCGGCGCCGCGTGTTCCGCACCCCTCACGGCGCACTGTCCGGTTCAATATTTTTGAGCGGCTCGAGGGACCTTTTGATTGGCGAAGCCCGGCACGCATGTTTATGTCGCGCCTTCCCGATACGGAGGCAACGGATGACCGGCAATTCCAAAGCGATCGAACTCTACTACTGGCCGACCCCCAATGGCTGGAAGATCACCATCATGCTGGAGGAACTCGGTGCGCCCTACGAGATCAAATACGTCAACATTTCGCGTGGCGAACAGTTCGAGCCTGGCTTCCTGAAGATCGCGCCCAACAACCGCATGCCGGCGATCATCGATCCCGACGGTCCTGGCGGCCAGCCGATCTCCGTGTTCGAGTCCGGCGCCATCCTGCAATATCTCGGTCGCAAGTTCGCAAGGTTCTATCCCTCCGACGAGCGTGCGCGCGTGGCGGTAGAGGAATGGTTGTTCTGGCAGGTCGGTGGACTGGGGCCGATGGCTGGCCAGGCACACCATTTCCGCGGCTATGCACCGGAAAAGATCCCCTACGCCATCGACCGCTACTCCAATGAATGCAACCGCCTCTACGGCGTCATGAACAAGCGGCTCGCCGAAAACGAATTCCTTGCCGGCGACTATTCGATTGCCGACATGGCCTGTATCGGCTGGATCAAGCCCTACGGGCGCCAGGGCCAGGACCTCAATGACTTTCCCAACCTCAAGCGCTGGTTCGAGGCGATGATGGCGCGTCCCGCGGTCGAAAAGGGCATCAGGGTCGGCGAGGAACACCGCCGCCGGATCGCCGACATCGCCGAGGACAAGGAAGCCCAGGCCGTTCTGTTCGGCCAGCGGGCACGCTAGGGGCAAACGAAAACCGCGGCGGATGACCTCCGCCGCGGTTTTTACCAGGTGCTTGAATGCCGTATTACTGCCGCGTCCACGTTTCGGACTTGCAGACAATTCCGAACAGAACGCACCCGGACATGACGAGCGAATTGCCTTTGACCTCGCCCTTGCCCTTGTAGGTCTTGTTTGCATCAATATCCTTGATTTCGCCGCTGTACTTGCCTCCTCCGGCCGGCGCCATCCATCCCGCCGACTTGCCCGAGTTCTCGCCGCTGGCCACCGTCACACAGTACCTGGCGCCGCATTGAGTGATCTTTTCCAGCGTGCCGCCCTCGACCGCCGGGCGTTTCCACATTCCTTCGATCGGATCGGCGAAAGCCGTGCCGCCAAGGACAGTAAGGGCAAGTGCTGCAGTTGCTATGACACGAAACATCTTATCCTCCCGTGTTTCGAATGCATAATACTTACGCTAACGTAAACGTAAAAGCAATTCGGATTTCCCGATCCGGATCGGTTGAAGCCTGCGCCAATCGGTCCGATCCGGCAACTTAAAACAGGCGATATCATCGCAGGGAAAGTCAGATCATTCCTGCGCCGTGGTCAACAAATCATTGAGCGGTGGCTTGGCCATTTTAATTGCTTTTTCCTGAAAACCGCGGAATCCTACGCCTTTGAATGCTTAATGATTTCCGCCGTTTACCACTTGTTTGAACTTTGTTTGCCTCAAATTAAGCACGTGATTTAACGACGGATTCAAGGCTGGCTGACATCCTCAAAGCATCAAACGACGGCCCCGACGGGACAGGAAAACTGGGCCGCCGATCGATCACAGGGGACGACAAATGGCACGCTTTGACATTCACGAATTGGGTTCCGGCGCGATGGATGCCACCACCCAGGCCGACATCCTTTTCGAACTCGGCATGATGTATGCCACCGGCCGCGACTGCGAGATGGATCTGGTCGCTGCGCACAAATGGTTCAATATCGCCGCGATCAAGGGCTCGGCCCGCGCCGCTGCGTTGCGCGCCGAGATGGCCGGGCAACTGAGCAAGGGCGACCTTGCCAAGGCGCTGCGCGAAGCGCGCGAATGGATGACGATGCATTGATCAGTTAGGGCAGCAGTCTTCGCGTTCGAAGAATAATGTGCTTTGACAATCGACAACCGCGATCGGCCTGATCGGGCCGGCGCGGTTTTCTGTTTAAGTACTCGCTAATTGTAATCCGAATAACTCCGTAATAATAATAACCAGTATGGGTTTGATATTCGGAGGTCGGCGAATAATGAATCTGCGCATACCGATAACTCTATTCGTCACTGCATTTGCCATGTCGGCGGCTGCCGAGGAATATAATGGGAAGTTTCGTGACATTCCCATAACGCTTCAAGTCAATCCGGTGGGCAGTGAAAAGCCGTTTCGCGTCGTCAATGGCTTTCGATTTGAAGACCCGAATACCCTTGAATGGGTCGTGCCTGGGGGCGCAAACACAGATGGCGCGTCCATACCGTGGCTCTTTGAAGTAATGACGGGTGACAACTTCGATCCAGCATATTTACCGGCGGCTGTCGTGCACGACTATTATTGTTGCATCCAGACACGAACCGCCCACGATACGCACCGCAACTTCTATTATGCGATGTTGGCCAACAATACCCCTGCCTGGAAGGCATGGTCGATGTATACGGCGGTGCGGCTGCTCGGCCCAGACTGGGTTCTGACGCAGGCGAAGGCGGATGCCACCGGTCTGACGTGTTTCGATGAAGCCGATATGGCGCAATCGCCGTCAGGTCTCTTGCCCGGAGATGGCGCCGCGAGTCTTACCATGCCACCCGGCAGAGGGAGCCTAACCGGATTTGCCTCGGCTCTGGCGCGGGCGGAAAACGAAAAAAACCTGTTTGTTATCAGCAAGCTGCGCGCCGTGGCGCGCACCCTGCAGTCAACAAACGGCGAGTATATCGACGTTACTTCGGACGGGAAAATTCCTGCCACATTCGAGGGTGTCGAAAAACTGAAAGAGAACCTCGATGATATCTTCTCCTTTGAATCCTACAGGCCATCCTTGGAGAAAGTAGACTATTCTCCCATCGGGCTGGTTGTGCCGCTCGGTGCAGAGCCCGTGGCGACGATAGAGGAGATCAAGAAGGACGGAGGCATACTTCGAACGGAAGCAGCTTGGTCAAACGAAGAGCTGGCTCTGCTTGGGGTAAAGGGTGCGGACGGTTTGCCGGCGAGCCTAGATTCAGGTTATCTCTCGAAATTGGAAGAAGGAGACCAGCTCAAGGGTTCCGGCCTCGATTGGCTACATGCGGGAGATGTCGGTGAAAAATCCGACTGGCTCCGCGCGATTGAAGCACACCGCTCATATCAGGATTGGAAAAAGCTGGTTCCCGAGATACGCAATTAGGGACAACTTCCGACGGATACGTCCCCCTGGATGTCGCTGTGTGACAGTTTTACACTGACCGACCGATGCAGACACGGTCTACGTCGCCTGCTCCTCGAACCGCACCAGCACCGTTCCGTCGCTCACCTGGGCGCCTTCCGTGGCGATGTCCGCGATGACGCCGTCATGCGGCGCGGCAATGGTGTGTTCCATCTTCATCGCCTCGAGCACCAGCAGCGGTTGACCCTTGGTCACGGTATCGCCTGCGCGCGCATGCGCGATCTTCACCAGTCCAGGCATCGGCGCCGTCAGCAGGTCCGCCCCGCCATGGTCCAGTGCCTCGGCGAACGGATCGTGCAGGCGGAAATCGATCGCGTGACCCTTGTCGAACACGGTCACATGGCCCGGCCAGAGCAGGGCGGGCGATTGGCCGCCGCCAGTCCCATCCACGGGCAAGGTGATCGCGGCCCCATTGTCGACCGCCACCTCCACCTTGCCGTTTGGTCGCGCCGTCACGCTGGCTGCAATTGTTGCCTCGCCGCGCATCAGTTCCAGCCGCCGGGCGATCGGGTTGAAATGGGTATAGCCGGCAAGCGCATCCCATGGATCGGCGCCGCCTGGCGCCTTCAGGCCCGATGCCGCCAGTGCGGATTGCGCGATCATGCGGTGATCGGCCTCGGGAACGGCTGTCAGTGCCGCCTGGTCGCGTTCGATCAGCCCGGTATCGACGTCACCCGCCGCAAAATCCGCGTGGCGGGCAAGCGCGGCCAGGAAACCGGTATTGACGGTTGAACCCGCAATGCGCGTGGCCTCCAGCGCATCGGCCAGTCCTTCGAGCGCCTCGGCCCGGTCGGCACCCTTGACGATCAGCTTGGCGACCATCGGGTCGTAGAAGGGCGAGATGGCATCGCCCTGTGCAATGCCCGTGTCGATTCTCACCGGCGCACCATTGGCCGTCGCTTGCGGGAATGCCAGGTGATGCAACGTGCCGATGGCCGGCAGGAAACCCTTCGCCGGGTCCTCGGCATAGATCCGCGCCTCGAAGGCATGGCCGTCGAGCGTGATCTCCTCCTGGCGGAGCGGCAGCGGCTCACCGGCCGCCACGCGCAATTGCCACTCGACCAGGTCGATGCCGGTCACCGCCTCGGTGACGGGGTGCTCCACCTGCAGGCGCGTGTTCATCTCCATGAACCAGAAGCCGTCCGGTCTCAAACCGTTCGAGCCGTCGACGATGAACTCGATCGTGCCCGCGCCGCGATAACCGATCGCCTTGGCCGCTTTCACCGCCGCTTTCGTCATTGCCGCGCGCATTTCTTTCGTCATGCCGGGCGCGGGCGCTTCCTCGATCACCTTCTGGTGGCGGCGCTGGGCCGAGCAGTCGCGCTCGTAGAGATGCACGACGTTGCCGTGGCTGTCGCCGAACACCTGCACCTCGATATGGCGCGGCTTGGTGATGTATTTTTCCACCAGCACGCGCTCGTCGCCGAAGGCGGCCTTGGCCTCGCGCCGCGCGGCCGACAGCGCGTCCTTGAACTGCGCCGGGTCGTCGACCTTGCGCATGCCCTTGCCGCCGCCGCCGGCCGACGCCTTGATCAGCACCGGATAGCCGATCTCGCTGGCCTTGGTGGCGAGAACCACGAGTTCCTGCGCCTCGCCGTGGTAGCCGGGCACCACCGGCACGCCGGCCTTCTCCATCGCCCGCTTGGCGGCGTCCTTCAGTCCCATGGCCCGGATGGCCGGCGCCGACGGCCCGATGAAGACGAGGCCAGCCGCCTCGACCGCCTCCACGAAGGTCGGGTTTTCCGAAAGGAAGCCGTATCCCGGATGGATCGCCTGTGCCCCGGTCTGCTTCGCCGCGTCGATGATCCTGCCTGCGACGAGATAGCTTTCCGCCGCCGGCGAAGGGCCGATATGAACCGCCTCGTCGGCCATGCGCACGTGCAGCGCATGCCGGTCGGCGTCGGAATGGACGGCGACGGTGGCGATGCCCATGCGCCGCGCCGTCCTGATGATCCGGCAGGCGATCTCGCCGCGATTGGCGATGAGGATCTTGTCAAATGGTCTCATTTGTCCTTGCCTGTTCGTGCAACTGTGGCTGGAAACCGGACCGCCTGGCCGGGCGGTTGCCTTCTGCCATCAGGCGGCTTCCTTCCAGAATTCGAGGATGACGTCCGTCAGCATTTCCGGCGCGGTATCCATCGCCACATGCTGTTGGCCCGCGAGCGCGACGCTTTGCGCATTCGGTATCGCGGCGGCGAGTCTGGCCATAGGGCCCTTGAAGAAGTCCGGGCTGTCCCCGCCATGCAGGAGAAGCGTCGGCACGGAAATCCGTTCCGGATGTGCCGCGGCCAGGGAAAAGATTCCCGTGGCGCGCAGTTCGCGGGGGATCGTGTGTGCGGCGGCAAGGCGCGCCGGCCACGCGGGCGAGCCGCGCAGCGCCGCAATGTCGCCCGGCCGCATCTGAACGACCTCCTCGCAAAAGATCTTCATCACCGCCTCGCGGTCGTCGCTGGCAGAGGCCGCATCGAGGCGATCCAGCAGTTCCTCTGGCAGGCCGTTTCCTTCCAGAACCGGCGCCTCGTAGATGATCAGGGCTGCAAGCCGGTCGATCAACGGCGTGGCGCCCAGCGAGGCCAGTCCGCCATAGGAATGGCCAAACAGGATGACCGGGTCAGACGCGGCTGCGACCAACGCGGCCACGTCGCCAAACTCCGCATCGAGAGAATTCGGGACCCCGGCAGCAACGTCGCCGCTACCGCCACGGCCTCGCCGGTCTGCGGCAAGAACAGTAAAGTGCTCTTCGAGCATCGGGCGAATGTTGTTCCAGCGCGCCGCAGAAGCGCTGGTGCCGTGCACGAGCACGAGGGAAGGGCCGCTGCCTCCACGGTCGTATGCGATATCCGTTCCGTCACTGCTTGTGACCTTGCCCATGACAACCTCCCGACCAACAACCCCGATTCCGCGCCAATCAGCGCGGATCGCGCCTCACATCCTGAACACGCCGAACTTCGTGTCCTCGACCTCGGCATTCAGCGCCGCGCTAAGCGACAGCGCCAGCACGTCGCGCGTTCTCGCCGGGTCGATGATACCGTCGTCCCACAGTCGCGCGGACGAATAGAGCGGGTGGCCCTCGCGTTCGTATTTTTCCAGGATCGGCGCGCGGAAGTCGGTTTCTTCCTCGGCAGACCAGCTCTCGCCCTTGCGCTCGATGCCTTCGCGCTTGACCATGGCGAGCACCGTGGCGGCCTGCTCGCCCCCCATCACCGAGATGCGAGCATTGGGCCACATCCACAGGAAGCGGGGCGAATAGGCCCGCCCGCACATGCCGTAATTGCCGGCGCCGAACGAGCCGCCGATGATCACCGTCACCTTCGGTACCTTCGCCGTGGCCACCGCGGTCACCAGCTTGGCGCCATCCTTGGCGATGCCGCCGGCCTCCGCCTTGCGGCCGACCATGAAGCCGGTGATGTTCTGCAGGAAGACGAGCGGAATCTTGCGCTGGCAGCACAGTTCGATGAAATGCGCGCCCTTGAGCGCGCTTTCCGAAAACAGCACGCCGTTGTTGGCGATGATCCCGACCGGCATGCCGTGGATACGGGCAAAGCCCGTCACCAGTGTGGTGCCGTAATTGGCCTTGAACTCGTCGAACTCGGAGCCGTCGATCGTGCGCGCGATCACTTCTCGCACGTCATAGGGCTGGCGCAGGCTTTGCGGAACGATGCCATAGATCTCATCCGGTGCGTAAAGCGGCGGGATCGAATCGGCAAGTTTCACGCCCAGGGCCTTCTTGCGATTCAGGTTTTTCACGATCCGCCGCACGATGGCGAGCGCATGGGCGTCGTCGGTTGCGTAGTGGTCGGCCACGCCGCTCTCGCGCGTGTGCAGGTCGGCGCCGCCAAGGTCCTCGGCGCTCACGTCCTCGCCGGTCGCCGCCTTCACCAGCGGCGGGCCGCCGAGGAAGATGGTCGCCTGTTTGCGCACCATGATCGTCTCGTCGCTCATCGCCGGCACGTAGGCGCCGCCTGCCGTGCATGAGCCCATGACGCAGGCGATCTGCGGAATGCCGGCCGCGCTCATGTTGGCCTGGTTGAAGAAGATGCGGCCGAAATGCTCCCGGTCGGGAAACACCTCGTCCTGATTGGGCAGGTTCGCGCCGCCGGAATCGACCAGATAGATGCAAGGCAGATTGTTCTGCATCGCCACTTCCTGGGCGCGCAGGTGCTTCTTGACCGTCAGCGGATAATAGGTGCCGCCCTTCACCGTCGCGTCATTGACGACGATGACGCATTCCGTGCCCTCGATCCGTCCGACACCGGTGATGATGCCGGCCGACGCGATGTCGCCGCCATACAGGCCGTGAGCCGCGAACTGCCCGATTTCCAGGAAGGACGAACCGGGATCGATCAGTTGCGCCAGCCGCTCGCGCGGCAACAGCTTGCCGCGGGACTTGTGGCGCTCGCGCGCGTGCTCGGGTCCGCCGAGTTCTATCTGCGCGGCCTTGTCGCGCATCTCCGCGACGAGCGAGGCCATGGCCTTGGCATTCGCCTTGAAGGCATCGGAGGAGGTGGAAACGGAGGAGGAGAGGGCGGTCATCGGTACTCCGGATCGGGATGGTCGAAGCGGACGCCATCGGCCCAGGCCTTCGCCGAGTTGCCGTGGGCGGGAAATCCGCCGGCATCCTTGATCAGCCGGGCGGTGTGCATCAGGTTCCAGGTCATGAAGGTCAGGTTGCGCCTGGTGAAGTCATTGTCGAAACCGGCATGGCTGCCGTCTTCCAGCTCGTCACCGTAGGAGGGTCCCGGGCCGGCTTCGCCGATCCACCCGCAATCGGCCTGCGGCGGTATCGTATAGCCCACATGGCCCATCGCATAGAGGCACGTCATGGCAGTGTGCTTGATGCCGTCTTCATTGCCCGTGATGACGCAGCCCCCGGTCTTGCCGTAGAAAATGTACTGGCCGCTCGAGTTGCGCTGGCCGGAATGCGCGTAAAGCCGCTCGATCACCACGCGGCAGATCGACGATTCCTCGCCGAGCCAGATCGGCGTCCCGAGGACGAGGATATCGGCTGCCGAGACCTTCGGCCAAAAAACCTCCGGCCAGTCGTCCGCGCTGGCGCCATGCTCGCGCATGTCGGGATAGATCCCGAAGGCCAGCGTGTAGTCGGCCGCGCGCAGGTAATCCACCGCCACTCCGTTCTTCGCCATGATCGCCATGGAGTCGTGCATCAGGGTTTCGGTATGTGACAGGCCCTGAGCTGAGGATTTCAGGGTGCAATTGATGAAGAGGGCCTTCAGGTCGGAGAAATCTGAATGCGTCATGTCGCTTCCCGTTGCTCTCGTTTTCCCGGATCGACTGCAGGGACAAGCCCCGCGCGCGCCAAGAGACTATGGCTGATTGAACCGCGCGTACAGACATCGCCGCGGTCGTCCCCGGCCTGGCGCCTCACACCCCCTCCGCCATCATTTCACGCCCGATCAGCATGCGCCGGATTTCGCTCGTCCCCGCGCCGATCTCATAGAGCTTGGCATCGCGCAGCAGACGTCCGGTCGGGTATTCGTTGGTGTAGCCGTTGCCGCCGAGAAGCTGGATGGCGTCGAGCGCGCACTGGGTCGCGCGCTCGGCCGAATAGAGGATACAGCCGGCCGAATCCTTGCGCGTCGTCTCGCCGCGGTCGGCAGCCTGCGCCACCATGTAGGCATAGGCGCGGGAAGCGTTCATCGCCGTGTACATGTCGGCGAGCTTGCCCTGGACGAGCTGGAAATTGCCGATCGGCTCGCCGAACTGCTTGCGCTCGTGCACATAGGGCACGGCCACGTCAAGGCAGGCGGCCATGATGCCGAGCGGCCCGCCCGACAGCACGAGGCGCTCGTAATCCAACCCGCTCATCAGCACCGCGACGCCCCGGCCTTCCTCGCCGAGCACATTCTCGAACGGCACCTCGACGTCATCGAAGACCAGTTCGCCGGTGTTTGAGCCGCGCATGCCGAGCTTGTCGAGCTTCTGGGCGACCGAGAAACCCTTCGCTTCCTTCTCGACGATGAAAGCCGTGATGCCGCGCGAATGCGCCGCCATGTCGGTCTTGGCATAGACAACCAGCGTGTCGGCGTTCGGTCCGTTGGTGATCCACATCTTCGAGCCGTTGAGCACATAACGGTCATTCTTCTTGGTTGCCGCCAGCCGCATGCCGACGACATCGGAACCGGCGTTGGGTTCGCTCATCGCCAGCGCGCCGACATGCTCGCCCGAACACAATTTCGGCAGGTATTTTTCCTTCTGTTCCTGCGTACCCCAGCGGCTGATCTGGTTGACGCAGAGATTGGAATGGGCGCCATAGGAGAGGCCGACCGAGGCGGAGGCCCTGGAGATTTCCTCAAGAGCGATCAGGTGCGCGAGATAGCCCATGCCCGAACCGCCGAAATCCGGGTCGGCGGTCACGCCAAGCAGGCCGAGATCGCCCATTTCGCGCCACAGATGGGCCGGAAAATCGTCGTCGCGGTCGATCTGGGCGGCTATCGGCGCGATCCGGTCCTGCGCAAAGCGCTGGACCACCTCGCGCAGGGCGTCGATTTCCTCACCCAGCCCGAACTTCATCGAATACATGTACATCCGTACGCTCCTCCTGCACGGTCGCGCCCACCAGGCGCAGGGTCATGGTCTGATAGGTATTGGTGACATCGGCAACCGAAAGCCGCTCGTCGGGCCTGAACCAGACGATGACGCCGGTGATCATCTGGATGATCGCCATGGCGGTCAGCACGACATCGGAGATCTCGAACAGGCCTGCGTCCGCACCGTCGCGCAGGATCTGGCGCAATTCCTTCTCGTAGGCGCCGCGCAATCTCAGGATATCGCTCAGATGCGCATGGTTGAGGCTGCGCAGTTCCATGTTCGAGACATGGGTGGCGTGGCGCCGCTCGATATGGAAGCGGATATGGTTGGCGATGAAGGCGGTGAGCCTGGCCAACGGGTCGCGCGAGGCGGGGCAGGCGGCCTCCCATGCGGCGATCAGGCCGCGCATGTGGTCGTCCATCAGGCGGAACAGCAGGTCTTCCTTGGTCGGAAAATAGCGGTAGAGCGCGGCCGCCTGCACCCCGACTTGCGCTGCGAGCTGGCGCATGGTGACGGCATCGAACCCGTGCCGCGCGATCAGGTTGACCGCCGCCTCGCGGATTGCGGCCTCGGTCTTTTCGCCGTCCGAACCGGTCGTGCGCGCCATGGTATTCTCCCTTGGCGCAAAGAATAAAACAAACGTTCAATTCTTTCAAGGTGCGGAAGGGAAAATCCGGATGGACGCGCCGATGGGCGCCGCGCCGCTACCGCTTTTCGGCGGCGATCAGCCCAACGACCTCGAACGGCGAACGGCCGGATGCGTCCGCGATGTCCCTCACTTTCTGGCTCGGCGATTCGACCGTCAGCCCTTGCGCCTTCAGGGCCGCCGCCAGGCTGGCGCCGTCATGCCCGAACAGCGGGGCGAGGTCGGCGACGGCGCCATTCTCGAAGGCCTGGAATATGGCACGCTGGGGCGACGTGCCGCCGGCACCGGTCATGGCGGGGACCGCAAATGCGACAGCCGTGGCGAGTGAGATGCCAAGCGCGATCATCATGGGCGGGCGCTTGAAATAGCCCGCGAAGGGGCGCCAGTTCTTCCAGACATGCAACGCGAATGGTGCGATCAGCACGAGGCTGAGCCATTCGTGCATGCCTCGAAAGGCCGTCGTGCCGATGTGGAAGAACAGCGCCACGCCGGAGACCAGCGAGACGACGAAAAGCCCGGTGATCAGGGGTGTTGCGTAACGCGAAAGAAAAGCAGGTATGGGAATTCTCTTCTGTAAGTCCCGGGAGAATGCCAACCTAGGCAGGACCGAGGCACGGCGCCGCTTAACAGTCGGTAATGATTGGGTATTTCGCCGCGTCAGTTCGCCGCGCCAAGCGCTTCCGGCAACGCCGCCTCAAACAGGTCGACCTCGTTGTCAGGGCCGCAGGAGACCCGGATGCAGCGGTCGAGGCCGGGAGCCATCGGCTTGCGGATGAAGATGTCGCGCGCGACCAATTCCTGGAGCACCTTGACCGCATAGGCGCCGTCGCGCCCGCAGTCGATGGTGACGAAATTGGTGGCGGAAGGGATCGGCTCCAGCCCGTTGGACCGGGCGATCTGCGCGATCCGGTCGCGGCTGTCTGCGACCTTCCTCACGACTTCGTCCAGCCACGCCTGGTCGGCGAGCGCGGCGACGCCGGCGACCTGGGCCATTTTCGTCATGCCGTACTGGTTGCGCACCTTGTCGTAGCCCGAGATCGTCTCGGCTTGCGCGATTCCATAGGCGCAGCGCAGGCCGGCAAGGCCATAAGCCTTTGAAAAAGTGCGCATTCTCACCAGGTTCGGGCGCATGAAACCGATCTCCGGCAGCGCCGATTGCGACCCGGTCTCGCAATAGGCCTCGTCCAGGATGAACAGCGTCGTCTCCGGCAGGGCCGCGGCAAAGGCCTCGATCTCGCCGGCCTCCCACCATGTGCCCATCGGGTTGTCGGGATTGGAGAGATAGACCAGCCGCGCGTCGGTTCGCTTCACGGCATCGAGAAGCCCGTCGAGGTCTTCGCGATCGTCGCGGAAGGGCACCGTGGTCAGCGCGCCGCCGCACACCGCGACATGGTAGTTGAAGGTGGGGTAGGCGCCGAGCGAGGTCACGACAGGCGTGCCGGGCTCGACATATTGCCGCGCGGTGGTCTCGAGCAAACCGTCGATGCCGCCGCCGATCGTGATGTTGGAAGGCGAAAGGCTGTAAAAACCGGCAACCGCCATCTTCAGGTCGTGGTTTTCCGGATCGCCATATTGCCACATGTCGGGTGCGGCCGCGCGCATCGCCTCGATCACGGCGGGCGAGGGGCCGAATCCGCTTTCATTTGCGCCCAACCGCGCCTTGAACGGGCGACCGCGCTGGCGTTGCTGGGTTTCGGGACCGACAAAGGGAATGGTCGCGGGCAGGGCATCGATGACGGGCGTCAGAGGCGGGCGGGGCATGCTGAGCTTCCGGTTGTT
>JAIOIW010000035.1 GCA_019912385.1 Notoacmeibacter sp. | reverse complement strand
GCCGGCACGTTTGAGCACCCGGCTGACCGTGGCCGGCGAGACGCCGACCTCCCTTGCGATATGCTTGCCGGTGAGCCGCCGACGCCGAAGGACAGCGATGCGGGCAATGGTCGCCTCGCCAACCGGCGAACGCAACCTGCGCGGCCGCGACGAGCGATCGGCCATGCCGGCTCGCCCTTCGGCCTTGAAGCGTTCGACCCAGCGCGTCACGATCTTGGCCGATACGCCGTAGATTCTTGCCGCCCGGGCTTTGGACAGGTGGCCCTCAATGACCGACAGCGCCATCTCCTCTCGACGCAACTGCGTCAGACGGGCATTCTTGTGGATGTTCATTCGGGCCTCTCCTTGAAGATTGAAGCTTGGTAACTCCAGTCTCCTCGGTCCCGTCCGAATGGACAACCTAATGAAAGCTCACAGCTAGTACACCCCTGCCATCCTGGCCCGCAACCGGATCAGGGCCAGCACCGTGTCAATCGTGGGTGTTGGTATTTCTGTCAGCCGCCCCAGTTCCTGCACGGCTGTAACGAGCGCATCGATCTCCATCGGGCGGCCGGCCTCCAGATCCTGCCACATCGAGGTGCGATGCGCCCCGACCGCGGCACCGCCGTCGATCCGCCGGTCCACATCAATGGAAAATGTCACGCCCAGTCTTTCGGCGATATGCTGCGCCTCCACCATCATGCCGCGCGCCACCGCGCGGGTACCGGGATCGGTACAGAGCACGTCCAGCGTGGCATGGGTGAGCGCCGAGATCGGGTTGAAGGAAAGGTTTCCCCATAACTTAACCCAGATTTCATCTCGAATTCGCGGCCGGACAGGGGCTTTCAGACCGGCTGCCATCAACACCTTTGACAAAGCCAATGCGCGGTCGGATTTCGACCCGTCCGGCTCACCCAGCGAAAAGCGGTTGCCCTCGACATGCCTGATGACCCCGGGCTCAATCACCTCGGCCGCCGGGTAGACCACGCAGCCCAGCACCCTGTCGGGGCCTAAACCGTCCCACTGAACGTCGCCGGGATCGACCGCAGCCAGCCGCCTGCCCTCGAACGGGCCCTTCAGCTTGTGGAAATACCACCACGGCACGCCGTTCACGCCGCTGACGATGGTCGTGTTTTCACCGATCAGAGGCTGCATCTTGTCAACCACCGGCGGGATAGAATGGGCCTTGAGCGTGATGATTAGGTAATCCTGTGGTCCAAGCTCGGTGGGATTCTCGGCTACGCGCACCGGAACGGTAACCTGTTCGCCGCCCTCCTCGATCAGGGTGAGACCTTTTTCCTTCATCGCCGCCAGATGCGGGCCGCGGGCGACAAGGCTCACATCGGCCCCTGCCTGGACGAGCTTCACACCCAAATAACCGCCAATGGCGCCGGCGCCGAAAATGCAGATCTTCATCGCATGCGCTCCCCAGTCTCAGCCCGCAATGCCCAGCCTCTCGGCCATGCCGATACGTTGGATTTTGCCTGTTGCCCCCTTGGGGATTTCTTCGAGGATCACCACCGAGCGCGGCACCTTGAAGTCGGCCAAGCGCTCGGCCGCAAAGGCGCGGATCGCCTTCTCGTCAAGACCGGACCCTTCCTTGAGGACGACGGCCGCGGCGATGTCCTCGCCCAGCTTCGCATGGGGCACGCCAAAACAGACGACCTGCGCGATCTCGGAATGGCTGAGCAATACCGCGTCCACCTCAAGCGGACTGATCTTCTCACCGCCCCGGTTAATAATCTCCTTGAGGCGACCGGTCAGGTTCAGGTAGCCGTCGGAATCGAACTGGCCCTGATCTCCGGTCCTGAACCACCGCTTGCCCTCCGATTCGAAAAAGGAGTCGCCGTTCGCCTTCGCATTGCCTTCGTAGCCGGGCGTCACATTCGGACCGCTGATCACCACTTCGCCAGTCGCGCCACCCGCCAGCAACAAGTTCTCGCCTTCATCTGCGATTCGCACCTCGGGGCCTGCCGGCACGCCGACCGAACCGGGCTTCTGGATTCTCGGCGGCAGCGGATTGCAGCACATCTGGTGCGTTGCCTCGGTCATGCCGTAGGCTTCGACCACAGGCGCGCCGAAGGTCCTGACCAGTTCCTCCATGACGGGAGCGGGAAGCGAAGCGGAGGACGACCGCAGAAACCTCAGCCTAGCCTTGTCGATGATCTCGCGGTTTCGCTCGGCGCGTGCCAGGATCGCCTGGTGCATGGTGGGAACCGCAGTGTACCAGGTCGGCTCGACGGTATCGAGTTGGGAATAGAAGCGCAGGGCGTTGAACCCGGGCGTACAGCAAATCTGGGCACCTGCCGCCAGCGAAGCGGCCACCGCCGCGATCAGCCCGTGGATGTGGAAAAGCGGCATGACATTCAGGCAACGGTCCTCGGGCGTCAGGGCAAGCGACTTCAGAATGTTGTGCGCGGAGGCAAAGATATTCGATTGCAGGAGCGGCACGATCTTCGGCCTCGATGTGGTGCCGGAGGTGTGCAGGATCAGCGCCACATCGTCCTCGGCGGGCGCGGCGTCGTCGCAGTCGCCAATCTTGCCGTCAGTAGACAAGGTGAAGGTTCCCGCCGGTTCCGACGGGTCGAAAGAGAGCCTCACAACGGCGATTCCGAATCTGGCGGCGGCAGGAAGTGCCGGGCCATCATAGTCCTCCGCCACGACAAGGGCCTTGGCCCGCAGGTCCTCCAGGTAGAACTCGTACTCCTCCTGCCGGTAGGCCGGATTGAGCGGCGCCGTGGTCGCCACCTGGGCGATGGTCATGAAGGCGGCGGCCATTTCCGGCCCGTTCGGCAATACGATGGCGACGCGGTCGCCACGCCCGATGCCTGTGCCATGCAGCGTACCCGATACGTCCGCGCTCAGCCGCCGCAGCCCGCCATAGGTCAGCCATTCGCGGTCTGGCGCCCCGATCGCCAAGGCGTTTTCGTCGTGGCCCGCGATCAATGCGGAAACTGTTCGGCTCATATTTCGCTCCGTGGTTCGGTGATTGAGGCGGTGTGGAATTCAGACTGCGTAGGCAAAGCCGTCCGATCGCGGGTCGCTTGCGGCTTCGATCAGCCCGTTATCGTGCCGTACGATCGCCCCGGCATGGCCCATGAGGCTGGAGAACGCGGGGACGGTTTCGATATGATGCCCGGCCGCTTCAAGCCGGGCGCGCACGGTTTCGTCGAAATTCGCCTCGAGCTTCAGGCTTGTCGTATCGTCTCCCCAGGTTTTTCCCAGCAGCCAGCGGGGTAGCGTGATAGCCTCCTGCAACGGCTTGGCGAACTGGGCATAGCGGGAAAACACAGCTGCCTGTGTCTGCGGTTGACCCTCGCCGCCCATAGTGCCGTAGGAAATGACCCGACCATCGCCGAGAACGGCCAATGCCGGATTGAGCGTGTGGAAAGGCCGGTGGCCAGGAGCAAGCTGGTTGGGGCCCGGGGCGAGAGAAAATCCGGCGCCCCGGTTCTGGAAGGTCACGCCGGTCTCCGGGCATGTCAGGCCGGAACCGAATTCCCAGAACACACTTTGAATGAAACTGACGACGGTGCCGTCGCGATCTGCTGCCCCCATCCAGATGGTGTCGCCGCGTTTTGCCTCATAGGGCCAAGGCAATGCGGATTGCATATCGATCGCCGCAGCCATCTTTTCCAGTCGTTCTGGGGCCAAGGTATCCTGTGCATCCAGCCGCATCGCGGCCGGATCGCCCAATTCGGCGTTGCGGATGATGAACGCCTGCTTCGTCGCCTCGACCAGGCCGTGAACATGTTCGAAGCTCTCTCCGTCAGCAATACCGAGACGGTCGAAAATCCCGAGTATGGCAAGCGATGACATCCCCTGGGTCGGCGGACCCATATTATAGAGCTTGCCAAGCGAGGTTGTGATTTCGAGCGGTTTCTGGATCGCGGCCCTGTAAGCCTGGAAATCCTCGAACCGCAGCGGGCTGCCCTCGGCTTCGAGAAACCGGGCGTGCGCGCGTGCGATGTCGCCACGGTAATAGGCGTCCGGCCCCAATTCGGCTATGGCGGTCAGTGTTTGGCCGAGCGCCGTCTGAACGAGGAGGGAACCCGGCTCGGGCGCCACGCCGGCTCTCAGATAGATGTCAGCGAACCCGGGAACGTCCCGCAACCCGTCCAGCTTCTCCGCCGTGGTGACCGACTGGTTGCGCGTCACCGCGATGCCGCCCTTCGCCAAGGCGATGGCCGGAGCGAGCAATTCCCCGAGAGGCCGGCGCCGGTTTTCGTCGACAAGGCTCAGCGCCGCCTCCCAGCCGCCGATCGTGCCGGGAACCGTCAGGGCGGCAGGCGCCCCACGCGTTGGCAAGGTGGATGAGTAACCGCGCTCGGCATACCACGCCGGAGTGGCCAGCCCGGCTGCCGGACCGCAGGCGGAGACAGCGACAGGGGCCCGCCCCTTGCGGTGGATGATCCAGAAACCGTCACCGCCGATGCCGTTCATGTGCGGGTAGACGACCGCGATTGCCGCCGCCGCGGCTACCATCGCCTCGATCGCCGACCCGCCCGCATCGATCACATCCGCGCCGATTTTCGTCGCGACGCGATGTGGAGCGGTGAAGCCGCCATTCAGACCAAGGGCTGTTTCGATCATGTCACATTCCGTGGGGGGCCGAGGCCCGATTTGCAGGGGTTACAGGAAATTGGCGTCGCCCCAAGAAATCTGCACTTGCGTCTGTTTACAAGGACAAATGTCGCGCGACTGCCCGATGGCATGCGGAAGCCGGGCGCAAATCTGTTCGGGGGTGAAGCAGGCCGTATCCGGGACATCTCCTGGAAAGCGTTCCGGTTCGCGATGCGTCGATCTCGCGGATATGCATTTCGGCGCGCATATTGCGGGCGTCGACGTGCTTGTGCCACGATGGCGCCGGCGCAAAAGGGTGCCGTGCGAAGCCCACATCCCGGCACCGCCAGAGATCGGCCCAGGACAAGTTCCCCGCCTGGGCGGGGTATGTCCAAGCCGTCCCGGCAACATGGCGTCAGAAGATGCATTCGCCGCCGTCTATGACCAATGCGTGACCTGTCATGAAGGACGACCTGTCGGAAGCCAGGAACAGGATCCCTTCGGCGATTTCTTCGGCCGTGGCCCAGCGGCCCATGGGTATCTTTTCCTTCACATACGCCTCGATGGCGGCACGCCCTCCCATTTGTTTTATGTAGGGTTCATTGAATGGCGTATCGACCCAGCCCGGGCAGAGCGCGTTGAAGCGGATGTTGTACTTGCCGTAGTCGATCGCCATCTGCTTGGTCATGGCGATGACGGCGTGCTTGCTGGTCGCATAGGCAATCATGCCGTGATCGTGGAACACGCCCGAATTCGAAGACGTGACGATCACCGATCCGCCGCCCTGCGCGATCATGTGCGGCGTTACCAGGCGCGCTAGCGCGAAATGTGCCTTGACGTTCAATTCCCACGACTCGTCCATGCCTGCGGGGTCGACTTCCAGCAGCGGTCCCTCGACCTGGATACCGGCGTGGCTGTGCAAGATGTCGATGCGGCCGTAGGTGTCGATTGTGCATTTTACCAGGTTTTCCAGTTGCGCCTGGTCAGTAACATCAGTGGCGACGGCAATCGCCTTTCCGCCGGCGCCGGAAATGATCGCAGCCGTTTCCTCGCCAGCCGCCGGACGCCGATCCGCGATGACCACGGAAGCACCTTCCCTGGCCAGGATCCGTGCCCCGGCGCGCCCGATTCCGGAGCCGGCGCCAGTGACGATGGCGACGCGTTCTTTGAGAATCATATCCACCTTCCGGTCTCTTTCTCTTGCTCGAGTTCGTTGAAGGTCAGTTGCTTCCGGCGGCGCCGGCGCGGCGGCGCATCAATAGCTGCGCGGAAATCAGCAGGGTCAGCGATACGCCGAGGACAAGCGTTGCGATGACGTTGGTCTCCGGCGTGATGCCGCGCCGGATCGACGAGAAGATGTAGATCGGCAGCGTCGTCTTCGAGCCGGCGACAAAGAAGGCGATGATGAAGTCATCGAAGCTGAAGGTGAAGCTGAGCAGGAACCCGGCCATCACGGCAGGAAATATCTGCGGCAGTGTCACCTGACGAAAGGTGCGCCACGGCGTCGCGTACAAATCGGCCGAGGCCTCGATGAGCGAGCGGTCCATTCCCTGGATGCGGGCCCGCACGATCACGATCACCAGGGCCATTGTGAACAGGGTGTGCGCGGCAATGACCGAGGCATATCCCAGGCCAAGCTGCGGGGCGGCCTTGGCGCCACCGGGCCAGAGCGCTGCCAGTAGCGGGTTGATGGCATCGAATGCGGTGACAAGCGCGACCAGCGTGGCTATGCCGATCACGATGCCCGGAATGATGATGGCGATGTAGGTCATGGCGTCGTAGACGACGCGAAGCGGACCCCTGACCCTTTGCAGGGCAAGGGCGGCCATCGTGCCCATGATGGTCGCCAGGATGGCCGTTGTGCCGGCGACCAACAGGCTGGTGTACAGGGCCTCGAGAAGGAACTGGTTGTTGAAAGTGCGGCCATACCAGGACGTTCCGCAGCACTCGAAGGACGCGGCATGGCGTCCGGCATTGAAGCTGAAGACCACAATGAGGGCGATCGGCCCGTACAGGAAAAGGTAGATAGCTGCGGCGTAGAGGCGCATCGGCATGTTCCTAGACCAGGGACACGTCGTCGCGCGCCTGTTGGCGCCCGACCATGGCAAGATAAATGGCTATGGCGACCATCATGATAGCAACCAGGCCAATGGCAACGGCAGAGCCGTAGGGCCAGTTCCGCGATTGCAGGAACAGGTCGACCAGAGCGTTTCCAACGAAGAACACCTTGCCGCCACCCAGCAGTGCAGGGATCAGGTATTCGCCCATCAACAGGATGAACACCAGCAGCGAGCCCGTTACCAGACCCGGTGCCGAAAGCGGCAGGGTCACCTGTAGAAAAGTCCGCCAGGGCGAAGCGCCAAGATCCCCGGAGGCTTCCAGCAGGCGCTTGTCGAGCTTTTCCAGGCTCACGTAGATGGGAAAGATCATCAACGGCAGATAGCCGTAAACAATGCCGATCAGCACTGCTGTGGGCGTGTTGATCAGGCGCACGTCCTCGATGCCGACGAGTTCCAGCAGCTGCGGGATGCCGCGCCCGCCAAGGATATATATCCAGGCATAGGTACGGATGAGAAAACTGGTCCAGAACGGCACGATGACCAGGACCAGAAGCATCACCTTGACCCTTTCTCCAGCCCGGACCGCAAGATAGTAGGCCAACGGGTAGGCCATCAGGACGCAGATCAAGGTTCCCAGTGGTGCCAGAGTCAGGGTGTTGGTGAACGCCTTCAGGCGGGCGGGAAGATTCAGATACTGTTCGAACGTGAAGGCCGCCTGGTAGCCGCCGGCAGGAGCCCGCTCGCCAAAGCTGAAAACGAGGATGACGACAAGCGGCATGACGAGAAGGAGCAGGAACCAGAGCGTCGTCGGCAACAGCAACATCGCCGTCACCCCATTGCCCGACCTGATTCCTGCCCGCTTCATCATCACGCCGCGTTATCCCCGTATGCCGATCAAGCTGCCTTGAAGCGCGCCATGATCTCCGCCCTGAGCGGATCGGTCAGCGTCACCGCCGCGCCGAACTCGAGCGCATTGAGAAGCTCTTGCGCCGGATACATGATCGGATTATCGGTCATTTCCTTCGGCAGCAGGGCCGTGGTGCGGTTATCGGGAACCGGATATCCGTGCACGGCGACTTCGGCAGCGTTGACCTTCGGATCGATCAGGAAGTTGATCAGCGCATAGGCTGCGTCGAGATGCGGGGCTTCCTTCGGAATGGCGTAGAAGTCGCTCCACAACTCGCCACCTTCCTGGCCGAGCACGTAGTCGATCTCCGGCATGTCGCGGTTCAGTTGCAGCCCGTCGCCGGTCCAGGCGATGGACATCCAGGCATCGCCGCTGCGCATGCCGGGCTGGTAGTCGGAGTTGATGGCGAAAAGGTGCGGCTTCACCTCCAGCAGAAGCTTTTCAGCGTCGCCCAGTTCCTTCGGATCGATCGAGTTGAACGAATAGCCGAAGTATTTCAGAGCGTTGCCGATGGTGGTCAGCTGGTAGTCGTGGACCATCACGCGACTGGAAGCTTCGCCCTTGGCAAGGTCCCAGAACTCCTTCCATGTGGTCGGGTTCGACGTGATCTTGTTCCGGTTCAGCACGAAACCGGTGGTGCCCCAGTTCTTCGGTACCGCATAGACCTTGCCGTTCACGGTGCCCGGCTCGATGAAGCGCTTGATGTAGTGCTTTTCATCGAAGTTCGGCAGGCGCGACAGATCGAGCGGCTGGATCAGGTCGAGATCGACATAGGTGGAAATGGTGTAGTTGGTCGGCACGAAGACGTCCCAGCCGGTGCCTCCTGCCTGCAGCTTGGCCAGCATCTCCTCGTTGGAGCCAAAGACGCTGATCTGGATATTTGCGCCGGATTCCTTTGTGAAGGCGTCATAATTATCCTGGCTGTAATAGTTGGGCCAGGTCGCGATGGAGACGCGGTCGCCGATATTTCCGGCCGCGCGCGCCCTGCCCGAGCCGACGAGACCCGGCATGGCGGTGGCCATGACGGCCGTGGCGGCGCCAAGGCCGGTAACGCCCAGGAAATGGCGGCGGCTCACCGAACCGTTCTTGTAGCGCCAAAGCTCGTTGATGAACTCCTTGGCACTGATGGGGGCATTATCGTCATTTCTGCTCATTACAGGCTCTCCCTTCTGGTTATCTCGCCGCGAGGCGTTGCGGTCAGGTGATACGAATGGCGATTGGCGTTGGTTGCTATTCCTCCGCCAGAACAAGCGCCGCGCTTTCCGGCCACCCGATGACAACTTCATCGCCGGGCGAAAAGCCGCCGCTTGCCAGTTCGGACGTTTTCGATGCCATGGCCAGAATGTCTCCCAGCCCCTCGGCCGCGACCAGGTATTCGGTCTGCTCGCCCAGATAGATCCGGTTCTTGACTCGCGCCGGTGCGTTGACCGCCATTCCGCCTGCCGGTTTTTGCGCGGCGGTAATGGATACCAGTTCCGGCCGCACGGCAATGCACGCTTTCGCCTC
This sequence comes from Notoacmeibacter sp., assembly GCA_019912385.1. Classification (GTDB taxonomy): domain Bacteria; phylum Pseudomonadota; class Alphaproteobacteria; order Rhizobiales; family Rhizobiaceae; genus JAIOIW01. Next base: position 32,832 of record JAIOIW010000035.1, on the reverse strand, counting down.
CCTGGCGAGAGGCGTCGCGGTGCTCGTGTACCGGCCGGCGATGGTTCGCCCGTCGGCCAATCGCAGGACAGCGCCGGACGCGCCGGTATCGGCGACCGTACCATCAAGGAAATTCGACTTGCCGACGAAGTCGGCGACGTAGCGGTTGACCGGTTCGTCATAAAGCTCGCGCGCACCGCCCGCCTGGACAATCCGCCCGTGGCGCATGATGCAAATGGAGTCGCTCATCGACAGCGCTTCCTCCTGGTCGTGAGTGACCAGGACGAAGGTTATGCCAACGTCGCGCTGCAGGGTCTGCAGTTCGATCTGCATGTCGCGGCGGAGCTTGCGGTCTAGTGCGGCCATGGGCTCATCCAGCAACAGCACTGTCGGCTTGTTGATAAGCGCGCGAGCCAGCGCGACCCGTTGTTGCTGGCCACCCGAAAGCTCCCAGACACGGCGCGACTCAAATCCGCCGAGGCGCACCAGATCCAAGGTTTCGCCGACCCGCCGGGTGATTTCCGCCCGCGCAGGCCTGGGGGCCCGTTGGCGCAGACCGTAGGCGATGTTGTCGAAGACGTTCAGGTGCGGAAACAGGGCATAGTGCTGAAACACCATATTGACCGGGCGACGGTGCGGCGGGGTGCCGACAACACTGCTGCCTTCGATCAGGACGTCCCCTGCCGTCGGCTGCTCGAACCCGGCGATCATGCGCAGGGACGTGGTCTTGCCGCATCCCGACGGGCCAAGGAAACTGAAAAACGTGCCTTTGGGAACGCTGAGGTCGATCCCGTCGACAGCACGGATTTCTCCATAATGCCTGCTGACGCCCCTGAACTCGATATCAATGTCTCGCGAATGGTCTGATCGCGCGGGCAACGCCCTTCTCCCCTCCGACGTCAAATACCCCTGATTGAATGATTTTCTTGGTATTGACAGCGTTTATTGACTACCATTCAAATTGGTGGGTACGATAGCATTACGTAGAATTATGGCATATACCTCAAAAAGCATATGTCCAAATTGGTATGCGTGTTTATCCGGCCTGAGAACGCAGGGGAGCTGGATAAGTTGAAAACGCCAGCGAAACAGTCGCAAATTGTCGGAGAAGGAAGCGAGACCTGGGCGGTATTGCTTGCAAAATGCATTGATGCCATCGGCCTGGAAAACTTTCCAATAGCGTTGATCGATGCGCTCAGATCGCTGGTCGAATTCGATTATTCTGTCGTCTTTGCCTATTACCAAAACGAAAGGCCCTTGTGCCTGTTTCATACGTTTTCGCAAAAAAGGAGATTGGTATTCGTCGACGACTATCTGAAGGGCCCCTATCTGCTTGATCCGTTTTTCAAGGCTTGCAGCCGACAGATCGACCCAGGTCTTTATCGTCTGAGCGATGTGGCCCCAGACCGTTTCTACCAGAGCGAATACTACCGGTCCTACTACATTCAAACCGGTCTTTCGGAAGAAGTCTGCTTCATCCTTTACCCGGCGGATGGCGTTGCAGTCGCGATTTCCCTCATGCGTTCCGGCGAAAGCACCCGGTTTTCGCCCCGGGAGATGCGGTTGCTGGGATCGGCAACCCCGGTCGTCATCAGCCTGACTCAAAGCCACTGGCGCGATGTACCGGAGCGTTTCGATCTCAGGACGTCGGCGAACCAGCAACGCAAGATCCGTTCGCAAACGGAAAATACCGTTAGCGCCCTCTTCAGTGGGCGGATTTCGCCGCGCGAAACCCAGGTCGTCGCACAAGTCCTCGAAGGGCATTCCTCCGACTCCATAGCCAAGAATCTTGGCATATCGGTGGGAACGGTCCGGATACACCGGCGGAACATTTATGCGAAATTGCGGATTTCCTCCCAGCAAGAGCTTTTTTCTATGTTCTTCAAGAAGATCACCGACGGAGGCTGGGGCGGAGATACCGCCGCGCAGTGATATAGGATCGGCGACCGCGGCTACCCTGCCGCAGCGGGCCTGATACCAACGGTCATTTGCTTTGACCGACGTGAGCCCAGTCGCACAGTCCGATGGACATGATGGTTTGCGGCTCTGAGAGCAGCTTTTCCCATGCTGCGCTGGCGGCATCGATAATGGCGTCGCAGGTCTCGAAAACCCGGTTTGAGAGCCAGTTCTGTCGCATGTATTGCCAGATGTTCTCGACCGGGTTCAATTCCGGCGAGCGGGACGGCAGGAAGATCAACGTGATGTTTGCCGGGATGGTCAGCTTGTCCGTGGTGTGCCATCCGGCCCGGTCGAGCAGCAGCACGGCGTGCGCATTTCTGGCGACGTGCTGGCTGATCTCGTTAAGGTGAAGCTGCATGGCGTGGGTATCGGCGAATGGCAGCGCGAGTGCCGCGCCGCGTGCCGGGCAAATGGCGCCGAACAGGTAGGCCGACTTGTAGCGTTGATCGGCCGGCAGCCGTGGGCGGGTGCCTTTCCTGGCCCAAATCCGCGCGCGTCCGTTCTTCTGGCCAATGCGGGCCTCGTCCTGAAACCAGATCTCGACGCGTTTGGTCCTGGATCGTCCGCTCAGGTGCGCGGCGAGCGTGTCGGCGAAGTTTTTTTAAACATCTCGATCACCCGTTCGTCCTGCAGGGGATGGTGCGGGCGGCCCGACAGACGCGAGAAGCCGAGTTCCTTCAGAAGCGTGCCGACATGGCGCTCGTGATACTCGACGCCGAAGCGCTCCTTGATGATCCGTTGCAGATCGATGCGGTGCCAGCGCACCACCCCATCGACGGCCGGATTGGGACCGGATTCCACCATCATGCCCAGTTCGGCCTTTTGCTCAGGTGACAGACGCGACCGAGGGCCGCCGGCATGGATGTCCTTGAGCCCGTCCGGGCCCCGCGCGTTGAACCGGTGAACCCAGTCGCGAAGCGTCTGACGGTCCATGCCGCCGATCCTGGCGGCTTCGCCGCGGCTCATTCCGTCCAGCACGGCCGCCAATGACAGCAAGCGGCGGCTCTGGTTGGTGTCCTTGGACCGTCTGGCGAAGTGGCGAAGCTGCGCCGGCGAATAGCCGGTGCGCAAAACTACCGGTGAACCCATGGGCGAATCTCCTCTCCGTCCAGGGAATCACGGATCAGCGGAGACGGGAATGCCTCAATGAGTCATCGCGTGTCGCCGTTGGTATAACCGGTCGAAGAAGGGGCAAAGTACGAAGCCACGCAGGAACAGGCAGACATGGCCGGGCAAGCTGAACCGAACACCCTCCGGCGATCGGGGGCGATTCAGAACGCCACTTCATTTCATCCCGAAGAAACAAGTCCCTCAGAAGTCCGGCACGAATGACACTGCCCGTTTGTGGCACGAAAGCGTAAAGAGCGAGCGCGATTGGCGCAGCCCGCGCATTCCAAACAGCCGTTCCCGAAGAAATTCCTCAACTCCTTTGGTTCCACTCGCCACTATCTTGACGAGGAAATCATAATCTCCTGCCATCAGATAGACTTCGAGTACTTCCGGAATGCTGGCGAGAACCTTCCCGAATCCGTCCACCGCTTCCTTGTCATGGTGGTCCAGGGAGACCTCAACCCACACGATTTCGCCGAACCCAAGCGCCTCGAGATTCAGTACGGCCGTGTACCCGGCGATAATGCCTTCATTTTCGAGCCTGCGGACCCGCTGCCAACACGGGCTCGGCGACAACCCCACCTTCTTCGCCAGATCGACGTTGGACAGGCGTCCGTCGGCCATCAGGGCCTTGAGAATCCGGCGGTCGATTTCATCGATATTTCCGGTCATATAATTTCCTTCTCCCAATCGTAATATATACAGATTTTCTTTCTTAAAAAAGGCGCATTGAACAAACTTTCAAAAGGATATTTCGCATACTTCGGAATAAAATCAAAAAAGTCAGCAGTGCTGACTTGATTGCCCGATGCCTGCCTTGAGGTGCGGCCGGCATCGGATCGGGAGAGAAATATGAATATCCCGCAGACAGGACCAGGTAACCCGCCATTTCGTGACGCCGGCCTTCCCGGCCGATTCACTGTCCAGTCACTCTCCACTGCTTCCAAACCGCACCGTTTGGCGAAACGGCGGTTCCTGTCCAAAGGCCCGCCCGCGATTGGTGGTGCCATCGAGTCATTCCACGACATTGCCGGCAGGCATTCGCAACCAAGGTAGGGCCATGTCCGAACGCAAACCGCTTTTCCTTCATGTCCCGGAACCAGGCTGCCGCCCCGGCGACACGCCCGATTTTTCCGACTTCGTCATTCCGAGAGCCGGCGAGGTCCGCTGCCCCGCCATCGACGCGGCCCCCGAAGACATTCGCGATATGGCCTTCTCGATTGTTCGGGTTCTCAACAAGGAGGGCGAAGCTGTTGGACCATGGGCAGGCAGGCTTGACAGTGAGACACTCCTTCATGGCCTGCGTCACATGATGACCCTCAGGTCCTTCGACGCGCGCATGCTGCAGGCGCAGCGCCAGGGGAAGACAAGCTTCTACATGCAACATCTGGGCGAGGAGGCGGTCTCCTGTGCCTATCGCATGGCGCTTTCCGACGGGGACATGAACTTCCCGACCTATCGCCAGGCCGGTTTGCTGATCGCCGGCGGCTATTCGATGACCGCCATGATGAACCAGATCTATTCCAACGCTTCCGATCCGCTCAAGGGACGGCAATTGCCGGTCATGTATTCGTCGCGGGAGCATGGATTCTTCTCAATTTCCGGCAATCTGGGAACGCAGTTCATACAAGCGGTTGGCTGGGCCATGGCTTCGGCGATTGCCGGCGACACCAAGATCGCCTCCGCCTGGATTGGCGACGGCGCGACCGCCGAGAGCGATTTCCACGCGGCAATGGTCTTCGCCTCCACCTACAAGGCGCCGGTCGTTCTCAATGTCGTCAACAACCAGTGGGCCATCTCGACATTTCAGGGCTTGGCGCGAGGCAATGCCGGCACCTTTGCGGCGCGCGGGCACGGCTTCGGCATTCCCGCCCTTCGCGTGGATGGCAATGACTATCTTGCCGTGCATGCAGTGGCGGCCTGGGCCGCAGAGCGGGCGCGGTCCGGACTTGGGCCGACCTTGATCGAGCATGTGACCTACCGGGCGGGCGGGCATTCCAGTTCCGACGATCCGTCGGCCTATCGCGCCAAGGGCGAAGCCACGGCGTGGCCCCTTGGTGACCCGATCGACCGCCTCAAGCGCCACCTGGTGCGGCTGGGCGTGTGGTCGGAGGAGCGCCACGCGCAGGCAGAGGCCGAGATCCTCGACGAAGTTCGCAATTGCCAGAAGGCGGCGGAGAAGAACGGCACGCTGGTTTCAGGTCCGGCTCCTTCGCCCAAGGACATGTTCGAGGATGTCTATGCCGAGATGCCGCCGCATCTTGCACGGCAGCGCCAGGAAGCGGGGTTCTGACGATGACGCGGATGACAATGATCGAAGCGATCCGGAATGCTCACGATATTGCCATGGAGCGCGATGAGCGCGTCGTCGTCTTCGGTGAAGATGCCGGCTATTTCGGCGGCGTTTTCCGCTGCACCGCGGGCCTGCAGAAGAAATATGGCAAGAACCGCTGCTTTGATGCGCCCATAAATGAAAGCGGGATTGTTGGCGCGGGAATCGGGATGGCCGCATACGGGCTTCGGCCAGTCGTTGAAATCCAGTTCGCCGACTATGTCTATCCCGCATATGACCAGATCGTCAGCGAGGCAGCGCGACTGCGTTACCGCTCGGCGGGGCAGTTCACGTGCCCGATGGTGATACGCATGCCTACAGGGGGTGGGATTTTCGGCGGCCAGACCCACAGTCAGAGCCCGGAGGCGCTGTTTACTCACGTCTCGGGCCTCAAGGTGGTAGTGCCGTCGAATCCCGTTGACGCAAAGGGCCTGCTGATGGCGGCGATCGAGGACCCCGATCCGGTAATTTTCCTGGAACCGAAGCGACTTTATAATGGTCCTTTTAACGGCCATCACGATCGGCCCATCGTGGCATGGAAAAGCCATCCGATGGGCGAGGTGGATGACGGATATTACACGACGCCACTGGGCCGCGCAGCAGTCCGCCGGGCGGGCGGAGATGTCACCGTGCTGGCGTATGGAACCATGGTCCACGTCGCGGAAGCGGCGGCTGACGAAAGAGGCGTGGATGCCGAGGTGATCGACCTGCGCACATTGCTGCCGCTCGACATGGAGACAATCGAAACCTCGGTGAAAAAGACCGGGCGGTGCGTTGTGGTGCATGAAGCGACCCGCACATCCGGCTTCGGAGCGGAATTGTGTGCTCTGGTGCAGGAAAAATGCTTCTTCCATCTTGAAGCGCCAGTGACCCGCGTGACTGGCTGGGACACGCCCTATCCGCATGCACAGGAATGGGCCTACTTCCCCGGACCGGACCGGGTCGGGCGCGCGCTGACACAGGTTCTGGAGGGTTAGCGATGGGAATCTACACGGTCACACTTCCCGATGTCGGCGAGGGAATCGCTGAAGCGGAATTGAGCGAATGGAACGTCAGCGTTGGCGAACCGGTCGCCGAAGACGACATTATCGCCACGGTAATGACTGACAAGGCAGCCGTGGAGGTACCATCCCCGGTATCGGGCCGCGTCGTCTGGCTGGGCGGCGAAGCCGGCGAAACGCTCGCTATCGGCTCGCCCCTCGTTCGCATCGAGGTGGAAGGGTATGACGGAGCCGAAAATCCCTTTCCCGAACCGGATGAAACCGCGGGTGAAGAAGACAAGACCGATGCCGCTCCGGCAGGAAAACCTGTTGGCACACCTGTTGCCGCCGCGCCGGTCGAGCACGCGAGGACTGCCGCCGCCGACACCCGGTCCTACGCCCAGCAAATACCTCCCGCTCCCGGCAGGAAGCCGCTTGCCTCGCCCGCCGTGCGCCAGCGCGCCCGCGAAGCCGGCGTGGATTTGCGTCTCGTTACCGGCTCTGGCGCTGCGGGCCGGATAAGCCACAAGGATATCGACGCCTATATCGAGCGCGGGCCAGCCGCACCCTCATACGCCGGCCGGTCCCGCGCAACGGGAAGCAAGGACGTGAAGGTCATCGGGATGCGGCGCAAGATAGCCGAGAAGATGGCGCTTTCGAAGGCCCGGATTCCCCATATCACCATCGTCGAAGAGGTGGATGTGACGGCCCTGGAGGAACTGCGCTCGACGCTGAACGGCCGCTATGGCGGCAGCCGGGGGAAACTGACGATCCTGCCATTCACCATGCGCGCCATTGTCATTGCCGCGGGCGAACAGCCCGGGATAAACGCGCATTACGATGACGAGGCGGGCGTCATCCACCAGTACGATGCGGTCCATATCGGAATCGCCACGCAAACGCCGACCGGCCTCACCGTTCCCGTCGTAAAACATGCCGAAGCATCCTCCCTGTGGGACAATGCCCGTGAGGTAACCCGGCTGGCCGAGGCTGCGCGCGGCAGCAAGGCGGCCCTGGCCGATCTGACGGGTTCGACAATCACGATCACATCGCTCGGCCCCCTTGGGGCGATCGCCACAACGCCGATTATCAATCACCCTGAGGTGGCTATTGTAGGAATCAACAAGATTTCAATCCGCCCGATGTGGGACGGACAGGTGTTTCTGCCGCGCAAGATGATGAACATTTCCTGCTCCTTCGATCATCGGGTGGTCGACGGCTGGGATGCCGCTGTCTTCGTTCAAAGGCTCAAGGGCCTGCTGGAATCCCCCGCCCTGCTGTTCATCGAGGAATAGGCCGATGCAAGAACTGACGTGCAAGCTTCTGATTATCGGCGGCGGTCCCGGCGGCTATGTTTGCGGCATCCGGGCGGGACAGCTGGGTATTGACACGATCGTGGTCGAAGAGGGCAAACCGGGCGGGACCTGCCTCAATGTCGGTTGCATCCCCTCCAAGGCGCTTATTCATGCAGCGGACGAATTCCACAAGATCAGCCAGTTCACGGAAAAGTCGCTGCTCGGCATCTCCGCTTCCGCGCCCCGGATCGACCTGGCCAGGACGGTGGCCTGGAAGGACGGAATCGTGAACCGTCTCAATGCCGGGGTGGCGGGCTTGTTGCGCAGGGCCGGAACCCGGCTGATCGGAGGGAGGGCTGACTTCATCGACGGAAAGACGGTCAATGTCCTTACCGGTGAATCAAATACGAGGATTCGGGCCGATCACATCGTCATTGCGGTGGGCTCCACCGCGGTCGAACTGCCGTTCCTGCCGTTTGGCGACAATGTCATGGACTCGACCGCTGCGTTGTCGTTGACGGAAGTTCCGGAGCACCTGGCCGTGGTCGGCGGCGGCTATATCGGTCTGGAGATCGGAACCGCTTATGCAAAGCTCGGATCAAAAGTGACCATCGTCGAGGCAACCGACCGGATACTGCCGCAATACGATAGCGCGCTCACCCGGCCGGTGCTGAAATCGCTGCAGGCCCTTGGGGTCACCGTGCTGACCAGCGCGCGCGCCAGAGGCAGAAACGCGAAGGGCCTGATTGTCGAGCAGGCGGACGGCCGCGAAAAGATTATCAAGACGAACCGGGTTCTTGTGACTGTCGGCCGCCGGCCACGCGGCGAGCGGGCCAATATCGCTAGCCTGTCGCTCGCCATGGACGGCGCCTTCATCCGCATCGATGACAAATGCCGAACATCGATGCGCGGGGTCTGGGCAGTCGGTGACGTGACAGGCGAGCCGATGCTGGCACACCGGGCAATGGCGCAAGGGGCCATGGTGGCCGAACTTGTCGCCGGCGTCCCGCGCGCCTGGGACAAGCTGTGCGTTCCGGCGGTTTGTTTCACCGACCCCGAAATCGTGACCTGCGGACTTGCCCCCGAAGAGGCTGCCGCGCAGGGGATCGATATCCGCACCGGTCAGTTTCCCTTCACTGCCAGCGGCCGGGCCATGACCATGGAAGCCGACGACGGTTTCATTCGTGTGATCGCGCGCAAGGATGATGGCGTCATCCTTGGCCTGCAAGGCGTTGGCAAGGGAATCTCGGAACTATCAGCGGCATTCTCGATCGCCATCGAAATGGGCGCGCGGCTGGAGGACATCAGTGAAATCATCCATGCCCACCCGACACTCGGTGAAGGACTGCAGGAGGCTTGCCTGGCAGCCCTCGGGCATGCGCTGCATGCCTGATCAAGAGAAAACAGCCGGTTGCATTAAGTTATATCAGCAGAAACATCGAGCTGACGCGGATACATAAATACAGGTCTATTTTCACATTGTTCGGCAGCGCATCAGTTTGAAATATTTCAATCCAGCATCACCGATGCGCTGAAGGTCCTGCCGCGCGGCGGCGTTTCCGCTTTCCGCTGAAGCCGGAGCTCCCGGCGCGGAGTTTGCAGGCCGTTCCTCGCTGCAGACGGGGTGCCGGCGCAGAGCGTCATCCGCCTGCGGATGCCCGGACAGACCACTGGAAACGCGGGGGCATGGGCCCGGGGAACCGGCTGCTTGATAAGCCCCGCGCTTCCGTACTAGATGAGTCGAAAGAGCCACCCGCCGATACGAGCGCCGCCACGGGTTGGCCACGGCCCGCTATCATCCATGACGACGTAGCAACCAGCCTCGCCCGATGACAGAAAACAAGACAGGCTTCGGCTTCCTGCCGCCCGCCAAGATCCAGGTGCCGGTTCTGCGGACGGCGCAGATCGCCCGTCCGCAAATCGAGACGGCGCTTCAGGACGCGATGATGCGAAAGCGGTTGCTGCTGGTGAGTGCGCCGGCGGGCTTCGGCAAGACGACGGCCATGACCAGAGCGCTGGCGAGATGTGACGGCGCGGCGCGGGCATTCTGGTTTTCGATTGACGAGGATGACACCATCCAGCGCTTCCTCGGCGGGCTGGTTGCCGCACTCGATCCCGCTGACGTGCCCTGGCGCGTGTCGGCGCAGGCCCTGGCCGAGATGGCGCGGGACGGCGAAACGGGACCCGGCCGGGCGGCCGATGCAGTCGCCGACGCGCTCGGCGCGACCGATCTGGCGCACGGCATCATTGTCATCGACGACATCCACAGGCTCAATGACCATCTTGTCATCAGGTGGCTCGACCGGCTGATTGAACGCCTGCCTTCGAACTGGACGCTGGCGATCGCAACGCGCATCGATCCGCCACTGGCGCTTGCCCGCCTCCGCCTGAGAGGCGAGCTCGCGGAATTCCGCGGCGAGGACCTCCGGTTCGGCCTCGAGGAATTCGAGGCTCTCGCCGCGATCATGGCGCCGGATGCCACGGCGGACGATCTTGAATCCGTATGGAACAGGATGTCCGGTTGGCCGGCCGGCTGCGAACTGGCATTGAGGGCGGGGCTGTCGAAGGCAGCGCTTTCGGGGGTCGGGACGACCGCATACGATGTTCTGTCGAGCGAGGTCCTCAATGACCTGCCGCAGAAGCTGAGCCGGTTTCTGGTGCAGTGTTCGATCTTGCCGGAGCTGTCCGCCCCGCTTTGCGAAGCGGTGACGGGCGATCCGGAAACGCCTCGGTGCCTGCGCGAGATCACGCAGCGCGGGCTGTTTGCCACCTCGGTCGCAGGAAATCCCCCCGTCCTCAAGCTGCACGACCTGTTTCGCGAGTTTCTCCAGACGCGCCTGCGCGAGGAGTGCTCCGCGGACGCGGTCCGCGAGCTGCTCGTCAGGGCGGCGGGAGCGGAGGAAAATCCGGGGCGGCGGATCGGTTTCCTCATCGAGGCAGGAGAAATTGAAACTGCCGAGGAAGTGCTCGCCCAGATCGCTCCTTCCCTCCTGCTGGAGGACGAACTGGATCAACTCCTGGGGCTCATCAAACTATTTCCCGAAAAGCACACCGAGTACTCAGCCAAAATCGCCTTTATTGCCGGACTTTGTGAGTCTGCCTTTCAACGCTGGAGCGAGACTCAGCGCCTGATGTCCAGAGCGGCCCGCCTTTTCGAAGAGGTCGGCGATATGGAAATGCACTGGCGAGCCAAGGCCTACGAGCTCCTATCGGATTTCGGTCTGGCCCGGACTGGTGACGCGATGACGCTGTTGGCGCACTTGCCGCCAAAGGATGCCGATGTCGGCACGAGGGCGTTATTTGCTTTCGGCGAGTACCTTCTTTCGCGCATCGGCGGCACAGTCGCGGCCGAAATGCGCAGCTTCGACCAGACGCTCGAATTATTGACCCGGTGCCATGAGCCGATTGTCTGGAACGCCTGCGCCATGCACATCTATCTGGGTATGCAGCGCGGAATGCGGGCCCGCACGGAGCGCTACGCCACCGCAGTCCTGGCAGTCGCGGGCGAAAGGCATGACACCCTGCGGGACAGCGCGACGAGCATGCGAATCTGGAACCGGCTTCTGAGCGGCGAATATCAGGTTGCCGCCGCGCTCATACGGGAACTGGACGGCAGCCAAGCCTGGAACAACAAGCCCTATTCGGTGCGCGGCGCGGTCTCCATCGCGAAAAGCCTTCTTGTCTTTTTGAGCGGCGATGCCCAGGCGCTGCGCGATACCGCAGCGGAGTTCCTGAACATATTCGAGGGGCGCGAGGGGCTCTCCTGGGCGTATTGGCGGGGCCTTACCCAAATATTCTTCGGAAAGCTCCATGCGGCGCTGGGGGATTGGGACGCGGTGCGGTTGGCGCAATCGCGTCTCGATCGGGAACTAATGCTATTCAACGCCCCCTACCTGCGGCTGGGCAGGATCTATCTTGAGGCCGTATGCGCATTGGACCGGCCGGAACCCCTTCCGGCCGAACTGGTCGCCATGATGGACGACCGATCCCCGATCGGCGATTATCTGGCGCTCGAACCGGCCTTCGTCGCAGTCCGCGCGATGATCCATGCGCGAGATCACGAGTACGAGAAGGCATGGAACGCCCTGTCGAAACTGGTCGATGAAGTCGCCGGCGACGGCGAGGAGTTTCACCTGATGCTGCTCGGATCGGGCTTTCTGCGCACACTCGCCAATATTCCGCAGACGGAGCGGATCGGGGAGCGGGCCAGATCGACACTGCTGGAGCTTGCCGCCAAGCTCGAAGCCGACGGGAAGGCGCATGGCTTGACCAACTGGAGCGGGCTGGAGGGGCTGACGCCGCGCGAACTTGAGATACTGCAATGTCTGGCCAACGGCGACAGCAACAAGGTCATTGCGCGCAAACACGCGCTCTCCCCGCACACGGTCAAGCGCCATGTCGCCAACATCCTGAACAAGCTCGCGCTTGCGTCGCGCGGTCAGGCCGCTGCCTGGTTCAGGGACCATGCGCCGGCCGCGGCCCGACAGGGCTGAGCGGCAATCATTCGATGTCCATCACGTGCGCGGCCTCGTGGACGAGCTCGCACAGTTCCCTCGACGTCCGTGCGTGCAGGCCGGCCAGCATCCAGGTCTGGGTGCGGACGCCAAGCGCCTGCGTTGCAAAAGGCCCGGCAACCCCTGCCTCGTCGAACCGGCGCACGGCGTTCTCCCGGCGCTCGACGCAAGAGCCTGTCCGATCGCGCCAATCGGCGAAATCCGCGCCGATTGCGTCGAGATGATGGTTGGCCGTATCGCGCGCTAGCGCCTGGTATTCGATTCGCGTGCGCGAATAGCACGCGTCGTAGCCGGGGCTCACTTCGCTGCCGCACTTGTCCAGTGCCGCAATGCGGCGGGATTCCAGGTCGTCCAACGCGCTGGAGACGCGCTCCCTGGCTGCCTCGACCAGTTCCCAGACCTGCGTTTCGGCGTTGATCGCGCATTCCTGAAGCGAATAGTCCATCAGTCGCTCGATCGCCTCGCCCTGCTCGTCGGAGACGGCTGCCGGCGACATCTTCGCCAGCGCCGTCTGCGCCTCGGCCAATGCTTTCGCGGCCTTCTGCTCGATCGCCTCGATCACGCCGTCGGTCTCGGCGCATTTCGCCGTTTCCGCGACGGCGGGCAGGAGCGGCACGGCCTGCCACATGCCCGATGGGGTCTCGGCAAAGGCGCAGGTCGTGGTGAAAAGAAAAATGGCGATCGAGGGCCGCAAAACGGCCCTCGCAGTTCGCCGGACGGACGGAATGGCGCGGGTCCTCATCCTCTCAACTCCGCCAGGTCATCCCACTCCGCGGCGGGAATGTTGGGTCTCACGATGCCCTCCATGAGGCCGCTGAATGCTTCGGCCGGCATCCCCGCCTTCATACCCTCGAGCATCTTGCGGCGCTCGTCGGGATGCATGGACGCCATCATCGGCGCCAGGTTCAACGGCATCTCCTCGGGCGGAATGGAGCCGACGATCCGGTGCTCGATTTCCAGCAGCTCCCCGTCATCGAACAACTCGTGAAGCACCGGCTGGAGGATCGTTTCCTCCTCGTTCATGTGTTCGAAATCGTCCGCCATGAACAGTGCAAACCGGCGGTAGAGGGCATGCGCGGCGTAGGCCCGCTCCCCGCGGGGGGCCTTGGCGAGCCTGTCGAGGAGAACCTCGAGTTCAGCGAAGGATCTGGCATGGCCCTCATGGCCCTCCTCGGCCACGCGCGATGCGCCGGGCCGGCGCATTTCCAGCGCCGTGTGGATCTCGTGGTTCTCATGTTCGAGATGGCCGCGGCCGAGCACGAAATGATCCCGCATCGCCCCGACCACTCCGTCAAGCGCTTCGTCGCTGTCCAGGTCGAAGGAACCAAGGCGCATCAGGAGCTGGCAATGGGCGTAGCGGATGCCCTTGTGGATCCCGTAGTAGAGATCATGGCGGGACGTGGACGCGCCATTCCTGGTGACTTCATGAATTGTCATCTCATCTTTCCTTTACATGTTGGATCGGTTTTATGTTGAACTGGTACGTCCTGCCGTTCGTCCGGCATGGCCGCATTTCACTTAATTCGATACCGCCGGTCAGAGGCCGAGGCTCAGCCTGCCGCCAATCGTCCAGTTCTCCGGAAAACTGCTGCCGACATTGACCGAGACCGACGTATCGAGCTGGATACGCTCGCTCGGATTCCAGGCGATTCCGGCGCCGATCGTGTGCCAGGTGGACGTGTAGGCCATGCCCGGCGCCGCGAATGTGCCGAGCCCCGGAACGGCAACGCTGACGGCCGCGCCCTTCGCGTCGATCATGTGGTTGAAGGCGTAGCCGGCCGTGACTTCCAGGCCGGGACGAACCTGCCAGTCGAATTCGGCCCCGACGGATATGATGTTGGTACCGGCCGACTGCGCCGAAACCGAACCCGCGCCCGCTCCGCCGGTCTCGGTGTAGGCGTCGAGAATGGTGCTGTTGTGCAGCCACTGGGCATAGGGCGCGATCCGCGCGCCGGGGGCCAGATCGCGGCGCCAGGCGATACGGGCTGCCGTGGTGAAGCTGGTGGCGCCGGTCTCGCCGGATGCGGTTTGGACGGCCGCCCCGTTCAGGTAGTTGCGGGCGATCGCTGCCTTGAGGATGTCGGCGCGCGCGCCAACGCTCGCCTCCAGGCCGGTGAAGGCCGGCGCATCGAGGGTCGAACCGAGATCCGCGACCATTGCGCCGCCGATCCAGGCGCCGGAGAGCCGCGCGGAACCGCCTTGGTAAAGCGGCGATGTCCGCGCCGAGACGGCGCCGCCGCCGCCCGAAACCGCGAAGCCGGGCTGGCGCCAGGTCAGCATCGCGCCACCGAGATCGGACGAACTGCCGTCGGCATGGCTGTAGACGCCGGAGACGCTGAACCCCGGCAATCCCGAAGTCTTCGGCAATCCGTCGGTCGCCCATGCGATCGAAAGCGAGGATGTCAGGCGCGTCACATCGCGCAGGGACGCGACGGATTCAGTGTAGTCGGTAGTTCCAAGGACGATGCCGGCGCGCGCGATGAACGCCTGGGCAGTTGTCGGGGAATTGAACCGCCCGTAACCGACGATGGTGCTGCCGTCGTCGCTGATGCCCTCGGCATGTTCGAACGTCCAGCCCGTGATATCGACGCCCGTTCCCGTCAGCCACTGGTCGAGCGATTGCGCGCCACTGCCCTCCTCCCATCGGAATGCATGGTAGATCGTGGAACCGGCCCCGATCTTGTAGGAACCGACAGCGATCTTGCCGTCGGCCGAGATGCCCTTGGCCTCAGAGTAACCCCAGCCTTCCACGCCGTCGAGCACCGTGGCCGGGCCATAGCCCGGCGAGCCGGCAACCCACCGGACCGCCATGACGGTTCCGGCGGCGTCGGACGCCATGCCGACGATATGGGAAGCACTTGGCGTGATCGCGTTAGCGGCACTGTAGCTGCCGCTGGCCAGATAGCCGAGCCCCTGGATGGAACCCGTGGCGGCCAGGTCCTTGTAGAACGCCTGGACCGAACCGGATATCACTTGCGCGCGGCCGATGACGATCCCGCCATCGGAGACGTCGGATGCCATGCTGTACGGACGGCCGCCCGAGAGATATCCGAGGAGCTGAATGCCGCCGGTATCCGTCCAGACGAACGCCTGGGTCTGGCCGCTACCTCGCAACTGGCCGACGACATAGTTGCCGTTCGCGGAAATGCCCTCGGCATAGCTTTCGGTGAAACCATTGGCGCCGAGTGCCTGGAAACCGCTACCGGCAGTCCAGACGAAGGCTTCCGTATGATCGGTATTGTAGAAGTAGCCGGCAACGGTCTGGCCGTCGCCGGATATGGCGTTGGCGCGGGTGGCGACCGGACCGATCCGGGTCATGCCGCCAACATCGGTCCACAAGAACGCCGCGTAGGAGAATGACGCGCTATAGCCGACCGCCGCGCTGCCGTCGGCGGAAACGTCGAAGGCGTAGCTGCCGTTTTCATGCCCCGCGAGAAATCCGAGCCCGGTCACATCGGCGTGTGCGGCGCCGGATGATGCGGCCACGGCAGCAAGTGCCACCGACGAAAGGAGCAGCATCCTGGCGGCGCGCGCCGGCGAAGGCCGGGACGAAAACGATGGTTGCAGCCGGTGGCGGATCGGGCCAACGGTAAGTTCTGGAGACATTGGATAATCTTTCGCGTGAAGGCACTGGCTGGCGGGGCTTGCCCGCGACCGGCTCGAATTCACGCGATATGCTGGATTCCACGATGGTTCACATGGCCCGAAAGAGCCATTCGGCGCCCCTAATTGGAGCCAATGAAGGGCGCGCCCCATCCGCCCAGATGAGGTTCAAGGGAGGGGCCTCGGCACCGGTTTAACAGGATGTATCCTTGTCGTAAGTGCGCTCGGCCAGGACCTTGCGCTCGATCAGTGAGTCAAACATGCGCAGGATGACGTCTTCCGGCGCCGTGTTCTTCCGCCTTGGATTGGTGAGCAGGTAGATATCGACCGGCGGAAGCCGGCTATTGGGCGGCAACTGACGCAACAAGCCCAGCTTCACGTCCTGTGCGGCCACGTGGACCGGCAGCGCGCCGATGCCGATATTCGCGATGATCATGCGGCGAACTTCAGGCAGGTTGGATGAAACGCCGCGCAAACCGGGCGCGAGATTCGCGCGTTCGCGCAGACGCACGACGGAGTCCAGCGGGCCGCCCTCGATTTCGGTCTGGAACGAAACCGAAGGCTCGCCGGCGAGATCCGCCAGACCGATCTTCTCCCTGCCGAAAAGCCGGTGCCGCGGGCCGCAATAGAGGCCGAAGAACTCGCGAAACAGCACCTTGGCCTGCAGGTTTTTCGGAACGGCGTTCAGCAGGCATATCCCGAAGCTCGCGCGGTTCTGCTGGATGCGGCTGACCACCTCCGTACTCTCCGCCACAACGATCGAATAGGTGACCTTGGGGTGCCGCTGCGCGAAGTGATCGAGAACCTCGTCGAAATGCGGCGAAACGACATGGCTGGCCAGTACCATGCTGATATGGCCGGTGATCTCCTCCTCCCCGGCATCAAGCAGCGCGGGAAGCTGAGAAACCGAACCGAAGATCGTGGAGCATTCGGAATAGAGGACCTTTCCCGCCCGAGTGACGCGGAAGCGATTGGGTCCGCGCTCGACGAGCCTGTGCCCGGTCGTCTCCTCGAGCCGCTTCAACGCACTGCTGATGGTCGGCTGTTTCAGCCCCAGGAAATCGGCCGCGCGCGAAATGCTTTGCTGTTCCACAACGACCATGAAGGTGCGCAGCAGATTCCAGTCGAGGTTCCACGGAAAGCGTTGCTCGTAAGGCCTCATCATAGATCCTATCAATATTCAGAATTTGATATATCTATTTGCACGATGACCTTGCTCATGCAAGCGTCCGTTCAGGCGTGCGGCCCCGACCGGGGTGGATAACGGGGTGATCGCCCACCAGAGCAGCGTGCAGACAAGGGAGATTGAAATGACGACCCGCAGGACAGTATTGAAAACCGTGATTGCGGCGGGCTTTTCCGCCGTCATGAGCGTCGGCGCAGCCGGCGTGGCCGCAGCCGATGAATTCGATACGATCAAGGAAAAGGGCGTGATGCGTATCGCGATGAGCGGCGCCTACCCGCCTTTCAACTTCGTCAACGAACAGAACGAGGTGGTCGGTTTCGATCCGGCAATCGGCACGGAAATCGCAAAGCGCATGGGCATCGAAGCCGAGATCGTCACGACCGCCTGGGACGGGATCATCGGCGGCCTGCTGGCAAACAAGTATGATGCCATCGTCGGCTCGATGTCGATCACGGAAGAGCGTGCCAAGGTCGTCGATTTCGTCGGCCCCTATTACTCGACCAAGCGCGCGATATTCACCAAACCGGATTCGGGTATCACCTCCGTGTCACAGCTCGGCGACAAGACGCTGGGCGTGACATTGGGCGAGACCCATGAAGAGTGGGCCCGCGCGCAGGGCTATACGATCCGGACCTACAAGGGCCTGCCGGAGCTTCTGCTCGAACTCCAGAACGGTCGTGTCGATGCGATCGTCAACGACTCGATTGCAGCGATCCTCGCCATGAAGGAAAACGGCTACGAATACGTGATGCTGCCGGACCTGGAGACCGACGTGATCGGCGCCGGTATCGCTATCCGCCAAGGCAGCCCGCAACTCCACGAGGCAATGCAGAAAGCGCTCGATTCGATGATGGAAGACGGCACCTATCTTGAGATCGCCAACAAATGGGTGGGCGGCGACATCCGTTGATCCAACCAGGGCCCGCCGGAAAGATCCGGCGGGCCGCTTTCGACCAGGGCGGAACTTTCATGACCACCGAATACGGAAAACTCACCTGGGAAGAAGTGCGCGACGCCGACAAGGACCGCGTGGCGATCCTCAATGTCTCGGCGACCGAGGATCACGGGCCGCACATGCCCCTCGACACCGACACGGTGCTGGGCATGGCAGTGGCCAACGGTGTGGCCGCAATGGCGCCCGACGAGGTCTTCGTCATGCCGCCGATCGCGTACGGCTTCAACGAACACCACAAGGACTTTCCGGGCGTCATCTGGATCCAGCCGGAAACGCTGATCGCTTTCGTGACCGATGTAACGAAATCGCTCGCACATCACGGTTTCCGCCGCATCCTGTTGCTGAATTCACATGGATCGAACCATCCTGTTCTTGATCTTGCTGCCCGCAAGACCGTGATCGAATGCGGGATCATCTGTGTATCCGCCTCCTACTGGAACCTGTGCGCCGACCGGATCAATGAACACCGCAAGTCGGAGACGGGCGGGATTGCCCATGCGGGGGAATTCGAGGCGGCAATGTACAAGTACCTCCACCCCGATCTGGTGCATCTGGAGAAAGCCGCGACGCAGAACCTGCACAATCCCGAAAGCCGGTTCTTCAACCTCGATCTCGCCAGGGGCGGCGGCAAAGCGATGCTGATGCGCTGGTGGTCCGAGGTTTCGCCCGACGGCACCATGGGCGATCCGACGGTCGCCGATGCCGAAACCGGCGAGAAGTTCCTGAGGGCTGCGATCGAGGAAACCGCGGCGCTGGTTCGGGAAATCCGCGCACTGCCGCTCCTTCAGCGCAAGGATCACCACTAGAGCGCGAAGCGGAACTGGTTCGGTACCGGCTGAAAGGGCTCAGGACAGGAAGTCACGATGGACGTCGAACTCATGCTGAAGGTCTATCCGTTTTTCCTGAAAGCGGCCTGGCTGACGATTCAGCTTTCTGTGCTCACGACCCTTCTGGGTCTCACCTGCGGGTCTCTGGGCGCAGCCGCACGGCTGTCGCGGCACGCGTTCCTGCGCGCAGTCGGGGCCACCTATGTCAGCCTCATTCGTGGCACGCCGGCACTGATCCAGCTCTTCATCCTGTATTTCGGGGGACCGCAGATCGGCATCCAGCTCGATGCCTTTGAGGCCGGCGTGATCGGCCTGGGCGTGAATATCGGCGCCTACATGACCGAAACCATTCGCGGCGCCATCGTCGCGGTCGACAAGGGTCAGACAGAGGCGGCCCGTACATTGGGGATGAGCAAGTTCCAGACGATGACCCGCGTGGTCCTGCCACAGGCCGCGCGGCTCATGATCCGGCCGCTCGGCGTGAACATCAACGCGCTGATCAAGGGGACAGCGCTCGTCGCCGCGATTTCGGTGGTCGAACTCACCTACACGGCGCAGCGTTACATAGGCTCGACCTACAAGCCTTTCGAGATGTTTCTGCTTTCGGGAGCGCTGTACATGGTCATCATCTACATCACCGGGCGCGGCATCGCCTGGCTCGACCGGAAGGCCCGCATCGCATGACGTGTCACCGGGCAAAGGGAGGCCGCGATGGGGCTTGATTTCACCGTCGTTCCGAAATTTCTCGACGTGATCCTGCTGGGCGCGCTGTGGACGATCGCGATCACGATTTGCGCGGCACTGCTGAGTTTCTTCGGCGGAATCCTGTTTGCGGTCATCGCGCTCTATGCACCGTGGATCATCCGCCTGCCGTTCCGTGCCTTTGAATGGATCTTCATGGGTACGCCGCTGCTCCTGCAACTGTTCCTGATCTATTTCGGGCTGGTCCAGATCGGGATCGACCTGCCGGCCTTCATTGCGGGCGTAATCGGCCTGGGACTGCATTTCGCGGTCTACAATTCGGAACTGATCCAGGCGTCGATCGTCGCTGTGGACCGCGGACAGATGGAGGCGGCGCGCACGCTCGGACTCAGCCGCGGCCAGGCGCTGCGCAAGGTGGTTATCCCGCAGGCCGTGCGCGACGTGATCCCGCCGATCGGCAACAACATGATCGCGCTGCTGAAAGATTCCGCGCTTGTCTCGGTCATTGGCGTATCGGAGCTGACGCTGTCGGCGCAGCTTGCCATCGGCCGCACCTACCGGCCGTTCGAGTTCTACGTCGTGGCAGCGGCGTTCTACTACGTCATCAATCTCGGCATGGAATTCGTCCTCAGGCGCCTGGAACGGCGCGTGCAGGCCACGCGGTAATCAGGGGGATGGAGGCCGGAATGAACGACGCGAAACCCTTTCTCGACATTCGCCATGCGCAGAAAAGCTATGGCGCTCTGGAAGTCCTCAAGGATATCAGCCTGCAGGTGCAGCGCGGGCAGATCGTGGCCATTATCGGCCCGTCCGGTTCCGGCAAGAGCACGCTGCTTCGCGCGATCAACGATCTCGATCCGCTGACCGGCGGCGAAGTCTGGCTCGAGGATACGCAGATCAACAAGCACCTGCCTCACCGCCAGTACGAAAAGCACATCAACAAGGTGCGCCAGGACATCGGCATGGTGTTCCAGCACTTCAACCTGTTTCCGCACCTGACCGTGCGCGGCAACGTCACGCTTGCACCGAAGATGCTCAAGGGACTGTCGGAGGAGGAGGCCATTACGTTGGCGGAGGAGCAGCTCGACAAGGTCGGCCTGCTCGACCGGATCGACTATTACCCCTCGCGGCTTTCAGGCGGCCAGAAACAGCGCGTGGCGATTGCCCGAGCCCTGGCAATGAAGCCGAAGGTGATGCTTTTCGACGAGGCGACATCCGCGCTCGACCCGGAGCTTGTCGAGGAAGTGAACCAGGTCATGAAGAAGCTCGCCGAGGAACATATGACCATGGTCATCGTGACCCACGAAATGGGTTTTGCCGAATCCGTCTGCGACCGCGTCCTCTTCATGGACCAGGGAGTCGTGGTCGAGGAAGGGCCGCCCGGCGTGATCTTCCGCAATCCTCAAAACGAGCGTACCCGCAATTTTCTGCGCAAGCATCTCGAAGGCGTCAGGAGCTGAACGCGATGTCGAACCTCTTCTACCAATCCCGGCAACCGCGTCCGTTTCTGGACCGTGGTGAAGGCATCTACCTCTACGACGTCACCGGAAAGCGCTACATCGACGGTTCTTCCGGTGCGATGGTGTCGAATATCGGCCATTCCAATCCCCGCGTCTTGGCCGCCATGAAGGCGCAGATGGACAAGGCGACGTTCGGCTACCGGCTGCATTTCCGCACCGAAGCGTCCGAGCAGCTTGCCGCAAAGACCGCCGCACTCATGCCCGATGGGCTCGACCGGGTCTTTTTCGTGTCCGGGGGCTCGGAGGCGGTGGAAAGCGCGATCAAGCTCGCCCGCCAATACGCGCTCACCCAAGGCGAGACGAAGCGATGGAAGGTCATTTCCAGGTTTCCCTCCTATCACGGCTGCACGCTGGGCGCGCTGGCACTCACCGGATACGATCCGCTGGCGCGCCCGTTCGAGCCGATGATGCGCACGATGCCCAAGATCGCCGCCCCGACGTGCTATCTCGATCGCGACAACCTCAGCGACCACGAACGCGGGCTGAAATATGCCGATCTGCTGCGCGACGAGATCATTGCCCAGGGACCGGAAAGCGTCCTGGCTTTCATCATGGAGCCGGTGGGCGGCGCGTCGACCGGGGCGCTCGTCGCGCCCGACAGCTACTACCAGCGCATCCGCGAGATCTGCGACGAGTTCGGCATCCTGCTCATCTATGACGAGGTGATGTCGGGCGCCGGGCGGACCGGCAGGTTTCTCGCCGCAGAGCATTGGGGCATCACGCCGGATATCGTGGCCCTGTCGAAGGGATTTGCGGCGGGTTACGCACCGCTGGGCGCGATGGTGGCGCGTAACGACATCGTGGAGAACATCCTCGATGCCGGCGGTTTCCTGCACGGCTTCACCTACGCGGGAAATCCGCTCGCCTGCGCGGCCGGGCTGGCCGTCCTCAACGAGATCGAGGAGCAGGGCCTGATCGGAAACGCCATGGACATGGGCGAGATCCTGAAAGCCCGACTCGAGAAGCTGATGGAGCACTATCCCTTCGTCGGCGACGTGCGCGGCAAGGGCCTGATGCTCGCTTTCGAACTGGTGAACGACCGGGAGACAATGGCGCCGCTGCCAAAGGAACTGAATGCGTACAACCGGCTGGTCGAGATCGCCTACGAACGCGGGCTGATCATCTATTCGCGGCGTACGCGCGGCGGAGTGGAGGGCGACCACTTCCTCGTCTGCCCGCCGCTGATCATCACGCCCGGCCAGATCGACGAACTCATGGAAATCCTCGTCGCAGCGCTGGACCAGTTCGCCGCCGAGACCGGGCTCGGAAGGGCCGACGCCGCGTGACGCCGTTGCCGCACATTCCCCTCGCCTGCCGCGCGAAGTCCGCACGAGAGCACCGACCGTGCGCCGGTGATTTATGCAACCCGGTTACGGGGCGCCGCGCATGATCCTTCCCGACAAGACCATGGCGATAGAGGAAGCCGTCGCCCGGATCGGGAACGGCGCCACGGTGATGGTGGGGGGCTTCGGCGTTCCCGGCACACCCTTCACCCTGATCCGGGAACTGGTTCGCCAGGGCCAGAAGGATCTCACGGTCATCAAGAACGACGCCAACGAGAAGCATCTGGGGATCGACCACCTGCTGGCCAACGGCCAGGTGACCCGGCTGATCACCACCCATATCGGTCTCAACCCGCGCGCCATCGAACTGATGAATGCGGGCCGTATCGAGGTCGAGTTCTGCGCCCAGGGCATCCTGGCCGAGCGCGTGCGGGCGGGCGGCGCGGGACTGAAGGGGTTCCTGACCGATATCGGCATGGACACCGACCTCGCGCGAAACAAGCCCGCCTTCGAGCTGAACGGCGAGCAGGCGCTGCTGGAAACCGCGCTTCGCGCCGATGTGGCTCTCATCCATGCCAACCGCGCCGACGTCTTCGGCAATCTCGACTTCACGGCCACGGCGAGGAACTTCAATCCTCTCATGGCGATGGCTGCCGACCTGGTCATCGTGGAAGCGGAAACCCTGCTGCCCCTCGGCGGCCTGCGGCCCGACGAGGTGCACACGCCCGGCCCCTTCGTCGACTGCGTGGTGCAATTGCAGGAACTGACCGCGGAGTATGACGTTGTCCAACGCTAAGGCCAGGATGATCGCGCGCGCGGCCCGGGAGATTACGCCGGGCATGGTCGTCAATCTCGGGATCGGCCTGCCGACCAGGGTGGTCGATCACCTGCCGGCGGGCTATCCGGTTTGCCTGCATACCGAGAACGGCCTGTCCGGGATCGGCCCGACGCTGCCGCCGGAAAGCGCCGACCGCAACCTGATCGACGCCGGCGGCGCCTATGTCTCGACCATTCCGGGCAGCGCGTTTTTTGACAGCGCCGTGTCGTTCGCGCTGGTGCGCAGTGGGCGGCTCGACCTGACCATGCTGGGCGCGTTCGAGGTGTCTGCGGCCGGAGATCTCGCCAACTGGAAAATCCCGGGCCGTTTTTCTCCGGGCGCCGGGGGCGGCATCGAACTCGCCCAGAAGGCACGCCGCGTCGTGGTGCTGACGACGCACACCGACCGCGACGGGAAGCCAAAATTGCTGTGCGAGTGTACCCTTCCGCTCACGGCGAGGCATTGCGTGGACCGCATCTTCACCGACCTGGCGGTGATCGACGTCACGCCCGAAGGATTTGCGTTGCGCGAACTGGCCGATGGCGCGAGCATCGACTCCGTGCTGGATGCAACCGGTGCACCTCTTGCCCTGCCTGAAGGCAGGATACCCGTGTTTTAGAGTCAGAACCCATGGACGAAAAGCAGCAAACCACCATCCTGTCGGCCGTCGACGAACTCTTCGACAGGCAGGTCGCGTTCCTGGCGGAATTGACAGCCTACCCCTCGACGCGGGGCAACGAACAGGGCGCCCAGGACTTCATGGCACGCGAACTGGCCGACCGGGGATACGAGGTCGACCGCTGGCAAATCGACGTCGACGACATCCGCCACCTGCCCGGCTTTTCACCCGTGATCGGCTACTACGATGACGCGGTGAACGTGGTCGGCACGCATCGCACGACAACTGGCAAGGGCCGCTCGCTCATCCTCAACGGCCATATCGACGTCGTGCCGGAGGGACCGGCCGCAATGTGGAACACGCCGCCCTACCAACCGGTGGTCAGGGACGGCTGGATGCATGGCCGCGGCGCGGGCGACATGAAGGCGGGCCTGGCTTCCAACCTCTTTGCGCTCGACGCGCTGCGTGCCTGCGGGCTTGCGCCCGCCGGCAATGTTTTCGTCCAGTCGGTCGTCGAGGAGGAATGCACCGGCAACGGCGCGCTCGCCTGCCTGCAGCGGGGCTACAGGGCCAATGCGGTGCTGATCCCCGAGCCGTTCAGCGAAAAACTCGTCACGGCCCAGGTCGGGGTCATCTGGTTCCAGGTTCACCTGAGGGGCCTGCCGACGCATGTGGCCTATGCCGGGAGCGGCGCCAACGCGATCGAGGCGGCAATCCCCCTGATCGAGGCGTTGCATGGCCTGGAGGAACGCTGGAATGCGCCGGGTTGCCGGCACGCTCAGTTCGAACATGTCCACCATCCCCTGAACCTCAATATCGGCAGGATCGTCGGCGGCGACTGGGCGAGCTCGGTACCGGCATGGTGCGTCTTCGACGTCAGGATCGGTATCTTCCCCGGCCAGGACATCGCGGAAGCCAGGCACGAAATCGAGGCCACGCTTATGAAAGCGGCCGGCGAAAACGACTTCCTGCGGAACAACCTTCCGGAAGTCGTCTATCACGGCTTTCACGCCGAGGGTTACACCCTGGCGGAAGACCGCAGTGTTGCGGCGCAAGAGGCCATCGGGGCGCTGGAGGCGGCACACGGCATCGTGACGGGCGATACGCTGGAGCGGGCCGCGATCACGGCGACGACCGATGCCCGCTTCTTCGGCCTTTATGCCGACACGCCAGCGCTGGTTTACGGCCCGCATGCCGAGGCCATCCACGGTTTCAACGAGCGCGTGGACCTGGAAAGCATGCGCCGTGTGACAAAGGCCACAGCGCTGTTCATCGCCGACTGGTGCGGGCTGGAGCCTGCTGGAAACTGACCGGTAGACGTTCAGCCCACCCGGGCCGCGAGCGCATGGATCATGGTCGCGCCGGTTTCGTAGTAGATTTCCTTGGCGGCGGTGAACGTCTCATCGTGTGCGGAAACTGGCTTGACCGGCAGAAGCGTCATGTCATCGTTCAGCAGCGCCTCGGCCGCCAGCGTGCCGAAGGTGACGCCGGGTCCGATCCCGCGCCCCGAGTAGCCGTAGCAGGAGAGCGCATCGGGGCCCAGCGACACGATCCTGGGAATGTGATCGCCGGTCATGGCGATGCGGCCGCACCAGGTGTGCTCGAAGGCGACGCCGGCAAGTTGCGGGTACAACCTGCCCAGCATGCGCCGCGCCCACGCCGCATGGACCGGGCCGCCCGGGCCATCCAGATTGCCCATGGCGCCGACGATCAGGCGGCCCGCCTGGTCGAGCCGGAAGGACGACATCACCAGGGCCGTGTCCCAGCAGCCTTCCTTTTCCGGCAGGATCTGCTCCAGCTGGCGCGCGCTCAACGGCGCGGTCGCGAACTGGAAGAAATGCACGGGCACGTAATGGGGCGGGGCGACCTCGGCGAACGGCTGGTGATAGGCATTGGTCGCGAGCAGCAGCGCCTTCGACCTTATGGTTCCAGCGTCCGTGCGTATCGTCCACAGGTCGCCATCGCGGGCGACGGACCGCGCCGGTGTATGGCCGTGAATCCGCGCGCCGGCGGATAGCGCGGCGCGCGCCAGGCCGCGGCAGAGCGCCAGCGGCTGCACCGTGCCGGCCCGTGCGTCATGCAGCGCCCCGTGGACGCGCGGCGATCCGGTGCGCGCGCGGGCCTCGTTCGCGTCGAGCAATGCCACCGGCGCGCCGCGCGCGGCCTGCTGCGCATGGCGGGATTGCAGATCGGCGTAGCCAGCCGGGGAATGGGCGCAATGCAGCGTGCCGTTTCTCACCGGTTCGCAGGCGATGGCGTGCCGTTCGATCAGCGAGTAGACGCGTTCGGGCGCGCGCGCCAGTTCGGAGATCAGGCACTCGCCGGCTTGCCTGCCCAGTGTGCGCTCGATGTCGTCGGGCGGCAGCCAGAGGCCGGCATTGACCAGGCCGACATTGCGTCCCGAGCCGCCATGGCCGATGTCCCTTGCCTCGATCAGGCAGACCGAAGCGCCCGCTTCCGCCGCGCCGAGCGCGGCCGCCATGCCGGTGAAACCGCCGCCGACAATGGCAAGATCGACCGCGACATCGCCCTCAAGCGCCGGGGCTTCCGGGTTCTCCGCGCAGGTGGCCTGCCACAAATTGACGAGAGGATCAGATGTCAAACTTGACCCCCTGCGCCAGCGGCAATTCAGCCGAATAGTTCACGGTGTTGGTCTGCCGGCGCATATAGGCCTTCCAGGCATCCGAACCGGATTCGCGCCCGCCGCCGGTTTCCTTCTCGCCACCGAACGCGCCGCCGATCTCGGCCCCGGAGGGACCGATATTAACGTTGGCGATACCGCAGTCGGAGCCTGCCGCCGACATGAATGTTTCCGCCTCGCGCATGTTCAGGGTGAAGATACAGGAAGAGAGGCCCTGGGGCACGTCGTTCTGCAGCGCGATGGCTTCCTCCAGATCCTCGTAGCCGAGCACGTAGAGGATGGGCGCGAAGGTCTCTGTGCGGACCGTGTCGGTCTGGGCGGGCATCTCGGCGATCGCCGGCTCCACATAGGCGCCGCCCTGGGGCACGCCCGAGGCGACGGTCCTGCCGCCATGGATCGTGCCACCCTCGGATCTGGCCTTCTCCAGCGCCGACTGCATCCGGTCGCGCGCGCCATGGTCGATCAGCGGCCCGACCAGCGTGGTCGATTTGCGCGGGTCGCCGACCGGCAGGCTGGCATAGGCTTTTACCAGTTTCGCGACCAGATCATCCCTGATCGAATTATGCGCGATCAGCCGGCGCAGCGAGGTGCAACGCTGGCCGGCGGTGCCGACCGCGGAAAAGACGATCGCGCGCACGGCCATGTCGAGGTCGGCCGACGGCGCCACGATCATCGCATTGTTGCCGCCGAGTTCCAGGATCGGCCGACCGAAGCGCGCGGCGACCCTGGGCCCGACGATGGCGCCCATGCGGGTCGATCCGGTAGCCGAGACGATCGGCACCTCACGGGAGTCCACGAGGGCCTCGCCGATCGCCGGGCCGCCGATAACCAGTTGCACAAGGCCCTCCGGCGCGTCGCCGAAGCGCTTCAGCGCACGTTCCATGATCTTCATCGAGGCCATGGCCGTGAGCGGTGTCTTTTCCGATGGTTTCCAGATGACCGGATCGCCGCAGACGAGCGCGAGCGCCGTGTTCCAGGACCAGACCGCCACGGGGAAGTTGAAGGCGGTGATGACCGCGCAGGGCCCGAGCGGATGCCAGGTCTCCATCATCCGGTGGCCGGGGCGCTCGGAAGCGATGGTCAGCCCGTAGATCTGGCGCGAAAGTCCGACCGCGAAATCGCAGATGTCGATCATCTCCTGGACTTCGCCAAGGCCCTCGGAGGTGATCTTGCCCGCCTCGAGCGTGACGACAGCGCCAAGTTCTTCCTTGGCCGCGCGCAGTTCCTCGCCCAGCAGGCGCACCAGTTCACCGCGGCGCGGGGCTGGCACGGTGCGCCAGGCTTTGAACGCTTCCTGCGATTTCGCGATGATGGCGGGCATGTCGGCGGAATCGGTTTCCCGCACCCTGGCGACTTCCGCCCCGTCGATAGGCGAATGGACGGCGAGCGTACCACCAGCCAGGTCGCGTTCGGTGAAACCCGCGGCTTTCAGCGCATCGGCGTGGCTCATGTCAGTCTCCCTTCGTGACGGCCGCCCGCTGGTCATCCATGCCCATGGAGACCAGCAGCGGTTCCGTTCTCTGTCGTGTCTGGAAATCGGATTTTGATCGCATTGAGCGCCAGTCGGCGAGGATCAGCGATTGAGCGACCGCGCCGCCAAGCGTCGTCCCCGGGCCGGTGACGATGAACAGATCGGGCGCGAATTCCCGCGCGGCAATGCGGATTGCATGGGTGAAGTCGTATGTCCCGGTCACCTGGTGGCCGAGCGTATAGTCCCACAGCGCGTGGGTGTCGGTAGCGCCCGGCCACCAGATCGCGCCGCGTCCGTCGATCATCGGCAGTTGCGGCTGGTCGAAGAGCGCGTGCGACAGCCGCGTTCGGCCGCGTTCGGCAACCGGCGCTTGCAGCGCGGTATGGAACGCCGCATGGTTGGCGAGACGCATCGGGAACCGCCCCTGGAGCGGCGGGACCGCGCGCTCGAAGGCCGCCAGTCCCTCCTCGTTGCCGGCGAGCACCAGCATGCCGCCAAGATCGATGGAAAGCTCCAGCACATGGCCCGGCCGCATGGCGATCCCGGCCACAAGTGCCATGAGTTCGGCCTTGCGCCGGGGATCGGGAAGCCAGTCCTCGCCGACGAAGGGGTAGATGAGCTGGCCGCCGATCAGCGCCTCCTGCATCAGCGTGCCCATGGTGTTGACCACCTCGAAGCCCGCCTGCGGCGTCAACGCGCCGCCGACCGCCAGGGCCGAATACCAGCCCATCGAATTGCCGGTGACGGCGACGACCTCGATCCGGTCTTCGTCGATGGCGCGGAAATCGCCCAATGTCGCGGCGTAGATCAGCGCGGAGGCATTGTCGCCGCGCGTGTGCCTCGAGACCGAGAAGGACGGCGCGCCGTCGAGCGCGGAGAGCGTGTCCTGGCCAAGCCGGTCGCGCGCCATGTCGAACACGCCGAGCAGCGCCTTGTCGGCGAAATGGCGCTTCAGATAGCCGAGTTCCGGCTTGTTGTAGGTGCCCCGACCGGGGCAGATCACGACCGCCGTCTTCATTTCGCGCCCCTGACAAGGGCCATCGCGGCTTCGTATATGCTGTCTGCAGACGGCATGGTCGCGGCATAGGCAGGACCGGTGGCGATGAAGCTGTCTTCCGCTGTCAGGCGGGCGAGCGGCACATCGGTGCGCTCGTAAAACAGCGTCATCAGCGCCTCGGCGATCCCGCCCGTACGGCGGGTCTCGTCGACCACGAGGATGCGTCTTGCGCCCTTCACCGCTTCGATCAGCGCATCGGCGGGCAGCGGCGAGAGCCAGCGCGTGTCGATGACGCGCACCTTGACGCCCTTCTCCGCCAATTGCTTTTCGGCCTGACGAGACAGGTAATAGCCGTTGGCGAAGGTGACGATGGCAAGGTCGTCGCCCTTGCCGTGGATACCGACTTCGCCCAGCCGGATCACCTGCGAGGGATCGGGATAGCGGGTCATCCAGCCGCCATCCTTTGCCTCGTGCAGGTCGCGCATCGGGTAAAGTGCGATCGGTTCGAGGAAGACCACGACACGCTGTTCCTCGCGCGCCAGCCGCGCGCTTTCGCGCAGCATGCGCGCTGCATCCGCCCCGTTAGACGGGCAGGCGAGAATGACGCCGGGGATATCGCGGATGGCGGCGACCGAATTGTCATTGTGGAAATGGCCGCCAAAGCCCTTCTGGTATCCCAGGCCCGCGATCCGCAGCACCATCGGGTTGGTGTATTGACCGTTGGAGAAGAACGGCAATGTCGCGGCCTCACCGCGGATCTGGTCCTCCGCATTGTGGAAATAGGCGAGGAACTGGATCTCGGGCAGCGGAATGAAGCCGTTCTGTGCCATGCCGATGGCGAGCCCGAGGATCGATTGTTCGTCGAGAAGCGTGTCGATCATCCGGTCCGGCCCGAACCGGTTGACCAGCTTCTGCGTGACGCCATAGACGCCGCCCTTGCGGCCGACATCCTCGCCCATCATGACGATTTCGCCATGTTCCAGCATCAGATCGGTCAGCGCCCAGTTGATGATGCGCGACATGATCTGCGGCTCGTCCATGGCTTTCAGGTCGCTGCCGAAGGCAGCCCCGCGGGCATCGGCGTGCGGGCCGTTGGTCGGCCGGCAGGCGCGTTTCGGCGGGATGAGGCTCGCCATTACGTCCTTTGCGGTTTTCAACCGGGGACGCGTGACCGCCTCGGCGGCGATGCGCTGGACCCGCGCATTCGATTCATTATAGATCGCCAGGGCCTCGGCCGGGGAAAGCGCGCCGGCCTGGTCCATCAGCCGCACGGCATGCAGCAGCGGATCGTTTGCCTCCTCGGCCTCGACCTCTTCGCGCGCGAGATAAGTGGTCGGTACATCCGCACCGGCGTGGCCGTAAAGCCGGATGGTGCGGACATGCAGGAAGGCTGGCTTCTTGCGGGTGCGCACGTAATGCGCGGCCTCGCTGGCGACACCGTACGCGTTGTAGATATCGAGCCCGTCGCAGGAGAAATACCGCATGCCCGGCCGGTTGGCGAAGGTCGCGGCGATCCACCCAGTCGGGGTCTTCGTCGAAATCCCGATCCCGTTGTCCTCGCAAACGAACAGGAGCGGAAGCGGAATCGACTGGTAGGCGGTCCATTGCGCGGTGTTGAACGCACCCTGCGCGGTGGAGTGATTGGCCGAGGCGTCGCCGAAGGAGCAGTAGACGATCGCGTCGTCCGGCAGCGCCTGGTGTTCGGGCCGGTGACGGCGCGCCGCGCCGATCGCATAGGCCGCGCCGACCGCCTTCGGCAGGTGGCTGGCGATGGTGGACGTCTGCGGCGGGATGTTCAGCGCTTTGGAGCCCAGGACCTTGTGCCGCCCGCCGGAAATCGGGTCTTCGCTGGACGCAGCGAAGGACAGCAGCATGTCCCAGGCGATCGACTGGCCGGGCACCTGGCCGCTGCGCGCGATCTGAAAGGCTGCGTCGCGATAATGCAGGAAGGCCAAGTCGGTCGGATTCAGCGCCATGGCGATAGCCGCCAGTCCTTCATGTCCCGACGAGCCGATCGTGTAGAAGCCCTGTCCTGCCCGCTGCATGACCCGGCTTTGCCGGTCAAGCGCGCGCGAAAGACAGCCCGCGCGGAAGACCGCGACAGCCTCATTCGGGCCCAGCGGTCCCGATGGCGCCGCGCCTTTCGGCAGATCGCCCGATGCGACCCGGCGCAGAAAATTTTCATGAACGATGTCGGCGCGATCCATGCTTTCCCTGCACGCTTTCCCTGCCCCTGTCGGAACGCCTGAACCGCGAAGCTCCCGAGCGCCGGTTAAAGCCCCATGGAATTGTTCGCAAAGCTCAAGGGCGGTATCCACACAATAAGCGAGTTTTGCCGAGAAATTATGACTTTTTATTCGCCGGGCCTAGCGATAAAACCTGTCAGAGATGTGAGGAAATGTAACATGATCGGACCGCGCCGTTTTCTGCCGTCGATCAGCTCGCTGCTCGCGCTGGAGGCTGTCGACCGCCTCGGCAGCGCCACCGCGGCGGCTGAGGAATTGTCGCTCACGCATAGCGCGATCAGCCGGCAGTTGAAGGTTCTGGAGGCGCAGCTCGGTTTTCAACTGATCATCCGCAACGGGACGCGCCTCACTCTCAACCCCGCGGCAGAGGAATATTGCGAGATCGTGCGCAAACTGCTGCATGACCTGTCGCGGGCTTCGCTCAAGCTCAAGGCGAACCCGACCGGGGGAAGCCTGAACCTGTCGATCCTCCCGGCCTTCGGCATGCACTGGCTCGCGCCGCGGCTGAAGGACTTTGCCGCACGCCACCCCGAGGTGACCGTCAACCTGTCGACGCGTCTGGTGCCGTTCGATTTCCGCAACGAGGATTTCGATGCGGCCATCCATTTCGGCCGGAAGGACTGGCCGGACGCCGAGTACCTGCTGATCGCGCAGGAAGAGGTCCTGCCGGTCTGCGCGCCGGGCATTCTTGCCAAACCCGTGTTCGCGCCGGCCGATCTGCTGCGCTTCCCCCTGCTTCACCTCGAGACGCGCCCCAATGCGTGGGAGTCCTGGTTCATGGCGCATGATGTCGAGGTCGAGGGCTTGCGCGGGATGCTGTTCGACCAGTTTTCGACCATGGCCCAGGCCGCCATTCACGAGTTGGGCATAGCCCTTCTGCCCAGTTACCTGGCCGAGATCGAGATCAGCAACGGCCGGCTTGCGAAAGCCTATGGCGAAGCGGCCCCAAGCCCGGGAAGCTACTATCTCGTCTGGCCCGGCCAGAGACCGCAGCGCGCGCCGCTTCAGAAGTTCAGGCGATGGCTGGAGGATATCCTTCGCACGAGCACACCGGAAAACGTCGCCCTGCCGCCGGACAAGGAACTGAAGTAAGGACGGCTTTTGCTTTTGCCGATCATGGGCAACGCCGCGCCTGAAACACCTGCGCAGGGTCGTCTGGGGCCGGAGCACCATGGCGCTCTGTAACGGGTCGTCACCGCGCCCCGCCTGTCATGTCCTCACGCGGTAATCGGGCTCGCAGCTTCCCTTGAAGACAAGACGCCCGTTCGGGATGTCGTTGTCTTCCACCTTGGCGCGAATCTGCTCCTGGTCAAGCCCGTAGCCGCGCCAGCGCTCCTCCAGGCGTGCGCGAAGCGTCGCCTCGTCCGCCTGCACAAAAACGGTGACGTCGAACAACGGCCGCAACCGCACCCACGGTTCGGCGCTCAACAAGAGGTAATTCCCCTCCGTCACGATGACGTTTGCGGTATTCCGTACAAGGCGGGCGCCGGCACGGGCGATTTCGATGTCACGGTCGAAGACCGGCACGGCCACTGCCGGTTCGCTATTTTCGCGCAGCCTTGCCAGCATGTGGCGAAAACCGTCGACGTCGAAGGTGTCCGGCGCGCCCTTTCTCTCGAGACGCCTGAGGGCCGCGAGCAGATGATCATCAAAATGATAGCCGTCCATCGGCAGGATCGCCGCCATATCAGGCGTCGTGGCGTTGATGAGCGATGCCAACCGTTCTGCGATCGTCGACTTGCCGGAGCCCGGCGCACCGGCGATCGCGATCACGATTCGTCCCGCGCCCGCGCGAT